>DASZZZ010000001.1:0-41186 GCA_036260375.1 Actinomycetota bacterium
CGCTCGGGCGCGCGTCCTCGCCGACGTCGCGCCGGCGGAGCCCGTCACCTACGACATCGCAACCAGCACGGAGTCGTCGTACTCGTTCACGCGCTTCGGCGTCGCGCGCTTCGAGCTGCGCGGACGCGCGCTCGAGCTCGAGGTGTACTGGCTCGAGGGCTACGGCGGCGGCGTCTTCCTGCCGTTTCGCGACGCGACGAGCGGCGCGCAGACGTACGGCGGGGGGCGCTACCTGCTCGACACAGTCAAAGGCGCCGATCTCGGGCACGACGGCGACCGTCTCGTGCTCGACTTCAACTTCGCGTACAACCCGTCGTGCGCGTACGACCCGCGCTGGACGTGCCCGCTCGCGCCGCCGCGCAACCGGCTCGACGTCGCCGTGCACGCAGGGGAGCGCGCGCCGGGGTCCTGAGATCGCGAGCGCGCGCCGCGCGCCGTCACGACGCGCGGCGCGCACTGCAGGTCAGTCGAGCAGCCCGTTCTCCTCCAGGAACTCGGCCGCGACGTCCTCGACCGGCTCCTGGTCGATCTCGACGCGCGCGTTGAGCTCGGTGATGTTCTCGGTCGTGAGCGCCGCGCTCACGCCGTTCAGCAGCTCCTCGAGCTCGGAGTCGAGCGCGTCCTGGTGCACGAGCGGCGTGATGTTGTCGGCCGCCTGGAGGTCCTTGTCGTCCTCGAGCAGCACGAGGTCGTTCGCCGATATCACCGAGCTCGTCGAGAACAGCAGCGCGACGTCCACCTCCCCGCCCTGGAGCGCGGCGACGGTCGCGGGACCGAGCTCGAGCGGCGTGAAGTCGCCGAACTCGATGTCGTAGACCTCCTTGAGGCCGGGGATGCAGAACGGCCGCTTGGGGCACTCGGGCGGCCCGCCGAGCGTCATGTCGCCCGCGACGGGCTGCAGATCGCTCACCGCCTCGAGACCGTGCTCCTCCGCGGTCTCGGGCGTCACGACGAACGCGTTCGTGTCGACCGCGTCGGAGTGCTGCAGGACCGCGAGGTTCATCTCGTCGAGCAGCGGCTCGAGCTCCTGCGCGACGTCCTCGGGATCGCTCGACGCCTCGGCGTTCGGGTCGAGCACCGACAACAGGCTCGCGAGGTACTCGGGCGCGACATCGATCTCGCCCGACTCCATCGCCGGCAGGCGCACCTCGCGCGAGCGCACGTCGAGCTGGCGCTCGACGTCGTAGCCGGCGTTCTCGAGCACCTGGGCGTACATCTCGCCGACGATCTGAGCTTCGGCGAAGGCGTCGGAGCCGACCGTGATCGAGCCCTTGTCGCCGCCGTCGCCACCGCCGTCGCCACCGGCGGCGCCGTCGCCGTCCCCACCCGAGCCGCACGCGCCCAGCAGCAGCAGGAGCGCGAGCGAGCCCGCCCCGAGGACGGACCTGCGGAGGTTCCGCATGGGTTCTGTCTCCTCTCGTCGTCCGGGGGCGCCCCACCCCTCGTCGCGGACGGCCCCACCCTAATGCGACGCGATCGATACGAGCTAGACGAGCTCGCCGCGCGCCGCGACCTGGCCGACGTCGGCCGCGCCGGGGACGATGCGCTCGCGGCCGCGGTCGCGCCGCACGGCGCGCTGCAGCACGCCGAACGCGAGCTCCGTCGCGATCGCGAGGCCCGCGACGAGCACGGCGCCGCCGAGGATCAGGACGTCGTCGCCCTGCGAGAAGCCGTCGCGGATGAACCGTCCGAGCCCGCCCCATCCCACGAGCGCGCCGAGCGTCGCGGTGGCGACGACCTGGACCGCCGACGTTCGCAGGCCGGCGACGACGACGGGGGCCGCGAGCGGTATCTCCACCTGCCGCAGCACCTCGCGCCCCGTCATGCCCATGCCGCGCGCCGCCTCGACCGCGTCCTCGTCGACGCCCTTTATCCCGACGTACGTGTTCGTGACGATGGGCGGGATCGCGAGCAGCGTCAGCGCGACGAAGGTCGGCCAGAAGCCGAGGCCGAGGCCGAGCTGGATCGAGATCGGCAGCGCGAGCGCGATGACCGCGAACGACGGGACGGCGCGCCCGAGGTTGGCGATCGTGATCGTCACGAACTCGGCGCGGCGCGCGTGGCCGATGTAGAGGCCGACCGGGAGCGCGACGACGGCGGCCACGAGCACCGACAGCGCCGAGAGACCCGCGTGCTCGCCGAGGCGCACGCCGATGCCGTCGCTGCCCGACCAGCTCGCGCCGTCGGCCAGCCAGCGCGCGACGTCGGCGAACAGGTTCATCGCGGCCCCCCCGCACGCGCGCGCGCCCACGGCGTGAGCCGGCGCTCGACGACGAGGAGCAGCGCGTCGGCGACCGCCGCGAGGACGACCGAGAGGATCCCGCCGACGACGATCGCGGTCGAGAAGAACCGGTCGAGACCCTGCAGGATGAAGTAGCCGAGCCCGCCGTAGCCGACGAGGGCCGTCACCGTGACGAGCCCGATCGTCGTCACGGTCGCGATGCGCACGCCCGCGACGACGACCGGCAGCGCGAGCGGCACCTCGACGCGCCACAGCAGCTGCCGGCCCGTGTAGCCCATCGCGCGCGCCGACTCCTTCACGTCGTCGGGCACGCCGTCGAGCCCCGCGACGACGTTGCGGATGAGGATCAGCAGCGTGTAGCTCACGAGCCCTATCTCGGCGGTCGTCATCGACAGACCGGTGAACGGCACGAGGAACGCGAACAGGGCCAGGCTCGGGATCGTGTAGAGCAGGCCCGACACCGACGCGATCGGCCCGTACCACCTCCGGCGCCGGTGCGCGAGCACGCCGAGCGGGAACGACACGACGAACCCGATCGCGACCGCGATCGCCGTGAGCACGACGTGCTCCCACGCGCGCGTGACGAGGTCGGCCGCGTTGTCGACGATCCAGTCGGGCTGGAAGAACGGCCCGATCACGCGACGATCTCCCGCGAGATGCGCTCGAGGGTGAGGATGCCCGCGTAGCGCTCGCCGTCGACGACGACGGCCACGCCCGTGCGCGACGTGACGACGGAGTCGAGCGCCTGCCGCAGCGTGCTGTCGGCGGTCACGTGTGCGCCGAAGCGGCGCGGCGCCGCGTCGCCGACGCGCGCGCATCCCTCGAGCATGCGCTCGTCGACCCACCCGAGCAGCGCGCCGTCGTCGACGACGCTGGCCCAGTCGAGCCCGCATCTGCGCATCTCGGCGCGCGCGTCGGCGGGCGTCGCGCCGGGCCCCACGACGGGTCCATCCTCGGTTCCGACGTCGGACACGCGGATCAACGCGAGTCGCTTGAGGCCTCGCTCGCTGCCGACGAAGCGCTCGACGAACTCGTTGGCCGGCGCGCGCAGGATCTCCTCGGGCGGCGCGAGCTGCTCGAGCACGCCGCCGACGTTGAGGATCGCGATGCGGTCCGCCATCTTGATCGCCTCGTCGACGTCGTGCGTGACGAACACGATCGTCTTCTCGAGCCGGCGCTGGATGTCGAGGAACTGATCCTGGAGGCGCTCGCGCACGATCGGGTCGACGGCGCCGAACGGCTCGTCCATGAGCATGACCGGCGGATCGGCGGCGAGCGCGCGCGCGACGCCGACGCGCTGGCGCTGCCCGCCCGACAGCTCCGCGGGGTAGCGCCCGAGCACGTCGCGGTCGAGCTCGAAGACGTCCATGAGCTCGTCGACGCGCGCCGCGACGCGGCGGTCGTCCCATCCGAGGAGCCTCGGGACCGTCGCGACGTTCTGCGCGATCGTGCGGTGCGGCAGCAGCCCGATGCTCTGAATGACGTAGCCGATGCGCCGTCGCAGCTCGACCGGGTCCTGGCGCGTGACGTCGCGGCCCTCGACCTCGATCGTGCCCGACGTCGGCTCGACGAGCCGGTTGATCATCTTCATCGTCGTCGTCTTGCCGCATCCCGACGGCCCGACGAGCACTACGGTCTCGCCCGCGTGCACGTCCATCGACAGCTCCGAGACCGCGGGGCGCGCGCCGTCGCCGAAGGTCTTGGAGACGTCCGTGAGCGAGATCATGACGCCGGCCATGGGCAGCTCTCCTCGTGACGGCCGCGGCGGTCGCGTGCGGGCGAAACCCTATAGTGGCCGGATGCTAGCCAGATTGCTCCGGTTGGCGGGACTCGCGGCGGCCGCGCTGGCGGGCGTGTGGTGGGGGCGCGTCGTCGCCCACTCGAAGGTCCCGCCTCCCGAGGGGCGCTGGCGCGAGGTCGACCCGCGCGACCTCGGGCGGCCGTGAACGTCCTGCTGCTCGGCGCGACCGGCACGATCGGCCGGCGCGCCGCGGCGGAGCTGGCGCGCTCCGACGAGGTGACGCGCCTCGTCGTCGCGGGTCGGGGCGCGGCCGAGACGGGCCGCGTCGCGCGGCTGCTCGCGCGCCCCGACGGCAGCGTGACCGGCGCCGCGTTCGACGCGCGCGACCCCGCCGCGGTGCACCGGCACGCCGACGGGTGCGACGTCGTCGCGTCGTGCGCGGGGCCCGCCTACGACGTCGACGCCGGCGCGCTGACGGGGGCCGCGCGCGCGGGCGTCCCGTACGCCTCGCTGGGCGACTACGACTCCGACGCGCCCGACGCGCCGGCCGGTGCGGCGGCGCTCACGGGATGCGGATTGAGCCCCGGGCTCGTGGAGGTCATGGCGGTCCTGGCGGCCCGCGCGCTCGAGCACGTCGAGCGCGTCGACGTCGCGGTCGCTCGATCGATCGCCGACGCGCGCGGCCGCGCGAGCGCGCTCGCGCTCCTGCACGCGGTCGATCGCGACGTCGACGATGGGGGCGGACGCACGCCCGCGCTCGTCTACTTCCCCGAGCCGGTCGGATGGGTCGAGACCGTGCCGGCGCGCGGGCCGCGGGGTCCGGTCGCCGGCGCGCCCGCGGCGATGCGGCTGGGCCTCACCGAGCGCGTCGCGATGGATGCGCTGCGGGCGTCGGCGGCGGCCCGTCTCGGGCGCGGCGAGCGCCGCAGGCGCGCGTGGCTGCGCGTGGCGCGCGCGATCGGCCCCGCGGCGGCGGCCGTCCCGCCGCGCGGCGCGTCGTGGAGCGCGGCGCGCGTGGACGTGGGCGGACGCGCCGGAGGTCACCGCGAGACGGTGTCGCTGGGCGTCGTCGACCGGCTGTCGAACCTCGCCGCGCTCCCGCTCGTGCACGCCACGCTCGCGCTCGGCTCGGGCCGTGTGGCGCCGGCCGGCGTGCGCGCCGCGCACGAAGCGCTCGACCTCGACGAGCTGGTCGCCGCGCTCGGGGGCCGGGGCGTGCGGATCGCGCGGCTGGAGCCGCAACCGGTCTGAGCGCCGGCGGCCAGCGTCAGGAACCGAGGTCGCGCTCGACGAAGGTGAGCTCGAGGCCGCCCACGATGTCGGCCGCGATGTTGTACAGGAACGCGAGGAACGCGTTGACGAGCGAGCCCACGACCATGAACGTGAGCCCGATCAGAAACGCCCACTTCTCGACCAGGCCCAACGTGATGTCGAGCTGGATCTCCGCGGCGAACGCCTCGCTCAGGCGCTCGATCTGCTCGAAGATGCCGGTCGACTGGATCGCCCAGAACGCCACCGCGACGAGCAGCAGCCACACGACGAGGGCGAACGCGTAATAGAACAGCGACAGCTTCAGCACGCTGAGCGGGTCGACGCGCTTGAGCGTGCGCTTGACGCGGCGCAGCGCGGGGCGGGTCTTGGGCCCGCGCCGGCTGTGACGGCCGCCGGGACGGCCGACGTCGTCGAGCACCGACCTGCGCGCGGGCGCGTCGGCCGGCGCGTCGACGCCGGCGAGCTCCGCGGTCGTGTCGGAGCGCGGACGTGCCCCGCGCTCGGGACGCGTCCGCGCCCTCTCTCCGGTCTCGCCGCGGCCCCCGCGCTCGCGCGCCCGCTCCGACGGCAGCGGGGCGGTGAACGGGTCGAACAGGGCGCCCGCCGGCTGCACGTCGGGGGACATGTGACCGCCCGACGCCGACGGCACCTGCGGCTCCGGCCGCCAGGTGTTCGGGCCCTCTTCCCTAGGGGACAACGGCTACGCCTCCGCTCGGGGACACGACGTGGGTGCGCGCGTGGGGCGGCGCTCCGCTACGGCGCCGCTCCACCCCGTCTTACTCGACCGCTCGACGCGTACGGTAACCCGCCCACAGCCACGATGCCGGGTCGACGTACGTCCGTGCTCGTCGAAGAAGACGCTGCAGAGGCGTCCGAGGTTCTGTTCGCGCGCGCGGCGCGTCACGCGAGCCGGCCCTGGGCGTCGTCGCCGTTCTCGCCGACGACGGGAGCGACCGACGACACCACGGCGCCCTCGGACAGGCTCATCAGGCGCACGCCGGTGGCAGGGCGGCCCTGGCGCGAGATGCCGGCGACCGCCATGCGGATGACCACGCCGTCGCCCGAGATCAGGAACACCTCGTCGCCCTGCCGCACGACGTTCGCGCCGACGATCGGCCCCCGCACGCGCGTCAGCTTCGCCGCGATGACACCCTTGCCGCCGCGGCCCTTGCGCGGGAACTGCGACAGCTTCGTGCGCTTGCCGTAGCCGCCCTGCATGACGACGAGAAGCTCGCCGGTGTCGTCGTCGACCACGTCGCACGCGACGACCTCGTCGTCGTCGTCGAGCCGGATGCCGATCACGCCGGTCGCGGCACGGCCCATGGGCCGGACGGCGCGCTCGGGGAAGCGGATCGCCTTGCCCTTGCGCGTGATGAGCAGCACGTCGTGGTTGCCCGACGTCGGCCGCACGCGCACGACCTCGTCGCCGTCCTTGAGGTTGACGGCGATGATCCCCTCGCGCCGCGACGAGTCGTACTCCTGGAACGCCGTCTTCTTCACCATGCCGCGCTTGGTCGCGATCAGCAGGTAGCGGTTCGTCTCGTAGTCGCGCGTGTCGATGACCGCGGCGACGCGGTCCTCGGACCGCATCGAGACGACGTTGACCACCGCGGTGCCGCGCGCGGTCCGGTCGCGCTTGGGGATCTCGTGGGCCTTGAGGCGGTAGACGCGCCCGCTGGTCGAGAAGAGCAGCAGGTACGAGTGGGCGGTCGTCGTGATGAGGTGCTCGACGATGTCGCCTTCCTTGAGGTTGGCGCCGCGCACGCCGCGGCCCCCGCGCCCCTGCCGGCGATACGTGTCGAGCGGGACCGACTTCACGTAGCCGTCGCGCGACACCAGCACGACGAGGTCCTCGTCGGCGATCAGGTCCTCGATGTCGAACTCGCCCTCGTCGGGGACGAGGCGCGTGCGCCGCTCGTCGGCGAACTTGCGCCTGATCTCGCGCAGCTCGTCGGCGATGATCGCGCGCACTTTGGCGGGGTCGGCGAGGATGCCGAGCAGCTCGGCGATCGTCCGCTGGAGCTCCTCGTGCTCGGCTCGGATCTTGTCCTGCTCGAGCGCGGTCAACCGGCGCAGCGGCATGTCGAGGATGTGCTGGGCCTGGACCTCGCTGAGCCCGAAGCGTGCGATGAGACCGTTGCGCGCTTCCTCGGCGTCGGCCGCGGCGCGGATGAGCGCGATGACCTCGTCGAGGTGGTCGAGCGCGACGATGAGGCCCTCGAGGATGTGGGCACGCTCCTGCGCCTTGCGCAGACGAAAGCGCGTGCGCCGCACGATGACGTCGATCTGATGCGTGACGTACCCCTCGATGGCGTGGGCGAGGTCGAGCGTGCGCGGTACTCCGTCGACGAGCGCGACCACGTTGACGCCGAAGTTGTCCTGCAGCTGCGTGCGCTTGTAGAGCGTGTTGAGCACGACCTGGGGGACCGCGTTACGCTTGAGGTCGATCACGAGACGCATGCCGTCGCGCGACGACTCGTCGCGCAGGTCTGCGATGCCCTCGAGCCGGTTCTCCTTGGCGTTGACGAGCTCGGCGATCTTCGCGGCGAGACGCGCCTTGTTGACCTGGTACGGAAGCTCGGTCACGACGATGCGCGGGTTGCCCTTCGGGCCCTCCTCGACCTCGCACACCGCGCGCATCTTGATCGAGCCGCGTCCGGTCGTGTAGGCGTCGACGATCCCCTGGCGCCCGAGGACGAGGCCGCCGGTCGGGAAGTCGGGGCCCTTGACGTGCTTCATGCACGCACGCAGCAGCTTCTCGTGGTCGCTCGACAGCTCCGGGTTCTCGAGGACCTCGACGACCGCGTCGACGACCTCGCCGAGGTTGTGCGGCGGGACGTTGGTCGCCATGCCGACCGCGATGCCGCTCGACCCGTTCACGAGCAGGTTGGGGAAGCGCGCCGGCAGCACGAGCGGCTCGACCTCGAACCCGTCGTAGTTCGGGACGAAGTCGACGGTCTCCTCGTCGATGCCGTTGAGCATCTCCATGGCGAGCTGCGACAGCCGCGACTCGGTGTAGCGCATCGCCGCGGGGGCGTCGCCGTCGATCGACCCGAAGTTGCCCTGGCCGTCGATGAGCGGGTAGCGCGTCGAGAACTCCTGCGCGAGGCGCGCGAGCGCGTCGTAGATCGCCTGGTCGCCGTGCGGGTGGTACTTCTTCATGACGTCGCCCACGAGGGCGGCGCACTTGCGGTGCTGGCGCTCCGGGCGCAATCCGGCCTCGAGCGCCGCGAACAGGATGCGGCGGTGGACCGGCTTGAGACCGTCGCGCACGTCGGGAAGCGCGCGCGACACGATGACGGACATCGCGTACTCGAGGAACGAATACTGGACCTCTTCCTCGATCGTGATGTCGGTCACGCCCGCGGAGCCGTTGCCGTCGTCGGCCGGTAGCGGTTCTTGCCGTGGTGGTCTGTTCGCCATCGCCCCTACCTAGATGTCGAGGAAGCGGACGTCCTTGGCGTTGTGCTGTATGAACGTCTTGCGCTGCTCGACGTCGTCTCCCATCAGGTGATCGAAGAGTTGCGCCGCCGCGGTCGCGTCCTCCATCGTGACGCGCAGCAGCGTGCGGTTGTCGGGATCGAGCGTGGTCTCCCACAGCTCGGTCGGGTTCATCTCACCGAGTCCCTTGAAACGCTGTGACTCGATGCGCGCGCCGGGGTTGGCGGCGCGGTACGCGTCGAGCTCCTCGTCGTTCATGAAGTAGTGGACCTTGCCCTTGTGCTTGACGCGGTAGAGCGGGGGTTGGGCGACGAAGACGTAGCCCGCCTCGATGAGCCCGCGCATGTGGCGGAACAACAGCGTCAGCAGCAGGGTCTTGATGTGCGCGCCGTCGACGTCGGCGTCGGCCATCGCGACGATCTTGTGATAGCGGCACTTGTCGATGTCGAACTCGTCGCCGATGCCCGTTCCGACCGCCGTGATGATCGCCTGGATCTCCTTGTTCTCGAGGATCTTCGCGAGCCGTGCGCGCTCGACGTTGAGGATCTTGCCCCGCAGCGGAAGGATCGCCTGGAACTCGCGCTGGCGCGCCTGCTTGGCGCTGCCGCCGGCTGAGTCGCCCTCGACGATGAACAGCTCGGAGCGCGCGGGCTCGTTCGACTGGCAGTCGGCGAGCTTGCCAGGCAGCGCGCTCGACTCGAGCAGCGACTTCCGCCGGACGAGGTCGCGCGCCTTGCGCGCCTCCAGGCGGGCGCGCTGCGCCGATATTGCCTTGTTGCAGATCGCGCGCGCGTCGGAGGGATGCTCCTCCATGAACGCGGCGAACTTCTCGTTCATCTCGCGCTCGACGAACGAGCGGATCTCGGTGTTGCCGAGCTTGGTCTTCGTCTGGCCCTCGAACTGCGGGTCGCGCAACTTGACGGACACGATCGCGGTTAGCCCCTCGCGACAGTCCTCGCCGGCGAGGCCGTCGTCCTTGTCCTTGAGGAGGCTCTTGGAACGCGCGTACGACGTCACCACGCGCGTCAGCGAGCGGCGGAAGCCCTCCTCGTGCATGCCGCCCTCGTGCGTGTTGATGTTGTTGGCGAAGGTGAACACGGACTCGTTGAACGACGACGACCACTGCATCGCGACCTCGAGCTCGTGCGTGTCGGCCTTCGACTCGAAGTACACGACGCGCTTGTGCACGGGTTCTCGCCCGGCGTTGAGGTGCTTGACGAAGTCGACGATGCCGCCGGTGTAGCGGAAGCTCTCGACGACCTCGGGCTCGACGCGGCGGTCGACGAGGCGGATCTCCAGCCCCCGGTTGAGGAACGCCATCTCGCGCAGCCGCTGCGCGAGCGTGTCGAAGCGGAAGTCGCGCTCCTCGGTGAATATCTCGTGGTCGGGCCAGAACGCCACGGACGTCCCGGTGCGCTTCGACGGCTTGACCGCCTCGAGCTTGGTCGTCGGGCGCCCGCGCTCGTAGCTCTGGCGGTGCAGCTTGCCGTCGCGCGCGACCTCGATCTCGAGGCGCTCGGACAGCGCGTTGACGACCGAGACGCCGACCCCGTGGAGGCCGCCGGACACCTGGTAGCCCTTGCCCCCGAACTTGCCGCCGGCGTGCAGCGTCGTGAGCACGACCTCGACCGCGGGCTTGCCCTCGCCCTTGATGACGCCGACGGGGATGCCCCGCCCGTCGTCGGACACGCGACAGCCGCCGTCGGCGAGGAGCTCCACGACGATCCGGTCGCAGAAGCCGGCCATCGCCTCGTCGACCGCGTTGTCGACGACCTCGTAGACGAGATGGTGCAGCCCACGGATGCCGGTGGAGCCGATGTACATCCCCGGCCGCTGGCGAACCGGCTCGAGCCCCTTGAGGACGGTGATGTCCTGCGCCGTGTAGCTGGCGCGCGGACGCGTCTTCGTGGCGGGCGCGGTCTGCTTTGCCGAGCTGATCAACTCCTCACGCGACGGCGCCGCGCGCCGATGGACGCGGCGTAGTTCGTGGGCCCGAAGCCCGGCGTCCGGGCGCGCCGGACGCCTGCGAAGGGCGCTGGAATCACCGCTGAATTATAGCAATTACCTGCGACTTTGGGTGAATTAGCCTATGCTCCGCGCCACGTTGCGAACGCCGTTCGCGCGTGCGCGCGGTGCCCCGAGGTGTGGCTTTCACCGCCGGCGCGCCCGGGCGCGCGCCCATGCCTCGTGCGCCCTCCGGAGCGCCTCCTCCGGAGCGCGCGGCTCGGGCGCGGACGGCTCGTCGCCGGCGCCCGCCGGAGGCTCGTCGGCGCGAGTGCCGCGCCCCGGCGCGGCCCGGTCCGGCGCACGCGCCGCGCCGGGGTCCGAGGGCCCGCTCGCCGCGGCGTCGGGCGGCGGGCCCGTCCACACGCGCACCTCCACGACCGTCCCGCGCCCGACGACCTCGTCGGCGCGCCGGCGGATCTCGTCGGCGAGATAGCCGATCTCGGTCGCCCACGCCGGCGACTCGGCGCGCACGCGCAAGACGCCGTCGCGCAGCGACGTCGGCTCGGCGCGCCGCGCGATCTCGGGGCCGACGACGTCTCGCCACGCCGCCCACAGCCGGCCCGTCGCAACCGGGTCGCGCAGCCCGAAGCGCGCCGTGGCGCCGCCCAGCGCGTCGCGCAGGCGGACGGGGTCGTCGTACGAGTCGCGGCCGCGGCTCACGCCGGCTCGGGTCCGATCTCGGCCCGGCCCCCGGCGATCGTCACGACCCGCTCGGGGCGCGCCTCGCCTACGGCCGCGGGGTCGGCCGACGACAGCAACGTCTGACCCATCGTTCGGACCGCGTCGGCGAGCCACGCGCGCCGGCCGGGATCGAGCTCCGAGAAGACGTCGTCGAGCAGCAGCACGGGCTGCTCGACCAGCGCGTCGGTCAGCAGGTCGTGCTCGCCGAGCTTGAGCGCGAGCGCGGCGGTGCGCTGTTCGCCCTGCGACGCGAACGCGCGCGCGTCGAGCGCCGCCGACTCGTCCGCCGACGTGAGCCGCACCACGACGTCGTCCCGTTGCGGCCCCACGAGCGACGCGCCGCGCTCGATCTCGCGGTCGCGCACCTCCTCGACGCGGCGCGCGAGCGCGGTCCGCAACGTCTCGACGTCGACCGATCCCGGCGCCTCGACCGCGGCGCGCCGCGTGTCGTCGTCGATCCACGCGCTCGCGTACTCGAGCTCCAGCGCCCCGGCGCCGGCGAGGGCCCGGTACCGCTCGACGGCGTGCGGGAGCAGCCGGCCCAGCGCCTCCAGGCGCGCCGCGGCGAGAGCCGCCCCGGCGCGGCACAAGCTCTCGTCCCACACGTCGAGCGTGCGCGCCACGGCGGCGGACCCGGCGCGCGGCGCCGACTTCAGCAACGCGTTGCGCTGCTTGAGGACGCGCTCCCACTCGCGCCGCAGCGCGTCGCGCGCCGGACGCAGCTTGACGGTGAGCTCGTCGAGGAAGCGGCGTCGCCCGTCGGGCGACCCCTTGACGAGCGACAGCTCGTCGGGCCCGAAGAAGACGGTCGTCACGACCGCGCCGAGGGCGCGCGCCCCGGGCACGGGCGTCCCGTTGACGAGGGCGCGAGTGCCGCGCCCGGGTCGCAGCTCGAGGTCGACGCGCGTCCGGCGCTCGCCGCGCGCGACGACCGCGTGCAGCCGCGCCGCGTCGGCTCCCCGTGCCACGACGGTCGCGTCGGGGCTTCGCGGCGACCCGAACCCCGACAGGCAGTACACGGCCTCGAGGAGGTTCGTCTTGCCCTGCGCGTTACGCCCGATCACGAGGTTGAGTCCCGACGCGAAGGACACGCGCTCGGTGCCGTAGTTGCGAAAATCCTCGAGCGCGAGCTCTTCGACGCGCAATCCCCTACGACAGCCGGACCGGCATCAACAGGTAGGTGAAGCCGTCGTCGTCCTGCCCGCGCACGATCGCCGGCTTCAGCCCGTCGCCCGCCTCGAGCACGACGTGCTCGGACGCGATCGCGGAGACGCCGTCGTTGAGGAACGCGGGGTTGAACGCGATCACGAGCGGCTCGCCCTCGTACTCCGCGTCGACCACCTCCTGGCCCTCGCCGACGTCGGGGGTGTGCGCCGACACCTCGAGCTCCGCGTCGAGGCGCAGCTTGACGGGGAGGTTGTTCTGCGCCAGCAGGCCGACGCGCCGCGTCACCTCGAGCAGCGCCTCGCGCGCGACCGTGAGCCGGTTGCCGTAACCGGACGGCACGAGCTGACGGTAGTTCGGGAACTCGCCCTCGATGAAGCGCGATCCGATGACCGACTGCGCCCCGTCGCGGCCCGGGATGGCGAACGACATCAGGTTCTCGCTCACCGCGGCCTTCACGGCTCCGTCCACGCCCTGGAGCGCACGCGCGAGCTCTCCGAGGGCGCGCGCCGGGAGCACGACCTTGCGCGTCTCGGCCGGTCCGCCCGACACGTCGAGGTGGCGCACCGCGAGGCGGTACGAGTCGGTCGCCGCGAGCGTCAACGCGCCCGACTCCATCTCCCACAGGACGCCCGTGAGGATCTGACGACTCTCGTCGGGCGACGCGCTACGGATCACCTGCGACAGCGCGACCGCGAGGCGCGGGCCGTCGATGTCGATGCCGAACGTGTCCGCGGCCTCGGCGCGCTCGTCGATCGGCAGGGCCGGGTAGTCCTCCGACGCGAGCGCCTTGACGCGGAACTGGCCCCGGCCCGAGCCGATCTCGATCTCGCCGTCGCCGCCGGCGAGGCTCACGGCCCCCGATCCGAGGCTCCGGATCATCTCGCCGAACAGGCGGCCGGGGACGATCGCACGACCGGGCTCGTCGACGCCGGCGCGCAGGGCGGTCTGCATCGTGAGCTCCAGGTCCGTCGCCGCGACGACGATCTCGCCGTCGTCCTTCGCCTCGAGCCGGAGCCCCGACAGCACCGGCAGCGTCGCCCGGTTCGATATCGCCCTCGACGCGAACTGCACCGCGTCGAGCAGGTCGTCGCGCTCGCAACGGAACTTCATGTTGCTCCTCCGATCGGAAGCGGTTGCCGCCGTTCGATGCTAGAGCGGCGGTGAGACAACAACGAGGATTGCCGGGCTTCGATTCGTATCGATGTATCTCTTTCGTAGACGTACTCGTAGGGCCTGTGGAAGCTGGTGATATCGGGTGTCGCCGCAGGTCGGGGCCGGCGCAGCCCTGTGGGCGACGGCGCCGTCGCATTGTGAGCCGCCGCGGGCGCGCGGACGCGACGGGCGTGTCGTCGGGCGGTTGTCCACCGGTCGCGCCGCTCCCGGGCGCTTATCCACGGGCGGCCTGTTGGCGGATGCGGGCGGTGAGCTCCTGCACCTGCTCGTAGCAGCTTTGGCGCTCGCGCAGCAGGTTGCGCACCTTGTTGGCCGCGTAGATGACGGTCGAGTGGTCGCGGCCCCCGAACCGCTCGCCGATGCGAGGCAGGGACAGGTCGGTGAGCTCGCGGCAGAGGTACATGGCCATCTGACGTGCGGTGACGAGGGGGCGGGACCGGTCGGGGCTGCGGATTTCGTCGGGCGTGACGTCGAAGTAGTCGGCCGCGACCGAGATCACGAGGTCGGCCGTGACGCGTGCCTCGCTCGCGTCGGGCAGGAGCGACTGGAGCACACCCTGCGCGAGCTCGAGCGTGACCTCGGAGCGTGTGAGCGACGCGTATGCCGCGACGCGTATGAGCGCGCCCTCCAGCTCGCGGATGTTCGTCTGGATGCGGCTCGCGATGAACGACAGGACGTCCGGCGGCACGACGAGGCGCTCGGTCTCGGACTTCTTGCGCAGGATCGCGAGGCGCGTCTCGAGATCGGGCGGCTGGATGTCGGTGATGAGCCCCCACTCGAAGCGCGTGCGCAGACGCTCCTCGAGGGTCGGGATCTTCTTCGGGGGCCGGTCCGACGTGATGACGATCTGGCTCGTCGGGTGGAGCGCGTTGAAGGTGTGGAAGAACTCCTCCTGCGTGCGCTCCTTGCCCTCGAGGAACTGGATGTCGTCGACCAGCAGGAGGTCGGCGGCGCGGTAGCGGGAGTGGAACGCCGGGATCGTGCGGCGTTGGAGCGCGGCGATGAAGTCGTTCATGAACTGCTCGGTCGAGACGTAGCGCACGAGCAGGCGCGAGTGGCACCGTTGGACGTAGTGCCCGATGGCGTGGAGCAGGTGGGTCTTGCCGAGCCCGGCGCCGCCGTAGACGAACAGCGGGTTGTAGGCCTGCGCGGGGGCCTCCGCGATGGCGAGCGCGGCGGCGTGGGCGAACCGGTTCGACGAGCCGATGACGAACGAGTCGAAGGTGTACTTCGGAAGGAAGTAGGTGCGCTCCGGCGTCGACTCCGGCGTCTCCGGCACGGGGTCGGCGTCGGCGGCGACGTCGGGGAGCGGCTCGTGGACGTCGTCGTGACGGCCGTCGCCGGCGATGAGCGACACCTGCAGTGGCCGGTCCGCGCTCTGCGACAGCGCGTCCACGAGCTGCTGGATGTAGCGGCTCTCGATCCACTCCTTCGTGAACGGGTTCGGCACCTCGAGCATGAAGGTGTCCCCGGACAGGCCGACGGCGCGGGCCCGCCCGAACCAGGCCGAGAAGTTGCCCTCGGACAGGCGGTCGCGCAGCACGACCGCGGCGTCGGTCCAGATCGTGTCGGCGGGCGGCGGCTGGGCGCCGCCGGCGTGAGCCACCGCAACGCTCGAAGGCGATGCGGGCTCGACCCCGGTGGAGATGTGCACGGCCTCTCCCCCTTGCGTGAGTTCGGGCTTATCCACAGCCCGGGCTGCATTGGACGCCGGAGGTCCCGGATGCGCCTCGACGGGCGGCGACGCGGGGACGGTCGGGCCGGGCACGGCCGCTCGACCAACAGCTTTATCCACAAGTGTGGACAAGGCGTGCGCGCGGAGCAGCCGTGTCGTAGCCGGTGGATCCGGGGGGAAGTGCCGTCCGTACCCGTGCTCGTGGTTCCGAGTTCCGGGACGGGGGTAATCGTACGCGGCGTCCACAGGCCGTCAAGCAGTATCCGTGCAGATCGGCACGGCCGGGGTGAAGATGGCGTTTGACGAGGAAAAACGCGCGTCGTCTATACTGCGCCGGCATCCTCAGGAGCCCCGATGATTTCGCGACCACGCAGAGCGCGAAGTCTGCGGGGGAGACGTTCAGGTGGTTTCCAGTGACCAAGCGTACGTTCCAACCCCACAACCGGCGCCGCAAGCGCAGGCACGGGTTTCGCGCCCGCATGAAGACGCGCGCGGGCCGCGCGATCCTCAAGGCCCGGCGTGCCAAGGGCCGCGCCCGGCTGTCGGCCTGACGGACGGCGCACGCGACCCCATGCGGACTGAGTCGATCTCGGGTCGCGCCGCATTCGCGCGCGTCGTGGCGCAGGGCCGGCGGGTCCGGCGGTCGGGAATGACGATCCTCGCCGCGCCTCGTGCCGACGGCGTCGGGTCGGCGCGACTCGGCATCGCGGTGCGCACGCGCACGGCCGTGGAGCGCAACCGGGCCCGGCGCCGCGTCCGAGCGGCGTTCGGGGATTGCGCCGAGCGCTTCGGGCCCGTCGACGTCCTCGTGCGGGGCGACCGCTGCCTCGCGCGGATGCCCTACGAGCGCCTGAAGAGCGAGCTCTGCACCGGCGTTTCCGAGGCCGTGCGAGGGGCGCGATGAGTCCCGCAGCCACGGTCTTGACCGCTCTGCTGCGAGCGTACCGGCGGTGGGTCAGCCCGCTGCTCGCGCCTCGGTGTCGCTTTCACCCGACGTGCTCGGCGTACGCGCTGGAGGCGGTCGCACGCCACGGCGCCGGGCGCGGGACGCTGCTCGCGCTCCGGCGGATCGGCCGGTGCCATCCGTGGGGCGGGGCCGGCGTCGACCACGTCCCGCCGGCGCGGCCGCAGGGGCCGGCGTCCGGCGCGTGCGCGACGTCACGGGGGCCGTCGTAGTGGAGGTCCGTTACTTCGAGTACTTTGCCCAGGCGCTCGGCGCGCTGTACGCGGTCGTGCCGAGTCTCGGCCTCGCGATCATCCTGCTCACCGTCGTCGTGCGGCTGCTCATCCTGCCGTTGTCGATCAAGCAGACGCGCTCGATGCGGGAGATGCAGCGGCTGCAGCCCGAGGTCAAGCGCATACAGGCCAAGTACAAGGGCGATCGCCAGAAGCTGAACGAGGAGATGATGGCCCTGTACCGGGAGCACAACGTGAGCCCGTTCGGCGGCTGCCTCCCGTTGTTGCTCCAGATGCCGGTCTTCATCGGCCTCTTCTACGTGATCCAGTCACCGCTCAAGTACCTCGAGGGCACGTCGCAGCTCGCCCGCGACCTGCAGGACCACGCGCTCGCCGTCCACCGCTTCTTCGGCTTGCGCCTCGACTGCTCGCCGACGTGGGTCTACAGCGGGCAGGAGAGCGCCGGCGCGTCGTGCGGCGGCGGGTTCGTGGCGCTGTTGCCGTACCTGCTGCTGATCGTGCTGCTCGGCCTTACCACTTTCTACCAACAGCGACAGATGCAGGTGCAGCGGGGGCCGGGGGCCGACGCGCAGACGCAACAGATGCAGATGGTCGGCCGGATCATGCCGGCGCTGCTGATGTTCTTCTCGTGGGGCTTTCCGACCGGCGTGATCCTGTACTGGCTGACCACGAACGTGTGGACGATCGGGCAGCAGCGCATCATGTTCCGCGTCGCGCCGCCCCTCCCGACGGCCGGCGAGACGAAGTCCGCGGACGCGCCGGCGAAGGACAAGGGCCGCGGCGACGGCAAGCCCGCCAAGGCGGCCGGCAAGGGGTCCGGCAAGGACGCCCCTCGGGCCGGGAAGCCGGCGGCCGGCAACGGACGACCGTCGGGCGCGAAGCCGGCGCCCGCCACGAAGAAGAAGAAGAAGCGATGACCGATCCGCGGGAGGAGTTCGACGTGACCACGGAGGCGGCGGTCGACGCCGGGCAGGGCGGCGGGGACGACGCCCACGACGTTGGCGGGGACGACGCCCGGAGCGAGAGCCGCGACGACGTCGCGCCGGCGCCCCCGGCCGAGGTCGCCGAGGTCGCGGCGGAGTTCGTCGGCGGGCTTCTCGCCGCGATGGGCGTCGACGCGGGCGTAGCGACGCGGGTCGAGGGCGAGACCGCGCACGTCGACGTCTCCGGCGACGGGTTGGGTGTGCTGATCGGCCGCAGGGGTCAGACGCTCGACGCGCTCCAGGAGGTCGCCCGCACCGCGGTGCAGCGCCGGGTGCGGACGCGCGTCCGCCTGCTGGTCGACGTCGAGGGCTACCGGGCGCGCCGGCGCGAATCGCTCGCGGAGTACGCCCGGGCGATGGCGGAGAGGGCGAAGTCGCGCGGCACGGAGATCGAGCTCGAGCCGATGAACGCCTACGAGCGCAAGATCGTGCACGACGCCGTCGCGACGGTCGACGGCGCGACGAGCTTCAGCGAGGGCGAGGAGCCGAACCGCAAGGTCGTCGTCCGCGCGTCCTGAGGCGCCCCATAGGCGCGTCGGCGCAGCAACACGTCCCCTTCATGCGGAGTTCGCGGCGTTCTAGCGGCTCGGCGCCGACGGCGACCGCGCGTTTCACGTGAAACGGCGGGGGCTGATAGACGTGACTCACCAAAATCGTCACACCCCGTCGCTAGATTGGTGCTGTGACCAGCAAAAACACCCCTCCGCCGACGACGCTGCTAGAGGCGGTCCGCTACTTCTCGGACCTCGACGGTGCGACGGCGTTCGTGGCGAAGCTCCGGTGGCCCGACGGCCCGGTGTGCCCCTCATGCGGCCACCGCGAGCACTCGTACCTGACCACCCGCCGCTTGTGGAAGTGCAAGGCGTGCAAGCGTCAGTTCTCCGTCAAGGTCGGCACGATCTTTGAGGACTCCAAGATCGGCCTCGACAAGTGGGGGCCTGCCGTCTGGCTCGTCGCCAACTGCAAGAACGGTGTGTCGAGCCATGAGCTTGGGCGCTCGCTCGGCGTGTGCCAGAAGACCGCCTGGTTCATGCTCCACCGCATCCGGCTCGCGATGCGCTCGGGATCGTTCGAGCGGGTCGCGGGGGAAGTCGAGGTTGACGAGACGTTCATCGGCGGCAAGGCGCGCAACATGCACAAGTCCAAGCGCGCCGCGCTCCGTCGTGGCGAGGCGCGCACGGGCGGACAGGTCGACAAGACGCCGGTGTTCGGCGTCCTCCAGCGCGCGGGCACCGTGCAGGCCGCGGTGATCCCGGACGTGAGCAAGGCGGTGCTCGGGTTCGAGCTTCGCGACCGCGTCGCCAAGGGGTCGCGCGTCTACTCCGACTCGCACGGCGGCTACTCCGGCCTGCGCGCGGACTACGACCATCAGGTCGTCGACCACGCCGAACGCTACGTCGACGGCAAGGTGCACACGAACGGCCTGGAGAACTTCTGGTCGCTGCTCAAGCGTGGCCTGCACGGGACGTACATCTCGGTCGAGCCGTTCCACCTTCATCGCTACCTGGACGAGCAGGTGTTCCGCTACAACGCGCGTCACGACGACGACCTCGGCCGAGTCGCCACCGTGTTGGGGCGCGTGGAGGGGCGACGACTGACGTACAAGGCGCTCACGGCAAAGGCCGAAGGCTAGATTTCTCAATGCGGAGGCTCATACAGCACGACACGACGTTCACTCCCTCGACGACCCACGCCACCTTGTGCGGGCCTCCCTCTAACTCGCCGCCGAAATCGCCCGGCCAAGTCTTGCGCGTCTGTCGCGGCCAGGGCCGCGGAGAGGGCGCCGGGTCAAGGTCAACTCCAGCGGTGTAGCGGAATCCAGCGGCGTCAACAACGACCCACTTCGCATCGGTCGGCCATTCGCGCCTACGCCCATCCGAGTCGAAACCATGATCCGTCATCCAGGCGCCCAGGAGGATGCCCGTAGGCGCGTCCTTCATTTCGATGCGCCAGCCGTTCTTCTCCTCAACGCACGGCTGCCGTTTGAGGCGGGGTATCTTCTCGACCGACTCGCGGCGGACCTCCATCAGGCTCTGCACGAACAGCCCCAGCAAGACGACGGCGCAAGGTCCGAGTCCCGCTATCAAAGCAGCGAGGACTACCTGCCGTGTTTCCTCGTTGGTCCCGACAACAAGGATTGCGATGGCGACAGCAAAGGGGACCGCGGCAAGGCCGTAAATCACGTTCGGTGTCACTAGTGACCTCGTCTTGCGCCGAGTCCGTCTGCACGCCTTGCCGAACGTCCCCATGACGCGAAGGCTAGTACCGCACATCGACCGCCGCTAGACTGACCGCGTGCCCGACGAGCAACCGCAGCCGACCGCCTACGAGCGGTTCGAGTCGCTGTTCCGGCGTCTGCTCGCGGTCGACAAGCAGGAGCTAGACGAGCCGTCCGACGATGACCCGTATGAGGGCAACGACGGCAACGCGTGATCCAGCACGCGTCCGCATCGCCACCTTCCTCGGCGCGCTTCTGCTCGCGTCTTGCGGCGGCGGCGACAACGACGTGCCGTTCTCGGGATCGGTGAGGCGGTTCCGCCCACTCGACCGCGCCACTATCGAAATCGACCTGTCCATGAGCAACGAGGGCAGCCAAGCGGCCAGAGGCGAATGCACCCTCGTCGCGAAGGACGCTGGCGACCTCACCGTTGGGTGGGACATCGTTTCCTCCGTCAAGGCGATACGCGCAGGGACGACCGAGCGGTTCCGGACCGCCCTGCGCATAGAGGACGAAGGGGCGTTCCGGGTCCGCGAAGTCGAGGTTCGGGACTGCGACGAGGCGTACTAGACGCTTAGCAGGTGAGTCACGTCTATCAGCCCCAAACGGCGGGGCGCCCGGGGCGGCTCGGGAAGCCGGTGTTTCACGTGAAACGCGCGCTACGGTGTCCTCGTGCGGTCTCCGGAGCTCGCGACCCGGCTCGCCGACTACGCCGCTCTCGTGCGCCGGCACTCGTCGCGCCTCGACCTCGTCTCCGATCGCGACCTCGACCGCTTCGAGGAGCGCCACGTCGCCGACTCGCTCCGGGCGTTGCGCCTGGTCGACGCGGCCCCCGACGGCGTCGCGGCCGACGTCGGGTCGGGGGCCGGCCTGCCCGGCATCCCGCTGGCGATCGCGCGGCCCGAACGCCGCTGGCGCCTGTTCGAGCCACGCCGGCGACGCGCGGCGTTCCTCGAGGAGGCGGTGCGGGCCCTCGGCCTCGACTGCGAGGTCGTCGTCGCGCGCGCCGAGGACGCTGCTACGGACGCCCGGTTCGCCCGCGCCCACGCGCTCGTGGTCGCGCGCGCTCTCGCCCCTCCAGGCGACGCGCTACGGCTAGTACGGCCGCTGACCCAGGCCGGCGGGATCGCGGCCGTGTTCGTCGGCGTCGGCGCCGAGCCTCCGCCGGAAGCCGAGGAATCGTCCGATGGCCTTGCTATATTGCGGCCGACCGGTCCCGACTGAGAGAAATGGAAAATGCAGGCAGCCACTGCCCCGGGCGCCGCGGCTAGACCTGCCGACGCGCCCCTGTTCGCGCCGCGTCGGCGCGCGCCCGGCACCACGGTGTGCATCGCCAACCAGAAGGGCGGCGTCGGCAAGACGACGAGCGCGGTCAACGTCGCCGCGGCCCTCGCCCTGCGAGGCCACGACGTCCTGCTCGTGGACCTCGACCCACAGGCGAACGCCACGACCGGCGTAGGGATCGACCACCGCGCCGTGGCGAGCTCGAGCTACGACCTCCTCTCGGGCGACGCCGCGCTCGACGACGTCGCGCGCCCGACCGCGGTGCCGCGTCTGTCGGCCGTGCCCGCGACCGTCGACCTCGCGGGCGCCGAGGTCGAGCTCGTGGGGGCTCACCGGCGCGCCCACCGCCTCGCCGACGCGCTCGCGCCCGCGCGTGGCCGCTTCGGTCTCGTCGTCGTGGACTGCCCTCCGTCCCTCGGCCTGCTGACGCTCAACGCGCTCGTGGCCGCCGACGACGTCGTCGTGCCCGTGCAGTGCGAGTACTACGCGCTCGAGGGGCTGCGCCAGCTGCTCGACACGGCCGAGCGCGTCCGGCGCTCGCTCAACCCGGCGCTGCGCGTCGAGGGCTTCCTGCTGACGATGTTCGACGCGCGCACGAAGCTCGCCGGACAGGTCGCCGCCGAGGTCCGGGCGCATTTCGGCGACCTCGTCTACGAGACGGTCGTGCCGCGCAGCGTGCGGCTGTCGGAGGCGCCGTCGTTCGGCGAGCCGGTCGTCACGCTCGACCCGTCGGCGCGCGGGGCGGTGTCGTACCGCGTCGTGGCGACCGAGATGGAGCGGCGCTACGGGCTCGGCGTGCACCCGCCGCCTCCTCCGCCCGCGGCCGGGCCGGTCGTGCCACCGGCGCCGGATCCCGCGCCCGAGCCGGTGGCGCGTCCCGCGCCCGCCGTCGCGACACCGGGGCCCGGGGGCCGCGGCTACGGCACCGTCGCGCCGGAGCCGCCCGGTCTCGACACTGCGTGGCCGCCCCCGCCGCCGTGGCCCGGCGCCGGCTCCGGCGACGAACCCGCGGGGCCACGGTGACGCGCCGCGGAGGCCTCGGGCGCGGGCTCGACGCGCTGCTGCCGGCCGGTGACGAGCACACGCCGGCCGCGTCGGGGCCGCGCACCGCGCCCGTCGACGCGATCGAGCCGAACCCGCGCCAGCCTCGCCGCACGTTCGACGACGACGCGCTCGCCGAGCTCGCCGCGTCGATTCGCTCGCTCGGCGTCCTGCAGCCGCTCGTCGTGCGCGAGCGTCCCGGCGGCGCGCTCGAGCTCGTGGCCGGCGAACGCCGGCTGCGGGCGGCGCGCCGTGCGGGGCTCGACGAGGTTCCCGTCGTCGTGGTCGACACCGACGACGACGGCTCGCTCGAGCGCGCGCTGGTCGAGAACCTGCAGCGCGAGGACCTCGACCCGCTCGAGGAGGCGCACGCGTATCGGGCGCTGCTGACCCGCACCGGCATGACGCAGGAGGAGTTGGGGGCGCGCGTCGGCAAGAGCCGCGCCGCGATCGCGAACTCGCTGCGCCTGCTCGAGCTGCCCGAGTCGATCCAGGCTCTGCTCGTCGACGGACGCCTCACCGCAGGTCACGCGCGCGCCCTCCTGCCGCTCGCGGGCAACCCGTTCCAGGAGCGGCTCGCGCGCCGCGTCGCGCACGAGGGCCTGACCGTGCGCGACGCCGAGGAGCTCGTGCGCCGCTACGGCGCGATGACGGCGCCGCGCCCGGCGTCGGGCGCGTCCGAGCGCGCGCGTCCCGCGCTCGCGGCCGAGGCGCAGCGACGGCTGACCGCGCATCTCGGAACGCGCGTCCGCGTCGACGTCGGCGCGCGCAAGGGCAAGATCGTCGTCGACTTCGCGTCGCTCGACGACCTCGCCCGGCTGCTCGACACGCTGCTCGGCGCAGCCGCGCGCGGAGATCGCCCCGACGACTGACGCATCCGAAGCGAGCTCACCGCAACCTTGCGCGCGTCCGACCGCGCTCCCCGCCGTCAGTGCGTCGGCGCGCCCGAGTAGAAGCGCGCGATCCCGGCGGCGATCGCGTCGGCGAACGCCTGACGGGCGTCAGGCTCCGACAGCCGCTTCTCCTCGTCGGGGTTCGTGATGAACGCCGGCTCGACGAGCACCGCCGGCATGCGCGTGCGCTTGAGCACGGGGTACGAGCACGGATGGGCGCGGCAGTCGCGCGCCCCCAGCGCGAGCAGCTCGCGCTGGATGCTCTCGGCCAACAGCTCGCCGGCGTGCGACCCGCCGAAGTAGTAGGTCGACGCGCCCTCGGCGGTCGGCTCGTGATGGGCGTTGAGATGCAGCGACACGAACGCGTCGGCCTCGAGCGCGTTGGCGAGCTGGGCGCGCTCGACGACGTCGGGGCCGGCGGGCTCCGTGCGCGTGAACCGGACGCGCGCGCCGAGCTCTGCGAGGCGCTCCGCGAGGCGCGTCGCGAGATCCCAGCAGACGTCGGCCTCCACGGTCCCGTCGGCGCCGCGCTCGCCGGGATCGTCGCCCCCGTGCCCCGGGTCGATCACCACCAGCGCACCGCCGATCCCCGTGCGCGCGATCCGGCGCAGCTCCTCGCGCAGCAGCGCCGAGGTCCCCGGACGGTCGACGCGCAGGCCGGCGAGGGCCGCGTACGTACGCGGCCCCGCGAGCCCGTCCTCGGGGACGCCGTACTCCTTCTGGAACGCGCGCACGGCGCGGTCGGTGTCGGCGCCGAAGATGCCGTCCTCGCGTCCGGCGTCGAAGCCGAGCGCGTTGAGGCGCGCCTGCAGCGTCGCGACGTCGTCCCCCCGCATCAGCGGCATCCGCAGGTACAGCATGCGGTCGCCGAGGCGCCACGACGCCTCGACGAGCTCGCTCCACGTGTTCGGACCCACGATGCCGTCGGCGATGATGTGGCGCGCCTGCTGGAACGCGCGCACCGCGTGACGCGTCGACGGCCCGAACGACCCGGACTCGTCGTCGAGCTCGTAGCCCAGCCCTCGCAGGCGCGCCTGGACGTCGGCGACCTGCTCGGAGCGGTCGCCGGGACGGATCAGCCGCATGCGCGAGCCGCGGCGCGGCGCACGCCCGTCGCGCGGCGCCGGCGGGGGGTCGGTGCCGGTCGGCATGCCGCCAGCGTAACGGCGCGACCGGGGGCCGCGTCGACCATCCGCGGCTAGAGCCGGTTGGCCTCGAGGTAGCGCTCGGCGTCCATCGCCGCCATGCAGCCCATCCCGGCGGCGGTGATCGCCTGGCGGTAGCGGTAGTCGACGACGTCGCCGGCCGCGAACACGCCGTCGACCGACGTCGCCGTGGTCCCGTCGCGCGTCACGACGTAGCCCGACGAGAGCTCGAGCTGGCCCTCGAACAGGCGCGTGTTCGGCGTGTGCCCGACGGCCACGAAGATCCCGTCGGTGGCGACGTCCGTGACCTCGCCGGTCTCGACGTCGCGCAGGCGCGCCGCCTCGACCTTGCCGTCGCCCACGACCTCGTCGACGACGCGGTTCCACGCGAACTCGATCTTGGGGTTCTCGAACGCGCGCTCCTGCATGATCTTCGACGCGCGCAGCCGGTCGCGTCGGTGCACGATCGTGACGCGGCGCGCGAACTTGGTCAGGAAGATCGCCTCCTCCATCGCGGAGTCGCCGCCGCCCACGACCATGATGTCGCGCTCGCGGAAGAAGAAGCCGTCGCACGTAGCGCACGTCGAGACGCCGTGACCCAACAGCTCGCGCTCGCCGGGAACGCCGAGCATCTTGGCCGACGCGCCGGTCGACACGATCACGCTGTGCGCGCGGTAGGTAGCGTCTCCGGTCGCGACGACGAACGGACGCGTCGAGAAGTCGACGGACGTGACGTTGTCGGTGACGTACTCCGTCCCGAAGCGCGCGGCCTGCTTGCGCATACGCTCCATCAGCTCCGGACCCATGATGCCGTCGACGAAGCCGGGGTAGTTCTCGACGTCGGTCGTGAGCATGAGCTGACCGCCCGCCTCGATGCCCTCGATCACGACCGGGCGGAGGTTGGCGCGCGATGCGTACACCGCCGCGGTCAGCCCCGCGGGGCCGGAGCCGACGACGACGACGCTACGCACGTCGTCGCGCTCGCCTGCGTCCATGCCCGGGTCCTCGCCTGCGTCCATGTCGGTCACAACCCTAACCAACGCGGCCCCCGGCGCCGATGTTCCGCCCGCGGCGCGGCGCGGGCGCGCGCCGTCAGGCGCCGATCGGTCCGGCGTGGTAGCCGGTCGGACGCTCGCACGAGCCGCGCCGCCACGTCCACAGCATGAAGCTGTCGAGCGCGTCGCCCCCCTCGCTCCACACGAACCCGACGACGAGGCTGCGCCGGTCCGCGGTCGCGAACACCGGCAGCTGCGCGCCGTCGCGCGCCCGCGCCACCTCCGCCACGCACGCGCGCAGCTGGTCGCCGACGCGCTCACTGGGGGCCGCACGGGCGAGCTCGTCGGTGAACTCGGCGCGCAGCGCGCGCGCATCCCCGACGTCGTACGCCTCGGCGTAGCTGCCGAACAGCACCGTCGACGCCCGCGCGCGGAAGCGCTGCGCGCCGTCGAGCGCGTCGTCCTCCAGCGGAGCGTCCTCCGCCGTGGCGTCCTCCCCGTCGCCGTCGGCCGCCTCCGCCGAGCGCGTCACCGGCGACTGGAGCACGCGCAGCGGCAGGCGTCCTTCGGATGCGAGGAACCGGGGGCGCGGTCCCCCGTCCGCGGCCCCCTCGCTCCGGGCCGTGGCCCCCCCGCCCCCGCCCTGCGCGGCGTCGTCTCCGCCGCCGGCGAGGTCCAGCGTGGCGACCGCGACGGCGACGACCAGCGCGACCGCGGCGAGCCCGAGAGCGCCCGCGGCGCGCCCGAAGCGCGCCCCGCGGCGCAGGGGGATGACGTCGCCGGTTGACCGGCCGCCGTCCTGCGACGGATGCTGCCGGCCGAGCGCGGCGCGGACGCCGGCGCGCAGCCGGGCGCGCTCGTCGCCGGTCAGCGCGTCGGCGTCGGTGGGGCGCAGCGCGACCAGCGCCGCGCGCTCGGAGCGGCACTGCGCGCACGTCTCGAGGTGGGTCTCCACGGCGCGCGCGTCGCCGTCGCCGAGCTCGCCGCGCACGAACGGACCGAGCAGCTCGGAGCAGCGATCGTGGTCGATGTCGTGGCTCATGTCGTGTCCTTTGACGTGCCCGCCTCGGCGCGGGGTTCCAGCAGCTCCGCGAGCTTGCGGCGGCCGCGGCTGATGCGGGACTTCACCGTGCCGACGCTCACGCCGGTGGCGCGCGCGATGTCCTCGTAGGGCACGCCGCCGATGTCGTGCATGACGACGGCCTCGCGGAAGTCGTCGCCGAGCCGTTCGAGCGCGCGCGCGACGTCGACGCGCGCGACCGCGGCGTCGTCGATGCGCGTCGCGGGGGCCGGACGGTCGCGTCCCGGGTCGTCGTCGGGGACGGGGAGCCGGGCCCGGCTCCGCAGCAGGTCGCGACAGCAGTTGATGCCGATTCGGTACACCCACGTGCTCCACGCCGCGTCGCCGCGGAACTCGCGCGCCTTGCGGTAGGCGCGCACGAACGTGTCCTGCGTCGCGTCGAGCGCGTCGGCGCGGTTGCCGGTCATGCGCAAGGCGAGCGCGAAGATGCGGTCCTCGTGACGCCGCACGAGCTCCTCGAACGCGGCGTCGTCGCCGCGCGCCGCGCGCTCGGCGAGACCGCCGTCGTCGTCACGAGCCAAGCAGCTCGACCTCCGCGACGGACGCCTGCCCGGTCCCCGTCTCCGACACGCTCGTGATCCACACGAGCCAGTAGCGCGCCTCGACAGGGTCGTCGAGCTCGACCCGCTCCCGTCCCGCGAGCGCGCGCAGCTCGCCCGCGACGGAGAACGCGGTCTCGTCGTCCCCGGCCTCGTCGGCGTAGCGCAGCTCGAGCGCGCCGCTCGAGCCGCTCAGCTCGACGCGCTCGACCGTGCGGGACGCGCCGAGGTCGAGCACGAGGCCGACCCCGGCCTTGCCCTGGGACTCCATCGACGACGTGTAGCTCTCGGTCTCCCACGTCGTGTCGGGCCGCCCGTCGGCCGCGTAGCGCGCGTCCTCCGAGTGCTCCTCCTGGTCGCCGTACGGGTCGAAGTCCTCGACGGCCTCGACGTCGAGCGCGGCGATCCCGTCCTCCTGCGGCGCGCCGGGCGCGTCGCGCTCGGGCGCGGTGTCGTCGTCGCCGAGCAGGCGGGGGAGCGCGAGCGCCAGCGCGACCACCACGACGACGACGAGGACGACCGGGACGATCCAGCGCGCGTCGGCCCCCGACGCGACCGCCGCCTCGGGGGCGGTCGGCCTCCGGGGCTCCTCACGCCGGGGCGGTCGCAGCAGCGTGGTGTTGCCGGACAGCGCCCCCGACAGCGCGCCGGCCATCTCCTCGGCCGACGAGTAGCGCTCGCCGGGGTCCTTGCGCAGCGCGCGCAGGATGACGGTCTCGAGCCCCCGCGGAACGCCCGCCTTGATGCCGCGCGGCGCGGGCGGCTCGTCGTGAAGGTGCATCATCGCGGTCGCGAGCTGGCTCTCGCCGGAGAACGGCGGCCGCCCGGTCACGAGCTCGTAGAGCACGACGCCGAGCGCGTAGAGATCGGAGCGCGCGTCGGGCTCCTCGCCCCGTGCCTGCTCCGGGGACAGGTACGTGACCGTGCCGATTATCGAGCCCGTCGTCGTGATGTCGCCGGTCGAGAACGCCGCCTTCGCGATCCCGAAGTCGGCGACCTTGAGCGTGCCGTCGGCCGCGACCAGCACGTTGGCCGGCTTGACGTCGCGGTGGACGACGCCGCTGCGGTGCGCGTACCCGAGCGCGTCGCAGATCGCGATGCCGACGTGCACCGCCCGCTCCGCGTCCATCGGGCCCCCGCGGACGAGCGCGTCCTCGAGCGTCCCGCCGCTGCAGTACTCCATCACGATGAAGTGACGCTCGGGTCCCCCGGGCTCCGCCGCGTCGGAGCCGGTGTCGTAGATCGCGACGATCGACGGGTGCGACAGGCGGGCGGCGGCGAGCGCCTCGTGGCGAAAGCGGGCCAGGAACTCGTCGTCCTCCGACAGGTGTGCGTGCAGGACCTTGACCGCGACGGTGCGCGCGAGGACGTCGTCCTTGGCGCGCCAGACCTCGCCCATGCCCCCGCTGGCGATGGGGGCCTCGAGGACGTAGCGCTGCGCGAGCGTGACGGATTCGGGGGGCATCGCGAACGATGCTAGTGGGTGAGGGGGCCGGTGTCGTGCCGGCGCGTCAGCCTTCGCCGGCCTCGCCGTCGGCCGTGACCGTGACCCAGCCGTCGAGCACGCCGACGCGTCCGGCGACGAGCGTGTCGGCGGCGCGGCGCAGCTTCACGAACACGGTGCCGTCGCGCCGCAGCCTCGCCTTGAGCAGGCGTGCGCCCGCGTCGTGCGCGAGCTCGCGCGCCTGGAGCTGCATGCGCACCGGGTCGGGCCGGAAGTCGGATCCCGCGGTGAACGGGCCCGAGACCTCGAGCGCGATGTCGTTGGCGGTCGAGTCGAGCGTGAACGTGTTGACGAGCATGGATCCGGCGTCGACGACGAGGACGCCGACGACCACGAAGGCGACGACGATCCTCACGAGGAACGCCGAGATCATCCCGGAGTCGTCGCGCAGGGACGAGAGCAAGCGCTGGCGCATGCCCCCTTATCGGCGCGGCGCGGCCCCGCCTGAAGCGCCCCGCAGCCGCCGCGTCAACAGCGAGCGCACGTAGCCCAGCTCCTCGACGCGCAGGGCGACGGCGAGGCCGAGGTACACGGCGACGCCGGCGACCACGGGGACGCCCACCACGAGCGTCTGCGCGACGAGCGAGGTGCCGAGGGCGTCCGAGAGGACGCGCCACAGGGCCCACACGACGGCACCCATGCCGGCGGCCGCGGCCCCGATCCGCGCGACCGCGACGGCGACGCGGCGACCGTCGAGCCCCCCGACCCGCCGCGACAGGGCGCGCGCCAGGAGCGTCGCGCCGAACACGTACGCGAGCGCGTGCCCGGCCGCGAGTCCCTCGACCCCGAGCCACACGAACATCGGTACGTTGACCGCCGTGTTCAGCGCCACCGCGGCGCAGTTGACGAGAAACGGCGTACGCGTGTCCTGCAGCGCGTAGAACGCGCGCAGGAACAGCTGGAAGAGCGAGAACGCGGGCAGGCCGAGGACGAAGAGGCGGAGGACCGCGGCGACGAGCTCTGTCGACCGGTGCGTCATCACGCCGCGCTCCGCTATCACGCGCACGATCGCCTCCCCGAGCACGAGGTACCCGACGGCCGCCGGCACGACGAGCAGCGCGGTGGCGCGCACGCCGACCGAGAGGCGCTCCCTGAACTCCGTCCACCGCTCGTTGACCGCGTGCTCGCTCAGCCCGGGCAGCAGGGCGGTGAACACCGATACCGCGAACAGCCCGTGCGGGAGCATGAAGAACGTGAACGCGTTGACGTAGGCGGAGTAGGCGCCCTCGTCGTAGCTCGCGAGGCGCTGCACGACGAGGTAGCCGATCTGGTTCGCGACGACGTAGCCGACGACGAACACGGACAGGCGCGCGAGCTTCCGCAGCGCGGGATGCCGGAGCGAGAACGTGACGCGGTAGCGGCCGAGGCCGCGCAGGAACGGGATCTGCGCGACGGCCATGAGCGCGACGCCCGCGGTCGTGCCGAGACCGAGGATCCACAGCTGAGCGTCGGTGACGGTCGTGGCCGTCACGCCGCCGCCGTACGCGGCCCGGAACGCGACGAAGACGGCGATCACCGCGAGGTTGTTGAGCACGGGCGTGTACATGGGCGCGCCGAAGCGCTTGTGCGCGTTGAGCAAGCCCGCCGTGATCGCCGCGAGGCCGTAGAAGATCACTTGCGGGATGAACAGCCGCAGCAGGAACGTGAGCACGTCGTGCTGCGCCGCCGCGCGCTCGCCGGTGCCGTCCCCGCCGTAGAACGACGCGATCCACGGCGCCGCGACGATGCCCACGACCGTGATCGCGAGCAGCACCGCGAGCGCGACGTTGAGGATCGCGCTCGCCACCGCCCACGCGCCCTCGCGCCCCTCCTTCTCGAGGAGCTCCACGAACACCGGCACGAAGACCGACGTGAGGATCCCTCCGAGCACGAGCTCGTAGATGATGTTCGGCGCCGTGTTGGCGTAGTTGTAGGGGTCGGCGAGGCCCGTCTCGAGGATGCCGAGCGCGGCGAGGATGGCGGCGATCCGCAGCAGTCCCGTGACGCGCGACAGCACCGTGCCGAGCGTCATGTACGCGGTCGCGCGGCCGAGCGACGGCGACGCCTTGTCCGCGGCGCGCGCCGCGCCGCCGTCGTGCGTCGACGTCATGCGGGCCGTGTCTCGGCGCGGCGCGCGCGCCGCTTGCGCACCGAGCGAACGAGATAGAAGAGCACCAGGAACGCGAGCGCGCCGAACGTCACCGCGAGCGCGATCTCGTTGAACACCGTCGAGCGGACGGTGACGGGGTCGTCCTGCAGGGGCGTGCCGTCCGGGGTCGTGAGACGCACGTCGAGCGGGAACGTGCCGCTCGCCTCCGTCATGACCTCGACCTTGAGCCGGATGCTCTCGTGTGGCTCGACCGTGCGCTCGATCGTCTCGTTCGACGCGACCACCGACAGCGAGCGCGTCGGAGACGTGAGGTGGAGCTGGACGGTGACCGCGTAGTCGGCTTCGTTGAACAGCAGCAGCGGGATGGTCCCCCGGCGCGACGTCAGCGTGAGCTCCTCGACGGGCTCGACGCCGACCTTGCCGAGCTCGGCGGTGGCCTCGTCGGCCGCGTCGCGCGCGTAGCCCGCGCCGCGCGCGAGCAGCGCGGGGTCGTCCCACCACGAGCGGCTCTGCGCGACGAGCACGTTGCGTTCGAGGCGCTCGACGAGCTCGTCGGGCGGCCCGATCGACTCGAACGCGTGCACCTCGGCGTGGGCGCGCTCGACCGCGTCGAGATACGACTCGTCCGGCTGCGACGGCGCCGGTGCGATGCGCGTCACGAGCGGACGCTCGGCCGCACGCTGCACCCCGCCCGCGGCGAGGGCCTCCTGCGGCGCGCGCGTGCGCAGCCACGGCGCGCCGCGCAGCGCGTCGACGAAACGCTCCGCGAGGCGCGGCGCCGGGCGCCATTGCGACGGCACGAGCAGCGTCACGACGCGACCGGCGACGCCGGGCTGTTCCTCTCGCACGAGCGCGGTCTCCGCGAGCAGCCGCTGGAGGTCGAGGCCGTCGTCGCCCGGCTGGACGAGTGCGGCGAGCCGTGCCTGGAGGTCGCGGTCGAGCGCGAGACCCTCGAGGTCGCCGGCGTCGACGGGGCACGTGAAGCTGTACGCGGGCTCGGGGCACCCGGCCGCGGCGGGGTCCGCGGGCGGCTCGAGCGAGTCGCGCGAGAAGAACGTGCGCGCGACGCCGGCGAGCACGAGGTCGTCCGCCGTGAGCGCGTCGACGCGCGCCGCGGGCGCGAACAGCCACCGGCGTCCGCCGTCGACGCCGAGGGCGCGCGCCGTCACCTCCTGGCCGACCGCGAGCTGCGTGCCGACCGCGTCCTGCCGCGCCGTCAACGACGGGAGATCGGCGAACGCGTACGGCGCGAGGAGCTCCTGCACGCCGCGACGCCCGGCGATCGCGGCGAGGCGGTCGAGGAGCGCCGCCGCGGCCCGGGCGGGGCCCGAGTCGGCGCCGACGTCGACTCGCTCGACGCCGTCGATCCGCACGAAGCCGTCGGCGAGGTCGGCGACCTCCTCGAGCAGGCGCGGCGTCGGCGCGAGACCGACGTGGAGGCCCGCGGCCGTGCCCCGGTCGAGTGCGTCGGTCCACGTGTCCAGCCACCCGCCCGCGGCGACGGCCTGCTCCAGCGGCGCGCTGCCGGCGTCGCCGACCGGGAACCCTCCGCTCGGGGCGCGCGTCGCGACGTGGTTGAGCGGGATCACCGGTACGACGTCGAGCGGGGGATCCGGGACCGCGGGATGGAACACGAACGGGGTGGTGAGCGTGTCGAGGGCCTCGGCCGCGACGGGGTCGGCGACGAGCGCCACCGTCACCGGAAACACGCCGCCGGCGCTCGACAGCGCGATGGAGCTGAGCACCGACAGGGGTTCGTCGACGAGCACGCGGCGCGCCTCGCCCGGCTCGAGCGGGGGCCCCTCGAGCGGTACCGCGAACGCGTCCAGCGCCAGCGGCGCGGTCTCGAAGCTGCTGTGGAGCCCGGAGCGCGTCGTGATGCGTCCGCCGCTGGAGACGACCAGCTGCACGCCCTCGAGCGCCTCGTCGCCGTCGTTCACGACGCGCAGGCGCAGGCCGATGCGGTCGCCGGGCCGGTGCCACGCGGGTTGCGACAGCAACACGACGCGCGCGTCGCCCGGCTCCGCGGCGCGCGCGTCGGGGGCCGGCGCGCCGAGCGCCGCGACGACGAGGAGCACGGACGCGATCGCGCGCGCTACGCGCGGGTGAAGGGAGACGACGGCCGGCCGGGACATCGCGATCAGCATAGTGAACGGTCGCGGCGGGGCCGTGGCGTGATCCGGCGCGGCGTCGCGTCGCGCCGCGCCGGTCGCATGATGCGAAAAGCGAACCCCGCGGCGGTCACGCGACGCGGGGTGGGTGTCTTCCGGTGCCGAGCTACCTATGCGCTCGGATGGCGAGTCGCCGACGCGCTACTTGGACCCGCCCTTGCGGCCGATGCGCTGATAGAACTCCGACCCGTAACGCTGCTTCGTGGTCTCGCCGCCCTTCTTGCCACCGATTCGACCGATTCGTCCGAAGTGCTCCTGGCCGTAACGCTCCTTGGTCGTGCGTCCGCCCTTTTGCCCGGCTTCGGCCCTCGACATCTTGCCGTTGGCCCGTTCCTCCATTCCGACCTCCCACGGGGGTGGCGGCGTGTCCGCCGCAGTCCTCTTGCGTGGACGCGTCTTACCCATGCCCAACGCGGTGAAACGAGCGTTGGTCACGGGACCGAAAAACCGTCGCGCGCGCCCCGAGATGCGGCGGCGACGCGTCGCGCGACGCCGACGCGCTCAACCTCGGGCCGCGTCGTGCCGATGCGAACCGCATACCCGGCGGCGCGCCGCGCCGGGCCTCAGACGAGCACGTCGCGAAAGGGACCGGGAGCATGGCCGACATCCACGACTTTCTCCAGCACATGGTGGATCGAAAGGCGTCCGACTTGCACATCAAGCCGGGTGGACCGCCGTGCCTGAGGCTTCACGGCCACCTCGTGCGGACGGAGTTCGACGTCCTCACGTCCACGCAGACCGCCGCGGCGGCGAACCAGATGATGGACGACGAGCAGCGCGCGCTCCTCGCCTCCGCCGGCGAGGTCGACTTCGCGCACAGCGAGCCGGGTCTCGGGCGCTTCCGCGTCAACGTGTTCCGCCAGCGCGGGAGCATCGGCATCGCGTGCCGGCGCGTCCTCCCCGGCACCCCGTCGCTCGACAGCCTCGGGCTGCCGCCCGCGGTCCGCATGCTCGCCAACGAGCACCGCGGGCTGCTCCTCGTGACCGGTCCGACGTCGTCGGGCAAGACGACCACGACCGGCGCCATGATCGGCCACATCAACGAGACGCGCTCGTGTCACATCCTGACGATCGAGGACCCGATCGAGATCCTGCACAACGACCGTCAGGCGATCGTGAGCCAGCGGGAGATACGCGCCGACACGACCGACTTCGCGACCGCGCTCCGCGCCGCGATGCGCCAGGACCCCGACGTCATCTTCGTCGGAGAGATCCGCGACCAGGAGACGGTGAAGGCCGCGCTGCAGGCGGCCGAGACGGGACACCTCGTCGTCTCGACGCTGCACACGACCGACGTGTCCGAGACCGTCAACCGCATCATCGGCTTCTTCCCGCCGCACCAGCAGCAGCAGATCCGCGTCGCGATCGCCGGCTCGCTGAAGGGAATCGTGTCGCAGCGTCTCCTGCCGCACGCGAACGGCAAGCAGCGCGTCCCGGCGGTCGAGATCCTGGTGATGAACGGACGTATCCGCGACCTCATCCTCGATCCCGAGAAGACCCACATGATCCACGACATCGTCGCGGAGTCGGGCTTCTACGGCATGCAGACGTTCGACCAGGCGCTGCTCGCGCTGTATCGGGAGGGCCGCGTGTCGCTCGAGGACGCCATGGCCGGCGCCACGAGCCCGCACGATCTCCAGATCGCGCTGAAGCAGGAGGGTCTCCAGCCGGTCTAGTGACGGGTCGCTCCGGGGGGCCGTACGCTGGCCTCGTGGGAGACACGCCGCGCGGCACCGACCTGCTCGCCGACGACTCGGTCGTCATGCGGGTCGCGCGTCGGTTCGGCGACGCCGGCCACGAGCTCTACGTCGTCGGCGGCTTCGTGCGCGATCTCGCGCTGCGCCGCGACGGCGGCGCGGACCTCGACTTCGCCACCGACGCGCGCCCCGACCGGACACGCGCCCTGCTCGCCCCCGTCGCGTCCGAGATGTGGCTCCAGGGCGAGCGCTTCGGCACGATCGGCGCGCGCGTGGAGGGCGTCGCCATGGAGATCACGACGTTTCGCACCGAGCGTTACGAGCCCGGCTCGCGCCACCCCGACGTCACGTTCGAGTCGCGCATCGAAGCCGACCTGTCGCGGCGCGACTTCACGGTCAACGCGATGGCGATCCGGCTGCCCGACCGCACGCCGGTCGACCCGTTCGGGGGCCTGGACGACCTCGGCGCGCGCGTCCTCGCGACGCCCGTGGCCCCACAGGCTTCGTTCACCGACGACCCGTTGCGCATCCTGCGCGCGTTTCGCTTCGCGTCGCAGCTGCAGTTCGACGTGCACGACGACGTCCTCGACGCGATATCGGAGCTCAAGGGCCTGCTGGCGACCGTGTCGACCGAGCGCGTGCGCGACGAGCTCACCAAGCTCCTGCTCGGCGCGGCCCCCGCGCGCGCGCTCGCCCTCGCGAGCTCGACCGGCGTCGACGAGCTGTTCCTGCCGGAGCTGCCCGCGCTGAAGCTCGAGCAGGACCCGGTGCACCGGCACAAGGACGTGTTCCTGCACACGCTCGCGGTCGTCGAGCGCACGCGCCCGGTGCGCGAGCTCCGTCTTGCCGCGCTGCTGCACGACGTCGGCAAGCCGCGCACGCGCCACATCGGCCCCGACGGCGTCTCGTTCCACCATCACGAGGTCGTCGGGGCGCGCATGGCCGCGGACCGCCTGCGGGTGCTGCGTTACCCGAACCAGGTCGTCGACGACGTCTCCGAGCTCATCCGCCTCCACCACCGGTTCCACACCTACAGGCTCGGGTGGTCCGACTCGGCCGTGCGGCGCTACGTGCGCGACGCGGGCCCGTTGCTGGGCTTGCTCAACGAGCTCGTGCGCGCCGACTGCACGACGCGCAACGCGGTCAAGGCGCGCGCGCTCGCGCGCCGTATGGACGAGCTCGAGGCGCGCATCGCGGAGCTGGCGCAGCGGGAGGAGCTCGATCGCATCCGGCCCGAGCTCGACGGCGTCCAGATCATGGCGTACCTCGGCGTCCCGCCAGGTCCGGTGGTCGGCCGCGCCCGCAAGTTCCTTCTCGACCTGCGCATCGAGGAGGGCCCGATCGGCGCGGACGAGGTCTACAAGCGACTCGACGCGTGGGCGCGCGAGAACGGCATCGAGCCCGCGGGCGAGGTCGTGCCGCCCAAGGGCGACGACGCCGCGTGACGCGCGCGCAATGCCGGTGAGCGGCGCGCCGCCGCACCCCGGTACGCCGTGGTTCGCCGACGTGGGCGACGCGCTCGGCGCCGCGTACCTGCGCTACTCGTTCACGAAGGGGACGCGTCAGGAGGTGGAGTTCCTGCTCGAGCTCCTCGCCCTGCGCCGCGGCGCGCGCGTGCTCGACGTCGGGTGTGGTGCCGGGCGACACGCGGTCGCGCTCGCGCGCGCGGGCCTCGCGGTGACGGGCGTCGACGTGTCGCGCCGCCTGCTCGACGTCGCGGCCGAGAGCGCGCGCGCCGCGGGCGTCGGCGCGGCGCTGTTCGAGGTCGACGCGCGCCAGATGCCGTTCGACGACGAGTTCGATGCCGTCGTGTCGATCTGCGAGGGCGGCTTCGGGCTCATGGGCCGAGACGACTCGCTCGTGCTCCGGCGCATGGCCGAGGCGGCGCGCTCGGGGGGCCGCGTCGTGCTCACCGCGATAAACGCGTACTTCGAGGCGCGCGCCGAGCGTCCCGAGGCGACGCTCGACGCCGACGCCGGCGTCGTCCACGAGCGCTCGACGATCACCTGTGAGAGCGGTGAGACGCAGGAGATCGACGCGTGGACGAGCGTCTACACGCCGCGCGAGCTGCGCCTGCTCGCGCTCGGCGTCGGCCTCGTGCCCGAGCACGTGTGGTCGGTCGAGCCCGGCGACTTCGCCCGCCGCACGCCGAACGCGGACTCGGCGGAGCTCATGCTCGTCGCACGCAAGCCCTAGGCCGGCGCGCGCCGCAGCATCCCGGCGCGCGCCATCGCGGCCCCCAGCGCGCCGGCGAGCAGCAGCGTGACGAGCCCGCCCGTTGGGAGCACGACGCGCAGCGACGCGTCCTGTGCCGCGACGAGCACGACGGCGGCCGCGACACTCGCGGCGTTGTAGAGGATGTCGTAGAGCGCGAACGCGCGGCCCCTGTACTCGTCGGGCAGGGCCTCCTGCACCTGTGCGTCGACCGCGACCTTCGCCAGCGCACCCCCGAACGAGCCGACGAACGTCAGCACGACGATCGCCGGCACGCTGACGATGCCGCCGAGCACCACGATGCCGGCCCCCGAGATCGCGAACCCGAGCAGGATCAGGCGCGCGTTGGGCAGCGAACGCCCCGCGACCGGCGCCGCGACGACGCCGAGGAACAGCCCGGCCCCCGACGCCGCGAGCGCGACGCCCGCGGCGCCCAGACGCGCGGCGTCGTCGCCCGCTCCGGGGAACTCCTGCTTGATCGCGAGGATGGCGGCGAACACGACGAGCATCCCGGCGGTGCGCAGGACGAAGATGCCGGCGAGCGGAAGCGCCGCGTGGGCGCGGCGCGCGATCACGGCGGTGCCGTCGGCGAGCTCGCGCGCGACGCGTACGTACGCGGCGCGCAGCTGCTCCGTGCGCGCGCCCGGGTGACGCATGCGCGTGCCGATGCGCGCCGCGATCGCGGCCGACGCGAGGTACGCGCATGCGGCGAGGGCGAACGCGGCCGTCGTCGAGACGACCGCGGCCGCGGCGACCCCGGCGCCGCCGCCCGAGACCGCGCTCACCATCCCGCCGCCGCCCGACACCGCGTTCGCGCGCAGCAGCCCGCGCTCATGGACGAGCACGGGGAGCGCCGCGCCCTTCGTCGTGAGGAACAGCCGGCCGAACCCCAGCAGCGCGAGGACCGCGACGTACAGCTCCGCGTCGCCCGACAGCGCGCGCCCCCACAGCGGCAGCGCGACGAGGACGACGGCGCGCGCCACGTTCGTCCACACCATGATGGCGCGGCGCTCCCACCGGTCGACGAAGACGCCGAGGAACGGCGACAGCGCCGAGTACGGCAGCAGCGTGAGGACCGTCAGCGCCAGGATGCGCCCCGGCGTCCGTTGTTCGAGCGGGTCGAGCAGGAGCACGTCGGCGACCACCGCCTGCACGAACCCGTCGCCCGCCTGGGCGACGAACTGCGCGCCGAGCAGGCGCCGGAAGTCGCGCGCGCCCGCCGGCACGGTGGCGATGGCTCCTCCGTCGTCGCGGGGGCCGCGCCGCGCGACCCCGTTCGCGTCGAGCGTACGGCGGGCCTAGTGCGGCGCGTGCCTCCCGAGCCGCACGTCGCCGACCCCGTTGGACGACGCCTGCGGGATGCCGTTGCGCGCGGCGACCGAGTCGACGCCGTCGCCGGCGATGAACGCCTCCAGCAGGTCGCGCGCGTCCGTGTCGGAGTACTGCACGGGCGGCGACTTCATGAAGTACGCGCTCGGGGCGAGCAGCGGTCCGCCGATGCCGCGGTCGAGCGCGAGCTTGGCGCAGCGGATCGCGTCGATGACGACGCCGGCGGAGTTGGGCGAGTCCCACACCTCTAGCTTGAGCTCGATGTTGACGGGGACGTCGCCGAACTCACGCCCCTCGATGCGGATGTAGGCCCACTTGCGATCCTCGAGCCACGGGACGTGGTCGGACGGTCCGATGTGGATGTCGTCGGCGTCGATGCCGGCCGAGATCTGCGACGTGACCGACTGCGTCTTCGAGATCTTCTTGGACTTGAGGCGCGCGCGCTCGAGCATGTTCTTGAAGTCCATGTTGCCGCCGAAGTTCAGCTGGTAGGTGCGGTCGATCACGACGCCGCGGTCCTCGAACAGACGGGCGAGCATGCGGTGCGAGATCGTCGCGCCGACCTGGCTCTTGATGTCGTCGCCGACGATCGGCACGCCGCGGTGCGCGAAGCGCTGCGCCCAGTCGCCGTTGGTCGCGATGAACACCGGCATGCAGTTGATGAACGCGACCTTCGCCTCGAGCGCGGCCTCGGCGTAGAAGCGCGCCGCTTGCTCGGAGCCCACGGGCAGATAGCTCACCAGAACGTCGGTCTCCGTGTCGCGCAGCACCTTGGCGACGTCGACGGGGGCGACGTCCGACTCCACGACCGTCTCGCGGTAGTAGTGGCCGAGGCCGTCGTAGGTGTGGCCGCGCTGCACGGTCACGCCGGTTGGCGGTACGTCCGCGAACTTGATCGTGTTGTTCGGCTCGGCCCAGATGGCGTCGGCGAGATCGAGCCCGACTTTGTCGGCGTCGACGTCGAACGCGCACGAGAACTCGACGTCGGACACGTGGTAGGAGCCGAGCTCGACGTGCATGAGGCCCGGGATGCGCTCGTCCGAGCGCGCCTTGGCGTAGTACTCGACTCCCTGCACGAGGCTCGACGCGCAGTTGCCGACTCCGACGATGCCGACTCGCACCTTGGGCATGCTCTCCCCTTTCAGGCGTTGGTGGTCAGGTCCGGAGGGGAGCCGATGCCCCGCTCCCTGGTGATGAGCTCGTCGATCCACGCGATGTCGCTCTCGGTGGTCGCCATGTCGTGGTTCTGCAGCGTCAGCGCGTAGCTGTCCATGCGCTCGCGGTACTCGCGCAGGTTGGCGCGGAACTGCGCCAGCTTGTCCTGGAGGTACGCGCGCCGGCGCTCGAGCAGGAGCAGGCGGGTCTCCGGGCGCAGGTAGCGGAAGAACGCGAGCTTCAACGTGAAGTGCTCGGCGTCGAGCGTCGTGCCGACCTCCTCGAGCATCGCGGCGAACATCTCCTCGCCGGCGGGCGTGATGCGGTAGACGGTCTTGCGGCGCCCCTTGGGCTCGGCCGTCCGCAGGCCGCGCGAGCCGCTCGTCCGGCGGCGCCGCGGCGACGGCTCGACGACCTTCTCCACCGCTCCCTCGCGCGCGAGGCGGCGGAGCGTCGGGTACAGCGAGCCCCACGACACCTGCCACAGGGGGCCGAGCATCGTGCCGAGCTGCTTGCGGAGCTCGTAGCCGTGCATGGCCCGCTCCTTGAGGAGGCCGAGCACGGGAAGCTCCAGCATTCCTGGCTGCTTCATGAGGCGGATCGGGTCCCTTCTCGACGTATCGCTTCTGCGTATCGGAACGATATATCGAAACGATATATCACCTCGATACCGCGGCGCGCAAGGAGCGACGGGCGCGGGCACCCTCACCGCGCGCCAAGGCGCGCCGGGCGCGGCGGACCCGCGCCTCTACTACCATCGACGGCCATGGCGTTCTCCGGGAGGTCGTTCGACCCCACCAGGACCCCGCCGCGGCCGGCGGGGCCGGTCGTCGACTACACGCTCGCGCGCCGCTCCACGCTGGCGTCGCTCCGGCGCGGCGGGCTCGACACGACCGACGTGTGCGACGCGCACCCGGAGCTGCTGCGCGCCGGCAAGCACATCGGCGAGGACGCCGCGGCCCCCTGTCCCGTGTGCTCGCACGAGTCGCTCCGGTGGGTGCGCTACGTCTACGGCGACGAGCTCAAGCGCAACAACGGCCGCGTCGTGTATCCGGCCGACTGGCTCCAGGAGCTGGCGACGACCCACGACCACTTCACGTGCTACGTCGTCGAGGTGTGCCTCGACTGCTCGTGGAACCACCTCGTGCGCGCCTACAGCGCCGGCCGACAGTACGCCGCCCCGCCGGGCGCGGAGCGCAGGCAACGGCGCTGACGCCCGCCGTGGCGGCCGCGTCCGCCGCCGCGCGCGCCGCCGGCTCGGTCGTCGCGCTGGGCGCGCTGACCGGTCTCGCCCCCGCCGACGTCGTCGTGGTCGTCGGCGGGCTCGGCGCCGTCACGGCCGGACGCTGCATGACGCTCGAGCCGCCCGCCGCCGCGCGCGCCGCCGCTGCGGCGGCCGTCGGAGGGGCCGCGCTCGGCGTCACGGCGCTGCGGTGGGGCGAGCCGGACCTCGGCGCGCTGCGCGGCGTCCAGGCGGTGCTCGGCCCGACGCTAACGGTCGGACCGGCGCCGGCGGCGACCGCGACCGCGCTCGCCGCGGGCGCGGCCGTCGTCGCGTTCGCGCTGTGGCTGGCACCGCCCGTCGCGGCGCGCCGCGTCGCGTGGCTCGCGCTCGCGGCCGAGGGGATCGTCGTCGCGCTCGCGTGCGTGGCGCTGTTCTGGGGGCCCGCGCTGCCCTCGCGCGGCTCGGACGACTTCGCCGGCGCGGTCGCGACGTGGGTCGGCGCGACCGCCCTCGTCGCGCTCGCGCTCGTGCTGCTCGCGCTCGCGGCGCGCCGGCTGCGTCCGCGGTGGACGTGGGCGCTGCTCGCGGTCGCGGCGGCCGCCGCCGTGGCCGGAGCCGCCGTCGCGGCCACGGCGGCGTGAGCGACGCCGCGGTCGCCGCGCTCGTACTGGGGCACGCGGCGCTCGGCGCGCTGTGCCTGCTCCTCGGCCCCCTGCCGCGCGTGGCGCGCGGGCGCGCCGTCGCCGCGGTCGCGCTCGCCGGCGTCGCGCTCGGCGTCGCGCTCGTCGTCGCGCGCACGACGGGCGAGACGTGGCGCAGCGTGCGCCTCGAGCCGGCCGGGGCGGCTGCCGCGGGGGCTGCGGCGGCGTGCGCGTGGCTCCTCGTCGCCGCGGCCGTCCCGTCCGCCGAGCGGTGGCGCGCCGGCGCCCTCACGGGCGCGGGCGCGGCCGGGCTCGCCGCGTTCGCCACGGGCGCGTGGGCCGCGCCGGCGCTGTTGTTCTGGACGTGCGCGTCGCTCGCGGCCGCG
>DASZZZ010000002.1:0-37669 GCA_036260375.1 Actinomycetota bacterium
ATGTGGTCGACCAGATCACTGAGCTTCCTCACGTCATATCGGTACAGATGCTCCCGATGGTTGTCGTGACGCTCATTGATATAGACGGCACCACACCCGAAGTACTCCTTCAGCATGTGCAACACATCGACGCTCTTCGCGCCTTGCACTACAGCGAAGCTGGCTTGGACTTGCCAACCAAGTCTTAGCTTTTCATTCCGATGAATCGGAACGCTGAAGCAGCCTTCTCCGTCGACGAAGCCGACGATCCACTGCTCGAGTCCTGGCCTTTCCTGCTGATTGTCCGCACCGGACGGATTGTCACTGCTCATGCACAGAACCTAATGAGGACCTGTGACATGAACGAGTACCGCCGGACACTCGGAGTTTCCAGCAAATAGCGGAGTTTGATCTGGCAGGTCACCCCACCAGAGCGGCAACTCTCTTACCGCGGCCGTTTACCGGGGCTTAGGTTCAGAGCTTCGCTGGGCCGAAGCCCAGCTAACCCTTCCCCTTAACCTTCCGGCACCGGGCAGGCGTCAGTCCGTATACGGCGTCTTACGACTTAGCACGGACCTGTGTTTTTAGTAAACAGTCGCTTGGGCCTGGTTTCTGCGACTCCCGAAGGCTTCGGACGCGAAGTCCTACACCAACAGAAGCGCCGCTTATCCCGAAGTTACGCGGCCAATTTGCCGAGTTCCTTAACTAGGGTTCTCTCGATCCCCTCGGTATGCTCTACCTGTCCACCTGAGTCGGTTTGGGGTACGGGCACCACAAGAGCTGGCTAGAGGCTTTTCTCGGAAGCATGGGCTCATCGGCTTCCCCTCAAGCGGGTCGGCATCGCATCTCAGAGTTAACGGAGCCCCGGATTTGCCTAAGGCTCCCTCCTACCTGCTTACCCCACGTCAACCATCGCGTGGGTCCGACTACCCTCCTTCGTCACCACCTCGCTACCCTTACCAAGTGGGTCGGTAGGCCCCGAAGGGCTTCCCTTAGCAACTTGGGTCGGGTTGGGCGCGCTTGTGGTGGTACTGGAATATCAACCAGTTGTCCATCGCCTACGCCTCTCGGCCTCGGCTTAGGTCCCGACTTACCCTGGGCGGATTAGCCTTCCCCAGGAACCCTTGGACATACGGGGTGGGAGTTTCTCGCTCCCATTTCGCTACTCATGCCGGCATTCGCACTTGTAACCACTCCACCCCACCTCACGATGAAGCTTCGCAGTTGTTACAACGCTCCCCTACCGATCATCCACTCCGAAGAGTGAACAATCCCGCAGCTTCGGTACTTTGCTTAGCCCCGCTACATTGTCGGCGCGGAACCACTCGACCAGTGAGCTGTTACGCACTCTTTAAAGGGTGGCTGCTTCTAAGCCAACCTCCTGGCTGTCTGAGCAACTCCACATCCTTTCCCACTTAGCAAAGATTTAGGGACCTTAGCTGACGATCTGGGCTGTTTCCCTCTCGACTACGGAGCTTATCCCCCGCAGTCTCACTGCCACGCTCTGGAGTACCGGCATTCGGAGTTTGTCTGGGGTTGGTAAGCTTGTTGGCCCCCTAGCCCAAACAGTGCTCTACCACCGGAACTGAACGCGTGACGCTGCACCTAAATGCATTTCGGGGAGAACCAGCTATCACCGGGTTTGATTGGCCTTTCACCCCTATCCACAGGTCATCCCCCGCGTTTTCAACCGCGGTGGGTTCGGGCCTCCACGGAGTCTTACCTCCGCTTCACCCTGCCCATGGATAGATCACCCGGCTTCGGGTCTAGGACACGCGACTGAACGCCCTATTCAGACTCGCTTTCGCTACGGCTACGACTCTCGTCTTAACCTCGCCACGTACCGCTAACTCGCCGGCTCATTCTTCAAAAGGCACGCCGTCAGACGTACACAAACCGAAGTCTGTGCACGGATCCTCCGACTGCTTGTAAGCGCACGGTTTCAGGTACTATTTCACTCCCCTCCCGGGGTACTTTTCACCTTTCCCTCACGGTACTGGTTCACTATCGGTCGCTAGGTAGTAGTTAGCCTTACGGGGTGGGCCCCGCAAATTCGCACGGAATTCCTCGGGCTCCGTGCTACTTGGGAACACCACTGGGAGGTCAGTCGGTTTTTATCTACAGGGCTATTACCTTCTTTGGCCTAACTTTCCAGAAAGGTTCGACTAACCGCTGACTTTGTAACTCCCTGACCGCACCGGTGCACGGTCTAGTGGGTCCCACGACCCCTCTGTGGCAACGCCACCGGGCTTTAACACCACAGAGGTTTGGGCTGATCCCATTTCGCTCGCCGCTACTCCGGGACTCTCTATTTGATTTCTTCTCCTCGGGTTACTTAGATGTTTCAGTTCACCCGGTTCCCTCCACAGGCCCTATGTGTTCAGACCTGGGTACCAGCGCATGACCGCTGGTGGGTTTCCCCATTCGGACATCCCCGGATCAATGGATGTTTGGCTCCTCCCCGGGGCTTTTCGCAGCCTACCGCGTCCTTCGTCGGCTCCTAGCGCCAAGGCATCCACCGTACGCCCTTTACAGCTTGGCTAGATGCTCGCGCTCGCTATGGAGTTTCCAAGGTCCTGCACGACGGACGAACGCTTCGTCCCCCACGTCGCTTCCCGCTCCGCCCGCTTCCGGGGCAAAAAAAACCGCCGGCTGCGCGGCGGCCGGCGAGGCGTCTCGTGCTTCGGTCGTCGACCGTCGCTACGTGGACACCTCCGGGAACGTGTGGGGCACTCGCATCCTTCCCTCGCCTGAACAGCCGGGCCATTGTACGGACGATGCGACGGAACCGTCAAGTTGGCGCCGTCGCCGGAGCTCGTCGTGTCCCCGAGGCGAGCGCGTCGCGCGGGCCGCCCGGCGTTCGGCCGCGCCGCGGCCCGGCCAAGCTCAGCCGCGGGCGGCGGTCCCGTCGGGCCGAGCCACCTGCACGAGACCGAGACCGCCGTCGGCGCCGACGCCACCGACGAGCGCCACCAGCACGCGCTCGCCGTCGGGCGCGTACGACGGATAGTGCGCCGACACCGCCGACACGCGACGTGGCTCGCCGCCGTCGGTCGGCACGGCCCACAGCGCCTGCGTGCGCCGGTCGCCGCCGACGAACGCGGAGTAGACGACCGTCGACCCGTCGGGCGACGCCGTCGCGGCCCCCGCCACGTGGTCGCGCGGCGTCAACCTCCGGCGGTCGCCGCCGTCGAGGTCGACGACCTCCACGGCGCCGTTGGGCTCGAGGACGTCGACGACGAGGTGGCCCGACGTGAACACGAGCCGGTCGCGCCCGGCCCACGAGGGGTAGTCCTCCGTCAACCGCGGCGTCCGCGTGAGGTTCGTCGTGGCACCCGTCGCGAGGTCGAGGCGCACGAGGTCCGCGGGCCGCTCGAGCGCCACGGGCTCCTGCATCGACACGATCGCGTAGTCGCCGTCCGGCGACACGACCATGCCGCGCCCGGCGCCGAACGGACGGTCGACGTCGACCATCCGCACGACCTCGCCGTCCACGCCCACGATCGCGAGCGTGTCGCCGCGCTCTCCGTGGCGCACGACGAGGAGCGACTCGGAGCCGGGCATCCACGCGAAGTCCACCACCGTCCAGTCCTCTGGAGTCACCGCCTCGACCGACCCGCCGTCGGCCGCTACCCCCGCGCGCTGGTTGCCGTCGGGGTCGACGCCGACGAACGCCACGCGCCGGCCGTCGGGACTGAAGGCGCCGCGGTCGAGGATCCAGCCGCCCGGCGCGAGGCGGCCGCCCGCCTCCAGCGGCCCGCGCCCGCCCGCGCCGGACAGCGGGCCGCAGGCCGCGGCGAGCACCAGCGCGAGCAGCGCCACCGACGCGCGCGCGCTCACCATCGCGTCGAGTCCAGCCCGACGTTGGTGCCGAGGACCGTCCGGAGCTCGTAGCTCCAGCCCGACGCCAGATTGAGGTAACGGGTGTGCTCGCTCACGGCGACTGCGTAGTCGCTCGGCGCGTCGTTGTACTCATCGGGATAGACGTCCTGGACGAACGCGGCGATGCCGGGTGAGTTCGTCGTCTCGCTGGCGCGCTCGAGCAGGAAGCCGTGGTCGGATGCCGTCGCGCCGGTCCACCTCGCGACGGTGTTGGTGACCGAGAACGTGTCCCATCCCGCGGCCGTGCGGTCCTTGGTCCCCGTCCCCGTGATGCGCGACGACACGAACTGCCCGCCCCGGACCCCGCCGCCCCACGGTACGCCGGCCTGCGTCTCCCTCCAGGTCGCGCCGTCGCCGGTGCACGTCCCGGCCCCCGACCCCTCGCGCCAGCTGCGCGTGACGCGGTGCACGTCGACGCCGATGTCGGCCGTGGTCGCGGAGTAGTACAGCGACAGCTCGGCGGATTCGACGACGGCGTCCGAGGGGATGCGCCGGAGGTCGAAGCGCAGGAGCGGACGGAACGTGTTCGTCGCCGACGTGCCCACGCGCAGCCCCGAGCTCGCCCCGTAGTTCTTGCACAGGTCGCCCGGCAGCGGGCTGGAGAAGTCGTTGAGGTAGACGGCGCTGCCGTCGGCCGCGTCGGGCTGCAGCGTCAGCGTCGCCCGCCCCGCGGACGGCAGAGTTACGGTGCGCCCGTTCGAGGTCGTGCCGGCGGTCACGATCTTGTACGTGAACGACAGCCCGGGCGACGCGGTCGTGTCACGATAACGCGTCACGGCGCGGTCGCCGAGCTCCGCGATCAGGGTTGCGGGCGACGGCGTGAAGCTCGCCGTGCGCGAGCGATGCACTGCGTACGCGTCGAAACCGGCGCCGGCGTAGCGCGTCCACCGTAGGTCGGCGCCGTTCGAGCGCAGCAGGTCGGGGGCCAGCAGCGACGACGCGGTCTGCGCGCGCGCCGACGGCAGCCCGACGCGCGTGACGACCGGCGCCGCCACGAGCGTCGCGGCCAGCACGGCGACGACGAGCGCGAGGGTCGCCGCGCTTCGGGATGGCTGGTCACGCTCCGCACGCGCGCCGCGCGGCGACGCCGTCCGCAGGACGTCCTCCGATCCGGAGGCCGGCGCTCGCGCGCCCCCTCCCTTCCCCCGGATGAACCGTCCGCGTCGTCGCCGACTTGAGTCGCCCGCCCGGGCCCGATTTGGCTCGGCCGATTCAAGCGACCCGAGAGAACCGCGTCAAGGACGTTTCGGTCGCGACGCGCGAGGAGGCCCGCCTCACGGCGGGCCTCCTCGGTCGAGCTACTTCGCTACGAGCCGCTCACTCGTCGTCGAAGGGACGGACCTTGATGATCGGCGAGCGGTCGGAGCCGCACGTCGTCTCGGTGGTCTCCCGCGTGACGGTCGTGCTCTTCACCTCGGCCGTGTAGCGGCCGTTCGGGTTGTCCCGCACGATCCGCCAGTTGCCGGTGAAGCCGGTGCGGTCGCGCCCGACGAGCTTGCGCTCACCCGTCGCCGAGTTCAGCTTGTAGAGGTTGACCATGCGATTCCGGGTGCAGGCCTTGTCCTCGTTGTGGACGCTGCCCCAGAACTCGTGCCGGTAGTTGATCGACACGCTCGAGGGCGACTTGGAGCGGCAGCGGTCCTGCTCCGTGCAGCCCGTGAACTTGAAGATCCACAGGCCGTCGTCGCGGTCGCTCATGTAGATGAGCGGACGCTTGTCGCCGCGCTTCTCGAGGCTGACGCCCCAGAAGTCGTTGCCGTTGTCGTGGCGATACACGCCCTCGGATGCGATGCCGTCCTCGGTCCAGCTCACGATCTTGAGGCCGACCGCGTACCACGAGATGTAGCCGAGGTCGACGCCCCGCCGACGGTCCGTCTCGATCTCGTGGATCGAGAGCGTGCCCGAGCCGAACGCGTGCTGGCGCTGGAGCGGCTCCGGCGGCGAGTAGTAGTCGAGGAACTCGCCGGTCTCGAAGTCGTAGAGGTTCAGGTAGCCCCAGCCGTCGAACTGCGACGTGAAGCGGACGTCCTCGCCGACCGTGCCGATCGCCGGCAGGTCCGCCCCGATGTGCGGCTCCGCGCCGTACTCGGGGTTGTCGCCGAACACGAGGTGCATGGCGCGGTGGCCGGTGCAGCCGCCGGAGATCGTCGGCTGGTACCCGGGCGTGCCGTTGCTGCCGCAGAGGTACGCGTCGGGGAACGAGCCGGAGCCCGAGCCCGCGTGGTGGTTGCCGATGATCGCCATGTCCCAGCCGTGCAGCTCGGCCGAGCGGATCTTGTCGGAGAAGAAGCACACGCCGCGCGTCATCACGATGATGCGCTCTTCGCCCGCGGCGTACTGCGCGTCGTAGTCGGCCGCGTCGGGAACCTCGTCGCGGTCCGAGATGCTGTTGTTGTTGACGTCCTCGACGCAGCCGCTGCCGCCGTAGACGACCGTGCCCTCGGCCGTGTCGTTCTCGAAGTTCTCCGCGATCGGAACGGTCCAGCCGAACTCGGCGCCCGGGTACTCGCCCGCGTTCGGGCCGGTCAGGATCTCGAACTTGGAGCGGAACGGGCCGAAGTCCTCGTCGGTGCCGAGGAAGAACTCGGCGTTCTGGTCCCACTCACCCTGGTGGGCGTTGCCCTCCGGCGGCGTGAAGCCGAGGAGGTCGTTGTCCGGATAGTTCGTGTCGTAGATGAACACCGGGTTCGCCGGGTCGTCGACGTTCAGGAAGACCCAGCCCGCGTCCCAGTACGACACCGCGAGGATGTCGTGGCCGTCGATGCGCTTGAACCACATGTCGTGGTGGAACGCCTCGTCGCCGTTCGCGTCGACCTCGGCGGCCGGCCAGTCCGGCAGGCCGGTCTCGGTGATGAGCACCGGCGCGACCGGGTTGGTGATGTCCATGATGTCGACGTCGGTCGAGCCCGCCTCGTAGTTGTCGACGAGGACCGCGTACGCCCTGCTCTGGTTGTCCTGCGTGAAGCCCATCACGCTGTGGACGGAGTTGGCGAACGGGGGCCCGAACACGTCGTAGTCGCCGACGTGCTGCGCGAGCGGCACGGGCGACGCCGGGTTCGTGATGTCCCACAGCGAGATGCCCTCGGTTCCCTCGAGGTCGCACGCCTCGTGGTTCACGAGGAGGATGTCGCCCGTGAAGAACTCGTTCTCCACGTGGATCGCGTGGACGCCCTCACCGACGTAGTCGTGCTCGCCGGCGGGGATGAAGCCCACCTTCACCGGGTTCTTCGGGTCGTGCACGTCGACCACGTGCACGCCGCCGTTGGGGCACTCGGGGGCCCATGCGGCGAGGTACGCGTAGTTCTTGTAGTAGTGCACGTCCGCGATGCCGCCGTCGGTGTCGGTCAGCTTCAGACGGCTGATGAGTCGTACGTTGTTCCTCTTGCCGGGAAGATGGCCCCCCGGCTCGTCATGCTGCCCGTCGTCGGGCGGCAGGCCGGTCTCGGCCGCGCTGTCGACGACTCCGTTGTCCCGCTGCCGCTCGATGGCCCCCGCAGCCTTGCGAGGCGGCTGTGCGAGCGCGACCCCGACGGACGACAGCAGCAGTCCAAGCGCGGCGACCAGCACCACGGATTTTCTGGTCAAGGTGGGATCCCCCATTCGATTTCCGGCCCCTCGGCGAGGAGCGACGACGACGTCGCCAGGAAAAATAGACCCGCAGACACGCTGCGTCAACGGTTCACATCGGGTTATTGGCGCGCTTTCTCAGACGCTTGGACTGCCTTCGTATAACCCTGATCTGGCGCGCGACTTCCTCGGGGGCCGGCCCGCCGGGCGTGCGGCGCGCCGCGACGTCGCGCGGAGGCACGTCGGCCGGCTCGAGCCGCGGATCGATCTCGGAGAGCTCGGACGCGACGTCGTGGACGTCGACGCCCGCCCGGTCGAGGTGCGCCACGAGCCGGCCGACGGCGCGGTGGGCGTCGCGGAACGGGACGCCGCGCCCCACCAGCCGCTCCGCGACGTCCGTGGCCCACGGGGCGCCGGCGTCGGTCGCGGCGGCGAGGCGCTCGACGTCGAACTCGACCGCGGCGAGCAGGTGACGCGTCGCGTCGAGCGACGCCTCGACGCGGTCCGCGGCCGAGAAGACGTAGCGCTTGTCCTCCTGGAGGTCGCGGTCGTACGCGAGCGGAAGGCCCTTGAGCAGCGCGAGCAACCCGGTGACGTCTGCCACGCCGCCGGCCGCCCGCCCCCGGACGAGCTCGGCGAGGTCGGGGTTGCGCTTCTGGGGCATCATGCTCGACCCGGTCGCCCACTCGTCGGGGAGCCGGGCGAAGCCGAACTCCTGGCTCGTCCACAGGACGATCTCTTCGGCGAGGCGCGACAGGTGCACGCCGCAGACGGCGGCGGCGTACACGAGGTCGCACGCGAAGTCCCGCTCCGAGACCGCGTCCATGGCGTTGTCGAACGGTCGCGCGAAGCCGAGCTCGGCCGCGGCGAGCGACGGGTCGAGCGGGAGCGTCGTGCCGGCGAGCGCGCCGGCCCCCAGCGGGCACGCGGCCGCGGCGGCGTCCCCCGCCGCCGCGAACCGGGCTCCGTCGCGCGCGAGGGCGAACCCGTGCGCGAGGAGGTGGAAGGCGAGCGTCACGGGCTGTCCGCGCTGGAGGTGCGTGTAGCCGGGCATCACGGCGTCGCGATGCTGCTCGGCCCGCCGCGCGACGACGTCGAGCACGTCGGCGACCGACGACGCGAGCCGGGCCGCGGCGTCGCGGCACCACAGCCGCAGGTCGGTGGCGACGAGGTCGTTGCGGCTGCGGCCGGCGTGGATGCGCGCGCCGGCGTCGCCGAGGCGCTCCGTGAGCACGCGCTCGACGAGCGAGTGGACGTCCTCGTCGCGGGCGTCGGCGAAGGCTCCGGCGGCCGCGCGCGCCACGACGTCGTCGCACGCGTCGTCGAGCGCGTCGAGCTGGGCCGGCTCCAACAGGCCCGCGGCGACGAGCGTGCGGGCGTGCGCCTTGGTCGCGGCGACGTCGGCCTCGAGCAGGCGCACGTCGGTCGCCAGCGACGACGTCAGCCGCACGAGCTCCGGGTGCGGCCCGGTGGCGAACCTGCCGCCCCACGGCACGTCGCCGGGCCCGAGCGGCGCGTCCGCGCTCACGACCGGCCGCCCACCTCGCTCCACCGCCTCGACGGAAGGCTCCACAGCCGCACGAAGCCCGCCGCGTCGCCGTGGTCGAAGGCGTCGCCGCCTTCGTAGGTCGCGAGACGCCCGTCGTAGAGCGACGTGCGCGAGCGCCGTCCCACGGGCGCGCACGCGTGCGCGGTGAACCGAAGCCGCACGTCGCCGCCGACGCGCGCCTGCGTCGAGGCGGCGAACGCGTCGAGCGCGGCCCGCAGCGGCGAGTGCCACAGGCCCTCGTAGACGATCTCCGCCCACACGCCCTCGAGCCTGCGCTTCTCGCGCGCCACGAAGCGGTCGAGCGTGAGCGCCTCGAGATCTCGGTGCGCCGCGATGAGCGCGAGCGCCGCGGGCGCTTCGTAGACCTCGCGCGACTTGATCCCGACGACGCGGTCCTCGACCATGTCGACCCGCCCGAACCCGAACGACCCGGCGATCTTGCCGACCCCGTCGACGACGTGCTGGGGGTCGGCCCGCTCGCCGTCGAGCGACACCGGCACGCCCGCCTCGAAGCCGATCTCGACGTCGACCGCCTCGGTCGCACGCACAGGCGCGGTGAGACCGTAGACGTCGTCGGGCGGGCTCTCCCACGGATCCTCGAGCACGCCGCACTCGATGCTGCGACCCCACAGGTTCTCGTCGATGGAGTACGGCGACGGGCCCGACACGTCGATCGGCAGGCCGCGCTCGCGCGCGTAGGCGACGGTCTCGGGCCTGCTCATGCCCCACTCCCGGACCGGCGCGACCACCTCGAGGTCCGGGGCGAGCGCGGCGAGCGACACCTCGAAGCGGACCTGGTCGTTGCCCTTGCCTGTGCAGCCGTGTGCGACGGCGTCCGCGCTCACCGCGCGCGCCTGCTCCACGAGGACCTCCGCGATGAGAGGGCGCGAGAGCGCCGACACGAGCGGATAGCGACCCTGGTACAGCGCGTTCATCGCGAGCGCGCGCAACACGTAGTCGTTCACGAAGCGGGCGCGCGCGTCGACGACGCGCGCGTCGGACGCGCCGATGCGCCGGGCGCGCGCGACGGCCTCGGACAGGTCGCCCGGCTGTCCGACGTCGACTGCCACGGCGACGACGTCCCAGCCGCGCTCCGCCAGCCACCTCACGGCGACCGACGTGTCGAGCCCACCCGAGTACGCGAGCACCACCTTCTTCACGACCTCACCCCTTCCACCCAAACGCCTTCGACCACGCGCCCGCGACGCGGCGCGCGGCGTCCGCGCGCGCGGTGGCCACGAATACCGTGTCGTCTCCGGCGACCGTCCCGACGACGTCGTCGACGCCCGCGAGGTCGATCGCCCGCGCGACCGCGGCGGCGTGCCCCGGCGCGGTCGTGACGACGACGAGGGCGGCCGCGGGCCGCACGTCGAGGGCGAACTCGGCGAGCACCTCGGCGACGCCGCGCGGAGCGAGCGACGCCGGCGCCGCGCGACCGTCGTCGGGCAGCCGGTAGACGAGCTCGTCGCCCGCGCGCACCTTGGTCGCGCCGATCGCCCGGAGGTCGCGCGACACCGTCGCCTGCGTGACGTCGTGCCCCGCGGCGCGCAGCGCCTTGACGATCTCCCGCTGCGACGACGCGTGGCCCTTGCGCAGGATCCTTACGAGGTCGCCGCGCCGGCGCGACCTCACGACGATCCGCGCGTCGGCGACGGGGGGCTCTGGAGCGACTTCATGGCGGCCAATCCTATGCGTATATGCGCATGTGCCGCAATCGGGGCCCGCCGCTACGTCGACGCGGGCGACGCGCGCGCCGGCGCGACGCGGTCGAGCCATGCGGGCACGGGGATCCGCTCGAGCGGCGCGAACGCCAGCAAGCACATCACGTGCGGCCAGAACAGGATCTCTATGGCGGCGTACGTGACGACGTGGAACGCGAGCGCGGTCACCAGGAACGCGCGCGCGACACGGCCCCCGGTCAGCATCAGCGGCGTCGCGAGCTCGAACGCAAGCAGCCCCCACTGCGCCGCGCCGAGCACCGCGGGCAGGTCCTCGAGCGGCTCCGCGAGCCACGTCCCCCGCCGCAGCACGGCGCGCATCAGGGTCGCTCCGGTCGCCCAGTCGACCCCGCCGTAGCGGAACTTCGCGAACGCCGACAGGAAGTACGTCGCCACGACGGCGACCTGGACGCACCGCACCGCCCATCCCGCCGCCTCGGTCGGCGTCCGGTCGCCCCAGCGCGCCCGCCCGACCGTGGGCAGGACGGCGAGCGCGACGAGGAACGCGACGCGGTCGTGGTCGACCTTGCCGTACGAGAACGCCACGAGCATCCACTGGAAGTAGAGGACGAACACGACGACGCCGGCGGAACGCACGAGGCGGCCCGACGCGGCGACGAGCGCGCTCGCGGCGAGCGCGTAGCGCACGACGGCGACGACGAGCTCGGTCGGAGTCGGAAACGGCAGCGCGCGTCCGACGAACAGCGGCTGGTAGAGGTCGGGCGGGATGGCGCCGTTGTCGGCGACCCACGGACGCAGCACGAACAGGTCCGCGACCACGAACAGGTACAGGAACGTCCGCAGCCATGCGACGCGCCCGGCGGCGACGGGGCGGAACAGCCACGCCGACGCGCGCGCCGCGACGCTCACGGGCGTCGCCACGTCGTGATCGTCTCCTCGTCCTCCGATACCGCGCGCCCGTCGCGCATCTGGAATATCCGCTCGTAGAGCCGCAGCTCGACGAGCGGCGGCTCGTCCGGATGCAGGCGCCCGTACGCGCGTGCCAGCAGCGCGGCGACCGCGTCGGGAGGGCGTTCGAGCTTTCCGAGCTGGCCCTCGATGTCGGCGCGCCGCAGCCCGACGAGCTCGGTGCGGACGTCGAAGCGGCGACCCGCGGCGTCGACGCCCTCGAGCTCGAGCGACCGCACCTCGCCGTCGAGCTCGTTGCGCACCGAGTACATGCGAAAGGGGCCGAACGGCCAGTGGTCGTCCTCGCCCCAGAAGGTGCCCCACACGAGCAGCAGCAGGACGGCCGCGGCGGCGGCCGCGCGCACGCGGCGCCCGGTGGAGGTCAGCACGCGGCGAGGCTAACGCGCCGCGCCGCGGGAGCTAGCGCGCCGGGGTCGCGCCGCGGGCCGCGATGCGCATCTGCACCGCGGCGGTGATGAGCTCGGCGATGTCCTCGTCCGACGCGGTCGCGGGGACGCGCACGGCCGGCACGACGAGTCGCTTGATCTCCAGGCTCGTCTCGACGGGGCTCGCCGCGAGACGGTCGGCGACGAGCCACGCGATGCGATCCGCGCGCGCGCCGACCGCGCGCGGGAACCGGACCCTCAGGCGGTCTACCGTGACCACCGCTGCCGTCCTCGCCGCGCGACCTCGACCGCGTCGCGCTCGCCGTCCGCGAGCTCGACGGTGACGTCCAGCTCGGCGAGGTGGACGCGCGGCTCGGCGCCCGTCGACGCGTCGGTCGGCCGGATGTCGATCACGAGCGCCTCGGTGTCGCCCGGCGTGCCGCGCGCCGGGAGCGGGCCGAGCGATACGCGGTTCAGCTCGATGGGCATCGGTTCCTCCGAAGGCTGGCTGCCCGAACAGTTAGCGGCACGGCGGGTCGCCGGCGCATCCCCCTGCGGAGGGCATCGCTGCCCCGAACCGGGGGAATTCGCCCTCCGCGCCGCGTTTCAACAGATTGTTGACGTCGCGGCGGGGGGCCGGGATAGGCTGAGCGCCATGGATCCCGCCGGCGCGCGCGTCGCGCTCTACCTCCAGGACAAGCACCCGCTGCGCGACTGCGTCGAGTACGCGCGCCGCGCCGAGCGGCGCGGCTTCGAGGCGGTGTGGCAGGCGGAGTCGCGCCTCGTACGCGAGGCGACGGTGCCCATGGCGGCGTACGCGGCGTCGACCGAGCGGATCACCGTGGCGGCGGGCGTCGTCAACACGTGGACGCGCAACGCCGCCCTCCTCGCGTCGACGTTCGTGACGCTCGACGACCTCGCCCCCGGGCGCGTCGTGCTCGGCCTCGGCGCGTGGTGGGACCCGCTCGCGCGCAAGGTCGGCGTCGAGCGCCGCAAGCCGTTGCAGTGCATGCGCGAGACGGTCGAGGCGTGCCGCGCTCTGTTCTCGCTCGTGGAGGTGTCCTACGACGGCGACTTCGTACACCTCGACGGCGTGAGGATCGACGTCGTGCACGGTGAGCGCACGGCGCGCGACATCCCGATCGTGATCGGCGCCACGGGGCCGAGGATGCTCGAGCTCGCCGGCGAGATCGCCGACGGCGTGCTGCTGAACTACATGGTGTCGCCGTCGTACGACGACGACGCGCTGGAGCGCATCGAGGCCGGCGCGCGGCGCGCCGGGCGCACGCTCGACGACGTCGACCGGCCGCAGCTCGTCGTGTGCTCGCTCGACGACGACCGCGACGCGGCCCTCGATCCCGCGCGCGTCCTGCTGACGCAGTACCTCGGGCAGCAGCCGCACATCATGAAGGCGTCCGGCGTCGACCCGGAGCTGATCGCCGAGATCAACGCCGCGGTCAACTGGCCGGCGACGCACGAGGAGATCGTCGAGGCGTCCGCCCTCGTGCCCGACGACGTCGTGCAGCTCGTCACCGCGTCGGGCACGCCCGACGAGTGCCGCGCCAAGGTCGCCGAGTACGTCGCCCACGGCGCGACGTGCCCGGTCCTGTACCCGCTCGGCGACGACGTCGACGCGATGATCGACGCGTTCGCGGTCGACGCCGAGCTCACTCCGGCGGCGCGCCCGTGACCGGGTACCTCGACGCCGCCGAGCCCCTGCGCGACGCCGTCACGCAGTTCCTGCGCGAGCTCGTCGCCATCCCGTCGCCGACCGCGGGCGAGGGCGACGTCGCGGCGCGCATCGTCGAGGAGATGCGCGCGCTCGGCTACGACGAGGCCGCGACCGACGCGATGGGCAACGTCGTCGGGCGCATCGGCGACGGCGCGACGAAGCTCGTGCTCGACGCGCACATGGACACCGTCGGCGTCGGCAACCGCGCCGCGTGGCCGCACGACCCCTTCGGCGGCAAGCTGGAGGACGGCGTCGTGTACGGGCGCGGCGCGTCGGACAACAAGGGCGCGATCGCGAGCCAGGTCTACGCCGGCAAGGTGATGGCGGAGCGCGGCCTCGACGGCGCCGACGTCACCGTCTACGTCGTCGGCACCGTGATGGAGGAGGACTGCGACGGGCTCGCGCTCGGCTACGTCCTGACCGAGACGATCCCCGGCGTCCACGCGGTGTGCCTCGGCGAGTGCACGAACCTCGCCGTCTATCGCGGCCACCGCGGGCGCATGGACGTCGTCGTGACGACGACCGGCGTGTCCGCGCACGGCAGCGCGCCGGAGCGCGGCGTCAACGCGATCACGGCCATGGCGCCGATCGTGCTCGAGGTCGACGATCTCAACGGGCGTCTCGCGCACGACGACTTCCTCGGAAAGGGAACGATCGCCGTGACGAAGATCGACTGCGACACCGCGTCGCTCAACGCGATCCCCGACGCGTGCCGCATCTACCTCGACCGCCGCCTCACCGAGGGCGAGACGCTCGAGACCGCGCTCGCCGAGGTGCGCGCGCTGCCGAGCGCGCGCGACGCGACGGTCGAGGTGCCGACGTACGAGGTCCCGAGCTACACGGGCCACGTCATCCCGACCGACAAGTACTACCCGACGTGGAAGCTCGCCGAGGACCACCCCTTGGTCCGCAGCGGGGTCGCCGCGGGCGCGGCGGCGCTGGGAGCGCCGCCGTCGACCGGCAAGTGGACGTTCTCGACCAACGGCGTGTGGTCGGCCGGACGCCTCGGCATCCCGACGATCGGCTTCGGGCCGAGCGAGGAGCGCTTCACGCACAGCGTCTGGGACCAGTGTCCGGTCGACCATCTCGTCGCGTCGATCGCGTACTACGCCGCGCTCCCTGCGGCGGTCGCGGCCGAGGCCGACGCGCTGCACGGGGAGGCGTCGCGGTGACCGAGCCGGTCGAGCTGACCGTCAACGGGCGGCGCGTCGAGGTCACGCCCGAGCCGGAGGAGACGCTGCTCGACGTCCTGCGCGACCACCTCGGGCTCGTCGCCGCCAAGGACGGCTGCCAGCCGGAGGGCTACTGCGGCTGCTGCACCGTGCTCGTCGACGGCCGCGCGCGCGTGTCGTGCTCGGCCCCCGCGTCGAGCTTCGCCGGCAAGGAGGTCGTCACGCTCGAGGGGCTCGACGAGCGCACGCGCGAGGCGTTCGCGCTCGCGTTCTCCGCGACCGGCGCGTCGCAGTGCGGGTTCTGCTCGCCGGGCATCGTCGTCAAGGCGGCGACCCTGCTCCGCAAGGACCCACACCCGAGCCGCGACGCGGTCGCCGGCGCGCTCGCCGGCAACCTGTGCCGCTGCACCGGCTACGTGAAGGTCGTCGACGCGATCCAGCTCGCCGGACGCATCCTCGACGGCGACGAGACGCCCCACCTCGACTGGTCGGGACGCATCGGGTCGCGCACCCCGAAGTACGAGGGCTTCGAGCTCGCGCTCGGGCTCAAGCCGTTCATCCACGACCTGACCGTCGAGGGAATGCTCCACGGCGCGCTGCGCTTCTCGGACCACCCCCGCGCCGTCGTCACGCGCGTCGACGTCTCGAGGGCCGAGGCGATGGACGGCGTCGTGCGCGTCGCGCTCGCGCCCGACGTGCCCGGCGAGCGCGCCGTCGGCGCGATCCACCAGGACTGGCCCGTGCTCGTGGCGCAGGGCGAGACGACGCGCTACGTCGGCGACGTCCTCGCGGCCGTCGCCGCGACGACGCGGGCGGTCGCGCGCCGCGCCGCGGCGGCGATCGAGGTCGAGTACGAGGTGCTCGAGCCCGTGACCGACCCGGAGGCAGCGCTGTCGTCCGACGCGCCGCGCGTGCACGAGGGCGGCAACCTGTTGCACACGTACTCCATCGATCGCGGCGACGCCGACGCGGCCCTCGCGGCGAGCGCCCACGTCGTGACCGAGACGTTCCAGACGCAGTTCATCGAGCACGCGTTCCTCGAGCCGGAGTCGTCGCTCGCGTGGCCCGGCGACGACGAGCTGCGCGTGCTGTCACAGGGGCAGGGCGTATGGGACGACCGCAGGCAGGTCGCCCGCATCCTCGGCGTGCCCGAGGAGCGCGTGCGCGTGACGCTCGTCTCCAACGGGGGCGCGTTCGGCGCCAAGGAGGACCTCGGCGTCAACGGGCACGCCGCGTTGCTGGCGCAGCTGACGGGACGGCCGGTGAAGGTGACGCTGTCGCGCGAGGAGTCGATCCGCATGCACGCCAAGCGCCACCCGCTCAAGATGACCTACACGGTCGGGTGCGACGAGCGCGGCCGACTCACCGCCGTCAGGGCGCGCATCGTCGGCGACACCGGCGCGTACGCGAGCGTCGGCGACAAGGTGCTGCAGCGCGCGTGCGGCCACTCGTGCAGCGCGTACGACGTCCCCAACGTGCGCGTCGAGGCGCACGCCGTCTACACGAACAACGTCCCGTGCGGCGCGATGCGCGGGTTCGGCTCGAACCAGGCGAACTTCGCGATGGAGGGCTGCGTCGACCGCCTCGCGCAGAAGGTCGGCATCGACGGCTTCGACATCCGGTGGATCAACGCGCTCGAGACCGGCAAGACGTTCGGGACCGGCCAGGTGCTCGGCGAGGGCGTCGGCCTCAAGCGGTGCCTCGAGGCGGTGCGCGACGCGTACAAGGGCGCACGCTACGCGGGCATCGCGTGCGCGGTGAAGAACGTCGGCGTCGGCAACGGCCTGCCCGAGTACGGACGCGCGTCGCTCGAGGTGCGCGACGACGGCGGCATCCTGCTGCGCCACAGCTGGACGGAGATGGGCCAGGGAGTGCACACGGTCCTGCAGCAGGTCGTGTGCGAGGAGCTCGGGAGCGCGGGCGTCGAGCTCAAGCACGTCGCCGTCAGCGTCGACACCGAGCGCGAGTTCGCGACGGGGCAGACGACCGCGTCGCGCGGCACGTTCCTCGGGGGCCTCGCGGTCAAGAAGGCGTGCGACAAGCTCAAGGACGAGCTCGACGGCAACGACCTCGCCGACCTCGCCGGCCGCGAGTTCACCGGCGAGGTCGAGTTCCGCGTCACGCAGCCGATGGACGACCCCGCGCTGGCGCGCTCGCACATCTGCTTCGGCTGGGGCGTGCAGGTCGTGATCCTCGACGACGACGGCGCGATCGCCAAGGTCGTCGCGGCGCACGACGTCGGACGCGTCATGAACCGCAACCTGCTCGAGGGCCAGATCGAGGGCTCCGTCCACATGGGCCTGGGCCATTCGCTCACCGAGGAGCTCGTCGTCGACGGCGGGCACCTCGTGACGCCGACGCTCAAGTCGCAGGGCATCATCCCGGCCAAGGGCATGCCCGAGGTCGAGGCGATCTTCGTCGAGGAGCCGCAGCCCGAGGGGCCCTACGGCGCCAAGGGCGTCGGCGAGATCGGGCTCGTGCCGACGGCCGGCGCGGTCGCGGGGGCCGCGCACGCGTACGACGGCGTGTGGCGCACGCGCCTGCCGATGAAGGACACCGCGATGGCGAAGGCCGCGCACCCGCGTGCGGTGCGCAGCGGGTCGTCCGCTCGCGCCCGCTAGCGACGCGCGTGTCGACCCAGCTCACGGGCGCGACCGTCGTGTCGGTCGCCGACGGGACCGTCGAGACGCGCGACGTCTTCGTCGCCGACGGGCGAGTGTCCGGCGCGCCGGATGCGGCCGAGCGCGTCGACGTCTCGGGGTGCCTCGTGATTGCTGGCAACGTCTGCGCGCACCACCACCTCTACTCGGCGCTCGCGCGCGGCATGCCCGGACCGGCCGAGGCACCGCGCGACTTTCCCGAGATCCTCGAGCGCGTGTGGTGGCGGCTCGATCGCGCGCTCGACCACGAGACGATCCGGCTCAGCGCGCTGCTCGGGTGCGTCGAGGCGGCGCGCGCGGGGACCACGACGGTCGTCGACCACCACGCGTCGCCCGAGGCGATCGACGGCTCGCTCGACGCGCTCGCGGAGGGCATCGAGACCGCGGGGCTGCGCGCGGCGGTGTGCTACGAGGCGACCGACCGCCACGGCGAGGCGCGCGGCCTCGCCGGCGTCGCAGAGAACGCGCGCTTCGCGCGCGACAACCACAGGCCGCTCGTTCGTGCCATGGCGGGCGCGCACGCGTCGTTCACGCTCGGGCCCGCGACGCTCGACGCGCTCGTCGAGTCGGCGCGCGCCGCCGGCGCACCGATCCACGTCCACGTCGCCGAGGACGCGTGCGACCAGCGCGACGCGCTCGAGCGCTACGGCACGCGGGTCGTCCACCGTCTGCGCGCCGCCGGCGCGCTGTCGGAGGGCGACGTCATCGCGCACGGCGTCCACCTCGACGACTCCGAGGTCGAGGCGCTGCGCGCGTCGGAGGCATGGGTCGCCCACAACCCGCGCTCGAACATGAACAACCGCGTCGGGCGCGCGCCGGTCGCCGCGCTCGGCCCCCGGGTCGCGCTCGGCACCGACGGCATCGACGGCGACATGTTCGCCGAGGCGCGCGCGTGCTACCTCGTGGCGCGCGAGGCGTCGCACGAGACGGGGCCGGCGTTCGCGCTCGAGCGTCTGGCGACCGGCGCGCGCGTCGCCGGGGCGCTGTTCGGCGAGCCCGCGCTCGGGACGCTCGAGCCCGGCGCGCCGGCCGACCTCGTCGTGCTCGACTACCGCCCGCCGACCCCGCTGCGCGACGCCAACGTCGCGGGACACTTCGTCTTCGGCATGGGCGCGTGGTCGGTGCGCGACGTGATGGTCGCGGGGCGCTGGGTCGTGCGCGACCGTCGTCACGTGCTCGTCGACGAGGACGAGCTCGCGGCGCGCTGCAGGGAGGCGGCTCCCCGGCTGTGGGCCCGCATGGAAGACTTCTGAGCCATCGAGGAGGACGCGTGGACCGCAGCGACCTGACCGGCAGGGACTTCGTCTCGACCGCCGACTGGAGCGTCGCCGAGCTCGGCGCCGCGCTCGACGTCGCGCGCGAGCTCAAGGCCGCGTTCAAGGCCGGCGAGCCGCACCGCCTGCTGCCCGACAAGACGCTGTTCATGATCTTCCTCGACCTGTCGACGCGCACGCGCAACGCGTTCGAGGCCGGCATGACGCAGCTCGGCGGGCACGCGCACTTCGTCGACGCCGCGACGTCGCAGATCGCGCACGGCGAGGACCCGCGCGACATGGGGATCATCCTGTCGAGCTACGGCCACGGCATCGCGATCCGCCACGACAAGGTCCCGGGCGAGGGCAACGCGTACATGCGCGCGGTCGCGGACGCCGCGAGCGCGCCGGTCATCAACCTCCAGTGCGACGTCGACCATCCCACGCAGCAGCTCGCCGACCTCATGACGATCGAGGAGGTCTTCGCCACGCGCGACCTCTCCGGCATGAAGGTGTGCGTCTCGTGGGCGTACGCGCCGAGCTACGCGAAGCCGATGAGCGTGCCACAGGGCCTCGCCCTGCTGCTCCCGCGCTTCGGCGCCGACGTCGTGATCGCCCGGCCCCCGGAGTACCGCCTCATGGAGCCCGTCATGGAGCGGGCGCGCGCGCTCGCGGCCGAGGGCGGAGGGACGCTGAGCGAGATCGACGACATGGACGCCGGCTTCGAGGGCGCGCACGTCGTCTATCCGAAGTCGTGGGGCGCCGAGCACCTCTTCGGCGACGAGCGCGCCGCGCTCGCGCTCAACGACCGCTACCGCGACTGGATCTGCGACGCGCGCCGCATGCGCATCGCGCGCGACGACGCGATCTACATGCACTGCCTGCCGGCCGACCGCGGCAACGAGGTCACCGACGAGGTCATCGACGGGCCCCAGTCGGTGGTGTTCCAGGAGGCCGCCAACCGCCTCCACACGGGCAAGGCGCTGATGGCGCTGACGATGGGCGGCTACGACCGCGCGTGATCCGCTTGACAGCCGCTCCCGTGACCGACACGCTGCGCTCGGCGGAAGGTCCGGGACGAGAGCGGGGAGGACGGCGTGGCGAACGAGCCGAGCGGCTTCAGGGTGGAACCCGCGCGGGCGGCGGAGGAGACGGAGCGCCAGCGGACGGTGCTGTGGCTCAACCACTTCGACCTGCTCCCCGGCGACGACAGCGTGCAGACGTCGCACGACGCGGTGAGCTCGGGCGTGGGCGGTGGCCTCACGGGTCTCGTCGTCACGTCGACGACGACCGGCGAGGTCACGAAGGGCGGCGGCAACAAGGTCGTCCACATGGCCGTCGCGGTGCCGCCGGGCTATCTCGTGCGCGGCGTGCGCCTCGGCTACGAGCTCACCGACTCGGGCAGCCACGTCAGCCAGATCCGACTCGCCCAGGTCCAGAACCCTCCGGGCACCGCGGTGGTCCTGCTCGACGACGGGACGAACCACACGGGGGTCGGGCCGGCATACGTCAACAGCGCGCCGACGTCGATCGACCCCGCGCGCGGCCCCCTGCTGCTGAGCTTGCGCGTCAACTTCGGCGACACCTCCGACCGCATCTGCGTGCGCGGTCTGGGACTGCGGCTCGTTCCGAAGTGACGCGCGCCGCGCCCGGGCGGCCGGCGTCGTGAGCCCCGAGGTCGCGTGGCGCCCGACGCGCGCGCAGGTCGCGGCGGCCGTCGACGCGCGCGTGCCAGACGTCGCCGCGCCCGGCCTCGCGGTCTTGTTCTGCGGCATCAATCCCGGCCTCTATTCGGGCGCCGTCGGGCACCACTTCGCGCGCCCCGGGAACCGCTTCTGGCCCGCGCTGCACGCGTCCGGGTTCACCGACCGGCTGCTGTCTCCGTTCGAGGAGGACCTGCTGCCGTCGTACGGGCTCGGGATCACGAATCTCGTCGCGCGCGCGACCGCGACCGCCGACGCGCTCGGCGACGACGAGCTGCGCCGCGGCGCGCGCTCGCTGCGCGCCAAGGTCGGGCGGCTGCGGCCGCTCTACGTCGCGTTCCTCGGCTTCGGCGCCTACAGGACCGCGTTCGACCGGCCGCGCGCGACGCTCGGCCCGCAGGACCACGCGCTCGGCCCCGCGCTCGTGTGGCTGTTGCCCAACCCCAGCGGTCTCAACGCGCACTACCAGCTCCCCGATCTCGCGCGTGCGTTCGCGAGCTTGCGCGCCGCGGCGTTCGCGGGCGTGTCGGGGTAGGAAGGGGGTCGGAGGTGACGCCATGAGCGACGACCGCAGCGACGCCGGCGCGACCGAGCGCGTCGACGGCCGCCAGAACGCCATGACCCACGAGCAGGCGGCGGGACCCGACGACACCGAGACCAACGAGGGCGCCGACCGCCGCGCCCGCGTGGCGCAGCCGGACGGCACGACGGTCGCGGGGTTCGGGCAGGACCACCCGGACACGGAACGCGACCGCTAGCGTCCGCTCACGCGACGACCGCGACCTCCTCCGGGGCGCGGCCCACGACGGCGCGGAACGCGTCCGGGTCGGTCGCGCCCTCGGTGCACAGCAGCAGCACGCGTGCGCGCTCGTCGAGCCCGAGACGCGCGCGCAGGTCGTCCGACGCGTCGCCGTGGACGATCTCGTCGAGCCCTGCGAGGCCCGCGGCCCCCGTCTCGCCCGCGACGACTCCGGCCGCCGCCAGCGCGCGCATCGCGCCGCGCGCACGCTCGTCGGGCGTCGCCACGAACGAGTCGAACGCGGTCGACACGACCGGCCACGCGACGCGCGACGGCGTCGCGCAGTTGAGGCCCGCCATGATGGAGTGCTGCTCCCCGGAAAGCGTCACGATGCCTCCCGCGGCCATCGACGCGAGCACGCACGCGGCGTCGCCGGGCTCGACGCCGACGAGCTTCGGGTGCGGCGCGCGGCCCTCGGCGCGGAAGTGGCGCGCCGCGGCGGCCGCGAGCGCGCCGACGCCGACCTGGACGACGACGACGTCGGGCGCCGGCTCGCCGCGGCGCGCGAGCTCGTCGTCGATCTCCCAGAAGATCGTCGAGTAGCCCTCGATCACCCAGCGCGGCACGAGCTCGTAGCCGGGCCACGACGTGTCCGAGATGACCGCGCAGCGGGGGCCGGCGAGCTCGGCCGCGCGCGCGACCGCGTCGTCGTAGCCGCCCCGGACGACCTCGACGGTCGCGCCCTCGCCCTCGATCGCGGCGATGCGCGCGGGCGCCATGTCGTCTGGGACCACGATGTGCGCGCCGAGCCCGAGCAGCCTCGCCATGTGCGCCACCGCGCGCCCGTGGTTGCCGTCGGTCGCGGCCGTCAGCGTCAGCGGTCCGAGCCTCTCGACGCGCGCGCGCAGCTCGTCGAGCGTCGACCACTGGCCGAGCCCGCCGGCGCGCCGGTCGAGCTCGCACAGGAGGCCCCACGACGCGCCGAGGATCTTGAACGAGGGCAGGCCGAGCCGGCTCGACTCGACCTTGACGAGGACGTCCCCGAGGCCGAGCGACCGCGCGATCGCCGGCGCCGCCACCAGCGGCGTGGCCGCGTAGCCCGGCAGGCGACGGTGCAGCTCCAGCGGCGCGCGCCCCGGCGGCGGACCGGCGACCGAGCCGGCGTTCTCGTTTACGAAGAAGGTGGTCACGAACGCTCCCGATGTCCCTTTCGCCCGCCCCGCGACGGGTGTAGCTTGGCACGGCTGCCACGTCTTCGCCGCGGCGCGCCCGCCCGAAGGCCCCGAGGGACCTGACAAGGAGCTACCGATGTTGCCGAGGATGCCGCGCGTCGCGCCCGCGCTCGTCGCGCTGCTGCTCGTGGGAGCGGCGTGCACGTCCGACGAACCTCGGCTCACGCCGTCGTCGCGCGGGGCGGAGCCGTTCCCTCGCGGCGCGCGCGGCTACGACGAGGCCGACGGCGGCCGGATCGGACGCCCGGAGCCGATCGAGGAGATCCGCGGCCGCCAGCACTGGTTCTACACGCAGCGCAGCGCGCCGGCGCGCCGCGTCCCGGAAGGGGCGCGCCTCGCAGCGCTCGACGCGGCCAACGCGCTGCCGGGGGCCGATCTCAGCATCGGCGCGCGGACCGGTGGGGCGACGACGCTCGCCGCCGGCGCCGGTCCGCAGTGGCGCAGCCTCGGCCCGCGTCCCATCGACTCGTCCGACGAGACGTACAACGACCCGGTCGGCGGCACGCCGCCGCTCGGCTGGCACGACGTGTCCGGACGGCTGACGTCGGTCGCCGTCCATCCGCGCGACGCGAGCGTCGCGTACGTCGGCGCGGCCGACGGCGGCGTGTGGAAGACGACGACGTCGGGGCGGTCGTGGCGTCCGATCGGCGACCACCTCGACTCGCTCGCGATCGGCGCCATCGCCATCGCGCCGAAGCGGCCGCGCGTCGTCTACGTCGGGACGGGCGAGGCGAGCACCAACGCGGACGCGTACTGGGGCGTCGGCATCTACCGCACGCGCGACGGCGGACAGACGTTCGCGAAGCTCGGCGGCGGCGTGTTCAACCGCGCGACCGTGTTCCAGATCGCGGTGCGCAGCTTCGGCCGTCAGCTGCTCGTCGCGACGAACCGGGGGCTGTATCGCTCGAACGACCGGGGCCGCACATGGACGCGCGTGCTCGCGCCCGGAGGCGAGGACGAGTTCGGCAACTTCGTCACCGACGTGGTGCTGCTGCCGAACAAGCAGGTTCTCGCCGCCGTCGGATGGCGCGGCGGCCATGCGGCCAACGGCCTCTACCTGTCGAACGACAAGGGCAAGACGTTCGCACGCATCACGCCCGCCGGCTTCGCGCCGCAGCCCAACGTCGGGCGCGTGTCTCTGGCGGCCGACAGGGGCGCGCCGGGGCTGCTCTACGCGGTCGTCCAGGACGCGGTCCTGTTCAACACGCCCGGCTCCCCCACCGTCCTCAACGGCGTCTACAAGACGACCACGGGACCGAACGGGCCGTGGTCGCAGGTCGCGACGTCAGCGACGTTCGCGTCCGACGAGAACTCCGCGATGAACCCCCTCAAGATCGGCCCCGGCTTCCAGCCCGGCGTGCAGGCGTGGTACGACCAGTACGTCGTCATCGACCCCAACGACCCCGACCACGTCGTCGTCGGGCTCGAGGAGGTCTACGACACCGACGACGGCGGCGCGTCGTGGGACACGATCGCGCGCTACTGGAACTGGTGCCTGTCGAACGCACCGCCCAACTGCAACCTCGACCCCGACCAGCATCCGACGCCGCACCCCGACCAGCACGCGGCCGCGTTCGGCGTCGACGGCGGCGCGTCGAAGCTCTACATCGCGAACGACGGCGGCGCATGGACGCAGGTTGGGCCCGACTGGACCAACGACGAATGGCGCAACCGCAACGCGACGCTGTCGGTGACGCAGCCCTACTACGCGACCGCCAGTGCGGGCCCCGACTTCACCGTCTACGCGGGGACGCAGGACAACGGCAACGTGAAGTACACGGGTGGGCAGCGCTGGGTCGAGGTCTACGGCGGCGACGGCGGCGACGTCGCGGTCGAGCCCGACGAGCCGGACCACACCTACGAGGAGTACGTCTTCCTCACGATGTCGAAGAGCTCCGACGGGGGCCGGACGTGGACCGACATCTCGCCCTCCGACTCGAACCCGCGCTTCATCGCGCCGTTCGACCTCGACCCGACCGACGACCAGCACCTCGTCGCGGTCGGCCAGGAGGTGTGGGAGAGCCACCAGGGCATCGCCACGGAGAGCTCGGACTGGCAGGAGTCCTACGACCTCGGGTCGCCGCGCCAGGGCACCGCGCTCGGCGTCGACGGCGCCACGATCTACGTCGGGTGGTGCGGGCCGTGCAACCCGACGACGCTCGATTCCGACGCCGGCTTCGCGTCGGGGCTCGTGTCGAACGTCGGCGGCACGTGGCACGAGGTCGCGGGCGATCTGCCGAATCGCTACGTCACGTCGGTCACGATCGACCCGAACGACGACGAGCACGTCTTCGTGACACTGTCGGGCTTCTCGCGCCGCTGGATCCCCGACGCGGGCCACGGCCACGTGTTCGAGTCGACCGACGGCGGCACGACGTTCACCGACGTGTCGCGCAACCTGCCCGACGCGCCGGCGAACGACTCGGTGCTCGACGGCGACCGGCTGATCGTCGGCACCGACGTGGGCGTGTTCCGCCAGCGCGCCGACGGCAGCTGGAAGGTGCTCGGCAGCGGCATGCCGGCCGTAAGCACGCTCGACCTGTTCATGGTGCCGAACACCGACACCGTCCTCGCCGCGACGCACGGACGCGGCATGTGGACGCTCGACCTCCCGTAGCTCGACGACGCGCCGGCGCGCTCGCGCGCGACGGGCGTGCGGGCGCGTCGTAACCTTCGCCCGTGTTCGTACGAATCGTGCTGTGGGACCTGAACGGGACGCCGGCCACGATCGAGTCGCTGCGCACCTACCTGCGCGACGAGTCGGTCGACGCGTTCGCCGGCGTCGAGGGGCTGCTGTTCAAGGCGTGGGTGTCGGACTCCGAGCGCAACCTGTGGGGGGCGGTGTATCTGTGGGAGTCGCGCGCCGCCGCGACCCAGGAGCTGCCGAGCCGCGCCCGCGAGCTCATCGGCAAGGGCCCCGACTCGGCGCAGGAGCTCGACCTCGAGGCGACGACCGAGGGCGTCCACGGAGCGCCGTCGCTGTCGCGCCTCGGCCTCGCGTTCGAGCGCTGAACACGCCGACCGAGCGCCGCGCGCGACGCGCGCGTCACGACGGCGGCTCGGTCGGACCGCGCGCGACGTAGCGGCCCCAGCCGGGCTCACCCACGGGCTCGCCGTCGCGCGCGACGACGCGTCCGCGCGACAGCACGAGCGCCGGCCAGCCCTCGACCGTGACGTCCTCGTAGCCCGTGTAGTCGACGTTCATGTGCATGCGCTCGGGCACGAGCGGACGCCGCGCGCGGGGGTCGAACACGACGACGTCGGCGTCGGAGCCCGGCAGCAGCGCGCCCTTGCGCGGGTAGAGGCCGAAGATCCGCGCCGGCGCGGTGCAGCAGCGGTCGACCCACTGCGCGCGCGTGAGGCTGCCCTCGACGACCTTCTGGTACACGAGCGACAGTCGCATCTCGATGCCGGGCAGGCCCCCGGGAATCTCGGCGAAGCTGCGCCATCCGCCGCCTCCCAGGCCCGCGTCCTTCGCGCGCGAGTCGAACGGGCAGTGGTCGGTCGAGACGACCTGCAGGTGCCCGCGCGCGAGGCCCTCCCACAGCTCGTCGCGGTGGCGTCCGTCGCGCAGCGGCGGCGCGCACACGTAGCGCGCGGCGCGCTCCGGGGGGCCGTCGAGGCGGTCGGCCGACAGGTAGAGGTACTGGGGGCAGGTCTCCGCGTAGAACGGCTCCCCCGCCTCCCGGGCGGCGCGCACCTCCGCGAGCGCGTCGGCCGACGACAGATGGACGACGTAACACGGCGCGTCGGCGTCGGCGGCCATGCGCGCGGCGCGGCGCACCGCGTCGGCCTCGGCCGAGGGAGGGCGCGACCACGCGTGCCAGCGCGGCTCGGTGTGCCCGGCCGCGAGCGCCTCGGCGCGCCGGCGCGCGACGGTCGCGTCGTCCTCGCAGTGAAGGCACACGAGCGCGCCGACGCGGCCGGCGGCGGCGAGCATCCGAGCGATGACGTCGTCGCTGACCATGAGTCGCTCGGGATACGTCATGTAGAGCTTGAAGCTCGTCACACCCGCCTCGAGCGCGTCGGCGACGACGTCGTCGGCCGGACGCGTCAGCTCGGCGAGCGAGAGATGGAACCCGTAGTCGATCACCGCCCGGCCCCCCGCCTTCGCGTGCCACGTCGCGAGCCCTTGCGCCACCGTCTCGCCGCGATACGCGGTCGCGAAGTCGATCACGCACGTCGTCCCGCCGCACGCCGCGGCGCGCGTGCCGGTGAGGAAGTCGTCGGCGGAGCGCGTCGCGCCGACCTCCATGTCGAGGTGGGTGTGCGCATCGATCGCGCCCGGGAGCACGAGCTTGCCGGTCGCGTCGACGATCTCGTCGGCGGCGACGTCCCCCACGTCGCCGACGGCCTCGATCTCCTCGCCGGCCACGAGCACGTCGCCGCGCGCCTCTCCCGATGCGGTCACGATCGTGCCGCCGCGCAGCAGCGTGCGCCGGGGCGCCCCGCGGGAATTTCTCAACAATTTGTCGAACCTCCTGGAACGGCGATCATAAGATCGCCCGATGAGAGCCCATGGCTGACGGCGAGTGGGCCGGCGTGCCGGTGCTCGTCGTCGCGCTCGGGGGCAACGCGATCACGCGCACCGGCGACGAGCCGTCGGTGCAGGCGCAGTTCCGGCGCACGCGCGCGACCGTCGAGCACCTCGTCCCGCTCGTCGCCGAGCATCGCTGGCGCGTCGTGCTCACCCACGGCAACGGCCCGCAGGTCGGCAACATCCTCCTTCGCAGCGACATCGCCGCGCAGGCCGGCGAGCTCCCGTCGCTGCCAATCGACTCCGCGGTCGCCGACACCCAGGGAGCCATGGGTTACATGATCCAGCAGTGTCTCTCGAACGCGCTGTGCGAGGCGGGCCTGCGCGTGCCGGTCGTCACGGTCGTGACCCAGGTGCTCGTCGACGACCGCGATCCGGCGTTCGAGGAGCCGTCGAAGCCGATCGGCCGGTTCTACGGCGACGACGAGCTCGACCCACTGCGGCGGCGCGGCTGGGCGCTGCGGCGCGACGGCCAGGGCCGCGGGTGGCGCCGGGTGGTGCCGTCGCCGGAACCGTACGAGATCGTCGAGCAGGACATCGTGTGCCAATTGCTCGCGGCCGGCGCGGTCGTCATCGCGTGCGGCGGCGGAGGCATCCCGGTCGTCCGCACGCCGGACGGCGCGCTCGCCGGCGTCGAGGCCGTCGTCGACAAGGACCGCGCGTCGGCGCTGCTCGCGCGCCAGGTCGGCGCCGACACCTTCGCGATCCTGACCGACGTCGAGCACGTCGAGGTCGACCACGGCACGCCCACCGCGGCGCCGATCGAGTCGGTCGACGTGCCGACCCTGCGGTCGCTGCACGAGGCGGGACAGTTCGCGCCGGGCTCGATGGCGCCGAAGGTCGAGGCGATGCTCGACTTCGTGTCGGGCGGCGGCCGGCGCGCGGTGGTGACCGACGACGTGCACCTGCGCGACGCGCTCGAGGGCCGCGCCGGCACCGCGCTCGAGGCCGCGAACGCGGCGCGCGCCGCGGGAGGGCGCTGACGTGGACGTCCTGTCGCCGACGTCGCTCGACGACGCGCTCGCGCTGAAGGCCCAGCGGCCCGACGCCGCGCCCCTCGCAGGCGGGACCGACGTCATGGTCGAGCTCAACCTCGGGTCCGACAGGCCGCCCGCGATCCTCGACCTCACGCGCGTGCCCGAGCTGCGCGAGCGCGGCCGCGACGACAGCCACGTACGCTTCGGCGCCGGCGTCACGTACACGCAGGTGCTCGCCGAGCTCGCGCCCGAGCTGCCGGGGCTCGCGATCGCGGCGCGCACGATCGGCTCGCCGCAGATACGCAACCGCGGCACGGTCGGAGGCAACCTCGGGACCGCGTCGCCGGCGGGCGACGCCCTCCCTCCGCTGTGCGCGGCCGGGGCGACGGTCGAGGTCGCGTCGGTGCGCGGCGCGCGCACGATCCCGGCGCGCGCGTTCGTCGTCGCCCCGAAGGTCAACGCCCTCGACGACGACGAGCTCATCGTCGCGATCCGCTCGCCGGTCGCGCGCGGCCCCCAGCAGTTCGCCAAGATCGGCACGCGCAACGCGATGGTCATCGCGGTCGCGAGCTTCGCGGTCGCGCTCGACGCGCGCGCGCGGACCGTGTCGGTGGCGATCGGCTCCGCGGGCCCGCGCATCCTCGACGCGCCCGACGCAGCGCGCTTCGCGACCGACGAGCTCGCCGACCTGTGGGAGCCGCGCGCGCCGCTGCCCGATTCCCTGGCGGCGCGCTTCGGCGAGCTCGCCGCCGCGGCGGCGCGCCCCATCGACGACGTGCGCGGAAGCGCCCGCTATCGCCGCCACGCGCTCGCGGTGCTGGCGCGACGCACGCTGACGTGGGCGTGGAACGAGCAGAGGAGGTCGCCGGCGTGAACCTTCGCTTCGACGTGAACGGCGAGGCGCGCACCGCGACCGACGTGTGGCCCGGAGAGAGCCTCCTGTACGTGCTGCGCGAGCGCCTCGACGTCCCCGGCCCCAAGAACGCGTGCGAGCAGGGCGAGTGCGGCTCGTGCTCCGTGTACCTCGACGGCGTGCTCGTGTGCGCGTGCCTCGTGCTCGCGGCGCAGGCGGAGGGCCGCAGCGTCGTGACCGTCGAGGGGCTGACGCGCCGGGACGAGGTGCATCCCGTCCAGCAGGCGTTCCTCGACGCCGGCGCGGTCCAGTGCGGGTTCTGCACGACCGGGCTCGTCGTCGCCGCGCACGAGCTGCTCGGCAGGAGCCCCGACCCGTCGGACGACGAGATCCGCGAGGCGCTGTCGGGCAATCTCTGCCGCTGCACCGGCTACGAGAAGATCCTCGACGCGGTGCGGCTCGCGGCCCATCGGGCGCGGCCGTGACGCAGGACGCGCGCACGCGCACGAGGAGCGCGCCGACGCGCGGCGTCGTCGGCGAGAGCGCCCCGCGGCCCGACGGCATCCCGAAGGTCAAGGGCGAGTTCGCCTACTCCTCCGACCTGTCCGCCGAGGGGATGCTGTGGGGCGCGACGGCGCGCAGCCCGCACCCGCGCGCCCGCATACGGTCGATCGACACCGCGCCGGCGCTCGGCGTGTCCGGAGTCGTCGCGGTGCTCACCCACGAGGACGTGCCCGGCCGCAAGACGTACGGGCTCGAGATCCCGGACCAGCCCGTGCTCGCGTGGCAGGACGTGCGCTACGAAGGCGAGGCGATCGCCCTCGTCGCCGCGGACCATCCCGAGACCGCGCGGCGAGCGGCGGCCCTCGTCGCGATCGACTACGAGGTCCTCGACCCGGTGACCGACGCGCGCGCCGCGCTCGACGACGACGCGCCGCAGCTCCATCCCGCCGGCAATCTCATCCGCGCCGTGCGCATCCGCAAGGGAGAGGACCGGCCGCGCGCGGACGTCGTGGTGCGCGGCGAGTACGAGACCGCGATGCAGGACCAGGCGTTCCTCGGCCCCGAGTCCGGCCTCGCCGTCCCCGACGGCGACGGCGGCGTCGACCTGTACGTGTCGACGCAGTGGCTCCACGTCGACCGCGACCAGGTCGCACACAGCCTCGGCGTCGAGCCCGACAAGGTGCGCATCACCCTCGCCGGCGTCGGCGGCGCGTTCGGCGCGCGCGAGGACCTGTCCATGCAGATACACGCGTGTCTCCTGGCGCTCCGCACCGGCCGTCCCGTCAAGATCATGTACTCGCGCAAGGAGTCGTTCTACGGTCACGTCCACCGGCACCCCGCGCGCATGCGCTACGAGCACGGCGCGACGCGCGACGGAAAGCTCGTGTACGTCGCGGCCGAGATCGTCCTCGACGGAGGGGCGTACGCGTCGAGCTCCACGGCCGTCGCCAGCAATGCGGCCGCGTTCTCGTGTGGGCCCTACGAAGTGCCCAACGTGCGCGTCGACTGCTACGCGGTCTACACGGACAACCCGCCGTGCGGGGCGATGCGCGGGTTCGGCGCGGTGCAGTCGTGCTTCGCGTACGAGTCGCAGATGGACGCGCTCGCGGCCGAGCTGGGCATCGACCCGGTCGAGCTGCGCGTCCGCAACGCGATGACGACCGGCTCGGAGATGCCGACCGGTCAGCTCGTCGAGGGACCGGCCCCCGTCGCGGAGCTGCTCCGGCGCGTGCAACGCATGCCGCTGCCGCCGGACGAGGACGAGCGGCCCGATCTCCGGCGCCTGCCCGGGGGCGTGGCGAACACGACGCACGGCGAGGGGGTCGTGCGGGGCGTCGGCTACGCGGTCGGCTTCAAGAACGTCGCCTACTCCGAGGGCTTCGACGACTACTCGACCGCGCGCGTGCGGCTGTGGGCGCATCGCGGCGAGGCCGTCGCCGAGGTGCACACCGCGGCGGCCGAGGTCGGCCAGGGTCTCGCGACGATCCAGATGCAGATCGCCCGCACCGAGCTGGGCGTCGACGACGTCGTCCTGCACCCCGCCGACACGTCGGTGGGCTCGGCCGGCTCGTCGTCGGCGTCGCGTCAGACGTGGATGACCGGCGGCGCGGTCAAGGCCGCGTGCGAGGCCGTCCGGGAGCGCGTCTTCGAGCGCGTCGCGAACGACATCGGGATCGACCCCGCCGACCTCTCGCTCGCGGGCGGCAAGGTGCTGTCGCGCACGCGCGGCGTCGTCGCGCCGCTCGCTGCCGTGCTCGGCGACGACGCGGTCGAGGAGACGCGCGAGTACCACCACCGTCGCACGTATCCGCTCGACCCCGAGACGGGACAGGGCGACGCGCACGTCGCGTTCGCGTTCGCCGCGCACCGCGCCGTGGTCGACGTCGACGTCGAGCTCGGTCTCGTGCGCGTCGTGGAGCTCGCGACCGCACAGGACGTCGGCAAGGCGCTCAACCCGCAGGCCGTCGAGGGCCAGATCGAAGGCGGCTCGGCCCAGGGCCTCGGCCTCGCGCTCATGGAGGAGATACAGGTACGGGATGGCAAGATCCGCAACGCGTCGTTCACGGACTACCTCATCCCGACGATCCTCGACATGCCCCCGGTGCGCAAGGACGTGCTCGAGCTCGGGGATCCCGACGCGCCGTACGGCGTCAAGGGCGTGGGCGAGCCGCCGACGATCTCGTCGACGCCCGCGATCGTCGCCGCGGTGCGCGCCGCGTGCGGCCGTCCGCTGACGCGCGTGCCGATCCGTCCCGACGACGTCGTGGGGCTGTCGTGAACCGAGCGCCGACCGACCGCGGCAGGCTCATCGCGGTCGCGCGCGGCGACGCGCCGCCCGACCTGGTGATCGAGGGCGCGCGCGTGTTCTCGTGCTTCACCAAGGAGTGGCTCGACGTCGACGTCGGCGTCGCCGAGGGCCGTATCGCGGGGCTCGGCGCGTTCGAGGGCGGCGAGCGCGTCGACGGGCGGGGGCAGTACCTCGTGCCCGGCTTCGTCGACGCGCACATGCACATCGAGTCGTGCAAGCTCATGGTCGACGAGTTTGCGCGCGCCGTGCTCCCCCACGGAACGACGGCCGTCGTGACCGATCCCCACGAGATCGCCAACGTCCTCGGCACCGACGGGATCCACTGGATGCTCGACGTCTGCGACCACCTGCCACTGTCGGTGTTCGTGATGGCGTCGTCGTGCGTGCCGGCGAGCCCGTTCGAGACGTCGCGCCGTCCGCTGACGACCGGCGACATGGAGTCGATCCTGCGCCGCCGCTACGCGCTCGGCGTCGCCGAGATGATGAACTTCCCGGCCGTGATCACGGGCGACGACTCCGAGCTCGCCAAGCTGCGCGTGCGCGGCGCGACGCACATCGACGGGCACGCACCGGGCGTGCGGGGGCGGGCGCTCGACGCGTACCTCGCGGCCGGCATCCGCTCCGACCACGAGGCGACGACCTTCGAGGAGGCGCTCGAGAAGCGCCGCAAGGGCATGTGGGTGCTGATCCGCGAGGCGTCGAACGCGCGCAACCTCGTCGACCTCCTGCCGCTGGTCGAGCGCTACGGGCCGTCGACGTGCGCGTTCTGCACCGACGACCGCGAGCCCGACTTCCTCGTGCGCGAGGGCCACGTCAACCAGATGTGCCGGGTCGCGGTGTCGGAGGGCATCGCGCCCGAGGACGCGATCCTGCTCGCGACGCTCAACCCGGCGCGCTATCACGGTCTCACCGACATGGGCGCGATCGCGCCCGGCTACGTCGCCGACTTCTGCCTGTTGCCGGACCTCGAGAGCTTCCGGCCCACGAAAGTCTTCACCGACGGGCGCCTCGTCGTCGACGGCGGCGTCGCACTCCCGTTCGCGCGCGCCGAGGTGCCGCTATGGGTGCGGCACTCGATGAACAACGCGCCCGTTTCCCCTACCGACCTCCAGATCCCGTCGACCGGCGGCGACGTGCGCGTGATCGGCATCGTCGCCGGGCAGCTGCTGACGCGCGCGCTCACCGAGACTCCGAAGCTCGAGGACGGCCTTGCCGTCGCCGATCCGGAGCGCGACATCGCCAAGATCGCGGTCGTCGAGCGTCACCACGGCACCGGACGCATCGGCAAGGGCTTCGTCACGGGCTTCGGGCTGCGTCGCGGCGCGTTCGCGTCGACGGTCGCGCACGACGGCCACAACGTCCTCGTCGTCGGCACCAACGACTCCGACATGTCGGCGTGCGTGACCCGCCTCGGCGAGATCGGCGGCGGCATCGTCGCGGTGCACGACGGCCGCGTCGCCGGAGAGCTCGCGCTGCCGGTCGCCGGCCTGCTGTCCGACGAGCCGTACGAGACGGTGGTCGAGAGGATGGACTCGCTGCACGAGGCGCTGGGGGGCATGGGCGTGTCGACGCCCGCGCCGTTCATGACGCTGAGCTTCCTCGCGCTGTCGGTGATCCCGTCGCTCAAGATCACCGACCGCGGGTTGATCGACGTCGACCGGTTCGAGATCGTCCCCCTCGAAGCGCGATGACGCGCACGGCGGCGCTCGTCGACGAGCTCGTGCGGCTCGCGCGCGAGCTCGAGCCGCTGACCGGATCCGGGCGCTCCGCCGCGGTGTGGTCGCTCGACGGGGGGCCGGAGCTGCTCTACGCCGGTCCGCACGCGCGCGACGACGTCCTCGCCCGTGCCGCGGCCCGGCTGCGCGACGCGACCGAGACGTTCGACGTCGACGGGGAGCCGGGCGTGACGGGGCGCGTCGTCGTGCTCGGCGCGGGCTCGTGTGCCTACGGGCTGTTCCTGCACGGCGCCGGCCACCCGCACGTCGGCGAGAGCGTCGAGCATCTCATCGACGCGGCCGAGCGCAGCATCGGCAAGCCGGCGTCGCAGATGTCGCGCACCGAGAAGCAGGTCGTGGTCCGCTTCCTCGACGAGCGCGGCGCGTTCCTGATCCGCAAGGCGGTCGAGGACGTCGCCGACCGCCTCGGCGTGACGCGCTTCACCGTCTACAACTACCTCGACCGCGACGCCTGACCGAAAGGACGACGATGCCGGTTCCGCCCGCCGAGCTGACCGCCGAGTTCACGATCCATCCGTTCGAGGAGGGCAACATGCAGCCGCACGTGCGCGCCGGGGTCGACGCGGCGCGCACGTCCGGGCTCGCGATCGAGGTCGGGCCGCTCGGGACGGGCCTGTCGGGGGCGCGCGACGACGTCCTGCGCGCGCTGCACGACGTCATGGTCGCGGCGCTCGACGCCGGCGCGCGCGCCGTCCACGTCAAGGTCGAGGCGCCGTCCGAAGCGCGCTAGCGCGGACCCGGCTCGGCCACGGCACGCGAGTCGTGGTGGAACCGACGACGTGAGCGCGCTCTACGTCAGCCAGTCGCGCACGTAGAAGATGCCGAAGTAGATCAGGAACGCGATCGACGCGATCCACATCATCGGGTGCACCTCGCGCGGCTTGCCGCGCGCGAGCTTGATGAAGACGTAGCTCACGAAGCCGGCGCCGATGCCGTTGGTGATCGAGTAGGTGAACGGCATGACGACCATCGTGAGGAACGCCGGGATCGCGAGCTCGAGGTCTTCCCACGGGATGTCCCGCACGGCCGTCATCATCAGGAATCCGACGACGACGAGCGCGGGCGCGGTCGCGTGGATCGGGATGATGTTGGCGAGCGGCGCGAGGAACACCGCGAGCAGGAACAGCACCCCGACGACGACCGCGGTCAGGCCCGTGCGGCCGCCCTCGGCGATGCCGGACGCGCTCTCGATGTACGTCGTGTTGGACGACGACGACGCCGCGCCTCCGGCGACCGCGGCGACCGAGTCGACGAGCAGCACGCGGTCGGTCCCGGGGAGGCGTCCGCGCTCGTCGAGGAGGTTGCCCTCCCGTCCGAGCCCGACGACCGTGCCCATCGTGTCGAAGAAGTCCGACAGCATCAGCGTGAAGACGGCGAGCAGCGCCGAGATGACGCCCAGCTCGGCGAAGAACCCGAACGAGAAGTCCCCCAGGAGGGCGAAGTTGTCCAGCGACGGGACGTCGAACGGGTTCTCGAGCCGGGCGTTGGCGCCGAAGCCCTCCCCGTCGAGGAACGCGTAGTTCACGGCGATCGCGAACAGCGTGGCGCCGAGGATGCCCCACAGGAGCGCCCCGCGCACGCGCCGCAGGTAGAGCCAGATGATCAGCAGCAGGCCGACGATGAACACCGCGATCGGCCACCCTCGCAGCTCGTTGCCGGTACCGAGCTGAAGCGGCGGGACCGGCTGCTGCGTCGACGTGACGAAGCCGGCGTCGACGAAGCCGATGATCGTGATGAACAGGCCGATGCCCACCGCGATCGCCTGCTTGAGCGGGAGCGGGACCGCGTCCATGACCGCCTGGCGGAACTTCGTCAGGACGAGGATCGTGATCACGATGCCCTCGAGCACGACGACGCCCATCGCCTCGGGCCACGTCAGCTGTGCGGCGCCGACGAGCTGGAACGTCACGACCGCGTTGAGCCCGAGGCCGGCGGCGATCGCGAACGGGTAGCGCCCGTATATCCCCATCGCTAGCGTCATGACGCCCGCGACCAACGCGGTGACCGTGAGGACCTCGGCCCGCTCGAGCTGGACGCCCTCGCGATCCGGCACCGTGTTCAGGATCACCGGGTTCAGGAACAGGATGTAGGCCATCGTCATGAACGTCGTCAGTCCCGCGATGACCTCGGTCCGAACGGTGCTGCCCCGCCGCGAGACCTCGAAGTACGAGTCGAGGTCGCGCCCCCGGGTCGAGGCGACTCGTGCCACCGATGACCTCCTTCACCCATCGCGCTCGGAACGGCCGGGCGCATCCCGCTGGCTCCCGCGCGATGTCATACCAAGCCCGGACGCCGAAAAGAAGGATTGTGTGCTCGCGCGGCCCGCGGTGGGGGCAGGACGTCGAGTCGTCGCGCGGGCGTCAGGCGCGCGCGTCGGAGCGCCGGCGCGCCTCGGCCTGGCGCTCCGTCTCGGCGTTGAGCTCGCCGCCGATCAGGATCGCGAGCGAGCTCAGGTAGAGCCACAGGATGAGGATGACGACGCCGGCGAGCGACCCGTACGTCTCCTCGTACGAGCTCTGCCCCGCCATGGCGACGTAGATCGAGAACGCGGCCCCGACGATCAGCCACAGCACGGCCCCCAGCACGCTGCCCGGGCTGACCCAGCGCCACGACGGCTTGTCGCGGTTCGGGCCGAGGTAGTAGTAGATCGAGAACAGGATCATCACGGCGACGACCGTCAGCACCCAGCCGAGGACCTGCCACGGCCACGAGGCGCCGAACGCGAGGAACGGCGACGGGACGGCGCCGAGCAGGCCGGTGGCGACGATCAGCGCGAGCGCGACGAGCCGCTTGCCGACGAACTTGCGCTCCTCGGGGATGTCGTAGGCGACGTCGAGCCCGGCCTGGAGCGCGACGAACCCCGACGTCGCGGACCACAGCGCGACCGCGATACCGAGGATCGTCGCGAGCAGCGCGCCCTGCTCGGCGTCGCTCGCGTTATTGATCGCGGTCGTCAGAATCCGGCCGGCGCTGCCCGGCAGCGTCGACTCGATGCCGGTGGTGATCTGCTTGATCGTGCTTTCGGGTGCGTCGATCAGGCTCAGGATCCCGACGCCGGCGATGATCGCCGGGAACACGGCGAGGAACGCGTAGTACGCCATGCCCGCCGCGACGAGCGTGACGCGGTCTGCCTTGATCTCCTTGAGCGTCCGCTTCCCGGTCGACTTCCAGTCCTGCTTGGGCAGCTCGAGCGGCGAGTCGGGTCCGGCTCCGCCGGCCTGCTGCGGGGGCACCGTGTCGTCGACGCCCTCGCGCTCTGCGGGGGACGGGTCGTCGCGGTCGTCGTCGCGCCGCGCGCGCGAGTCGCCGGGCGGTGGGCCCTCGGCCCCCCTGAGCGGGGCGTCGCCGCCGCGGCGCGACGCGAGCACAGCGCGCCCCACGAGCGCCCACGCGGCGAGCCTGCCGACGAACGACATGGGGGCGTCCTACCCGTGCGGGGGTCGCCTTACTCGGACGTCGTCGCGCACGCGCCCGGCCGCATCAGGGGTTGAAGTACGGCAGCGTGGCCATCGTGCGGAACGCCGCGAACGACCCGACGCTCGTGTCCGCGGGCCACCCGGTGGGGCGGTGGAACCACACGACCGCCTTGATCGCCGGCATCGCGGTCTGGAGCTGCAGGCTCATGTCGTCGATCCACAGGCCCTTGTTGCCGCCGGCCTCCTGCGACGCGACCTCGGCGAGCATGATCGGCTTGCGCCCTGCGTACGCCGAGTAGATCGGGGAGAAGATCGACTTGAAGCTGCGCCACGACGACCACGACTTCGTCGTGCCCCAGTTGTAGCCGTCGGGGCCGACCCAGTCGACGTACGCGTCGCCGGGGTAGTAGTTCGACCACGCGTTCCACGACGAGCTGGGGACGTTCTCGAAGTTCGGCGACCACACCCAGACGACGTTGGTCGCCCCCTCGGCGGCGAACAGGTCGTGGACCCGGCGGTAGGCGGCGACGTACTTCGCGGGGCCGTTCGTGGTCCCGGCGTCGTTGTTCGCGTAGCCGCTCCACGGGTACCAGTTCGAGTTCATCTCGTGCGCCCAGCGCAGGAACACCGGCGCGCGCAGGTCGCGCAGGCCCCGGGCGCGGGCGCGGATCATGGTGTCGAACGTCCCCGAGTTGATCGCGTCGAGCGTGGTGCCCCACGGCTCCCACGTGACGAGCGGGATGCGGCCCGCGGACAGGTCGGCCTGCTCGAGGCCGCTGGGGAACGTGATCGTCCACGAGTAGTAGTGCTGGTCGATGTCGAGCGTGCGGCCGATCGAGGCCTCGAAGTCGGCGACC
>DASZZZ010000003.1:0-19615 GCA_036260375.1 Actinomycetota bacterium
GGACCTCGGCCCGGAGCCCTCGGAGCCGCGCGACATCCGAGGGGCTCGGGTGCTGTGCCTCGTCGGCGACTCCGTCACGACGGACCACATCTCGCCCGCCGGATCGATCGCGCCGGCGTCTCCCGCGGGGAGGTACCTGAAGGAGCAGGGCGTCGACGTCCGTGACTTCAACAGCTACGGGTCACGCCGCGGGAACCACGAGGTGATGATGCGCGGCACGTTCGCGAACATCCGCTTCCGCAACCTGCTCGCCGAGGGCAAGGAGGGCGGCTGGACGAAGAAGCTGCCCGAGGGCGAGGTCACGACGATCTTCGAGGCCTCCGAGGCATACCGCGCCGAGGGCGTTCCGCTGCTGATCGTCGCCGGGAAGGAATACGGGTCGGGCAGCTCGCGCGACTGGGCCGCGAAGGGCCCGCTGCTCCAGGGCGTGCGCGCCGTGATCGCGCAGAGCTTCGAGCGGATCCATCGCAGCAACCTCGTCGGCATGGGGATCCTGCCGCTGCAGTTCGCCGAGGGCGAGGGGGCCGAGTCGCTCGGGCTCGACGGCACCGAGACGTACGAGATCGTCGACCTGCCGTCGAACCTACGCCCGCACGCGCGCCTCACGGTGCGTGCGACGAAGGACGGCGACACGAAGGAGTTCGAAGCCGAGGCGCGCATCGACTCCGACGTCGAGATGGACTACTACCGCCACGGCGGAGTCCTCCAGCTCGTACTTCGCCGTCTCCTCGCCGACTGACGCGCCTGAGCCGGCGGCGTGGCGATGCAAACGGCTCCGGTCACGGGCCGGCGCGGCGGCTGAAGGCGGCGTCGGCGACGTCGATCGCGCCCGCGCGCATGCGGTCGAAGCGCAGCTCGACCGCGTCGATGTCGTCGAGGTCGACGCCGTCGAAGCGACGCAGCGGGAACCGCACCTGGTTGAGGATGACGTGGTCCCGCCCGCGCCCGAGCGGGTACGCGAGCGCGGCGTTGCCGACCTCCGAAGCCGCGACGGAGTCGTCGTCGCCGTCGCCGTCGACGAGGGCCACCGACATGTCCTGCAGCTCGAACCGTCGGTTGGCGAAGTAATCCGGGTTCACCACGGCGCGGAACTGGAACGCGTCGAAGCGCGTGACGTCTGAGCGCGCGTCGGCGATCTCGAAGCGCACGACGCCCGAGCGCGTCGACCAGCCGAGCGTCGCGCGCGCGAGGCCCGGCAGGTGGATGTCGTCGTACGCGTAGTCCTCGGACAGGCACGGCGTCTCCCACGTGTTGGCGCACCACGAATACACCGTCATGTCCGTGGGATGCACGGCGCCGCCGGCGTCGCCGACGAAGAGATCGCCGGGGTCGGTGAAGCGCGCGACGTCCATGCGGCGCGCGGGACGGTCGGGCGCGAGGTAGCTGACGAGCGTGCGCGCCGGCGCGATCCAGCCGGGCGCCGACGCCCCCGTCCACATGCGGTCGAGCGCCCTCTCGCCGGCGAGGTAACGGCGGAAGAAGCCGACGATGTAGGCGCGGCCCATGCGGCGTTGGTCGGTCTCGCCGAGCCGGTCGGTGCACGACGTCCACCGGCCGTCGTTGAACGCGCCCGGGTAGCCGCTCGACGGCGACCACACGGTGTTGAAGAAGTTGTGGTTCGCGCCGAAGGCCGTGATCGTGTGCTTGGCGCCCGGGTCGCCGGGCAACGCGTAACGGGAGTCGTCGAAGAAGTGCACGCCCTGGAGGTCGGATACGTCGCCGTCGCAGTAGGGAAGCAGCACGGCGAAGTCCGCCTCCGTGATCGTGACCCGCGTGAAGTCGACCGGCGCCAGGGCGAGCACCGCGTCGATGCCGTACGGGTCGTCGCGCTCGTCGTCGACGATCTTGTGCCACACCGCGCCCTCGCCGCCGCGCGAGTGACCCATCGTGCCGATCCTGTCGAGGTCGACCTTGCCGACGAACGCGTCGCCGAAGGGCTCCCCGCCCGTCGTCGACCACTGCCGCCACAGGTCGACGTGATGTTCCAGCACCTCCCCGCGCTGGCGCATCCCGGCGTCTTCGACCTTGTTGCCGAGGACGTTGACGCCGTTCGCGCTGACCGAGGCGACGACGAAACCGTGGCTCGCCAGCGCGCGCGCCGCGTAGTCGTAGCCCGCGTAGTTGGGCAACGGCTTCCATCCGTCGCCGCACGGCCATCGGTAGCGCGTCTCGTCGCGCCGGTAGCACGTCGAGTGGTTGCCGTGCATGAAGAGCACGAGTGGGTACGGCCCGCCGGAGAGCCCGGTGGGGAAGTGGACGTCGGCGACGATGTCGACGCGCGCCCCGACCTCCGACGGCTGAAACGCCTCGTCGCCGAAGTCGTAGACGGCGCGCGTCACCTCGAGGGGGCCGAGGCCCGCATCCGCGGTCGCGGCCTGCCGCCCGTCCGTCGCCGCCGATGGTTGCGGCGCGGCGGACCGCCGCGGACCCTCGTAGCGAATACGAATCGGCTCGGTGAGCACCGTCGCGTCGCGCGTGATCGCCACGACCTCGTCGGCGCGCGCGCCCGGTATCCCGTAGCCGACGACGCGTCCGCCGGCGCGGACCTCGTAGCGCAGGGCGCGCGGCGGGAAACGCCCCTCGACCGTGACGCGCAACACGCTCTCGGCGCCGGCCCCGGTGACGACGCTCACTCGCTCGACCGTCGCCGGCGGCTCGGAGCGGACCACCACGCCGGGTGCGTCGAGCGCCGCCGACACTACGCGTGCCGACGGCACGGCGGGGCCGGGGGCGGGGGCAGGAGCGGGTGCGGGACGCGGCGCGGCGCCGGCCCCGGGGCCGGCCAGCAGGGACACGACGAGCGCCGCCCCCACGAGGGCTGCGGTGGTACGGCGGCGTGAGGTGGACATCGCTCCTCCTGGTCGGGAACGGGCTCGCGGTTCGTTCGGGTCATCCGGTTCCGGCCCGCGTTCGGTGACACGCTTCCGACGCACGACGCCACCGTTTGGTTCCGACCCGCGGGCGCGACCGCCGAGTTCCCGTAAGCAGGGCCCGCAGGGCGGTCACCTCGCACTGGACGGGCCGCCGGCGATGGAGCCAGCCTGGAAGACGACCGTGGCAAGGGCACGACCACGTGCCGACGTCGGTGCGATGTGGTTGCGCCGTTGCGGCAGACGACGGCGGTCTACGCCCTCGGCATTGCGAGCACGCTACCTAGCACCCCGCGAGCAGTGAGATCTGACATCTGTCGACGCGGCCGAGCAGCTACGCCGAGGACGGGACGCCGCTGATCGTCCTCGTGGGCAAGGAGTACGGTCCGGGGGGCTCGCGCGATTGGGCCGTGAAGGGACCACGCTCCACGAAGTGCGCGCACTGATCGCGCAGAGCTTCGAGCGCATCCACTCGTCGGCATGGGCCATCCTGCCGCTGCAGTTCGCCAAGGGCGAGGGGGCCGAGTCGCTGCGCCTCCGACAGAACAGAGACCTTCGAGATCGCCGAGTTGGAGACCGAGGCGCGCGTCGACTCCGACGCCGAGACCGACGACTACCGCCCGGCGCAGTGCTGCGATTGATCCTCCGTCGGCTCGGGTCCGCAGCCACCGCCGTTAGCTCACAGACGTGGACGGCGGTTGCCTGTTCGCAACCCCCAGCCGGTCTGCAACCCGCTCAAGCCTGCTCCTTACTCTGGTCGCCATACGTCTAGGGCGGGGTACGCCGTGGGGACCAAACCTCTGAATGAGGAAGTTCCTGAGAAACACCGTAGCGAGCGACGAATGCTTCCACTCGCGCAATAGGACGCCCACATCATGACCTTGCTCGGCAAGGCCCTCGAGCATCTCCAGTTCACGGAGATCGATGACGCATACATCCTCGATGGAGGCATGAATGAGACATCGCTCCCGCCTCAATTGATCCCTGATGTACTCCACGGTAAAGGAGTGCACGGGATAGCCACCGCCGACAACAACGACGGGAATGACTCTCAAATCGACGCGCCGCGCACTTGTCAACGGCCGTTCGTCCTTCAAGATATCGCGCGCAACGGCATCAAGTTGCCGGCATTTTTTCAGCACGAGCCGCTCAGTATCACTGTGGAAGGCGGCGACGCTTCCCTCGATTCGCGTTGCCGTCGATAGCTGGCCACTAACGATCTCGTAGAGAACGATCGCGTGGCCTACATCTATGGCAGCATCGCATCTCTTTCCGTTGAAGGCGCGACCAATGTCATCCTCCGAATAGAACGCTCGTTCCTCAGTACCAAGCAATGGGGGGGCCAACGTAATGAGCTGATCCACGACGGACTTCTCAATCATCTCAGCATACGCATGCGTCCACTGGTCGCGCGCCCGCTCGCCATGCGCGCTTTTCTCGTGGTCATGCACGAGCCAGTACAGACCCGTCGTGATTCGGTCCCATAGAAAGTCGATGTCTAAGACAAGAAGGCCATTGCCACCGCGTAGCACGGGCGTCTGTTGAAACGGCAAGTAATCGAACGGAGCAAGACGCTCACGAAATCGGCGGTTGAAGCCCTCTTCTGTGTCAGCGACCAACCTGAAAAAACGTTCACGAACTGCGTCGTCGACGGCTCCAAAAGACTCCGCAAGATACGGGGGTCGATCTGGTCTCCACGCCATCGCGGTGGCGACCAGAGCAAACCCGAGCGCGAGGATGTCCTCAAGATCTAGTCCAGTCGCCTCCATGACAAGCTGCTGGGGAGCCGCCCGCAACCGTACGCGCTCGACGCGCGCGCCGTATTCGAGCCAGAGGCGATCATGTCGATCGATGGCGGAGTACATGTCGTCGTGCTGGTAGAGCAGACCAAGACGCACGATCTCCATGACAATGTAGGTAGGGACGTTTCCAAGTGTCTCGCTGTCGTCTTCGCTCGCTGCGAGCGTCGTGCCGACAGCGTGCGCCAATAGAATAGCCTGTACATCGGGCGGCACGGCATCATCCGACATTGGATTCGAAACCGAGAGAGCAATGAACAAGTGCCTCATCGTAGCGAGCAACTGCTGTCGCCCGAGAATCACGTAGCGCATCGTCGGATCACGCAGGGCCGACCGCAACCGCGACGCACACTGCGGTTCGAGACTATCAACGTAGCCGTCGGCGATTGCTTGCGCCTCGTCCTTCCGTGCAATGAGTCTATTGAGTAGCGCGAGGCGCGTGATGAGCTCCGATCGGCTGTGTCTGCGTAGCGCAGCCTCGACGACAGCATTGATGTTCTTGCGATACATTTCGGCAAGCTCTGGTGCGTACACCGACAAGTCGACGTACGTGCCGAGGTAGTCATCGGGCGTCGGCATCGCTCCAGGAGGAACAGCGAGACCCGTACTGGTCGCAGACGTCATGTCCGCTGCAACGAGTGGGACACTTGAGCCCGCGATAGTCAGCCGGTCCGTCGGCACGACCAGATAACCACGCAGCTCCGCGGGTTCGCGCGATGACAACAGTCGGTAGAGTTCGTCACCGCCTAGGTCGTCAAGAGGCGACATGCTTGGCGATGAAGAAAGTCCGCTTCGTGGTTGTTGCGTTAGCGCTTCGAGTACTGGGGCGCCTTGCGGGCCTTCTTGAGGCCGTACTTGCGGCGCTCCTTCTCGCGCGCGTCGCGCGTCAAAAAGCCCTGCTTCTTGAGGATCGGCCGGAGGTCGGGGTCGAGCTCGGCGAGAGCGCGCGCGAGCGCGTGGCGCAGCGCGCCGGCCTGCCCCGCGACACCGCCGCCCTCGAGCTTCGCGATGACGTCGTAGCGGCCCTCGGTGTTGGTCAGGCGCAGCGGCTCGGTGAGGATCATGCGGTGGGTCGCGCTCGGGAAGTAGTCCTCGAGCGGACGGCCGTTGATCTCCCAGCGCCCCGTGCCGGGCACGAGACGGGCGCGACAGACCGACGACTTGCGCCGGCCGGTCGCCCTCGTGAGCGCTTCAGCCACGGGTGACCTCCTGGATCGTGTGCGCCTGCTCCGGGTTGTGCGGCGCGGCGACCTGCTTGATGTCGAGCGTCTTCGGGTCCTGCGCGTGGTGCGGGTGGTCCGGACCGGCGTAGACCTTCAGCTTCTTGAGCATCGCCCGCCCGAGCCGGTTGCCCGGAAGCATGCCCTTGACCGCCTTCTCGACGACCGCCTCGGGCTTCTGTGTCATCGCCTTGGACGCGGGGACGTGCTTGAGGCCGCCGGGGTAGCCGGAGTGCCGGTAGTAGTTCTTCTGCGTCAGCTTGTTTCCGGTGAGCACGACCTTGGACGCGTTGACGACGACGACGTGGTCGCCGGTGTCGAGGTGCGGCGCGAAGTTCGCCTTGTGCTTGCCGCGCAGGCGCTTGGCGACCTCCGACGCGAGGCGGCCGAGGACGACGCCGTCGGCGTCGACCAGCCACCACTCGCGCGTGATCTCACTCGGCTTGGTCGAATGGGTCTTCATCGCTGCCTTTCCGTCGGGCCATCCGGCCCTCTCGCACCGGCCCACTCGGCGCGCACGCACCGCGGGCGTCGGGCGGAAAGTCGCAGGATATCGGCCCTTTCGCCCGCGGTCAAACCGAGGAACGCCCCCTCACAGCTCGCACGACGACCGCGTTTCCGCCCCCGTGCACGTGTCCGTCCCCACGCCGCCCGCGGCGTGATCGGTGCCCTCGTTGCCGTGGAGCACGTCGTCGCCGCGGCTGCCGCGCAGGCGGTCGTCCCCGTCGTCGCCGAACAGCTCGTCTTCGCCCCCGTTGCCGCGTAGGCGGTCGCGCGCGCCGCGACCGCGCAGGACGTCGTCGCCCGGACCGCCCCACACCACGTCACGCCCAGCCCGCTCGTACGGGGCGTCGCCGTCGCCTTCGTCGTCACCCCGATTCCCGTGCACGACGTCGAACCCCGCTCCGCCGTAGAGCATGTCGCGCCGACGCCCGCCCCGGAGGAGGTCGTCGCCGGTATCGCCCATCAGCTGGTCGATCCCGCGACCGCCGTCGACGGCGTCCCGGCCGCCGGCGCCGCGCAGCGTGTCGCTCCCGGCTCGCCCCCGAAGGCGGTCCCGGCCGTCGTGGCCGAAGGCGAAGTCCCGGCCGCGGCCGCCGTCGATCCGGTCGGCGCCCGCGCCGCCCCACAGCCCTCCGCGCGTCTCGATGGCGTTCATCGTGTCGTGCCCGGCGCCTCCTCGGAGGGCGTCCCGCCCGTCGCTCCCGTGGAGCCAGTCGCGGCCCGCTTCGCCGTCGACGTAGTCGTCGCCGCCCATCCCGTCGGCGTAGTCGCGGCCATCGCCGCCCCATACCCGGTCGTCGCCGGCGCCGGTCTCGACGTCGTCGGCGCCGCGGCCCGCGCACACGACGTCGTCACCCTCGTGCGCGCGGATCCGATCCGCGCCGCCGCGGGCGGCGATGACGTCGCGTCCCGGCGTCCCGGCGATGCGGTCGTCGCCGGCCGTTCCCACGATCGTCGCCGTCCGACCCTTGCACCTCGCGATCGCATGGGCGGGCGAAGCGACGACGACCGAGGCGACCGCCATGACGACCACGGCGAGCGAGCTCCCGTGACGCCCCCTCACCATGCGCTGCGTCTTCGACCGGTCACGCCCGCCGCCTCCTCGCCGATGTGGTCGCTCCATCGTGGGTCACGCAGGAGGCGACCGCAAGAGCCGGTCTGTCAGCGGGTGCCCGGGACGCTCCAGCCCTCGTCGTACTCGACCGAAACGAGGCAGAGGCCGTGAGGCGGCGCGACCGGGCCGGCGGCGGCGCGGTCGCGGGCGTCGAGGATGGCCGGGACGTCATCCGGCGAGCGCCGCCCGGCGCCGACCTGCAGCAGCGTCCCGACGAGCGAGCGCACCATCTGCTGCACGAACGCGTTGGCGCGCGCCCTGACGCGGACGAGCGACCCCGCGCGCGTGCAGCGGAGCTCGTAGAGGACGCGCTCGGCCGACTGCCCCGGCTCGACACGGCCGAACGACGAGAAGTCGTGCGGGCCGACGAGGTGGCCGGCCGCCTCGTTCATCGCGTCGACGTCGAGCGGCTGCGGATGGTGGAGCGACGTGCGCGCCAGGAACGGGTTCGGCACCGCGTCCTCGAGCACCGCGTAGACGTACGTGCGCGAGCGGGCGCTGAAGCGCGCGTGGAAGTCTTCGGCGACGGGCCGGCACTCGGTCACTGCGATCGCGGGGCCGCACATCGCGTTGAGCGTCCGGCGCAGCTCGGCGGGATCGGCGTCGTCTGGTGCATCTGGCGTCGACATCACCTGGCCGAGCGCGTGCACGCCCGCGTCGGTGCGCCCGGCCCCCACCGTCGCGACGTCGCGCCGCCACAGGCGCGCGAGGGCGGCGTCGACCTCACCCTGGACCGTGCGTACGTCGCGCTGACGGGCGAAGCCGCGAAACGGTGCTCCGTCGTACGCGACGTCGAGCCGGAGGTTCAGCTGCTCGACTGCTCCTCGTCGTCGCCGGGCGAGTCCTGCGACGTGTCCGCGGTCGCGTCGCCGGGGTGCTCGCTGGCGTCGGGCGCCGCGTCCTCGCCCCGCTCCGACGGCCGCGTGGCGTCGTCGCGCTCCGCCGCGGTCTCGGCCCGTTCGCCGCGTCGCCGCGGACGGCGGAGCCGGCGGCGGCGCGACGTCTCCTGTGGCCCGCCTCCGTCGCCCGTGACCGCGCGGCCCGCCTCGACGAGCTCGATCAACGCCATCGGCGCGCCGTCGCCGGGACGCGCGTCGAGCTTGAGGATGCGCGTGTAGCCGCCGTTGCGGCCGGCGAAGCGGGGGCCGATGTCGTCGAACAGCTTGTGCACGACGCGCCGGTCCTCGATCACCGACAACACCTGGCGGCGGTCGTGGAGGCCGCCGCGCTTCGCCTTGGTGATGAGACGCTCGGCGTACGGGCGCAACAGCTTCGCCTTCGCCTCGGTCGTCTTGATCCGCTCGTGGTCGAACAGCGACAGCGCGAGGTTGGAGAGCATCAACCTCTGATGCTTCGGGTTCGAGCCGAGCCTCGGCCCCTTCTTAGGTTGCGGCATCGCCGGCGCCCTCCTGCCTGCGGCGGACTAGAAACCTTCCTTCTTCTTGAGGCCGAGGCCGAGCTCGTCGAGCTTGGCCTTGACCTCGTCGATCGACTTCTGACCGAAGTTGCGGATCTCGAGGAGGTCCTCCTCGGTCTTCTGGACGAGCTCGCCGATCGTCGCGACGCCCTCGCGCTTGAGGCAGTTGTACGAGCGCACCGTGAGGTCCATGTCCTCGATCGGCTGCGCCAGCACGCCCGACGCCTCCTCCTCGCCCGGCTCCGGACCGAGCACGAGACCCCCCGCGCCCTCGCCCAGCTCCGAGAACAGGCGGAAGAGCTCGACGAGCGTCGACCCGGCGGCCGACAGCGCGTCCGACGGCGAGATCGACCCGTCGGTCTCGACGTCGAGGATGAGGCGGTCGTAGTTCGTCATCTGCTCGACGCGCGTCGGCTCGACCTCGTACGTGACGCGCCGGACGGGCGAGAACAGCGCGTCGATCGGGATCGTGCCGATCGCCTCCTTGGGCGCGGTCGTCGCGGCGACGTAGCCGCGGCCCTGCTCGACGCGCAGCTCCATCGACAACGTGGCGTCCTTGTTGAGCGTCGCGATGTGGTGGTCGGGATTGAGGATCTCGACGCCGGCGGGCAGCTCGACGTGGCCCGCGGTGACGTCGGCCGGGCCGGTGACGCGCAGGTGCACCGTCGTCGGCTCCTCGTTGTCGCTGCGGATCACGAGCTCCTTGAGGTTGAGGACGACGTCGGTGATGTCCTCGGTGACGCCGTCGATCGTCGAGAACTCGTGCAGCACGCCGTCGATCTTCATCTGGGTGACCGCGGCCCCCGGGATCGACGACAGCAGCGTCCGGCGCAGCGAGTTGCCGAGCGTGTAGCCGAAGCCCGGCTCCAGCGGCTCGATCGTGAACTTCGAGCGGACGTCGGACGCCTCCTGCTCGGAGATCTGCGGCCGTTGGACGATAAGCAGGTCCATCTGGCTCCTCTCTGGGACTTGCGAGGATTACTTCGAGTAGTACTCGACGATGAGCTGCTCCTGGACCGGAACGTCCATCTGGTTGCGTTCCGGCAGGCTGCGCACCTGCACCGTCAGCTGCTTGAGGTTGGTGTCGAGCCAGTCCGGGATCTGGCGGCCCTCGGCGTACGACGCGTTCTCCACGATGCGCCCGAGCTTCTTGGAGCGCGCGCGGACCTCGACGACGTCGCCGGGACGAACCCGGAACGAGGGGATGTTGACCTTGCGGCCGTTGACCTGGAAGTGGCCGTGCGTGACGAGCTGGCGCGCCATCGGCCGGTTCATCGCGAAGCCGGCGCGGTACACGACGTTGTCGAGGCGCGACTCGCAGATGCGCATCAGCTCCTCGCCCGTGACGCCCTTGGACTTCGCGGCCTCCTGGTAGTAGCCGCGGAACTGCTTCTCGAGGATGCCGTAGAAGCGCTTCGCCTTCTGCTTCTCGCGCAGCTGGAGCAGGTACTCCGACTCGCGGATGCGGCCGCGGCCGTGCTCGCCCGGAGGCGGACGCCCCTTCTCGATCGGGCACTTCGGCGACTCGCAGCGCGTGCCCTTGAGGAACAGCTTCGTCTTCTCCCGGCGGCACAGGCGGCACACCGGCCCGGTGTAACGCGCCATCAGACACGCCTCCGCTTGCGCGGCCGGCATCCGTTGTGCGGCACCGGCGTCGTGTCCTTGATGCCGATGACCTCGAGACCCGACGCCTGTAGCGAGCGGATCGCCGTCTCGCGCCCGGACCCGGGTCCCTTGACGAGGACGTCGACGCGCCGGACGCCGTGCTCCTGGGCGCGCCGCGACGCCGCCTCGGCGGCGAGCTGGGCGGCGAACGGAGTCGACTTGCGGGACCCCTTGAAGCCGACGTTGCCGGCGGACGCCCACGAGATCACGTTCCCGTCGGTGTCCGAGATCGAGATGATCGTGTTGTTGAACGTCGACTTGATGTGGGCGACGCCGTGCACCACGTTCTTCTTCTCGCGGCGGCGCGTGCGCCGTCCCTTCTTGGGAGGTGCCAAAGTCGAATCCCTTCTACTTCTTGCCCTTGGCCTTCTTCTTGCCGGCCACCGTCTTCTTCGGGCCCTTGCGCGTGCGCCCGTTCGTGTGCGTGCGCTGGCCGTGCACCGGCAGGCCGCGACGGTGCCTGAGACCCTGGTAGCTGCCGATCTCGATCTTGCGCTTGACGTTCTGGTTGACCTCGCGGCGGAGGTCGCCCTCGACGCGGTAGTTCGAGCCGATCCAGTCGCGGATCCGCACGACCTCCTCGTCGGTCAGGTCGCGCACGCGCGTGGACGGGTCGACGCGCGCGCCGATGCACGTGTCGATCGACTTCGTGCGACCGACGCCGTAGATGTACGTGAGCGCGACGTCGAGCCGCTTGTCCCTCGGCAGGTCCACGCCTGCGATGCGAGCCACGCCTGACGCCCTCCTATCCCTGACGCTGCTTGTGCCGCGGGTTCGAGCAGATCACCATGACGGCGCCGCGCCGACGGATGACCTTGCACTTGTCACAGATCTTCTTGACGCTCGGACGGACCTTCACGACGACCTCGCTCCTACTTGTAGCGGTAGACGACGCGGCCCCGGGTGAGGTCGTAGGGCGACAGCTCCACGAGGACCCGGTCGCCGGGCAGGATGCGGATGTAGTGCATGCGCATCTTCCCGGAGATGTGCGCGAGCACGCGGTGCCCGTTGTCGAGCTCCACGCGGAACATGGCGTTGGGCAACGGCTCGATGACCGTGCCCTCCACCTGTATGCCCTCTTCCTTCTGAGGGGCCTTCTCCTTGTTCTTCGCCACGCGCGCATCCCTGCGGTCGAGTGCTGTTCTTGCCCGGCCCGCCGGAGAGCGCCCCGGGGGCGCGTTGGAACACGGGCCGACGATTCAGGGTACCAGAAAGCGCCCCGGCGGTCGACCGGACGGCGTGCGGGCCGCTCAGCGCGGCCCCCGGCGCGTCAGCACGTCGCACCCGTCGTCGGTGATCGCGACGGTGTGCTCGAAGTGGGCCGACAGGCTGCCGTCGGCGGTCACGACGGTCCACCCGTCTCGCAATACGCGCGTCTCGGCGCCGCCGGCGTTGACCATCGGCTCGATCGCGAGCGTCATGCCGGGGCTGAGAACCTCGCGCCGACCCGGCGGGCCGTAGTTCGGGATCTGCGGCTCCTCGTGCAGCGCCCGCCCGACGCCGTGTCCGACGTACTCGCGCACGATCGAGAGCCCGGCCTCGTCCGCGACGACCTCGACCGCGTGGCCGACGTCGCCGACGCGGTTGCCCGGCGCGCACTGCGCGATCGCCGCCTCGAGCGACGCCTCCGTGACCTTGAGGAGGTCGCCGGCGTCGCCGTCGATCGCGCCGACCGGGAACGTCCACGCCGAGTCGACGTGGAAGCCCTCGTAGAGGACGCCGACGTCGAGCGACACGATGTCGCCCTCCTCGAGGCGCTCGCGCGGCGACGGGATGCCGTGGACGATGACCTCGTTGGGCGACGCGCAGATCGACGCGGGGAAGCCGCGGTAGCCCTTGAACGAGGGCCGGGCGCCCGCCGCGACGATGGCGTCCTCCGCGATGCGGTCGAGCTCGGCGGTCGTCACGCCTGGGTGAACCGCGGCCTCGAGGCGGTCGAGCACGCCGGCGAGGATGGCGCCGCCGCGGCGCATGATCGAGATCTCCTCCGGCGACTTCTTGTAGATCATCGGGCTAGAGCATCTCCATGACGCGGGCGAACACCGCCTCGGGCGTCCCGAGCCCGTCGACGGCCCGCAGCAGCCCGCGCTCCTCGTAGTACGCCTTCAGCGGCTCGGTCTGCTCGTGGTAGAGGCGCAGGCGCGTCCGCACCGACTCCTCGGTGTCGTCGCGGCGCGCGACGACGTCGCCGCCGCACCGGTCGCACTTCCAGTCGTTCGCCGGCGGCGAGTCGACGTGGTAGTTGCGCCCGCACTGGAGGCACACGCGCCGCCCCATGATCCGGCGCAGCGACTCCTCCTCCGGGACCTCGATCATCAGCGCGGCGTCGAGCGACGCGCCTGCCTCGGCCACGATGTCGTCGAGCGCGCGCGCCTGGCTCACGTTGCGCGGGAACCCGTCGAGGAGCCAGCCGTTCACGCAGTCGTCGGCGAGCAGGCGCTCGCGCACGATCTCGATCGTGAGCTCGTCGGGGACGAGGCGGCCGCTCTCGACGTACTCCTGCACCTTGTGGCCGAGCGACGTCTCGCCCGAGATCGCCCACCGGAAGATCTCGCCGGTGGCGATGCTCGGGATGCCGAGCTTCTCGGAGATGAGCGCTCCCTGCGTCCCCTTGCCGGCCCCCTGGGGGCCGAAGATCACCATTCGCATCTACTTCAGGAACCCCTCGTAGTGCCGCATCATCAGCTGCGACTCGATCTGCTTCATCGTCTCGAGGACGACGCCGACCGTGATGAGGATCGACGTCCCGCCGAACGGCAGCTGCTGGATGTTGGCGATCGCGAGCACGATGTTCGGCAGCAGCGCGATCGCCGCGATGAACAGGGCGCCCGGCAGCGTGATGCGCGTCAGGATGCGGTCGAGGTACTCGGCGGTCTGGCGCCCGGGCCGGATGCCGGGGATGAAGCCGCCGTACTTCTTCATGTTGTCGGCCTGGTCGACGGGGTTGAACGAGATCGCCGTGTAGAAGTACGCGAAGAACACGACCATGACGCCGTAGAGGATCATGTACGTGGCGCTCGCCGGGTTCGTCAGGTTGTTCTCGATGAAGCTGCGAAGTCCCGTGCTCTGCACGACCTGGCCCAGCAGCGACGGGATGTAGAGGACGCTCGACGCGAAGATGATCGGGATGACGCCGGCCTGGTTGACTTTCAGCGGGATGTAGACCGACTGGCCGCCGTACATCTTGCGCCCCACGACGCGCTTCGCGTACTGCACGGGGATGCGGCGCTGGCCCTGCTCCATGACGACGATCGCGACGACGATGAGAAGGCCGAGGGCGAGGATGCCGAGGAAGAACCAGATGCCCTTCTGGGCGAGGATCGCGTTGCCCTCGCTCGGGAGCGTCGACACGATCGACGCGAAGATGAGGATCGACATCCCGTTGCCGATGCCCTTCTGCGTGATGAGCTCGCCGAGCCACATGATGAGCGCGGTCCCCGCCGTGAGCGACAGGACGATCAGCGCGACGCGCGCCGGGTTGAACTGCGGGATGAAGTCGATGCCGTTCGTGGCCTGGCCCGAATGGAACAGGAACGCGAGGCCGGTCGACTGCAGCATCGCCAGCAGCACGGTGAGGTAGCGCGTCCACTGCGTGATCTTCTTGCGGCCGGTCTCGCCCTCCTTGGACCACGCCTCGAGCTTCGGGATCACGACGGTGAGCAGCTGCATGATGATCGACGACGTGATGTACGGCATGATTCCGAGGGCGAAGATCGCCATCTGCGTGAGCGCGCCGCCCGAGAACAGGTTGATGAAGCTGAAGATGCCGCTGTCGGCACCGCCGCCGCGCGCGAACTCCTGCGCCCGCTCGACGTCGATGCCCGGCGTCGGCACGTGCGCGCCGAAGCGGTACACCGCGATGATCAACAGCGTGAAGAGGATCTTCCTGCGGAGGTCGGGGACCTTGAACGCGTTGACGAACGACGACAGCAGGTTCACGACCCGCCCTCGGTGCTCACGACCTCCGCGGTCCCGCCGGCGGCCTCGATCTTGGCGCGCGCCGACGCGCTGAACGCATGCGCGCGCACGGTGACGGCGCGGTCGAGCTCGCCCCGGCCCAGCACCTTGACCTGCGTGCCGCGCCCGCGCACGAGACCCGCGGCGCGCAGCTCGTCGGGGCCGAAGTCCGCGCCCTCGAGCGATGCGATCGTCCCGACGTTGACCGGCGTGTAGACGACCTTGTTGGGCGGCGTGAAGCCCTTGAGCTTGGGCACCCGGCGCACGAGCGGCATCTGGCCACCCTCGAAGAAGGCGTGCACCGTCCCGCGCGCGCGCGTGCCCTTCGTGCCGCGCCCCGCGGTCTTGCCGTGGCCGGAGCCCTCGCCCCGGCCGACGCGCTTGCGGCGCGTGCGCGCGCCCGGCGGCGGCTTCAACTCGTGCGGCTTCATGACTTCATCTCCTCGACCTCCACGAGATGCGCGACGCTCTTGATCATGCCGCGGATCTCGGGCCTGTCCTCGTGGACGACCGAGTCGCCGAGCCGCTTGAGGCCGAGCGCGCGGATCGTCCCGCGCTGCTTGGCGCCGCGGCTCAGCGCCGACCGGACCTGCGTGACCTTGACCTTGCCCATGCTCGCTACCTCTGCCTGCCGGCCGCGGCCGGACCCTGGAGCAGGTACGCCGGCGCGACCTCCTCGGGAGTCTTGCCGCGCTTGCGCGCGACGAGCTCAGCAGTCGTCAGCTCCTTGAGCCCCCGGACGGTGGCGTGAACGATGTTGATCGCGTTGCTCGACCCGAGCGACTTCGACAGGATGTCGCGGATGCCGGCGCACTCGACGACCGCGCGCACCGGGCCCCCCGCGATCACGCCCGTACCGGGCGACGCGGGCTTGAGCAGCACGACGCCGCCCGAGTCCTCGCCGACGATCTGGTGGGGGATGGTGTTGCCCACCATCGGCACGCGGAAGAAGTTGCGCTTGGCCTCCTCGATGCCCTTCTGGATGGCCGCGGGGACCTCGCGCGCCTTGCCGTAGCCGACGCCGACCTGGCCGGCGCCGTCGCCCACGACGACGAGCGCGGTGAACGAGAACCGCCGGCCGCCCTTGACGACCTTGGCGACGCGGTTGATCGAGACGACCCTCTCCTCGTACTGCGACCGGTCGTCGTCCCGGCCGCGACCGCCGCCTCCTCCTCGCGCCATGCGCACTCCTTCCTAGAACTCCAGCCCGCCCTCGCGCGCGCCCTCGGCTAGCGCGCGCACGCGGCCGTGGTACATGAAGCCGCCGCGGTCGAACGACACCTTGTCGACGCCCGCGGCGCGAGCCCGTTCGGCGACCGCGGCGCCGACGGCCTTGGCCTTCTGCTTGGGGTCGCCGTCGCCGTCGACGCTCAACGACGACGCGGCCGCGAGCGTGCGGCCGGCGAAGTCGTCGACGACCTGCGCGTAGATGTGCCGGTTCGACCGGTACACCGCGAGGCGCGGGCGCTCGGGCGTGCCCACGATCTTCTTGCGCACGCGGCGATGCCGCCGCTGCAGCGCCCGCCGCTTCTCCTGAGCGTTCATCGTCACCTCACGCGTCCCTATCCGCCGGCCTTCGCGGCCTTGCCGGCCTTGCGGCGGATGTGCTCGCCCTCGTAGCGGATGCCCTTGGCCTTGTACGGCTCGGGCTTGCGGATCGCCCTGATCTCGGCGGCCGTCTGGCCGACGAGCTCCTTGTCGATGCCGCGCACCGTGATGCGCGTCGGCGCCGGGACCTCGAACTCGATGCCGTCGGGCGCCGGCTTGCGAACCGTGTGCGAGAAGCCGACGGAGATCTCGAGCCCGTCGCCCTGCTTCTGGGCCCGGTAGCCGACGCCGTGGATCTCGAGGCGCTTCTCGAAACCCTGCGTCACGCCCTGGACCATGTTGGCGATGAGCGAGCGCGTCAGCCCGTGCAGCGCACGCGCCTCGCGCGTGTCCGCGACGCGCTCGACGCGCACCTCGCCGTCCTCCACGGTCACCGACAGCTCGTCGCGCACCGTGCGCTGCAGCTCGCCGCGCGGACCGTTGACGGTCACGACGTTGCCGACGACGCTGACCTGCACGTCGGCCGGTACCGGTATGGGCGCTTGACCTACTCGTGACATCGATCGCCGTCCTTCACCAAACGTACGCGAGGATCTCGCCGCCCACGCGGGCGCGGCGAGCCTCCTTGTCGGTCATGACCCCCTGCGAGGTCGAGACGATGGCGATGCCGAGCCCGCCCAGCACGCGCGGGAGCTCGGCGGCGCCGCGGTAGACCCGCCGGCCGGGCTTCGAGATCCTCCGGATGCCGGAGATCGCGCGCTCACGGTCGGTCGAGTACCGCAGCTTGATGCGGATCATGGGCCGGACGCCGTCCTCCACGACCTCGAACGCGTCGACGAAGCCTTCGTCCGCGAGGATCCGCGCGATGTTCTCCTTGATCTTCGAGCTCGGGATCAAGACGTCGTCGTGCATCGCCGACGAGGCGTTGCGAATCCTCGTCAGCATGTCGGCGATGGGATCGGTCATCGTCATCTGCGATCACCAACTCGACTTCGTGATGCCGGGGATCTCGCCCTGGTGTGCCATCTCGCGGAAGCAGAGGCGGCACAGGCCGAAGCGGCGATAGACCGCGCGCGACCGTCCGCACCGCTTGCAGCGCGTGTACGCGCGCACCTTGTACTTCGGCTTCCGCTGAGCCTTGAGCCGCAGCGCCTTCTTCGCCATCTACTCCTCCACCTGCTCCGTCGGGTCCGTCACGCCCGGCCCTCGCCCTGCCGCAACGGCAGGCCCAGGGCCAGCAACAGCGCCCGTCCCTCGTCGTCGTTCCTCGCGGTCGTCACGATCGTGATGTCCATGCCCCTGGTGCTGTCGACGTCGTCGTAGTCGATCTCCGGGAACACCAGCTGCTCGGTCAGTCCGAGGCTGTAGTTCCCGCGCCCGTCGAACGACTTCGGGTTCAGCCCGCGGAAGTCGCGGATGCGGGGCAGCACGATCGACGTGAGTCGGTCGAGGAAGTCCCACATCCGGTCGCCGCGCAGCGTCACGCACGCGCCGATGGGCATGCCCTGGCGGATCTTGAACGTCGCGATCGACCGCCGCGCCCGCCGGATCGTCGGCTTCTGGCCGGTGATCTTGGCGAGGTCGGCGACGGCTCCGTCGAGCAGCTTCGCGTCGCGCGACGCGTCCCCCACGCCCATGTTCACCACGACCTTCTCGGGCCGGGGCACCTCCATGACGTTGCGGAGGCCGAGCTCGTCCTGGAGCCGCGCGCGCAGCTCGGAGTTGTAGCGCTCCTTGAGCCGCGGCACGTAAGTCGTCGTCGCCATCGCTAGATCTCCGTTCCGCACTTCCGGCACACGCGCACCTTGGCGCCCGTGCCCTCCTCGATCCGGTAGCCCGCGCGCGTCACCCCGTCGGTCGGGCACACGAGCGCGACGTTGGAGGCGTCGATGGCGGCCTCCTTGTGCTCGATGCCGCCCTCCTGCCCGCCGCGGCGGTTCATCCGGATCTTCTCGTGGCGCGTCACGCGGTTGACGCCCTCGACGATCACGCGGCCCCGCTTCGGCACGACCTCGAGCACGCGCCCGCGCGCCCCCACGTCCTTGCCGGCGATGACCTCGACCTCGTCGCCCTTCTTGATCTTCAGCGCCATCACAACACCTCCGGCGCAAGCGAAATGATCTTCATGAAGCGCTTCTCGCGCAGCTCACGGGCGACCGGCCCGAAGATGCGCGTGCCGCGCGGCTGCATCTGCGCGTCGACGATCACGACCGCGTTGTCGTCGAACTTGATGTACGAGCCGTCGACGCGCCGGCGCTCCTTCGCGGTGCGCACGACGACGGCCTTGACGACGTCGGACTTCTTGACGACGCCGCCGGGGATCGCGTCCTTCACCGTGCACACCACGATGTCGCCGACGCCGGCGTAGCGGCGACGCGACCCGCCGAGCACCTTGATGACGAGGACCTCACGGGCCCCCGTGTTGTCGGCAACGCGGCACCTCGTCTCTTGCTGTATCACTTCGCCTTTTCAACGATCTCGACTACCCGCCAGCGCTTCGAACGGGACAGCGGGCGCGTCTCGGCGATCCTGACGGTGTCGCCGACGCTCGCCTCGTTGCCCTCGTCGTGCGCCTTGAGCTTGGTGTTGCGGCGCACGATCTTCCGGTAGGTCGTGTGGGCCGCGGCGTCGCGGACCTCGACCACCACGGTCTTGTCCATCGCGTCGGACACGACCCGGCCGACGCGCTGCTTGCGCTTGCCGCGCTCGGTCGTCGCGTCCTGTGGCTGGGCCATGCTCATCCTCGCTCCTGCTCCCTAGCTTCCGGACTGCCCGAGCTCGCGCTCGCGCAGCAACGTCTTGATGCGGGCCACGTCCTTGCGGAGCTGGCCCAGTCGCTTGTAGTTGTCGAGCTGCCCGGTCGCGTTCTGGAAGCGCAGGTTGAACAGCTCTTCCTTCGACTCGGCCAGCCGCTGCTCGAGCTCGTCGCTCGGCAGCTCCCTGAGCTCCGCGGGCTTCGCCACCGCTAGTGGACCTCCATCGTCTGCTCGCGCGTCACGAACTTGCACTTGACGGGCAGCTTGTGCGCGGCGAGCCGGATCGCCTCGCGCGCGAGCTCCTCGGGGACGCCGGCGAGCTCGAACATCACGCGCCCCGGCTTGACGACCGCGACCCAATGCTCGGGGTTGCCCTTGCCGGAGCCCTGGCGCGTCTCGGCCGGCTTCTTCGTCACCGGCTTGTCCGGGAACACGTTGATCCAGACCTTGCCGCCGCGGCGGATATAGCGCGTCATCGCGATACGGGCCGCCTCGATCTGGCGGTTCGTGATCCAGCCGGGCTCGAGCGCCATGAGGCCGTAGTCGCCGAAGTTGACGGTCGTGCCGCCCTTGGCGCGGCCGCGCATGCGCCCTCGCTGCTGCTTGCGGTGCTTGACCTTCTTGGGTTGCAGCATCTACGACTCCTTGCCCCCCGCCGGACGGTCGTTGCCGCCGGCGTCGCGCGCCGGCGCGGTCGTCGCAGCCGGCGTCGCGCGCCCGCCGTTGGACCGCTCGCGGCCCTGGCCTCCGCGCCCGCCGCGCGAC
>DASZZZ010000004.1:0-13431 GCA_036260375.1 Actinomycetota bacterium
GCGGCGCCGAGCACGGCCCGGCGCGGCGCCGCCCAGCGCCCCACGCGCACGCGTCCGCGCGCCCGGCGGGCGGTCGCGGCGAGCGCCTCGGCGCTCGTGCGCTCGCACCGGAACCCGGCCGCCGCGAGCCGGTCGCCGGAGCCGACCCACGGGTGCATGACGTAGTGCAGCATCCCGGCGGGCGCCTCGGCGAGCCCGAGCTCCCACAGGCGCGCCGCGATCCGCCACGCGCGCTCCTCGTCGACGTCGACGCGCCGCCGGCCGACGATCGCGTCGACCGCGTCGGCGTCGAGCCAGTCGGGTGGCACGAGGTTGTACGCGCCGTCGAGGCGCGCGTGCACCGCGAACGCGAACGCGTCCACGGCGTCGTCCTCGTGGACGAACTGGAGCGGCGGGCGGTGGCCGCGCACGCCGAGGAGCACGGGCAGCTCGAGCAGGTGCGACCACGCGTTGTCGGCGTGGGGGCCGAACGCCACCGCCGGACGCAGCACCGCGATCTTCGTGCGCGCGTAGTCGGCCCGTACCTCCTCGACGACGTACTCGACCTCGAGCTTGTGCGCCGCGTACGAGAAGTCGACGTTGGCGCGCAACGGCGACGTCTCGCGGAGCGGGACGTCGTTGTCGGGATGCGCGCCGTAGACCGTCATGGACGACGCGTAGACGATCGCGGGGACGCCGGCGCGCGCCGCGCACCGGAACGCGTTGTGGCTGCCGGCGACGTTGACGTCGCGCATCGCGCGCTCGTCGCGCGCGGGGTTCATCACGAACGCGAGGTGCACTAGCACGTCGACGCCGGCGAGCCGCTCCTCGAGTGCGTCGTTGCGGACGTCGAAGTGGTCGGCGACGACCTTGGGGTGCGGCGCGCGCACCGGTGCGACGTCGAGCGCGACGACGCGCGCGACGCGGTCGTCGGCGGACAAGCGGCGCACGAGACGGCTCGCCAGGTACCCGCCGGCCCCCGTGACCGCGACGGTGAGCCCGGGCGACGCGCCGGCCTGCGACATGGCCGCAGCGTAGCGCCCACCCGGGCCCGGGCCGCTACGCCCGCCCGTGCGTCACAATCGCGGGATGGCCCACGACTCCTTCGGGGACATCCCCCTGTTCAGGGAGATCCAGCGCATCATGGCCGCCGGCACGGGGCCGGTGAACCTCGAGATCGCGCGCCAGGTCGCGGTTGCGCTCGCGTCCGAGGGCGGCGCCGAGCCGGAGCCCGATCCCGGCGCGCTGCGCGTGTACGAGGACGACCTGCGCGCGCTCGAGTACGTGCTCGCCGGCTACACGCGCCTGCCGCTCGTCGAGCCCATGCGCGCGTCGCTCGCGACGCGCTCGGGCTGGGCGCGCACGACGCTCGACGCGTGGCGATGGCTGTTCGAGGCGATGTCGCGTCGCTTCACCGCGGAGCTCGGACGGCTCCAGGGCGACGCGGAGGCCGCCGGCCCCCTGCGCGCGACGATGGGTCAGATCGCGCCCCTGCTGCTCGGCATCCAGGCCGGGACGCTCGTGGGCCACCTCGCGCGCGAGAGCACGGGGCGCTACGACGTGCCGATCCCGCGCGACGACGACGGCAAGCTGTTCTGGATCGACCGCAACGTGCGCGCGGTCGCGCAGGAGCACCACCTCGATCCCGGCGCGCTGCGGTCGTGGCTCGTCCTGCACGACGCCGCGCGCCATCTCGTCGCGGCGACGGTGCCGTGGCTCGACCGCTACCACCGCAGCCTGCTCGCCGACGTCGTGGACGCGATCGAGATCGACGCGTCCGACCTCGAGCGCCGGCTCGTCGAGATGCAGTCCAAGGGCATGGAGACGCTCGAGGAGGGCATGGGGGCCGAGACCGCGCTGCCGATCGCGCCGACCGAGCGCCACCGGCGCGCCGTCGCGCGCCTGCACGGGCTCGTGGCGCTGTGCGAGGGCTACGCGCGTCACGCGCGCGAGGCGGTGGCGGACGAGGCGGTCGGAGACCTCACCGTGGTCGACGCCGCGATGGCACGGCGCGGCGCGACGACGAGCGCGGGCGAGGCACTGCTGTCGGGGCTCACCGGCGTCGCGCCCGACCGCGGGCTGGAGCGCGCCGGCGCGACGTTCTGCGCCGCGGTCGCGCGCCTGCACGGCCCCGCGGCGCTCAACCGCGTGTGGGACGCACCGGACGACGTCCCGTCGATCGACGAGATCCGCGACCCGTTCACGTGGATGGAGCGCGTGCTCGGCGCGTGACGTCCGCGAGCGCGCGGCGACACGTCCGACGCGCGCGCTAGACGGGGAAGACCTCGGCCTCGACGTCGCCGTCGTCGATCCACAGGATAGCCATCGACGGGAACGGCGCCCGGCGCGGCCACGTCGGGCTCCCCGGGTTGAGCAGCAGCAGCCCGTCGTCGTCCTCGTTGACGGGCTGGTGCGAGTGTCCGAACACGACGACGCGCGCGCCCGGGAAGCGCGCCCGCAGCCGGGCGCGCCGGCCCTTGCGGGGGCCGGAGTCGTGCACCATCGCGACCTCGACGCCGCCGAGCGACACGACGGTCTCCTCGCCGGCGCCCCACGCGCGCACGTCCCACGGGTCGCAGTTGCCCGCGACCGCGGTGACCGGCGCGAACGACGCGAGCTCGTCGAGCAGCGCGGCGTCGCACACGTCGCCCGCGTGCAGGACGTGGTCGGCGGTCTCGACGTAGGGCCACGCCGTCGGCGGAAGCGGGCGCGACGGGTTGGTGCCGGCGGCGCGCATCGTGTGCGTGTCGGACAGCACGACGACCTTCACGGGCGGCTCCGGCGCTCGCGCGGCGGTGCGCTAGACGGCGCGCTCGAGCAGCGCGCGCCCGTCGCCGGCCGGCTCGCGCCCGCGCCGCCCCGAGCCGCACGACGGGCAGCCAGGGTCGCGCCGCACGCGCACCTCGGCGAAGCGAGTCTGCTGCGCGTCGAACGTCAGCAGCCGGCCCACGAGCGCGTCCCCGTAGCCGACGACGAGCTTGAGCGCCTCGTTCGCCTGGAGGCAACCGACGATTCCCGGGAGCACGCCCAGGACACCGGCCTCGCTTCAGGTGGGGGCGAGCTCCGGCGGCGGCGCCTCCGGGTACAGGCAGCGGTAGCACGGGCCCTCGAACGGCACGAACGTCGACACCATGCCCTCGAAGCGGAAGATCGCCCCGTGCACGACCGGCTTGCGCAGCGCGACGGCGGCGTCGTTGACGACGTAGCGCGTGTCGAAGTTGTCGCAGCCGTCGACGATCACGTCGTAGCCGTCGAACACGTCGCGCACGTTCGACTCGTCGAGCCGGACGGGATGGACGACGACCTCGACGTCGGGATTGAGTCGTGCGATCGCCTCCTTGGCCGACTCCGCCTTCGGCATCCCGATGCGCTCGGTGTCGTGGATGACCTGACGCTGCAGGTTGCTCTCCTCGACGACGTCGGAGTCGACGACGCCGATCGTCCCGATCCCGGCCGCGGCGAGATACAGCAGCGCCGGCGAGCCGAGCCCGCCCGCGCCGACGCACAGCACCCTGGCGTCGAGCATGCGGTGCTGGCCCTCCTCGCCGACCTCGGGGAGGAGCAGGTGGCGCGAGTAGCGCTCGCGCTGCGCCGCGTCGAGCACGCGCGGAAGGTCGTAGCCGTAGCCGAGGTCCCTCCAGCGCGTGAAGCCGCCCTTCATCGACGCGACGTCGCGGTAGCCGAGCTCGCGCAGCGTGCGCGCCGCGAACGCGCTGCGCACTCCGCTCGCGCAGTACACGACGACCGGCGCGTCCTTGTCCGCGACGACGTCCTCGGCCCGGCTCTCGAAGTGGGCACGCGGGAGGTGACGGGCGCCGGGGACGACGCCGCGGCGCACCTCGTCGTCCTCGCGCACGTCGACGACCACGACGCGCTCGCCGCGCCCGAGGCGCGCGTGGACGTCCTCCGGCGTCGTCTCGTCTATCTCCTCCTTGACGCGCCGGAGGAGGTCGCGGAAGTTCGTCACGTAATCACCTTAACAACGTGAGTATGCTACGGCAACCGCCCGCTCGACCGCGTCGGCGGACGGGTTCACGAGCAGCTCACCTCCGACGTCGACCGTCGGCACGACGCGGTAGCCGCCGGTCGCCTCGACGATGCGCTCGGCGACGTCCGGCCGCGTCGCGACGTCGACCTCGTCGACCTCGATCCCCCTGGCGGCCAGGGCGCGCTTGAGCCTGCGGCAGTGGCCGCACGTCTCCGTCGTGTACATGGTCACGGCGTTCGCCATCGGTGCCTCCTCGTGCGAGAGGATGGGCGCATGCCCGCTCCGTCGGCCGTCTCCCGTGCGCCGGCGCGTTCGTCCGGCCGGCGCGACCCCCTCGTCGATTATGCCCGTTACGGGGAGAAATCGACGTGAGGGCAGTGGTCGTCACGGGGGCCGGACGGGTGGCCGTCGACGACGTCGCGCGGCCCCGGGTCGAGGACGCCGGCGACGCCGTCGTGGCCGTCCGGCTCGCCGCCATCTGTGCCTCGGACCTCCACCTGCTCGACGGCCATACGCCGGGCCTGCGCGTCGGGGCCGTCATCGGCCACGAGGTGGTGGGCACGGTCGCCGACGCGGGCGACGGCGTCACCCGCCACCGCGCCGGCGACCGCGTCGTCGCGTCGTTCCTCGTCGCGTGCGGGCGCTGCCCGTCGTGTTCGGCGCGCCGCTTCAACCACTGCGCCCGGCGCCGCGCCCTCGGCCTCGGCGAGCTCACCGGCGACCTCGACGGCGCGCAGGCCGAGTACGTCCGAGTGCCCGACGCCGACGTCAACCTCCGCGCCGTCGCGCCGGGGATCGCCGACGACGACGCCGTGTTCGCCGGCGACGTCCTCACCACGGGCTTCTACGCCGCCGCGCTGACCGAGGCCGGGCCCGGCGACGTCGTCGCGGTCGTGGGCGGCGGGCCGGTCGGGCTGTCGAGCGCGAGCGCGGTCCGCCTGCGGGGGGCGTCCGTCGTCGTGCTCGACACCGACGAGCGCCGCGTCGCGCTCGCGCGCGAGCGCCTCGGGCTCGTCGCGGCCGTCCCCGGCGACGAGCCCGAGGCCGCGGTCGCGCGCGCCGCGGGGCGTCCCGCCGACGTCGCCCTCGACGCGGTCGGCGCGGTGCCCGCGTTCAAGAGCGCGCTGCGGTGCGTGCGCGACGGGGGCCGCGTCGTGGTGGTCGGCGTCTACGGCCCGCAGCGCTACGACCTCCCGATGGGGCGCGTGTGGGTGCGCGGGCTCGAGCTGCGCTTCTCGGGCATGGCGAACGTCCAGGCGCACTGGGACGACGTGCTCGACGCGATCGAGCGCGGCGACGTCCATCCCGCGCGCATCGCGACCCACCGGTTGTCGCTGGACGACGCGGCCGAGGGCTACGAGCTGTTCCGTGCGCGGCACGCCGCGAAGGTGCTGCTCGAGCCGTGACGCGTCACGCGCCCGTCGGACCGGACCCGTGCAAGACGTCCTCGACGCGGCGCAGCAGCGCGACGGGTGAGAACGGCTTCGTGAAGTAGGCGTCGGCTCCGACGTCGACGCCCGCGTCGCGCTCGTCGTGGAGGCTCTTGCCGGTCAGCATCACCACGACGATGCGAGACGTGCGGGGATCGGCCTTGAGGGCGCGGCACACGTCCAACCCGGAGCGGCGCGGCATCATGACGTCGAGCAGCACGACGTCGGGGACGTGCTCGCGGGCGAGCTGCAGCGCCTCGTCGCCGTCACACGCCTCGACGATCTCGTACGCCTCGTCGCCCAGCGTCGTCCGCACGACCGCGCGCACGGCGGCGTCGTCGTCCGCGATCAGCACCTTGTTCACAGGTCTCCGTCGGGTCGGCCCCGCCCGCCTTGCGCGGCCCGACGCTACTACGTCGCGTCCCGCGGACGCCTACGCCGGCGTGAGATCGTCGTCGCCCGCCTCGGCCGCCGCGGCCGCCACGCGCACGAGCTCGTCCTCGGGGATCGCCAGGAACGCGTCGACCGCTTCGGGCCAGAACTGCGTCCCGGAGCCGGCGCGCAGCCGCTCCGCGGCCTCGTCGAACGAGCACGCCTTGCGGTACGGCCGGACGGTCGTCATCGCGTCGAACGCGTCCACGACCGCGAACGCGCGCGCGCCGAGACAGATGTCGTCACCGGCGAGGCCGCGCGGATAGCCCGCGCCGTCCCAGCGCTCGTGATGCGACAGCACGATGTCGCGCGCGCCTTCGAGGAAGGGGATGTCACGGATGATCCGTGTCCCGATCTCCGGGTGCGTCCGCATCGTCTCCCACTCCGCGTCCGACAGCGGTCCGCGCTTGCCGAGTACGCCGTCTGGGACGCCGAGCTTGCCCACGTCGTGCAGCAGGAACCCGTACTCGAACTGCGGGTCGTCGACGATCTCGGGGGCGAGGGTCTGGACGATCATGAGGCCGTAGCGCGTGACGCGCAGCAGGTGGCCCGCGGTGTACGAGTCCTTCGCCTCGACCGCCGCCGCGAGCCCCCGCACGGTGGCGAGGTACGTCCGCTCGAGCTCCGAGAGCGCGTCGACGAGCTGGCGCGTGCGGGCCTTCTCCGCCGCGAACGTGGTGCGGACGTCGACCGCGTAGGCCTCGAGCTGGCGGTGCGCGTCGTCCAGCCGGCGGCCGAGCCCGCGCTGGACCCGGGCGCGCTCGAACGCGAGCGCGAGCTCGTCGGCGAGCGCGCGCGCCCGTTCCACGTCGGCGCGCTCGAACGCGGGGTCGCTGCGGTAGCGCATCACGACGAAGACGCCCAGGACGCGGTCGTCGAGCAGCACGGGCGCTGCGAGCGCGTCGCGCGGCGACGTCGCGTCGCCCGAGCCTGCGGTCTCGACCGCCCGGCGGGGGTCGGGCAGCAGCAGCGGCTCCGAGTTCGCCGCCGCCCACACCGCGACACCCTCGAGCACCTCGGGCAGGCGGTCGCCGCCGAGCCCGCGCACCGCGGTCAGACGCAGCCAGTCGTCGTCGTCGGTGAGGAACAGTGCCCCGCACTCGCACCCGAGCCGCGCGGCGACCCGGTCGAGCAGCCGGCTGCACGCGGACTGCGGGGTCTCGCCGCGCGCGAACGCCCGCACGACCTCGACGAGCGGGCGGACGGCGGGCCCCGGGCGCGTGCGGACGCCGGCGGGGGGCTCGGCGGGCGCGCGCGTGAGCCAGTCGCCCAGGCGGCGCGGGTCGATCAGGAGGTCATCGTCGTAGCGGTCCGCGGGAAGCTCCCCGCGCGCGGCAAGGCGCTCCAGCCACGCGGGGTCGAGCCCCAGCCAGCGCGCCAGCTCGTGCGCAGAGACACCGTGCGGTCGCTGCAGGACCCCTCCCCTGGCGCATGATCGCGCGCTGCGCGATGGACAAGGCCGACAAGCCCGACAACCATCCGGTTTCGGGATCTACATCGGCGCGCGAGCGGACCCACTTTAGGGCGAAGCTACCGCGCGTTCGGCTGTGGCAGGCGGTTTGGACCTACGCCGGCTTCTTCTGCTTGGTGCGCTCGGCGACGACGTCGTCGGACGACTTGCCGCAGCCGGGGCAGAACTTCGACTCCGCGGGGACGTCGGCGCCGCAGAACGGGCACGGTCCCTCGACCGGCTCCTCCTTGTAGCCCTCCTTGAGGCCCTGCTTGAACTCCTTGCTCGCCTGGCCCATCGAGCGCGCGAGCTTCGGCAGGCGCGTCGCTCCGAACAGCACCAGCACGATCACGAGCACGATCAGCAGCTCCGGCGGTCCCAGGCTCATCGCGTACCTCCGTCCTCTCCTTGAAGCGCGGCGGCGACCTCGCGGCCGAACAACTCGACATCTTCCTCGTCGGCGACCTGGAAGGGAAGCACGCCGAGCGTCACGACGACCTCCTCGACGCCGAGGTCGGCGAGCCCGCCGAGGCGCTCGACGACCTCGCCGGTCGTCCCGACGACCCGGCTCGCGCCGAGCTCGTCCAAGGATACGGGCCCCGCGCCGAGCACGCCCGCGGGCGTGCGCGCCGCGACGCGCTCGGCGCGCGCGTCCAGGTCGGCGCGATCGGCCCCGGTGACGACGTACGCCCCCACCGAGCGCCGCAGCGACGCCGGGTCGCGCCCGGCCTTCTCGCACAGGCGGTCGGCGGTCGCGGTGCGCTCGCGGTAGGTCTCGAACGAGCCGAGCCACGAGAAGTTCCATCCGTCGGCGACGCGCACGGCCGTCTCCAGGAGCAGGTCGCCCTTGCCGCCGACCCATATCGGGGGCCGCGGCCGCTGCACCGGCTGCGGCGTGCAGATCGCGGCGTCGACCCGGTAGTGGCGGCCGGCGAACGTCAGCTCCTCGCCGGCCAGCATCCGCCCCGCGATCTCGGCCGCCTCGCCGAGCCGACGGATGCGCGTGCCGGCGCGCTCGAACGGGATGCCCGCGGCGCGGTACTCGGGCTCGTACCATCCGGCCCCCAGGCCGACGTCGACGCGGCCGCCCGACAGCACGTCGAGCGTCGCGGCCATCTTGGCGACGAGCGCAGGGTTGCGTAGGTCGTTGCACAGCGCCAGCGACCCGATCCGGACGCGCTCGGTGACGGCCGCGAGCGCGCTCATCGTCGTCCAGCACTCGAGCGACCCCTGGACGTCGGCGGGGCCTCCGTACTTGCCCCAGTCGAGGAACAGGTGGTCGGACACCCATACCGAGTCCCAGCCCGAGTGCTCCGCCGCGCGCGCGACGCGCGCGACGCCGTCCCACGACGCCGGCGCGCCGGCGAGGCTGGTGTCGTAGTGGGGCAGCGCAAGCCCGAAGCGCATCGCGACCGAGTCTAGGCGCCGCGACGGGCAACGCCCGCCCGCGCCTCAGATCCTGTGCTTCTCGAGCAGGCGCCGCGCGATCACGAGCTTCTGGATCTCGGAGGTGCCCTCGCCGATCAACAGGAACGGGGCGTCGCGGTAGAGGCGCTCGACGGTAAACTCCTTCGAGTACCCGTAGCCGCCGTGCACGCGCAGCGCCTTGAGGCAGATCTCGTGACACGCCTCCGACGCGAACAGCTTCGCCATGCCCGCCTCGAGGTCGCTGCGCTCGCCGGCCGACTTCTTCTCCGCCGCCTGGAGCAGCATCAGACGCGCCGCCTCGAGCGTCGTCCCCATCTCGGCGAGGTGGATCTGGATCGCCTGGTGACGCGCGATAGCGGCGCCGAACGCCTTGCGCTGCTGCGCGTAGCGGATCGCCTCCTCGAACGCGCGCGTCGCGACGCCGACCGCACGCGCGGCGACGTTGACGCGCCCGATCTCGATCCCGTCGAGCACCTGCCGGAACCCCTGCCCCTCGTCCGTGCCGAGCAGCGCGCTCACCGGCACGCGGTGGTCCGAGAACGTCATCTCGGTCGTCTCGACGCCCTTGTACCCGAGCTTCTCGATGTTCTTGCCGACGTCGAGCCCCGGTGCCGGCTGCGCGACGCCCGGCTCCTTCTCGACGATCAGCATGCTCATCCCCTTGTGGGGCGGATCGGCCTCGGGGTCGGTCTTGACGAGCGTCATCACGATGCTCGACCGCAGCCCGTTCGTCAGCCACATCTTCTGACCGTTCAACACGTAGTGGTCGCCGTCGCGGATCGCCTTCGTGCGGATCGCCTGTACGTCGGACCCGGCCTCCGGCTCGGACATCGCGAGGGCAGCGCGCATCTCGCCGGTCGCCATCTTCGGCAGCAGCCGCTGCTTCTGCTCGTCGGTGCCGAACTTGTTGATGAGATAGCAGCCCATGAAGTGCGTGTTCAGCACGCCAGAGAGGCTCATCCAGCCCCGGGCGAGCTCGACGACCGTGAGCGCGTAGGTCGTGAGCGACTCCCCGATGCCGTCGTATTCCTCCGGGACGGTGAGGCCGAACAGCCCCATCTCCTTCATGCCCTCGACGATCTTCTCGGGGTATTCGTCGCGGTGCTCCATCTCGTCCGCGACGGGGATGACCTCGTTGTCGACGAAGTCGCGGACGGTCTCGACGATGGTCTTCTGGACGTCGGTGAGCTCGATCACGCCTTGGTCTCCCACTCGGCCTGGAAGTCCTCGAGCTTCTTCGCCGGCGACATCCCGGCGGCGCGGCCCCGTTCCGCGAACTGGACCGCCATCTTGCGCGATGCCTCGTCGATCATCTCGTTGCCGAACATAACGGCGCCGCGACGGTCGACCTCGGTCGCGTGCTTGTACGCCTCGAGCAGCGCCTCCGCCTTGTCGTACTCGTCCTGCGTCGGCGTGAAGACCTCGTTGAGCACGTCGATCTGGCCCGGGTGCAGCGCCCACTTCCCGTCGTAGCCGAGGGCCCGGGCGCGCATCGCCATCTCGCGGAAGCCGTCGAGGTCCTTGATCAGCAGGTACGGGCCGTCGATGGCCTGGAGGCCGGCGTCGCGGGCCGCGACGAGGATCGTCTCGAGCACCCAGTGCCAGTGGTCGCCGGGATATCCCGGCATCGGGAGGCCGGCCGTGACCGTGGGGAGGCCGAGCGATGCGCTCATGTCGGCCGGACCGAAGATCAGCGTCTCCATCCGGTCCGAGGCGTGTGCGATCTCGTAGACGTTCTTGAGACCCGTGGCGGTCTCGATCTGGGCCTCGATGCCGATCCGCTTCTCGAGGCCTACGTTCGTCTCGATCATGCGGAGCATGTGGTCGACGAACTTCACCTCGTCGGCGGCCTGGACCTTCGGGATCATGATGCAGTCGAGGTAGCTTCCGGCCGCCTCGACGACCGTCTTGAGGTCGTCCGCGGCCCACTGCGTGTCGATCGAGTTGATGCGGACGACGACCGTCTTGTCGCCCCAGTCGTTGTTCTTCAGCGCGTCGACGACGTTGCCGCGCGCCTCCTCCTTCGCGAGCGGCGCCACGGAGTCTTCGAGATCCATGAACACCATGTCGGCGGGGAGCGTCGGCCCCTTCGCCAGCATCTTCGGGCTCGAGCCCGGCACCGAAAGACAAGACCTGCGTGCGCGCAAGGAAATCTCCTATTCGACGTAGCCGAGGCCACGGAGGTGGTCCTCGATCTCTCCTTCTTCCTGTTCGTTGAGCCCGGACTCGTCGACCGTGGTGGCGCGGCCGGCGTCGCCGCCCGAACGGACCTCCAACGACTTGCCGGGGCCGACGAGGGTCTCCAGGACCTTGCCGTCGCGCGGGATCGCGCTGGGGACGCCCAGAGCTGCCATCGACGTGGGCCCGAGGTCGATCAGCTCCGCGGTCTCCTTCAACGGCCCCGGTGTGACCTCCGGCCCCGTCGCGACGATCACGCCTTCGAGCCGGTGGTCACCCGACATCCAGTCGGCCTCCTCGACCATCGACTTCGCGTGCGTCAGCGAGTAGAAGGGCGCGGGGACGAGGAGGAGGTCGGGGGCCGTGTCCAAGAACTGCCCGTGGAGGATCTCCTCCTTCCGGTAGATCTTCGCGATCGGGGGCTGTCCGTTGCCCGGGTCGCGGAATGCCTCGAGGGCCGCCTTGACCTCCTCGCGGACCTTCTCGAAGTCCTTCGGGTCGACGGTGCCGCCGGGCTCGCGGCCCTTCAGGTTCACCGACACTCCCTCGCCCGTCGAGACCACGCTCGTGTAGGCCTTCGTCTTGCCCCACTCGATCGGCGACGCAGGGATCGAGATGCGGCCGTGGAGCTTGAGCAGGTCGTAGATCCGGCGCGCGATGCGGCGGCCCGGCCCCCAGCGGATGAGGTTGAACGCGAACGAGCCGCGCCCGAACTCGAGGTAGCCGAGGTGCTGCAGCACGCGGTCCATCGTCACCGCGCGCGTGCACGCCTGATGTCCGTGGTCGGACATGAAGATCACCAGGTCGTCGTCGGTGGTGCGCTCGAGCAGCTTCGCAAGGCCGTCGTCGAGCTGCTGGTAGACGGCGCGCGCCTGCTTCGCGACGCCCGTGTCCTTCATCTCGGGGTATGCGGGGTGCTCGGGGTGGATGTACTCCATCAGGCAGTGCTGGATCCGGTCGGTCGACACGTACACGAGCACGCCGAAGTCCCACTCGGTCGTGTCCATGAGGTACTCGAACGCTCGCTGGCGTTTGGCCGTGATCTCGGCGCACTCCTCGAGGAACGCCTCGGGGCGGTTGCGGAACGTAGTCCAGCTCATGCCGTTTACGGGGAACGGGGCGTTCGCGTCGAGCTCCTGCTGGAGCTCGACCGGGTGCGTGTACGACCGGCTCGCCGGCAGGACGCCGCCGCCTATCACCTTGCCCTTGATCATCGGCGGCGGGAACGTCAGCGGGATGTTGATCGCCAGCGACGTCTTGTCCGCGTCGGTGAAGTCCTCGAAGATCGTGCGGTTCTTGATCGACTTGTACGTGACCGGGAGCCTCTTCGTGGCCCCCGGCTTGTGCTCGAGGATGTCGAACACCGCGTGCCCGGCGGGGTTCAGGCCCGTCATGAACGACGGCCACGCGCACCACGAGTGGGAGGGCACCGTCGACAGGCAGTCGCCGTAGGCGCCCTTGTCGACGAGGGCTTGGAGGTTCGGCAGCTCGCCGGCGTCGAGCATCGGCTGGAGGATCTTCCAGTCGACGCCGTCCCAGCCGATGATCAGGACTCTGTTGGGCACTCGTCTCACTTCCCGTCGCAAAGTTGGCCGTCGCGGCCGCACCGGCTCGGAGCAAACCCCTCGGGCGGCGCGTCTGGATGATTAGGGTGTGTCCACCCTAGGCCTCGGAGGTTAGCAGCCGGATGCGCCGTGCTTTCGTCGTTGCCGCGGCGGCAGCCGTCGTGTTCGTGCTCGGCGCAGGCGTTGCCGTGGCGAGGGAGTTCTCGTTGCCGGCCGCCCACGTCGAGGCCCGCGTGCTGCCCGACGGATCGATCCGCGTCACCGAGCACATCACGTACAGCTTCACCGGCCGGTTCAGGGGCGGGTTCCGCGAGATCCCGCTGCGGGACGGCGAGCTCCTCGTCGACCCGGCCGTGTCCGAGGACGGCGTCTCCTACCGGCCCGGTGCGCCGGCGGACATAGGGAGCGAGGGGGAACCCGGGACGTTCGGCACGACCGCCGTCGACGGCGGCGTCCGGATCCTGTGGCACTACGCAGCCGCGGACGAGACGAGGTCGTTCACCGTCGCCTACACGCTCACCGGCGTCGCGGAGGCGTGGGACGACGTGGTCGACGTGTACCTGCAGCTGTGGGGCGACGAATGGGACGTCGAGCTCGGACGTCTCACCGGCGACGTCACCCTGCCGCGCCCGGCCCCCGGGACCGTGCGCGTGTGGGGACACGCGGCCGGCGTCGACGGAGGGACCGAGCTGCGCGAGGACGGCCGCGGAGCGTCGGTCCTCGCAGAGAACGTCCCGCCGGGGCAGTTCGTCGAGGTCCGCCTCGTGTTCCCGCGCGCGCTGTTGACGTCGACCGCGGGGGCCGAGGTGCGCAGCGGCACCGCGCTCGACCGGATCCTCGCAGAGGAGGCCGCGCTGGCCGCCGGCGAGGCCGCGGCGCGGCGCCGCGCACGGTGGATCCGGTCGAACGTGGCGTGGCTCGTCCCCCTCACGGCCGTCTTCGCGTTCGCCCCCGCCGGGCTGGTCGCACTGTGGGTCTACC
>DASZZZ010000005.1:0-19996 GCA_036260375.1 Actinomycetota bacterium
CCCGAGCCGCCCCGCCTCGTGCTCACGGTGGTGTGGGACGGCGGCGGGTGGAGCGGACTCGAGACGTGGCCCGACGCGTGGCCGCGCCTGCGCGCGCTGATGGACCGCGGCACGTCGGTCACGAACGCGATCGCCGGCTCATCGCCGTCGGTCACGCCGCCGATCCACGCGTCGATCGGCACCGGCACGTTCCCCAAGCAGCACGGCATCGTCGACATCCCCGTGCGCGACGGCGACGAGGTCGTGTCGAGCTACGAGGGCCGCTCGCCCAAATACATCGCCGTGCCCGCGCTCGCCGACCTCTACGACGCCGCGACCGCCAACGCCTCCAAGGTCGTCATGTTCGGCTACAAGACGTGGCACCTCGGCATGATCGGCCACGGCGCGCATCTGCCCGGCGGCGACAAGGACGTCGCCGCGATCGTCGAGGAGGACGCGAGCATCGTCACCAACCCCGCGTACTACTCGCTGCCGGGCTACCTCGCCGACTTCCCGGGGCTGCGGCAGCACGTGCGCGCGGTCGACGCCGCCGACGGCCGGCGCGACGGCAGGTGGCTCGGCGGCGCCGACCTCGCCGAGGTCGAGTCGCAGCGCGCGAGCCCGGTGTGGGCGCTGCGCCAGACCGCGATGCTGAAGGCGCTCGTGCGGCGCGAGGGCCTCGGCGACGACGACGTCCCCGACCTCGTGTTCACCAACTACAAGCACATCGACGCCGTCGGCCACGACTACGGCCTGCTGTCGCCGGAGATGGAGTCGATCATCCGCTACTCCGACGCGCAGCTCGCGGAGCTCGTGCGCTTCCTCGACCGCGAGGTGGGCCGCGGCGAGTGGGTCCTCGCGCTCACCGCCGACCACGGGCCCGCCCCCGACCTGCCGTCGAAGCAAGGGTTCCCCATCCACATGCAGCGCCTCCGCGCCCACACCGCGGCGCACTTCGGGCTCGCCGCCGACGAGCTCATCCAGGACGAGCGCTCGACCGGCTTCTGGCTCGACCGCGACGTCATGGCCGCCAACGGCATCACGCCCGAGGACGTCGCCGACTTCCTCGTCGGCTACACGATCGACGACAACCGCGACCCGGCCAAGGAGCTCTCGGACGCGTTCGCGGAGCGCCGCGACGAGCCGATCTTCGCGGCCGCGTTCCCGGGGGCCGCGATGGGCAAGGTGTGGCACTGCGTCCGCAAGGGCGCCGGCTAGGCCTCGGTGTCCGTTGCGCCACGCGGACGCGTCGCGTCGCGCTCCAAGTAATCGAGCAGCACGACGAGGTGAGCGGCGTCCTTCTCCCTCCCGGCGGCCTCCTTCGACCGAGCGATGTCCTCGAGCGCGGCGACGGGAATGGCTACTCCCTCGCGCTCGACCACGCGCGCGTTGCGCGCGAGATCGTCGAAGCCGCGCGTGCCGTCGGGAACGAACGCGACATCGAACGGCCCGAAGCGCGTCACGAACGTCATGGTGACCATGTCGGTGAAGGTCCGCTCGTCCAGACGGACATCGAAGGGCTCGTCGGACCCCGGCACCCGCAGCTTCGCGTCGAGATCGCGCAGCGCGTGCGCCAGACGCCGCTTCTTCTCGACGTCGGGGGCCGGCGTGATGTCGACGTCGGCCGTGCGCGGGAGCGGAACGCCCTGCAGCAGAGCCGCGAGACCACCGATGACGACGTACCTGACCCCGCGCTCGTTGAGGGCGTCGACGATGCGTTCGAAGGCGACCGGCGTGAGGTCGCCGGTCACTCTCGCGCGCGGGTCGCGGGGCGCCGCTCCCTACGCGCCTGCTCGACGAGCTCGCGGTCGCGCCGGCGCCACGCCGCGACGACGTCTGCCGGAAGGGCGGCCTCGTAGCGACGGACGAAGTCGTCGTGGTCGTCGAGCGGCTCCATGCGCACGCGCAGGTCCAACCCGGCGGCGCGCACTATGCGCGAGAGCGTGTCCAGCGTCGGCGAACGCCGCCCGGACTCGTACGCGGCGATCGCGGCTTGCGACGTGCCGGCGCGGCGTGCGAGCTCACGCTGCGACAGCGCCTGCCGGTGGCGGGCGATGCGTATCAGGTTTCCGGCCCACGCCGTCATGCCCGGATGATACCGCATCGGGTGTCGCTAAACCGACCGGCGCGGAGCGGCCTCGACCCGCCCCGCCCGGCATCACACGCAGCGGGGCGCCGCTACGCGGCGAGCTCCGAGGGCGTCAGCGTGACGGTCGTGACGTCGTGGCCGCGCATGACGCGCACGCGCATCGAGCGGCCGATCGCGTCGGACGTCATCAGGCGCTGGAGGTCGGTCGCGTCGGCGACCGCGACGCCGTCGACGTCGAGGATCAGGTCCTCGGACCGCAGGCCCGCTCTCGCCGCGGGGCTGTTGGGCACGACCTCAACGATCTCCACGCCGTGCGTGTGGCCCGTAGCGGCGGCGACGCGCGGCGGAAGCGGCCGGCGGCCCCCCGCGACGCCGACGTACGCGCGCCGCACGCGTCCGTCGCGCACGAGCGCTCCGAGGATCCGCAGCGTCGCCTCGTTGACCGGCACCGCGAGACCGAGACCGTGCCCCGCGACCGCGGTGTTGACGCCGACGACGCGGCCGCGGCCGTCGGCGAGCGCGCCGCCGGAGTTGCCGGGATTGAGCGCCGCGTCGGTCTGGATCACGTTCTCGACCAGGCGCAGGTGCGAGCCGGCGCGGGTCGGCAGCGAGCGGCCGAGCGCGCTCACGACGCCTGCGGTGATCGTGCCCGAGAACCCCATCGGGTTGCCGACCGCGACGACCAGCTGGCCGACGCGCAGCCGGTCGGCGTCGCCGAGCGTCGCCGGAGTGAGGTCGCCGCCGGCGGCGCGGATCACGGCGAGGTCCGAGAGCGCGTCGGCGCCGACGACGTCGAACGCGAGCTCGCGCCCGTCGGCGAACGTCGCGCTCCCGCGGTCCGAGCCCGCGACGACGTGCGCCGAGGTCACCATGAGGCCGTCGGGCGTGACGACGACCGCGCTGCCGGCACCGTCGGCGACGCGCCCGCCGCGCACGCGCCGGCTCACGCGCAGGCTCGCGACCGACGGCACGAGCGTGTCGGCGACCGACGTGACGACGCGCGAGTACGCGTCGAGTGCCTCGTCCGCGGCCCCGACCTCGAGCGGGGCGCCGAACGCGTCGGCGGCGCGCACGCTCAGCCCGCCTTCGAGCCCGGCCCCTCGGCGCGCACCTGCTCGACCGACACGAGCGCGTCGCGCAGGCGCCGTATCCACTCGCCCTCGTTGTCGGCCACGAGCCGGACGCACCACGCGAGCGCGTGGCTGCGGCTGCGCGCGACCCCCGCGTCGACGAGCGTGTCGAGCACGCGGCGCTCGGGCATCCGGAGCCGGGTCATCACCGGGAGGCCGACGGTGGTGAACAGCTCGCGCACGTCGCCGCACTGGGCGCCCCACGAGACCTTGCGTCCGAAGCGGCGCTCGGCGTCGCGGGCGATGCGGATGCGCGCGTCGCGCGTCTCGTCGCGAAAGCCCTGGATGCGGCCGCGGCGGGCGCTGGCGCGGGCGTCGTCGGACGCGTCCGGCCCGAGGTCGACGTCGGCCAGCGTCCCGACGACGAGGACCTCGTCGCGGTCGGCGGTGACTTCGGGGGGGCCGGTGAACCACCCGCCGGGCAGCCGTCCGGCGAACCACCCGGCGAGGTCGAGGTCGTGCTCGTGTGTCGTCATGCTTACATGATTACACAGACAGACGCCCCGCGCGGCGCGCACACCCGGGGCGCAGGCGCGTGTGCCGCTACGAGGCCGGCGGTGGCGCCGGGGCGGCCCCCGCGCCGTCGCGCCGCGTCGACCCCTCCTCGAGCACGCGGGCGATCAGCGTGCTGAGGCTCGAGCCGGTGAACGACTCCAGCACCGCGTCGATCTGGTGCATCGTGTTCGACGCCATCTGCGTGATCTTGTTGGCGCCGTCGGTGTCGATCACCGTGATGCTGCCGACGTGGCCGATCGGCTCGGCGACGGCCCGCGCCACCTCCGGAAGGCGCGACACGAGCAGGTCGAGCGTGGCTGCGTCCTCGTACTGCTTGTACGACTCGGCCTTCTTGGCCATCGCGTCGGCCTCGGCCTCGCCCACCGCGCGCGTCGCGTCGGCGCGCGCGACGCCGATCTCCCGCTCCTGGTAGGCGTTGCCGGCCGCGACCGCCTCGAGGTTGGCGCGCTCGGCCTCCGCCTCGAGCAGCCTGCGGTCGCGGTCCGCCTGCGCCTCGGCCCTCACCGCCGCGGCGCGCGCCTCGGCCTCCGCGACCGCGGCGTAGCGCGCCGCCTCGGCGCGCTGCTCGGCGGCGTAGCGCTCGGCGTCGGCGGTCCGGCGGATCTCCGCGTCGAGCTCGCGGTCGCGCCGGCGCGCGACGAGCTCGGCGACCTCGGTCTCGGTGAGCACGACCTCCTTGCGCGCCTCGGCCTCGGCGAGCGGCTTCGACTGGTCGGCGCGCGCCTCGGCGCTCGCGACCTCCTGGCGGATCGACTGCTCCCGCAGGCGCGTCGCCTTCTCCGCCTCGAGAATCGCCTGGCGCGCCGCCTCCTGCTTCTCGCGCGCCTCGCGCGTCGTCGACGCCTCGGCGATCTCCGCGTCGCGCCGGACCTCGGCGGCGGCCCTGCGTCCGAGGTTCTCGATGTACTGCTCCGAGTCGGCGATCGACTGGATGATGAAGACGTCGATCGCGAGCCCGGTGCCCTCGAGGTCGGAGTTGGCGACCTCCTGGACGCGCGACGCGAACACCTCGCGGTCCTGGATCAGCTGCTCGACGGTGAGCTGGCCGATGATCGTGCGCAGCGAGCCCTCCATGACGTTGCGCACGATGTCGGGGATGCGCGCCTGGTTGTCGAGGAAGCGCTGCGCGGCCTGGCGGATGGAGTCCTCGTCGTCGGCGATCTTGACGTTGACGATGCCCTCGACCGCGACCGGCACGCCCTGGCTCGTGACGGCGCCCGTGAGCCCGACGCCGATCGACTGGACCTCGAGCGAGATGCGTTTCGCCACGTTGACGAGCGGATAGACGATCGCACCGCCGCCCACGACGACGCGGATGCCGCCGACGGAGCGCCTCGACCCGGCGATGATGAGCGCCTCGTTGGGCTTGGCGACCTTGTAGCGGCTCGCCGCGAACGCCAACACGACGACGACGAGCGCGATCAGCGCGACGACGACCAGCGGGAAGCTCTCGGGAATCACGTCCGCCCCTTTCCTGTACGACGACCCGTCACGCGTCGGCGGGTGGCTGCTCGGCCGCCGCGCGTCCGCGCGCGGGGGCGACGGTCAGCGAACCGCCGATGACGTCTTCGACGACGATCTCCTCGCCGACCGCGATCGCCTCGGCGGCGGTCGCCGCGAACGAGCGCGACATCCCCTCGTGGCGCACCGTCACGCGCCCCACGCGGCCGGGGGCGAGCGCGACGGTGCAGCGGCCGCGGACGCCCACGAGCTGGCCCTTGTCGAAGCCGCCGGTCGCCTCCTGGCGTCGCAGCGCGGCGAACAGCGCCGCGGTCAGCGCGCCGACGACGGCGCCGGTGCCGAGGCCCGACAGCAGCGAGCCGCCGTCGGACAGGTCGAACGCCTGGAGGCCGAGCAGGCCGCCGGCGCCGAACGCGGCCGTGGCCGCGAAGAAGACGGGCGCGACGGAGACGTCGGTGCCCGGGAGGTCGAAGTCGAGGAAGTCGAAGAGGTCGCCGACGACGAGCGCGAGCACCAGCATGCCGAGCCCCACCGCCAGCACGAGCCAGTAGACCGCTTCGAGCGTCACCCCGTCCCTTTCCGTCTCGGCCGGGATACTAGCGCGCCGCGCGCGGCGCGAACAGGGGCTCGCTCAGCGAAGCTCGCGCTCGACGATGCGCCCGAGCAAGCCGTTCACGAAGCGCCCGGAGTCGTCGGTCGACAGCGACTTGGCGAGCTCGACCGCCTCGTTGATCGCGACCGCGACCGGGACGCCGTCGCTCCACAGCAGCTCGAACAGCGCGAGGCGCACCACGTTGCGGTCGACGACGGGCATGCGGTCGACGGCCCAGTCCTCCGCGTAGCGCGCGATGAGCGCGTCGGCCTCGGCGAGGTGGTCCTCGACGCCGGCGACGAGGCGGCGGGCGTACGCGACCGCGTCCGGGGCGGCGCTCTCGTCGGGCGCGCCGCCGTCGTCGGAGCCTGCGACGACCCAGTCGCCCTCGCCGCGCGCCGCGAGCGCGGCGCTCGGTGCGATCGCGCGGATGTCGGCCTCGTAGAGCACGTCGAGCGCGAGACGGCGCGCCATCCGGCGCTCTCTCACAGGCCGCCGGTCACGCCTACGCCCGCGACAGGTACTCGCCGGAGCGCGTGTCGACCTTGATGCGCGCGCCCTTCTCGACGAACAGGGGCACCTGCACGATCGCACCCGTCTCGACCGTCGCGGGCTTGAGCGCGCCCGACACTCGGTCGCCCTTGAACCCGGGCTCCGTCTCGACGACCTCGAGCTCGATGGTCACCGGGAGCTCGGCCCCCACGGGCGTCCCCTGGTACACCGGCACGAGGCACACCGTCCCGTCGCTCAGGAACTTGCGCGCGTCGCCGAGCAGGCCCGGGTCGACGTGGACCTGGTCGTAGGTCTCGTTGTCCATGAACACGAGCCCGGCGTCGTCCTCGTAGAGGTACTGCATCTCGCGCTTGTCGAGCACCGCGAGGTTGACCTTCTCGTCGGCGCGAAACGTCTTGTCCACGACCGCGCCCGTCTTGACATTCTTGAGCTTGGTCTTGACGAACGCCTGGCCCTTGCCGGGCTTGACGTGCTGGTAGTCGACGATCGTGAACAGCTGACCGTCGAGGTCGAGCGACTGGCCCGGCCGCATGTCGTTGGTCGAGATCATGACGGTCCCCTTCGCAGCTCGACGAGTCGGTCCTTGGGAGCCTTGCCCAGCACCTCGCCGCCGTCGTCGCCGACGAGCACGCAGTCCTCGATGCGAACGCCGGCGCGCCCGGGCACGTACACGCCCGGCTCGACGGTCACGACGTCGCCGGCGCGCAGCGTGTCGGTGCCCGGCTCGTACAGGCGCGGGGCCTCGTGGATGTCGAGACCGACGCCGTGTCCGAGCCCGTGTCCGAACAGTTCCCCGTGGCCCGCGTCCGCGATCACACCGCGCGCGGCGCGGTCGACGTCTCCGGTGACCGCGCCGGCGCGCACCGCCTCGATCCCCGCCGTCTGCGCGCGCAGGACGACGTCGTAGAGCTCGGCGACGTCGTCGGGCGCGGGGCCGAGCACGACCGTGCGCGTGAGGTCGGAGCAGTAGCCGTCGAGGCGCGCGCCGAGGTCGAGCAGCACGACGTCGCCGAGCTCGAGGACGCGGTCGCTCGCGGTGTGGTGGATGTGCGCGGACAGGGGGCCGGAGCCGACGATCGGGTCGAACGACACGCCGTCGCCCCCGGCGCGCCGCGCCGCGACCTCGATCTCGAGCGCGATCTCGGCCTCGGTGACGCCGGGGACGACGCGGTCGAGGACGCGCTCGAACGTCTCGTCGGCGAGGCGGACGGCCTCGCGCACGAGCGCGATCTCCTCCGTGTCCTTGACCCGCCGCAGGTCCTCGACGAGGCCGTGCGTCGGGGCGATCTCGACGTCGGGCAACGCCGCGGCGACCGCGTCGCGCACCGCGATGGTCATCGTCGCGGCCTCGACTCCGACGCGCGCCGCGGACGCGCGCGCGACGTGGGCCGGCAGCTCGCCGGTGAGCCCGCCGGTCGTCGGGTTGGAGTAGATCGCGACGTCCGCCCCCCGTACGAGGTCGGCGGCGCGCGCCCGGTAGCGCGGGTCGGTGAGGAACGTCGCGCCGCCGGGCGTCACGAGCAGCTGCGCGTTGGTGCCCGAGAAGCCGGTCAGGTAGCGCACGTTGGTGAGGTTCGTGACCAGCAGCGCGTCGACGTGCGCGTCCGACAGGCGCGCCGCGAGCCGTGCAATCCGTCCCTCGTAGTCCATCATTCCTCCTCGACTATGCCGCGCAGCGCGTGCAGCGCCGCGACGTACGACCACGGCCCGAACCCGGCGACGACCCCGCGCGCCGCCTCCGCTGTGACCGAGTGCCGCCGCCACGGCTCGCGCGCGTGGATGTTGGACAGATGCACCTCGACGACCGGGTACGGGAGCGCGCGCAGCGCGTCGGCGATCGCGCGGCTCGTGTGCGAGTACGCCGCGGGGTTCAGCAGCGCGCCGCCGACGCGCCCGATGCCCTCGTGCAGCCACTCGACGATCTCGCCCTCGCGCTGCGTCTGGCGCGCGTCGACGTCGATGCCGAGCGCCGCGGCCGCGGCGCGCAGGCGCTCGTCGACCTCGGCGAGCGTGTGCGGCCCGTAGACCGCGAGCTCGCGCGATCCGAGCAGGTTCAGGTTCGGCCCGTGGATCACGAGCACGTTCATCGCGCCAACCTTTCCAGCGCCCGCTCGAGCGCGTCGCGGGGGGCCGCGATCCCCGCCTCGGGCTTGCCTACGCCCGCGAGCAGCACGAACCGCACCGTCCCGCGGAACTTCTTGTCGCGCACCCACGCGGACTCGAGGTCGCGCAACTCGAGCGACGCGCTCACGGGGAGGCCGACCGACTCCAGCGCTCGCCGGTGGACGTCGACGTCGGCGTCGTCGATTCGCTCGAGCACTCGAGCGAGGTGGGCGGCGGCCATCATACCGACGGCGACCGCCTCGCCGTGGCGCAGCTCGCCGTGCCCGCGCAGGGTCTCGAGCGCGTGCGCGAACGTGTGCCCGTAGTTGAGATGCGCCCGGACCCCGGCCTCGCGCTCGTCGGCCGCCACGACGCCCGCCTTGATGGCGGCCGACGCGGCGACGACGTCGCCGAGGACGGCGGCGTCGCGCGCCAGCAGCGCGTCGGCGCCGGAGACGACGCGCTCCAGAAGGGACGGATCCGCGATCAGGCCGTACTTGACGACCTCGGCGAGCCCGCTGCGAAGCTCGGCGTCGGGCAGCGTCGTCAGCGTGGCGACGTCGCACACGACCGCGTGCGGCTGGTGGAACGTGCCGACGAGGTTCTTGCCGTGCGGGAGGTTGACGCCGGTCTTGCCGCCGATCGCGGCGTCGACCTGCGCGAGCAGCGTCGTGGGGACGTGGACGATCTGCATGCCGCGGTTGTAGGTCGACGCGACGAACCCCGCGACGTCGCAGACCACTCCTCCGCCGACGGACACGACGACGTCGTCGCGGTGTGCGGCGCGCCGCGCGAGCTCGGAGTAGAGCGCCTGCGCGGTGGCGAGCGACTTCGACCCCTCGCCGGCCGGCACCTCGAGCGCGTGCACGCGCATGCCGGCGGCCTCGAGCGACGACCGCACGGCGGCGGCGTGGCGCGCGAGCTCCGGGTGCGTGACGACGAACGCAGCGTCGCCGCGCTCGTCGGGGAGCCAGCGCGCGACGCGCGCCGCGATCCCATGCCCCACGGCGACCTCGTAGGCGCGTTCGCGCAGCCCGACGACCACACGGCGCACCGCGGCCACCTCGGCGCGCGCCGCGACCTCGCGCGCGACGTCGTGCGCGTCGCGCGCCGCGGTGTCGACCACGATGTCCGCGACGCGCTCGTAGACCGGCCCCCGGGCCGCCCACAGAGCGCGCGCGTCGCCGCGCGCGAGCAGTGGGCGCGACGACGGGTTGCCGATGCGCGCGACGAGCTCCTCGTACGGCGCGCGCAGGTACACGACGGTGTGGTCGCGCAGCTGCGCCCGGGTGGCGTCGTCGCCGAGCGCGCCGCCGCCGAGCGCCACGACGCCGTCGTCGCGGTCCAGCGCGTCTGCGGCCGCGGCGGACTCGAGCGCCCGGAACGCGTCCTCGCCGCGCGTCGCGAACAGCTCCGCGACCGGCGCGCCGGCGCGCTCCTCCACGACGCGGTCGACGTCGACGAACGGAAGGCCGAGCCGGCGCGCGACGAGCGGGCCGACGGTCGACTTGCCGGCCCCCATGAAGCCGACGAGGACGATCACGGGCCCTCGGTCGGCGCGCCGGTGACCGCGGGGCCGGCGCCGCGGCGCGCGAGCCGGGCGCGGTAGCGCGCGACCGCGGCGTCGAGGTCGTCGACGGTGTCGCCGCCGAACGACTCCAGCAGCGCGTCGGCGAGCACGAGCGCGACGACCGCCTCGCACACGACCGCGGCGGCCGGGACCGCGCACGTGTCGGTTCGCTCCTGGAACGCCTCGGCGGCCTCGCCCGTCGCCATCTCGACGGTGCGCAGCCTGCGCTTGAGGGTCGACAGCGGCTTCATCGCGGCGCGGATCCGCAGCGGTCCGCCGATCGTCATGCCCCCTTCGGTGCCGCCGGCGCGGTCCGTCGCGCGCCCGAGGCCGGGCTCGATCTCGTCGTGCGCCTGCGAGCCTCGCCGCGCCGCGACGTCGAACGCGTCGCCCAGCTCGACGCCCTTGATGGCGGGGACGGCCATCACGGCCCCCGCGAGCCGCCCGTCGAGCTTGCGGTCCCAGTGCACGTGGCTCCCGAGCCCCGCCGGAACCCCGTACGCGAGGACCTCCACGACCCCGCCGAGCGAGTCGCCGTCCGCCGCGGCGCGATCGATCTCGGCCACCATCGCGGCGGACGCGCCGTCGTGCAGACAGCGAACCGGCGACGCGTCGACACGCGCGCCGTCGCCGGGGCCGGGGCGCGGCGCGTCGTGCGGGGCCGCGGCGGCGCCGATCCGCACGACGTGCGACACGACCGCGACGCCGGCGCGCTCGAGCAGCGCCTTGGCGAGCACTCCGGCGGCACAGCGGGCCGCGGTCTCGCGCGCGCTGGCGCGCTCGAGGACGTTGCGCGCGTCGTCGAAGTCGTACTTGAGCATGCCGGCGAGGTCGGCGTGGCCGGGCCGCGGACGCGTCAATGGCCGGCCCCCGGCCGCGCCCTCGACCGGCATGACGTGCGCCCACTTGTCGGCCCACTCCGAGTTGCGGATCGCGATCGCGACCGGGCTCCCGAGCGTCGCGCCGCCGCGCACGCCGGCGACGACCTCGACCTCGTCGCGCTCGACGCGCATGCGGGGGCCGCGGCCGTGGCCGTGGCGGCGGCGGGCGAGCTCGTGGCGCAGCGCGTCGAGCGACACGGGGAGCCCCGCGGGCAGGCCCTCGACGACCGCGACCAGGCCGGGGCCGTGCGACTCCCCCGCGGTCAGGTAGCGCAGCCGGGACATCGTCCTATCCTCCCGCCGATCGGCTGCGGCGCGCTACTTGACGATCTGCTCGCCCTCGCAGAGCGTGAACTCGTCGTCGCCGAACAGCAGCGTGGCGCACGTGCCGTCGACCGACACGAGCTGGAAGTTGTCGGCGAAGCGCTCGCCCTCGCCCACGGTGTAGACCGTTCCGTCGACGTTGACCTGTGCCCGCTCGCCGTCGGCGTCGGTGAACACGTCGACGAGCGTGACGCGGTGGCCGCCGGTGTCGTCGGGATCGCCCGTCGACCCGTCGCCGTCCCCGTTCCCGGTGTCGCCGTCGCCGTCCCCGTCCCCGTCCCCGTCCCCGTCCCCGTCCCCGTCCCCGTCCCCGTCCCCGTCGCCGTCACCGGTGTCCCCGTCGCCCGTGTCCCCATCGCCGTCGCCGTCGCCGTCGCCGCCCCCGCCGCCGTCGTCGGGCGTCGTGTCGACGAGCGGCTCGAACGGGTCGCGCGACGCGAACACCTCGAACGTCTCCGGCGCGCCGTCGCCGCGCCCGGCCCGCCCGCCGTCGCCGCCGTCGTCTGGCGTGGGCACGATGCCACCGTCGCCGGGCGCCGGCTCGGTCGCGCTCGGCGGCGGCGTGACGTCCGCGGTGTCGCCGCCGCCCCCGCCGCCGAGCAGCAGGAACCACAGGGCCGCGAGGACGACGACGAGCCCGCCCACGACGAGCAGGACCTGTTGACGTCCCGCGCCGGACGACGCGTCGTCGGCGAACGTGCGCGTGTCGTCGCTCACGGCGCCGCCTCCTCGGGTGCCGGCGGCTCCGCGGCCGGATCGGTCGCGGGCGGCGCGACCGTCGTCCCGGGCGGGATCTCGAAGAAGATGCGCGCGATCGCCTCCATGTCGATGGTCGTCTCGCCGGTCTCGACGTCCTGCGTGCCGGCCATCTGGAGGATGTCGACGCGCAGCGCGCGCTCGAGCTCGTAGAGGCGGCGCACGAAGTCCTGGATCGAGAAGTAGCCGCCCTCCGCCCCGATCGTGAGGCGGATCTCGGCGAGCTGGGCGCCCTCGGGCGGCGGCTTCGGGAGCTCGGGCGTGACCTGGACGAAGCTCACGCCGGCGCGGTTGGCCTCGTCCTGCAGCTGGAAGATGAACTGTGCGAGCTCGTCGTTCTCGGGCACGAGCTTGCGGACCTCGACGAGGCGCGCGTTGAGGCGGGCGGCGTCGTCCTGCAGCGCCTGAAGGCGGTCGAGCTCCGCCTGCAGCGTCACGGTCTCCTGGCGCGCCGTCTCGATCTCGGCCCGCACCTCGGACAGGCGGTCTCGCCGCGGCGACACGAACATGAAGAAGAACAGCGCCAGCACGACGATCGACGCGACGATCGCGACGACGATCTGGGCGCGCGGCGACCTCATCGCCGGCCCCCCGCGAAGCGGTCGCTGGCGGCCCGGCGAGTCAGCTCGACCGTGCTGTCGAAGTCGAACGTCTCGGTCGCACCCTCGACCTCGGCCCGCACCGCGCTGTTGAGGTAGACGCTCGTGAAGCGGCCGCTGGACGCCAGGCGCACGAGCCACTTGCCGACACCCGACATCGACAGCGACGCGCCCTGGAACTGGATGCGTCCGAACGCCGCCCGCGTGGTGTCGCGGATCGGGGCGGTCTCGGTGCCCACCTGCGTCGCGCCCTCCGCCTGCCCGGCCGACGCGGTGAGGTTCTCGAACCAGATCTCGCCCGGCACGAGCATGGCGACTTCGGTCAGCACGACGGGCCACGCGACGTCGCCCTCCATGACCGTGGCGAGCGCCTGCTCCTTGGTCTCGACCTCCCGCTCGAGGAGCTCGAACTGACGCAGCTCCGCGATCTGCGACCGGAGCCGGTCGTTGCGCGCCTGGACCTCGGCGAGCTCCGACTCCGCCGACGAGATCTGCCCGCCCAGGACCGCCCACCACCCGATGAGCAACGCGAGCGCCACGAGGGCCGCGATCACGATCGTCGCGACGTTGCGCCGGTGACGACGCCGCGCGGCGTAGCTCTCCGGCAGGAGGTCGATGCGGCGCATCATCGTTTCGTCGCCCCCAGGGCGAGGCCGACGGCCGCGGCCGCGACCGGCTCCACGTGCGCGACCTGCTCGTCGGTGAGGCCCGAACGCCGCACGTCGAGCTCGGCGAGCGGCCGGCCGCGCCGGACGTCGAGGTCCAGCGTGGCCCGCAGGCGGTCCTCGAGGCCGACGGTGAGCGAGCCGCCGCCGGTCAGGACGACGCCGCCGATCGGCTCGCTGTCGTCCTGGGACAGGTAGTAGTCGAGCGAACCACGCACCTCGCCGACGAGCTCGTCGACGCGGTCGTCGACGATCGCGCGCGCCTCGCGCGAGCCCACGGCGCCGGCGAGGTCGAGCTTGGTCGCCTCCGCCTCGTCGAGCTGAAGATCGAGCTCCGACGCGAGCGCCTCGGTCGCGTCGTTGCCGCCGACGAGCAGGATGCGCACGAAGCGCGCCTCGCCGCCGACGTGCACGACGATGTTGGTGATCCCGGCCCCGATGTCGACGATGGCCTCGGCCCCGGACGCGCCGACGTCGCCGCGCGCCGCGGCACTCACCGCGCGCGCGACCGCGAACGGAGTCAGGTCGACGCCGGCGGGCTCGACGCCGCCGGCCGACGCGGCCGACAGGAAGCCGTCGAGCATGTCGCGCGCCGCGGCGACGAGCAGCAGGCGCATGGTCCGCTCGCCGTCCTCGTTCTCGAAGTCGTCGATGACCTGGAAGTCGAGCTCCGCCTCGTCGACGGGCATCGGGATGTGGTCGGAGATCTGGTACCGCAGCGACGAGCGCAGCTCCTTCTCGTCGAGGTACGGGAGGTCGACCTGGCGGACGACGACGCGCTGGTTCGCGACTCCGACGACGACGCGCTTGGACCTGAAGCGGGCGCGCTTCCACAGCTGCGCGATCGCCTCCGACACCGCGCCCGGGTCGCGGATCTCCCCGTTGTCGACCGCGCCCGGAGGGAGCGCGACCTGACCGAAGCGTTGCAGCGCCCGGCCCCCGCGCGTCGCCACGACGTGCGCGGCCCGCACCGCGCTGGTGCCTATGTCGAGGCCGATGGCCGGACCGGCGCGCAGCGCCATCACAGCTCCTCGTCGAACCTGACGGCGCGCTCGGAGAGGTAGCGCTCCACGTCGCCGCGCCGTATGCGGTAGTTCTTGCCGACGCGGATCGCGGCGAGCTGGCCGGACTTGATGAGGCGGTACACGGTCATGTTCGAGACGCGCATGAGGTTGGCGACCTCCCCTACCGTCAGGAGGGGCTCCCCGAGCTCACCTGGCATGCGACCTCACCTTTCGACCCCTCGCGGCGCGGGCGCCGCGCGCCGGTCCTCTTTGCACACAGGGGCATCTGATTCAACAAGCGTGCACACTAACGGTCAAGAGTGTATCTCGTCCCCCCTAGCGCGCTCCTTGAGAGTGACAGCATTGTTATTTACGTGAGCGCGCTGAAGACACAATGCGCTACAACCGTAACGGTGGAGACGCCGGCCGCGGGAGGCGGCGCGTCTAGCGGTCGACCTCGCTCCACCCGCGCGCCGTGACGTCGAGCCACGGGCCGGGCATGTTGTCGAGCCAGCACGGGTCGAGGCTGAACGTCCCGTTGCCGAGGTTGTCGAAGCTGTCGGCGATGATCGTCCCGTTGATCGTGAAGCTGCCCTGGTCGCGCATGCCGCCCTCGGGCAGGATGATGGCGCCGTTCACGCGCGTGTTGGCCTGGATCTGGAAGCTGCCGCGCCGAACGATCAGCACCGCCGAGCGCTGCCCGCACGCCCACACGTTGCCGCCCCACTTGATCTCGTTCGTCGTGAGCGCCTTCGACGCGTCCTCGAACTCGAAGTACGCGACGAAGTTGGTCGGCAGGCCGGTGATGTCGCCGTCCTGGATCTTGGCGTTGACGTTGATCGGCCACGCCGCGCCCTTCTTCGTGCACGACGACGCGCCGCTCGTGGCGATGAAGCAGTAGACGCCCTCGTCCTTGGCGGCCTGACGGAGCATGAGGTAGTCCTGGTCGGTCAGCTCGGGACGAGGCGTCGTGCGCGCGAACACGTCGGCCGACATCTGCGACGTCGGCGGATACGTCCCCGCCGCGGGCCCGCCCTCCGACGCGGTGCCGGGCCACGTCGGGCACGTCTCGGTGATCGGCCCGCCGTTGCCGCTCTGGTCCCACAGCGACTGCCCCCGCGTCCCGCGCCGGTCGTTCGCCTCGCAGTTGAGGCTCGGCGGGTGCTCGATCGTCTGCTGCCCGTTCGCCTTGCCGTAGTTGATGACGCCGAGCGTGTGAACGCCGGCGGGGGCCTGGAGCGACGCGTTCGGCGCGCTCTCGCCCCAGAAGTCGGCGATCCTGAAGTACGGGTCCGTGCCGACGAAGCCCAGCTTCTCGCGTCCGTAGACGTCGCTCCTGGTGACGAGGCTGATGCCCCTCATGTTCGGCGTGCCGTTGAGCGTGACGTTGTCGGCGTAGACCCCGACGGGCAACCCGACGCCGGCGATCGAGACGATCTGGCGCACGACGCGCTTGGCCGACGGGATGCGGCCGGTGGACTCGATCACGAAGTACTGCGGGTCGTCGGGGCGCGGGATGCGCGGCACGCGCCCTGCGCACGCGCCCGGCGCGACGCGGTCGGCCGGGTTGGTGGCGGCCGGCTCGTACACCTCGAGCGTCGCCTCGAACGTGTCGCCCGCGCCCACGCTTCCCGTCACCGTCGGGAACTCCGGGTAGCCGGCACAGCCCGACATGCTGATGTCGCTCCAGTCGACGTCGCCGCGTCTGATCTCGACCAGCGTGCGGTCGACGCCCGCCTCCGCCACCGCGAGCGCGCCGGTCGCCCGGCGGTCGTCGTGGCCCGCCTGCAGCTCGCGGATCGACACGAACACCGCGGTCGACGACACCGCGGTCAGCACCGCGGCGACGAACATCACGGTCACCATCGCGATGCCGCGCTGGTCCGACAACAGCTTCGCCATCCGTTTTCTCATCGCTTGTTCCTCAGCTGGGCCTCGTGGAAGAAGGTCGTGGACTGGTCTCCGCTCGTCACCTGGAGCGCGTACGACACGCTGCTGAGGTACGACGTCGGGTCGCCGAGCGCGGTCACGCCGTGCGACGCCGCGGCGTCGAGCTCGGCGCGCGTCGTGACCCCGTTGCCGTCCCAGTCGTACTGCAGCAAGTTGCTCGAGTACGAGAACACGGGCTTTCCCGAGACGCGCTCGATGCCGTCCATCAACAGCACGTCGTTGAGGGTTATGCGACCGTCGTCGTACGCGAACGTCAGCGTCTCGTCGGAGCCGTCGTAGTCGCCGTCGTTGTCGAAGTCGACCTTGACCGTGTACGACGTATCCGACGCGCTCGCGAGGTAACCGCCCTGGCGCGTGTCGCGCACCATCCGGTTGAAGCCGAGGCGCGCCTCCTCCGACACCCGCGTCACGGATTCGGCGACGTCGGAGCTGCGTACGCCGGAGAGCATCACGGAATAGAAGCCCGTCGCCACGAGCGAGAACACGAGCATCGCGGTGAGCGTCTCGACGAGCGTGAAGCCGCGCTCGTCGCGCGCGACGTCCTTCATCGCCGGTCCACCGCCTCGCACGCGAGCTTGCCGAGCGAGATGCTGACGCTCGACTCGGGCACGGACGGGTCGAGCGCCACCGTGTTGATGCGGAGCGCGCCGCCGACCACCGCAGAGGTCTCGGTGCCCGACGCCGACGCCGTGCCCGTGACGCCGGCGAGCGACGACCAGCCGTCGAGGTATCCGTTTCGATCGCCGATGTCGAACAGGTACACGTCCTCGGCCGCCGTGGCGCCGTCGTAGACGAGCGGGTTCGACGCCGGATCGGCGGCGGCGGCGTCGTACATGGCGTCGAGCTGGTCCGTCGCGCTGGCGCCGGAGAGCGACAGCAGGGGAGAGTAGCCCCCGTCGAGGATTCCGTTGTCCGTCGTGTCCCTCCAGTAGCGAAGCGTCGCCGTCCACGTCGCGGACGCCGTCGGCGTCGTGACGTTCGCGGTCGACTTGCACGACGCCGTCGCGGCGAAGTCCTCGATCACGACGACCGACCGCTCCCCCGACGAGCCGGTGATGAACGTCGTCGGAAGGACGCGCACGTCGTGCACGTCGACCGTCGCCGACGACGCGACGCCGCGGGCGCCGCTCGAGAGCGCGAACGTCTCGACGCTGGTGGTGCCGCTCGTGGCGTCGCCGCCGCGCGGGCGCGCGGACACGATCCTGCGCGTGGCGCCGTCGTCGAACAGGTGCAGAGGCGTCGCGTCGCCGAAAACCGCCTGCGCGCCCATCCACACGTCGAGCGGTCCGCTCCCCGACTCGAACAGGAACGACCCGCGCGCCGCGGGCAGCTCGCCGGCGACCGCGGCTCGCAGGCTCGACGTCTGCGTGTTGTTGATCCCCGCGACGGGCTGCGGGGTCGAGAGGCCCGTGTGGGTGAGCGTCGCGCCGGTGGCCGTCGCGCCCAGCGGCGTCGCGTCGGGCGGCGCGTCGACGACCGACGTCGCGCCGCGGAGGCTGCCGATCTCCTGTGCCTCGGTCTCGGTGCCGGTCGGGGCGCGCACGAGGCGGACGTCGGCCGCCTCGACACGCTGGTGCGCGGTCGCGAGCACGCGCGACCCGACGCGGCTCTCGCCGCGTCCGGCGACGACGAGCAGCTCGCTCGGCACCGCCGTGACGGGGTCGACGAAGCTGGTCTCGAGCTGGATGCCGTAGTCGATCGAGGCGCGCGCGGACACGTTGACGCCGGCGAACTTGCGGTCGCCCAGCAGCGTCTTGAGCTGATACGAGCGCGCGACGCCGTTCGTCGTCCACCGGCTCGTGATCGCCATCTCGACGAGGTCGGAGGGAGGGACGTCGTTGCCGCTCGTGGAGTTCCACACGTACGTCGTCGGCACCGTGGCCGGCGTGTACGAGCCGCCGTCGTCCGGCGACACGAAGCGCGCATCGAACGTCACCGAGTAGCCCTGCGGCAGGTCCTTCGGGCACCACGGCTGCGCCGTCGTCGCGGTCGTGCACGTGGTCGTGTAGACGCCCGCCGCGACGTACTGCGGGTAGTAGAGGTCGAGGACGTCGACGCGCCGGTTCTGCGACGCGTACGAGATGAAGTACGGCAGGCCGCGCATTCGCTCCATCGACTGCGACGCGACGTCCTTGCCGACCGTGCGCGACCGTCCGAGCGTCGACGCGCGCATGGAGCTCATCACGAGCGGGATGATGCCGATCGTGACGATCGAGAACACGAGCATCGAGGCGAGCGTCTCGACGAGGGTGAAGCCGCGCTCGTCGCGCGCCCGCCGGCTGAAGGCCGTCACGTGCGCTCCTCGACGCGGCCCGTGAGGCCGAGCACCTCGACGGTGCGCGTGCGGCCGGCGAGCGCCGGCTGCGTCACGGTGACCGATCCGGGGGTCGCGTCGCCGCGGGCGTAGAAGAGCGCGTAGTGGTCGCTCGCGGCGGCGCCCGGAAGCGCCGACGCGCAACGCGTCCTGATCGTCGCGCCGGCGGCGTCGAGCGTGAACGACGCCGCGGTCAGCCTGACGCCGCCGTCGAACTGGAACGTCCCCTCGCGCGGCGTGCGGTCGGTGCACGACCAGCCCGAGGCGGTGGCCGCGTTCGGGTTGTACTGGAACAGGTACCACTCGTTCGACCCGACGCGGAAGCGCGCGCCGTAGACCAGCGGGTGGCTCTCGGACGTCGCCTGCTCGTGCAGCGCGCGCATGCCGGAGCGGACGTCGTCGGCGGCTCCCTCGAGCGTGCGCACGAGCCAGAAGTGGCGCACGGCCGACGCGCCGAGGCTCAGCAGCGCGGCGGTGATCGCCATCGTCACGAGCAGGTCGACGAGCGTGAAGCCGCGTTCGTCACCGCACCGCGCGCGCCGATCGGCGAGGCGGGTAATCGGGCTCACGACGGCCGGTTCCTCCTGGGGCTCGGTTGCGGTCGCATCCGCCGAGAACGGCGGGCTCAGTCGCGTGTATCGGCACGCGCAGGGGGCGACTTCACCGCGACGCGCACCGGTGGCGCTACGCACTTCTCCGGACGCGAGAGAGGGGCGGAGTCTCCTCCGCCCCTCTTCGCCGGCTTGCTGGTGTTACGGGGTGAGCGCCGGGCAGTCGCCGGACGCCGGGCGACCGACGTTGCTGTCGTAGCGCCAGTTCGGCGTCAGCAGCGCGTGGTTCGCCTGGATGCAGTAGCGGGTGCCGGAGGCCTCGACCGAGACGGTCACGTCGGCCGTCGGGCTGAAGCCGTTGGCACGGAGGATCGTGCCGTCGTCCCCGTCGAGACCGCCGTAGTTGCCGTTCTGCTCGGTGCCGAAGGACTCGGCCGCGGTCGCGCCGTTCTTGACCGCCGACTGAGCCTGCGCTTCCCAACCCCGCTCCCGCTGACGCAGGAAGACCGGGACGGCGATCGCCGCCAGGATGGCGATGATCAGGACGACCACCAGGAGCTCGATGAGCGTGAAGCCGCTCTCGCTCTCCTCGCGAAGCTTGCGAAGACGCTGGAGCATTTCCAGCTCTCCTTTCCTCTCGGTCCCCCCAAGCCGGTGGGGGACGCTCGACAACGAGTTGGAACCGATGCGATCTGCCTGCATCGGGCGGCCCGTCTGCGACCGTCCCTTCTTGCAGGTAGCCCGGCTGACCTCGTGGGCCCCGTGGCTTTGCGTCCCCGTCTTGCGGCGGGTTTGCCTTTTCTGCGCTGCTCACGTTCCGGCTTGCAGGTTGGTTATCGGCGCGCGGGGAGAGTGCTTTAGGGCGTCGCGGATACGTATTCCTCGCAACGTCCCCGCGCCGCGCGGCTACCGTTTTCCGCGCTGCGGGGCGGCCCCCGGGTCCGCGCGCGGCCGGCGCTCGCGCGCGGCCGGCGCTCGCGCGCGGCCCCCGGCTCCGCG
>DASZZZ010000006.1:0-45463 GCA_036260375.1 Actinomycetota bacterium
CCGCGATGACCTGCTTCAGCTGTTCGTAGAGCGGACGAGGGATCTTGAGCGTGACGTCGTCGTTGCCGGCCCGTTTCATCCCGCGAGACCTCCGATCAGGATGAGCGCCAACGGAACCGCGAAGAGCGATGCAGTGAATGCCGCCATCCGTACGTGTGCGCCCGGCTTGACGACCCAGTTCTGGAACCGCCAGATGACCTTGCGCGTCTCCCAGTAGCGCAGCCAGAGGACGAGCACGCTGAGGATCGTCGTCGAGATGACCTGAGCCACAACGATCCGCACGGCGCCTGGTGAATGCAGCGCCAGTCCCGCGAGCAGCGTGTCCCCGAGCGTCGTGATGTTGGCGCCCATGATGTACGGCACGATGTCCTCGCGCTTGACGTAGCCCTTCGCGACCAGCGGGACGAGCACGGTCAACGCGACCGACACCGACATCGTAACGAGCGCTACGAGACAGCCGAGCCCGAACATCGGCCACTTCTTGCGCAGCCATCCGAGCCGGGAGCTCTCGATGCTCTCCTGGCTCATCTCGGGGACGACCGTGTCGATGAGCTTGAACGCGAGCAGCAGGATGCCGAGGCCGCCCACGAACAGGAGCCCGGCGTTCCACGTCTCGATGCGCGCGAGCATGCCCCCGTAGACGACGTCGATGAGGTCGGTGAACTGCGCCGGGAACGTCACATCGACGGCGCGAAACGGCTCCCACCGCAGCAGGGCGTAGCCGATCACGGCTCCGGGCGCGTACACGAGCGCGGTCGTCGACAGCGCCATGACGGCGGTCGACACCGGCGCCATGCGCTTGCCCTCGCCGCCGCGCAGCGCGTAGACGACCGCCACGAGCAGGACGACGAAGGCGGCCCCGAGGCGCGACCCGGTGAGCATCGTGAAGCCCTCGGTCTCGGTGATCGACCCGGCCGCCACGAGGGTCAGCGCCGACGCCGCGATCGGCGAGCCCGACAGCACGAACAGCGCGCCGACCCATCCGAGCCCGAACGTCGAGCCGGCGTTGCGGACGAGCCAGCCCTCGCCCTGCAGGATGCTGAGGTTGCCGGCCCCCGTCTTCATCACCTGGAGCGCGCCGACGAACAGGAACAGCGCCAGCACGAAGCGCGCCGTCCACCCGAACGCGTGGGCGATGCGCTGCGCGCCGCTGCGCGTCGTCCGGGCGCGCGCCGGGACGGGCGCCTCGGCGGTGGTCCCGGGGGCCGGGTCGGAGCTCATTTCGCTCTTATAACACTCCCATAGGAGCGTCGCATGCCGATCGCGCCGCCCGCGGCCGGTGTAACGTCGCCGACGGAGGTGAGGCCGTGCCGGTCGACGCGCCCGACCTGAAGACGACGACCGACGCGCTCGAGGTCTGCGCGCGCCGCTTCGGTGCGCTGCTCGAGGACGTCGACGACCCCGGGGCGATCGCGACCGGGCGCTGGACGATCGCCGACGTCGCCGCCCACCTCGCGTTCGGGCCGGACTACCTCCTGCCGATGGTCGAGCACCGCGACGGCCCGCGCGCGGAGTCGATCGAGGGCATCACGGCACTCAACGACGCCGTGCTCGATCGCGAGCCCGAGCGCGACGTGCGCGCGCTCGCTCGCCGCTTCGACGCGGGCGTCGCCGACATGGTGCGCGCGCTGCGCGCGTCCGACCCCGCCGTCCCGCTGCGCTGGCACGGCGACCAGGAGATCCTTCCGGGCTCGCTGGCGGGCATCGCGCTGGGAGAGGTCCTCGTGCACGGCTACGACGTCGCGCGCGCGGCGAACGCGCACTGGACGATCGAGCCGGGCCACGCGCGCATCGTGTTCCAGGCGATCACGTCGATCCTCCCGCAGTACGTCCGTCGGGATGCGACGCGCGGCATGCACGAGGTCGTGGAGGTACGTCTGCGCGGAGGGCCGCACGTCCAGATCGTCATCGACGACGGCACGGGTTTCGTCGAGCCGGCCGGCGCGCGCCGCGCCTCGTGCACGATCTCGGCCGAGCCGGTTGCGATGCTGCTCGTCTCGTACGGGCGCTCGGGCCCGGTCAAGCCCGCGCTCACCGGCAAGGTCGTCGTGTGGGGGCGCAAGCCGTGGCTCGGCGTCAGGCTCCCGGCGCTGTTCGAGTCACCGTAGCCCGCGCCACGGCGTCCGAGTCCCCGTAGCGCGGTCGCGTCACAGGCCCGCGGCGGCCGCGTCGTCGAGCGCGAACGTCACACGCGCGTGCGCCGCGAGCAGACGCGCGGGGCAGCGCGCGACGGGCTCGTCGCCCGCGACCGCGCGCCGGATCGCGTCCGCCTTGGCCGCCCCGGACGCGATCACGACGACCTCGCGCCCCGCCAGCAGGGCCGGGGGCGTCAACGTGATCCCGGGCAGGCCGTCGGGCCGCTCGACGGCGACGCACAGCCGCCCGCGCTCGGCGAGCGCCGGCGAGCGCGGGAACAGCGCCGCGACGTGTGCGTCCTCGCCGAGACCCAGGACCACTAGGCGCGGTCCCGCGGCGACGACGTCGCGCACGTCGTCCTCGTAGGCGCGCGCGGCGACCTCGGGATCGTCCTCGCCGCGCATCCTGCGAACGTCCGCGACCGCGAACCCCGGCGCCAGCGTGCGCGTCGCCATCGCGTAGTTGCTCGCGGGGTCGTCGGGCGGCACGCCGCGCTCGTCGGAGAACAGGATCGTGCGCCCGAGCCACGACACGCCGAGCTCCGCGAGACGCGGATAGACGCGCTCGGCCGTGCCGCCTCCCGTCAGCACGACCGCGCCGTCGCCGGACAGACGGGCCGCGATCAGCTCGGCGGCGCGCGCGGGATAGTCGCGCGCGGAGAAGACCTCGACCGACGGGCTCACGCGACGCTCACGCCCACGCGTCGTCGAGGAAGTCCGCGATGCGGTCCGACAGCCGGTTGGGGGGAAAGCGGAGCTCGAAGAACGAGCGCGCCTGGACGATCTCGGAGTTGGGCAGCTCGCGATGCAGCGCCTCGGCGTCCGAGAACGGGTGCAGGACGTCGTGGCGGTGGCCGATGATCAGCGTCGGCTGGTCGAGCTTCTCGCGCTCGTTGCGGTGCGGCGCGATGCGCCCCGTGAGCAGACCGTGGAGCACCGCGGCCGACGGCCGCGGGTCGCGCGCGAGCAGCTCCAGCAGTGCGTCGGGGTAGACGCCGAGCCCGCGCGGCGCGCGCCGCAGGACGCGCGCCCACGCCGAGATCAGCGGCGCGGCCTGCGCGTACGCGATCGTCAGCGGGATGAACACGAGCCCGGCCGCCGGCGCGGCGCGCTCGAGCACCGGCATCTCGACGACCATCGCGCGCACGCGCCCGGGCGCGTGCGCGGCCGCCTCGATCGTCGCGTTCGCGCCGAGCGACGAGCCGCCGACGACGGCCTCGGGGATGTCGAGATGGTCGAGGAGCGCCACGACCTGGCGCCCGAAGATCTCCATCGAGTAGAAGCGCGCGTGCGCGGGCTTGTCGCTCTCGCCGTGACCGAGGAGGTCGACGAGCACGACGCGGTTGCCGCGCGCCGCGAGCGCCTCGGCGAGGGGGCGGTTGTGCGCGCGCGAGAACAACAGCCCGTGGACGAGCACGATCGGGCGCTCGGCCGCGCCCCGCTGGCGTCCGATCTGCTCGAAGCCGATGCGAAAGCCGTCGAAGCCGAACGTTGGCATGGCGGAAGGATACGCGCGGCGCGACGGGGCTCAGTCGTCGAGCGGTTCGGCGCCGTCGAGGCGTTCGACGAGCCGTCGCTTGAGGACCTTGCCGGTCGCGGTGCGCGGCAGCTCGTCGACGATCTCGACGCGCTTGGGGACCTTGTACGACGCGAGCTCCCGCTGGCACGTCGCCACGACGTCGTCCGGCGACGCCGAGCCCGCGACGAACGCGGCGAGGACCTCGCCGTACTCCTCGTCCTCCACCCCCATGACCGCGGCCTCGCGCACGCCGTCGATCGATTCGATGAGCGACTCGATCTCGATCGGGTACACGTTCTCGCCCCCGACCACGACCATGTCGTCGGCGCGGCCCTCGACGAAGATGTAGCCCTCCTCGTCCACGCGCCCGACGTCGCCGATCGACACGAACCCGTCGCGCGTCGGCCGCGACCCGCCCGACGTGTAGCCCTCGAACAGCAGGTCGCTGCGGACGAAGAGCTCGCCGGGCTCGCCCGGCGCGGCGCGCTCGCCGCCGGGCGCGAACACGCCGATCTCGATGCCGGGCGCCGCGCGGCCGACCGACGTCGGCTTCGCGGCGATGTCCGCCGGCGTCGCGATCGCGACCCAGCCGGTCTCGGTCGAGCCGTAGAGGTCGTAGAGGACGTCGCCGAACAGCTCGGTCGCGGCCCGGCGTAGCTTCGGCGACATCGCGGAGCCGCTCGCGACGACGATGCGCAGGCTCGAGAGGTCGTAGCGCGCCTTGACGCCGGGGTCGAGGTCGAGGATGCGCTTGATCATCACCGGCACCAGCGACGCCGCCGTGACGCGGTGCTCCTCGATCAGCGCGAGGGAGCGCTCGGGGTCGAACTTCTCCGGCAGCACCATCGTCGCGCCGACGACGGCGCCGAACGCGAACGTCGCGTAGCCGAACGAGTGGAACATCGGCGCGGGGACGTAGACGACGTCGGAGCGACGGTACGGCAGGACGTCGAGTAGCTTGGCGAACGAGCGGATGCCGCCCGCGGCGTCGTCGCGCGACGCACCCTTCGGCGTTCCCGACGTCCCGGACGTGTGGATGACGATGCGCGTGCTGCCGGGATCGCGCGTGAATGGGGGCACGGGCGCGTCCGACGACCCGTCGAGGAAGTCGTCGTAGCGCGTTCCCGCGGCGCCGTCGCCGACGACGACGAGCGGCAGGTCGTCGGGGGCCGCGGCGGCGACCTGCTCGGCGTGCTTGGCGTCGTAGAAGAGGACCGACGCGTGCGCGTTCTCGAGCGTCGCGCTCAGCTCGCGCGGCTTCGCCCACGTGTTCATGGGGCACGCCACGAGGCCGACCTTCTGCGCGCCGACGACGACCTCGACGAACTCGCGCGAGTTGCGCAGCAGGATGGCGACGCGGTCTCCGCCGCGCAGCCCCATCCGGCGCAGCGCGCGGGCGACGCGGTTGCCGCGCCGGTCGAGCTCCCTCCACGTCATCGTGCCGCTGCGGTCGACGATCGCGGTCTTGTTGCCGACCGCGATCGAGTTCATCTGCGTCACGACGCCGAGCGACGAGCCGCGTCCGAGCACCCACGGGACCGACGCCGCGATCGCGAGCGGCGACAGCGGCCCGACCATGCCCGACTCGCGCAGCCGCTTCATCGTGCGCGGGTCGGCGAGCGACCGCAGCATCGCGACGTTCGACGCGGTGCGTCCCACGCGCTCGTGCAGCCAGCCGGTCCCCGGCAGGGCCGTCATCCCGTCCGGCCCTCGTACGACGGCGCGCGCAGCGCCTCGAGCGCGGGGTGGTCGCGATAGGCCTCCAGCAAGCGCGCGGTGCCGCGCCGCGCGCCGTCCGACAGCGCGCGCCGGTCGAGCTGTCGCATCGAGTTCGTGCCGTGCGCGACGAGGTCCGAGATCCACGGCCGCACCACGAGCACCTCGACGCCGCGCGCCCGCGCCGCCCGCACCTCGCGCCGCAGCGCGCGCGCCCACGGAGTGCGCACGAGCACCGGCCCCCACAGCTTCGGGTCGCGCAGAGTGACGCCGTCCTCGTGGCGGTAGCCGAGCGGCGCGATGCAGACGATCGCGTCGCAGCCCGCCTCGACCGCGAGGTCGAGCGACGTCGCGCTGACGACGCCACCGTCGACGTAGAAGCGTCCCGCGAGGCTCACCGGCGGGAACACCCCCGGGATCGCGCACGACGCCAGGACCGCGTCGGGGAACGAGACGTCGGGCGCCCCCGGCGCGCCGAACGCGACGCGCGCGCCGGTGTAGAGATCCGCGGCGCACACGAAGACGTCACGCTCCGGCCATTGCCTCGGGAGCTCGCTGCGGAGGCGGTCGCGGGTCTCCTCCGTCGAGTACATGCCGGCGGGGAACGCGCGCCGCAGCAGCGCGGGCGGCACGCCGCCCACGACCCTCGCCGGCAGCCCCGTGCGCGCCGAGACCGCCGCGAACATCGAGCCGATCGAGCGGCGGACGCGCTCGCCCCGCGTGTGGGCGAGCGGAGTGAACAGGCGTCGGACCTCGTCGCGCTCCGCGCCCTCGTCGCCCGCCGCGCTCGGATGACGGCCGTGCGCGTAGTCGTAGAAGTCGCCGGCGGTCCATCCCGCCGCGAGGTACGCCGACATGACCGAGCCCGCGCTCGTGCCGACGAGGACGTCGGCCGCCTCGGGACGCGCGCCCGCGTCGGCCAGCGCCTTGAGCGCGCCGGCGTGGTACGCCATGCCCACGATCCCGCCGCCGCCGAGCACGAGCGCCGTCTTCACGTCGCGTCCTCCGTCGTCGCGCGCGTCACGCCTCGAAGTCCTTCGGCGGAGCGCCGGATCCGAACGCGCACCGGACGATGGCGTCGAGGTCGTCGCCCGAGAACGCCGCCGAGAAGATCGGCTCCTCGGCGCGGTCCTCGAACGCCGGCGGCAGCTTCGCCTCCTTCCAATTCTCGTCGATCGTGTAGCCGTTGAGGAAGCGTGCGACGTCGTCCTCGGTGACGCCGAGCTCGTCGGCCACGGCGCGCTGCAGGAACGGTCCCGCGGCCGACGTCGTCCGGAACAGCGACTCGCCCTTGGGCACGTCGAAGTGGCGGTTGACGTCCGCGATGATCTGGCTCTGGGCGATGGGGAACGCGCCGGAGCGCTCGTAGTCCGGCGTGTGGCCGTGGTCGGCGCTGACGATCACGACGTAGTCGCGCACCTCGCGATCGAGGTAGTCGACGATCTCGCCCAGCGCCGCGTCCTGCTCCGCGAGCACCTCGCCCATCTCCTTCGAGTCCATCGTCGAGTTGTGGCCGACGATGTCGGTCACCTTGAAGTTCGTCAGGAACAGGTCGGGCACCTCGTCGGCCCCGTAGCCCTCGCGCTCGAGCATCGCGAGCAGGACGTCGCGCTGATAGCGGATCCACGCGGGGTTGTCGTGCACCGCCTCGACGTCGTGCCCGAGCCACTTGCCGTCGGCCTTGCCGTCGAGACGGTCGACCTGCTCGACGTAGCGCTCGATGCCCGGGAGCCCGTTGACGTACGGGGGCGTCGAGTACCACGCGTCCTCTCCGGTGATGCCCGTCTCGGTCCCCATGAGCGCGAGCTGGTCGGCGTCTCCGCCCGGCGACTGCGTGCCGTGCCCGAACATGCCGAGGTGCCACGACCTCCACGCCAGCATCCCGACGAGCGGCGCGTTGTCGAGCGCGGCGTCGATCTCGTCGGCGAACGTCGTCAGCTTCATGTCGGCGGGGTTGCGGTCCGCGAACGCGTTGCGGACGACGCCGCCGGCGAGGCGGTAGGTGATCGCGGTGACCTTGTGATCGCGCGGGTACGCGCCGGTCCCCAGGTTCGCGTGCGTCGCCGGCGTGATCGACGGCGACGAGCCGACGCTGGCGCCGAGGTACGACGTGCCCGCGCGGCTCAGGCGCGCGAGGGTCGGCCACCGCCCGGGCCACCGCTCCAGGACGTTGCGCCCGACGCCGTCCCACATGACGACGAGCACGAGCTTCGGCACGCCGGGCGCGTTCGGCGCGAGCGCGTCGCGCAGGACGTCGCCGTCGCGCCGCGGCAGGTCCACGCCGACGAGCTCTCCGACGGTCGCGAACACGTCGACGAGCTCGGCGTGGCGGTCGACCACGCCGGCCCCCCGGATGCGCCTCGGCCCGTAGAGCACGAGCGGGACGTTCTGGAGGTAGTCCCACGGACCCGTGTGGCTCGTGACGTTGAGCGAGCCGGAGTAGTTCGGCTCCCACGGGACCGTGGTGACGTCCTCGGAGTGGACCGGGTCCCAGCCGCGCCAGATGCGCACGATCTGGTCCTTGGGCAGTGAGCAGCCGCGCCGCACCGGGTCGTCGGTGGCGAGCTCGGTGCGCGCGATCTCCATGCGCCGCGCCGCGCGTCGTTCGCTCGGTCCGGCGGGCTCGCCGCCGCCGCCCACGAAGAACAGGACCGCGGCCGCGACGACGGCGAGCGCGACGGCCGCCGCCGCGAGCCGCCGCCGTCGTTGCCTGCGGCGCCGCAGGGACAGCTCGCCGATTCGCACGGCGAGCAGGCTAACAAGGCGGTGCCCCGCGGTCGCGCCGGCCTGGGTACGGTCGGGGGATCGCGACGACGGAAGAGGTGATCGAGTGAAGACCAGACGGCTCGGGTCGAGCGGCCCGGACATCTCGGTGATCGGGTTCGGGGCGTGGGAGGCCGGCGGCATGGCGTGGGGGCCGGATCCGGGAGAGGAGCGCGTGCTCGAGGCGATCCGCACCGCCGTCGACGCCGGGATGACGTGGGTCGACACCGCCGAGGTCTACGGCGGTGGACGCAGCGAGGAGCTCGTCGGGCGCGCGCTGGCGGACGACGACGACGTCATGGTGTTCACCAAGGTCGGCTCGTCGCCGGCCGGCAGCGGCTACGACCGGGCCGGCGTCCGCGCGGGGGCCGAGGCGAGCCTCAAGCGCCTCGGTCGCGACGTCATCGACCTGTACCAGATCCACTGGCTCGACCGCCACGGCGGAGTCCCGCTCGAGGAGACGTGGGAGGCGATGGCGGCGCTCGTCGACGACGGGCTCGTGCGGTGGATCGGCGTGTCGAACTTCGACCGCGCGTCGATCGAGCGGTGCGAGCGCATCCGACACGTCGACTCGCTCCAGCCCCACTTCTCGATGCTGTGGCGCGAGGGCACCGACGACCTCTTCCCGTTCTGCGCCGAGAACGGAACCGGGATCATCGCCTACGGGCCGATGGCGTTCGGACTGCTCACGGGCGCCGTCACGCGCGACACGCAGTTCGGCGACGACGACTGGCGCGGCGGCGGCCACGGGATCCGCTACTACGACGCGCTGTTCGCGCCCGGCGCGCGCGAGCGCAACCTCGACGTCGTCGACGCGCTGCGTCCGGTCGCCGAGCGGCTCGACGTGACGCTCGCGCAGCTCGCCCTGTCGTGGGCGTTCCACCAGCACGGCGTCACGGGCGCGATCGCGGGGTCGCGCTCGCCCGAGCACGTGCGCGAGAACGCCGGCGCCGGCTCGGTCGAGCTCGGCGCGAGCGACCTCGAGGAGATCGGCGGGATCCTCGCCGGCGCTCCGGGAGCGCCCGGCTAGAGCGCGTCGCGCGGCGGCTCCGAGCGCCGCGCCGTGGTCGCGAGCACCGGCAGCGCGGCGACGACGAGCGCGGCTCCGAGCAGCACGCGCGCCGTCAGGCGCTCGTCGAGGACGAGCGCCGCGAGCGCGAGCGTCGTGACCGGCTCGAGCATCGCCGCGACCGAGGTCCGGGTCGAGCCGATGCGCGCGATCGCGGTGTACATGAGCAGGAACGCGACCGCGGTCGCGAGCCCGAGCCCCCCGGCCGCCGGGAGCGCCGCCGCGGGGAGGCCGCCCGCCCCGGCGAGGCAGGCGCCGCTCAGGACGACCGCGGCGCCCGCCGCGGTCCAGGTCGCGGCCGCCGCCGGCGCGACGCCACGCACCACGACCTGCGCCGTCACCATGAACACGCCGACCGCGGCGGCGGCGGCGAGAGCGAGCAGCGGTCCTGCGAGGCCGCCCGACGGCACGCCGAAGATGAGCGCGATACCGCCCGACCCGAGCGCGAGGGCGACGATCGTCGGCGCGCGCAGCCGCTCGAGGCCGGTCGCCCACGCGAGCAACGTCGTGAGCATCGGATAGCTGTAGAAGATGAGGCTCACGACCCCGGCCGGAGCCCGCTCGAGCGCAGCGAAGAACAGCCCCGACTCGGCCGCGTAGCCGATGCCGCCGAGCAGGAGCAGGCGCACCGCGGTGCCGCGCGGGACGCCCAGCGGACGCCGCGTCGCGGCGTGGAACGCGGCGAGCAGCACCGATGTGACCCAGAAGCGCCCGGCGAGCAGGGGGACGACCTCGGCGTCGGCTCGGTATCCGAACTTCGCGAAGATCGCCAGCGTGCCGAACGCGACGGCCGCCGCGGCCGCGAGCGCGATCCCGCGTCGCGCGGCGGCGGCGTCGTCGAGGTCGCGCGTGCGCAAGCGGTCCCTTTCGTGCGTGGGGGGCGGGGGCCGCGGGCAAGCTACTACGCGGTGCGTCCACGGCACTATGCCGCGCCGATATCCTGGCGGCGCGTCGCCGCGTTCGCATCGGACACGCATCGACCACGTCCCCGGAGGATGGAGGCCGGCTTGCTGGAGGTGTCTCCGCTCGTCTACGTCGCGTTCATCGCGTTCGTGATCGCGATGCTGCTGCTCGACCTGAAGCTCTTCCACACCGAGGAGCACGAGCCGACGATGAAGGAGTCCGGCGTCTGGGTCGCGGTGTGGATCGGCCTCGCGATCGCGTTCGGCGTCGCGCTGATCTTCATCGCGAACGGACAGTCGGCCGCCGAGTACTTCGCCGGCTACTTGATCGAGTACTCGCTGTCGGTCGACAACATGTTCGTGTTCGTCCTCATCTTCAGCTACTTCCGTGTCCCGTTCGCGTTCCAGCACCAGGTCCTCTTCTACGGGATCCTCGGTGCGATGATCTTCCGCGGCATCTTCATCGCGCTCGGCGCCGCTCTGATCCACAACTTCGAGTGGGTCGTGTACGTGTTCGGCGCGTTCCTGCTAATCACGGCGGTGCGCATAGCGCGCGGCACCGAGGAGGTCCACCCCGAGAACAACCCGGTGCTCAGGTTCTTCGAGCGCAGGTTCCCGACCAGCACGCGCTACGACGGGCAGAAGCTGTTCACGATGGAGAACGGCCGGCGCGTCGCGACTCCGCTGTTCGTGACGCTGCTGTTCGTCGAGACGACCGACATCGTGTTCGCGGTCGACTCGATCCCCGCCATCTTCGCGGTGACCGAGGACCCCTTCATCGTGCTGACCTCGAACGTGTTCGCGATCCTCGGTCTGCGGGCGCTCTACTTCCTCCTCGCCGGGAGCATGGACCGCTTCCACCTGCTCAAGTACGGCCTCGCGGTGATCCTCGCGTTCGTCGGCACGAAGATGCTGCTCGCCGCCGTCGACGTGCACGTGCCGATCTGGCTGTCGTTGTCGGTCATCGTCGCGGTGCTCGCGGTCACGGTGATCCTGTCGCTTCGCATCCCGCCCAAGGAGGGCCACGGCGCCAACCTCCAGTTCCCGAAGGCCGACGAGATCGACCGCATCGAGGTGCCGCGCGTCGCCGAGCCGGACGACGCTCCGCCGCCCGACGAGTCGCCCGGCCGGCGCTAGCGTTTCGACGCCGCGCGTCAGCCGTCGCGCCGGGCGATGTCCCGCGTCGTCGCCTGCTGGACGGGGCGCACGACGATCTCGTCGACGTCGACGTGCGGGGGCCGCGTCACGGCCCACGCGATGCAGTCGGCGATATCGTCGGCCGTCAGCGGGGTGACGCCCTCGTACACCTTCGAGGCGCGGCCCTCGTCGCCCTCGAACCGCACGAGCGAGAACTCGGTCTCGACCATGCCGGGCTGCACCTCGGTGACGCGCACCGGGGTGCCGAGGAGCTCCAGCCGCAGCGTGCGCGTGATCGCGCGCACGGCGTGCTTCGACGCGGTGTAGCCGGCGCCGCCGGGATAGACCTCGAAGCCGGAGATCGACCCGACGTTGACGACGTGGCCGCGCGACGACTCCCGGACCTTCGGCAGCAGGGCGCGCGTCACCGCGATGAGGCCGAGCACGTTCGTGTCGAACATGACGCGCGCCTGCTCGTCGGTCGTCTCCTCCAGCGGCGCGAGACCGGACGCGAGTCCGGCGTTGTTGACGAGCACGTCGACGCGGTCGAGCGCCGACGCGAACTCCTCGACCGAGCGCGCGTCGGTGACGTCGAGGGGCAGCGGGCGGCCGCCGCAGCGCTGCGCGACGTCCGCGAGACGCTCCACGCGGCGCGCGCCGAGCACCACGTCGAAGCCCTCGCGCGCGAGCCGCAGCGCGGTCGCGGCTCCGATGCCCGCCGACGCTCCGGTCACGACGGCGAGCGGACGATCGTTCGACATCGTGCAAGTATCGCGGCATGACCACGCCTCGACTCGTAACCGCCGCGCGCCCCGAGCGCGTCACGATCATCGGCGCGCCGCTCGACCTCGGCCAGACGCGGCGCGGCGTCGACATGGGGCCGAGCGCGATGCGCTATTCCGGCCTCGCCGAGCGACTCGAGGCGCTCGGCGTCGACGTCGTCGACGGCGGCGACGTGGCGGCCGAGATCCCGGAGGTCGCGAGCGTGCGCGACGAGAGCACGCGCTACCTGCCGGCGATCCTCAACACGTGCGCGCAGATCGCGGCGCGCGTCGCCGGCGTCGTGCGCGACGGTCGCTTCCCGCTCGTGCTCGGCGGCGACCACTCGATCGCGATGGGGACGCTCGCGGGGCTGCACTCGATCCGGGGGCCGGGCGGAGTGTTGTGGGTCGACGCGCACGGCGACGTCAACCGTCCGCACACGTCCCCGAGCGGCAACGTCCACGGCATGCCGCTGGCCGCGGCCCTCGGTCACTGCGGCTTCGAGCTCGACGGCTACGCGCCGCCCCCGTGGGTCGACCCGGAGCGCGTCGCGATCGTCGGCGCGCGCGAGCTCGACGCGGGCGAGAAGGAGCTCGTGCGCGCCACGGGCCTGCGCGTGTTCACGATGGCCGACGTCGACCGCCGCGGCGTGTCCGCGATCGTGCGCGACGCGGCCGAGGTCGCGGCCGGCCCCAACGGCGTGCACCTGTCGCTCGACGTCGACGTGTGCGACCCGGAGATCGCGCCCGGCGTCGGGACGCCGGTGCGCGGGGGCCTGTCGTACCGTGAGGCGCACCTGGCGATGGAGCTGCTGTCGGAGGCGGGCCTGTTGACCTCGATGGAGGTCGTGGAGGTCAACCCGATCCTCGATCACGCGAACACGTCGGGAACGCTCGCGGTGGAGCTCGTCGCGAGCGCCCTGGGAGCGCGCATTCTGTAACGGCGACTAACAGCCTTCAGATGATGTTGACCACTTCCGACGACCGCCAACTGGGATCCTCGCCGCTTCTTACTACCAGGTAACCCGTAACATCCTCGGCGGTCGACCGTACCGCGAGCGCGATGTAGCCCGTGATGTTCTGGACCGCGACCGACAACGGAGGGGACAGGGAGATCGTCATCTCGCGAGGCGGGTCCATCGCGAGAGCGACGTCGTCCTCGGGGTGCCAGCTGAGCTGCCCGCCTTCCGTTCCTAGTAGATACTCAAGTTTGCCTTTGTCGTCGACGCGCGTGGCCACGGCTTTCGCGGCGCGGTTCTTCGAGGTCACGGCGAGAACGTCGGGCAGTGCAACGACGCCCGAACGCGACTCGCGTTCCGGCGCGCCTTTCAGCGCGTCCACCGCGATCGATACGGCCGCTTCGAGCGCGGACCTGGATGGTTCTTTGTCAGTTCGACCACGCGACACGTTGCCGGCCGCGTACGCGCGGGCGAGAGCATCGCCTGCGGATGCCAACGCCGCGGCGACAATGCTCAGGCCGATGACCCCAAGTAGCGCCACCTTGATCGCGGTGTCATATTTCTTGTCCAGCACCTCTTCAGCCACGAGAATGACTGCCGATGTTGCTGCCGACAGCGTCCCGGCGCCGCCCATGAACGATGTGAACCGGAACGGTTTTAGATCGACGGCTTGCTCACCGTCTCCGCCGAACGGATTCGTTAGGAGGTTCGCCATCCCCGCGCCCCTTTCGTCGACTCGCGCCAGGATGGAGCGTCCGGCAGCGGACCACAATGGGGTCCCGGCTATTTCAGTCGGGCTCGTGGACGACGCGGCCCTCCATGCCGCCCGCGACCGTCACTATCTCGCCCGTGACGTGGCCCGAGAGCTCGTCGGACGCGAGCACGACGATCGCACGCGCGACGTCCTCGGCCCGGCCGACCTTGCGCAGCGCCATCGTGCGCGTGATGCGCGCCTCGGCGGCGGGGTCGTCGAGCGTCCGCCGCGCCATGTCCGTGATCGTCCAGCCCGGCGCGACGACGTTGACGCGCCCGCGCGGCGCGACGCGCACGATCTCGTTCTTGAGGCTGCGCGCGAAGCCGTACGCGAGCGCCGACTTCGCCGACGCGTAGTCGGCGTGTCCGGCCTCGCCGAACAGCCCGGCGGTCGACGACACGAGCACGACGTTGCCCTCGCCGGTCGTCGCGACGTGGCGCAGGAACGCGCGGCACGACAGGAACACGCCGTCGAGGTTGGCCGCGATCGTGGCGCGCCAGCGCTCGAGCGGCATGTCCCACACGGGGACGTCCTCGGACGGCCACGCCCCCGCGTTCGCGACGAGCACGTCGAGGCGTCCGAGCGCGTCGACCGCGGCGGGCACGAGCGCGTCGGCCTCGGCCTCGACCGTGAGGTCGGCGCGCAGCGCGACGCCGCCCGTCTCCGACGCGATCGCCTCGGCGCGCTCTCTGCTCGACCGGTAGTGCAGCGCGACGCGCGCTCCCTCCGACGCGAACGCGCGCGCGACGGCGGACCCGATCCCTCCTCCGGCGCCCGTGACGAGAACGCCCTTGCCCGCGAGCTTCGAGTCCACGATCCCGCACGCTAACCGCTTACGCTGCGGCGCATGAAAGACGTTGGCATCGTCGGGCTCCCGTACGCGGGCAAGTCGACGCTGTTCACCGCGCTGACGCGCACGGGCGGCAGCGGCGGGCGCTCGAACCAGGCGGTCGTCGAAGTCCCGGACGAGCGCCTCGAAGTGCTCGCGCGCATCGAGCGCTCGCGCCGCGTCGTGCCGGCGAAAGTGCGCTTCGTCGACGTCCCGGGCGGCCTCACCGCGCAGGGCATCGCGGAGTTCCGCACGACCGACGCTCTGTGCCTCGTGCTGCGCGCGTTCGGCCCGGACGCCGACCCCGCGCGCGAGCTCGCCTCGCTGCGCGCCGAGCTCGTGTTGGCGGACCTCGCCGCGGTCGAGAGCGGGCTCGACAAGGCGCGCAAGAAGGCGCGCGCGAACCTCGCGGGCAGGGCCGAGGCCGACGTCCTCCAGCGCGCCCACGCACTGCTCGAAGAGGAGCGTCTGCTGCGCGACGGGGATCTCGACGACGCCGCGCGCAAGGTGCTGAGGGGCTACGGCCCCCTGACGCTCAAGCCGTGGGTCGTCGTAGTGAACGTCGCCGAGGGCGACGACGCGCCGGCCGCGGTCGCCGGCGACGCCGTCGCGGTGAGCGCCGCGCTCGAGGCCGAGGTCGCGGGGCTCGAGCGCGGCGAGGCCGCCGAGCTGCTCGCCGGCTTCGGCGTCGAGTCGCCCGGCCTCGACCGCGTCATCGCGCAGTGCTACCGGGCGCTCGACCTCATCACGTTCCTGACGACGGGCGAGGACGAGACGCGCGCGTGGGAGGTACGCCGTGGCGCGCGCGCCCCGGAGGCCGCTGGCGCGATCCACTCCGACCTCGAGCGCGGCTTCATACGCGCCGAGGTCGTCGCGTACGACGACCTCGTGGCGGCCGGCTCGTGGGACGCGGCGAAGTCGAAGGGCTTGCTGCGCGTCGAGGGCAAGGACTACGTCGTCCGCGAGGGCGACGTCCTGCACGTCCGCTTCGCGGTGTAGCGGCCGCCGCGCCGACGCGCGACCGCGTTATTTCTGTCCGGGCAGGACGTCGGTCTCGCTCTCGTGCCACACGGGGTGGTCGCCGGCGGTCTCGACGTTGAAGCCGTAGTCGTACACGAGCGAGCCGCCATACGTCCCGCCGAACGACACGAGCGCGGCGGCGAGCACGGTGAGGACCGCGACGAACCCGCCGGTGCGGCCGTCGTCCCACTGCGACAGCCGCACGACGACGTCGATCACCACGATCGCCGTCGCCGTGAGCATCACGGCCATGTGCCAGTTCGCGGTGCGCCATGCCTGCGTGCGGGGCGGCGTCGACTTCCACCAGTCCCAGAAGCCGGTCAGCGCGGTCGGGACCGTCACGACGAGCCCGGCCACGATGACGTGCGTAGCCGACACGAAGAAGTCGTGCGCGACCGACTCGTTGCCCTCGCCCGCCAGTAACGACACGACGTCGAAGACCGCGGCGAGGATGTAGGCGGCGATGGGAACGTCGGTCAGCGGCGGGTGGAGCGGCTTGCCGGCCCAGCCCCGCAGCCCCTTGAACTTCCGGCCTCGCATCGTGATGCCCGGACGGATCGAGAACCATCTCGGCACTTGCGTCCTCCCGTCGTCGACTCGGTTCCGTGCAGACGTACGAATGGCACCGCCGACGCGATTGTCCGCCGCGCGCGGTCGTCGTGCTCGGATTGTCGTCAGACGAGGGCGCGCGCGCCGGAACGACGGGGGTCGTGCGCCGCCTCGACGACGCCGTCGTGTGACACCGAGGCGGCGTTGACGCCGCCGAAGAACATGTGGAGCTCGTCGTAGGGACGCGGGCGATAGCCGAGCCGGTCGCCCGGCAGACCGGGCTCGTAGCAGAGCGTCTCGCCGTCGGGGCGCGGGTCGAGGTGCGCGCGTGGGGCGGCGACCGCGTCGTCGAGCGTCTCGCCGTCGACCGCGAGCCGCACGAGCGTCTGGGCGATCGCGCTGACGATGCGCGTGGCGCCGGGCGAGCCGATGCTCACGACCCGGTCCGGGCCCGCGGCGATCGTCGGCGCCATGTTCGAGTGACAGCGCGACCCCGGGGGCAGGCGATGGGTGCCGAGCGGGTTGAGCTCCTCCTCGCCGAGCGCGTTGTTCAGCAGCATCCCGTGCACGACCATCCCGGCGCCGTAGCCGTTCGACTCCGTCAGCGAGCACAGGTAGCCGTCGGCGTCGGCGGTCGACGCGTGCGTGGTCTCGGGCGAGCGGGCCGCGCTGCGGCGCAGCGTCTCGGACGACTCACCGACCGACGCGGAGCCCGGCCCCCGCCCGCGCAGCTCCAGCAGGACCTCGTCGAGGGCGCCGGCGATCTCGCCCGGGTCCTCGTATTTCTCGCTGCGGTACGTGGTCGACGCGCGCTGTGCCTCGACGATGGCGCTGAGGCGCGCGACCGGGTCGGAGAGGTCGGCGCCGTCGAGCAGGGCCAGCATGTGCACGAGCACCGCGCCGCCGACCGCCGGCGGCGGGTTGGACGTGACGCGCCACCCGAACGCGCTCGTCTCGACTGGCGCCCGCACCTCGGCGCGGTACGGCGCCAGGTCGGACGCGGTCAGGAACCCGCCGTCGGCCGCGATCGCGTCGGCGACCTCCTTGCCGAGCTCGCCGTCGTAGAGCGCTTGGGGGCCGCGGCCCGCCACGATCTCGAGGGCGTCGGCGAGCTCCGTCTGGACGAGCGGGTCGCCCTCGCGCAGCGGAGTGCCGTGCGGCGCGAACACCGCGCGCGACTCCGGATACAGCGACCACAGCCGCTCGTACGTCACCGACAGGTAGTACGCCGACGTGCGCGGCATCGGGATGCCGTCGCGCGCGGCCGCGACGGCGTCCGCGAACAGCGCGGCCCATTCGATGTGCCCGTGGCGGCGCCACGCCTCGTGGACCGCCGCCAGCGCTCCGGGGACCGCGACCGAGCCGGACCCGATGCCGGTGTAGAGGCCGTCGGAGTAGTCGGGCACGTAGATGCGGCGCAGGCCCTGCCCCGGCTCGGACGGGACCGTCAGCGGCATCACGGTGTTGCCGTCGATGGCCTCGACGCGGCCGTCGGGGTCGCGCACGATGACGAAGCCGGACCCGCAGATCGACGCGAAGAACGGCTCGGCGACCCACGCCATCACCGCCGCCGCGAGACACGCGTCGACCGCGTTGCCGCCGGCGCGCGCGACGTTGGCGGCGGCGCGCGCGTTCATCTCGTTGCCGGCCGCGATCGCCAGGGAGGGAGGCACGCCGTGAGGTTAGCGGCTCGCGGCGCTAGGGTCGCTCGATGCCGGGTCGACTCGAGGTGACGCGCTGCCGCCGGGCGCACTGCGCCCCCGACGCCGTGCTGCGGCTCCTGCTCGGTCCGGAGACGTGGCCGCAGTGGCAGCCGGAGATCGAGACCGCCGCGGGCCCGTCGCCGCTCGCGCCGGGCGACACCGTGACGGGGCGCGCGTCGATGCTCGGGTTCGCGGTGCACGGCCACAGCACGATCCGCGCCGCGGGGCCGGACGGCGTGTCCGAGGAGGCGGTCGTCGGCGTCCGCATGGCGATCCGCTACGAGCTGCGCCGCGACGACGGGGGCACCGTCGTCGTCCACCGGCTTGCGGCCGACCTCCCGCGCGGCCCCCTCGGCCGCGTCCTGTCGCTGTTCCTGCGATGGAGCCTGCGCCGGATGCAGCGGCGCGCGCTCGACGAACTCGTGGCGCGCGCCGAGCGCGCCGAGCCGGAAGAGCGCGCCTAGTCGGTCTCGGACCCGTCGACGAGCGACGCGATCGAGTCCATCAGGTCGCGCAGCGACACGATGCCGATCGGGTCGTCCATCTCCATGACGAGCAGGTGGCGGAAGCCGCCCTCGTTCATGACCCGAACCGCGCGCAGCACGTCCCACGCGGGGGCGCCGCTGACGACGTCGCGCGTCATGATCGACTCGACCGGCACCTCGTCGGGGTCGCCGCCTCCGGCGAGCGAGTGCAGGATGTCGCGCTCGGTGACGATGCCCGCGACGCGCTCGCGCTCGACGACGACGGCGGCGCCGACGCCGCGGTCCGACATCACGCGCGCGGCGCGCCGGATCGTGCTCGACGGCGACACGGTGACGAGGTGGCGGATGGCGATGTCGCGCAACAGCTTCATGGGCCAGCATGATGCGTCAGATCGGCGAGCGGGGCAAGCGCCGCGCCCGGCCGGCGCGCCGGGATCGGCTAGCGTCGGGCCGTGATCATCGGAGCCCACGTCCCGTCCGAGGACCCGCTCGGCGCGGCGGAGTCGGTCGGGGCCGAGTGCCTGCAGATGTTCGTCGGGCCCCCGCAGTCGTGGCGCAAGCCGCCGCCGCACCCGCACGCCGACCGGCTCAAGGCGTCGTCGCTACCCGTCTACGTGCACGCGCCGTACCTCATCAACGTCGCGTCACCGAACAACCGCGTCCGCATCCCGTCGCGCAAGATCCTGCACCAGACGCTCGAGTGCGCCGAGGCGATCGGCGCCGCGGGCGTCATCGTCCACGCCGGCCACGCCGAAGACGGCATCGAGCGCGGCTTCATGCGCTGGCGCAAGGTGTTCGAGGAGCTCGACAGCCCCGTGCCGGTGATCATCGAGAACACCGCCGGTGGCGACAACGCGATGGCGCGGCGCGTAGAGATCCTCGCCGACCTGTGGAAGCACCTCGACGACTTCGACGTCGGGTTCTGCTTCGACACGTGTCACGCGCACGCCGCGGGCGAGGACCTGTCCGACGTCGTCGAGCGCGTCTTGGAAGCGACGGGGCGCATCGACGTGCTGCACGCGAACGACTCGCGCGACCCGCCCGGCACGGGCGCCGACCGCCACGCGAACTTCGCGACCGGCACGATGGACGTCGACACGATCGTCGACATGGTCGCGGCGTCGGGCGCCCCGGTGGTGATCCTCGAGACGCCGTGGCCCGACATCGCCGACGACATGGGCGTCCTGCGGGCGCGGCTGTAGCGAGGGGGGCCTAGCCGTCGCCCCCGTCCGGCGCGGCGTCCGGCGACGGCGGCGGCGCGGCGTCGGGCGCCTGCGGCGGCGCGACGAGGTCGCTGCCCATCGCGTGATAGCCGCCGTCGACGTGGACGATCTCGCCCGTGACGCCACTCGACCAGTCCGACAGCAGGAACAGGACCGAACGGGCGACGGGCTCGGGGTCGGTCGGGTCCCATCCCAGCGGCGCGCGGCGCGCCCACCCGTCGGCGATGCCGTCGAAGCCGGGGATGCCCTTGGCCGCCATCGTCCGAAGCGGGCCCGCGGAGACGCAGTTCACGCGCACGCCACGGGGGCCGAGGTCGCGCGCCAGGTAGCGCGTGACGGCCTCCAGCCCGGCCTTGGCGACCCCCATCCAGTCGTAGATCGGCCACGCGACGGTCGCGTCGAAGTCGAGGCTGACGATCGAGCCGCCGCCGCTCATCATCGGCGCCAGCGGGACCGCGAGCGCCTTGAGCGAGTAGGCGCTCGTGCGGAACGCGGTCTCGACGCTCGCGTACGGCGCGTCGAGGAAGTTGCCGCCGAGCGCGTCGGCCGGCGCGAACGCGATCGCGTGCAACAGGCCGTCGACGCGGCCCCAGCGCGCGCCGAGCTCGTCGGCGACCGCACGGACCTGCGCGTCGTCGTTGACGTCCATCTCGAGCACGTCGGGGCGCGACGGCAGCCGCCGCGCGCTGCGCTGCGTCAGCGCCATTCCCTTGCCGAACCCCGTCAGGACGATCTCGGCCCCCTGTTCCTGCGCGAGCCGGGCGACGTCGAACGCGATGCTGCGCGGCGTCAGCACGCCCGTGACGAGGATCCGCTTGCCGTCGAGCAGACCGGACGTCACGCTACGCCCCGATCGCGTCGCGCAGCCGGTCGACGTGGCCCTTGGCGCGCACGTCGTAGAGCGCCTGCTCGATCACGCCGTCCTCGTCGATGACGAACGTCGAGCGGCGTATGCCGACCGTCGTCCGTCCGTAGCTCTTCTTCTCGCCCCACACGCCGTACGCCTCCGCGACGGCGTGGTCGGCGTCGACGAGCAAGGGGAAGTTGAGCGAGTACTTCGTCGCGAACGCGCGGTGGGAGTCGGGGCCTTGCGGGCTCACGCCGAGCACGGCGTAGCCGGCCGACTGGAGCACGTCGTGCGAGTCGCGGAAGTCGCACGCCTGCGCGGTGCAGCCGGGCGTGTCGTCGGCGGGGTAGAAGTACAGGATCACCTTGCGCCCGCGCAGGTCGGCGAGCCGCCACGTCTTGCCGTCGCCGTCCTGGAGCTCGAAGTCCGGCGCCTTGGCTCCCGCTTCCAACAAGCTCGTCACCTCCTCACTCGTCCGCGTCCGCGGATCCGATCGCATCCAATATCGATTCCTGTACCCACGCGAGCCAGTGCAGGACGTGGAACGCGTCGGCGTCGGGATCGTCCGGCGCGACGCCGGTCGCCATCGCGTCCTCGTCGACGCCGAGACGCGTCCCTATCGCGAGCCGGACGTCGTTCGCGAACGTGAGCCACGCCTCCGCGTCGGCGTCGTCCAGCACCGGCGCGCCGCCGGGCTCCTCGAGGCCGCGCTCGACGGTCGCGACCGCGTGGAGCTTCGCGGCGCGCAGGTCGGCGTCGACGAGGTCGCGGTACGCGGCGCGAGCGCGCGTGTCCTCGTAGGCGTCGGGAAAAAGGCGCGCGACGACCGGGTCGACGCGCGGCGCGTCCGCCTCGAGCAACGAGCGCATCTCGCGCGCGAGCTCTCGCAGCAGCAGGATCTCGCGCGCTTCGAGGCGAGCGCGAATGCCCGCCGGCCGGCGGTCGAAGCGCGCCATCAGTCGCTCTTGGCGATCGTCGCCCACAGGCCGTGGGCATGGAGGCGGAAGCAGTCGAGCTCCGCCTTCTCGCGCGGCCCGCTCGAGACGACCGCCTTGCCCTCGTGGTGTACCTGCAGCATCAGCTTGGTCGCGTGCGGACGCGTGTAGTTGAACAGCTTCCGGAACACCCACGTGACGTACGTCATGAGGTTGATCGGGTCGTTCCACACGATCACGAGCCACGGACGGTCCGGTTCGTCGCGTACGTCTGTTGCGTCGTCGTATACGCGTTCCGGCGAGATCGTCGTCACGGCGTCATGTTCGCACGCACCGCCGCGCCCCGCAGTCGACCGGCGGACGGGAGAGCGCCCGACTTGACCGCGCGTTCGCGGAACTGAAGCCTTTTTCTTGACCGGGCGTTCGGAGAAAGAACGAAAAAATCGAATTTCCTGCCGGAATTCGTAACGCGACGGCGCGCGCGTGGGTCATTCTAGGGAAAGACGCCCCCTGAGCCATTCGCGTCCGCCCCACAACCGGAGGTCTACGCACACGCATGCAGTCCCTTACCGGCAGCGCGCGTCCGTACACGTTGGCCCGCGCCGCCGACAAAACCAGCTCGACGCGCCCGGACGACGGTGGGCGCGCCGTCGTCTTCCCGGGCCGGGACGTGACGCTCGATGCGCTCGACGCGGCCCTGCGCCGCGCCCCCGAGACCGCGCGCGCGGCGGCGCAGGTGCTCGGGTTCGACGTCGCGCGCAAGACGCGCGTCGCGGCGCGTTCCGCGACCGGCAGCCTTCCGGCGTACGTCGAGCAGCCGGCGCTCGTCGCGGCCTCGGTCGCGTCGTGGCACGCCGGCGGACGTCCGTGCGACTTCGTCGCCGGCCATGGGGCGGGCGAGCTCGCCGCGCTCGCGGCGGCGGGCGCGATCTCGTTCGAGGACGCCATCGAGCTCGCGGCGGTGCGCGGCGAAGCGCTGTCGGCGGCCGCCCGAGCGTCGTCCGGCGCCACGACCGCGGTGCTCGGGCTCGACCCCGACCACGTCGCAACCATCGCCCGCCGCGCCGGCGTCCACGTCGCGCACGACGACGCTCCGGGGCGCGCGGTCCTGGCCGGGCCCGAGGACGCGCTGGCGCGTGCGGCCGCTCTCGTGACGTCGGCGGGGGGCCGTGCCGTGCTGCTCGGAGGGTCGGGGCCGACGAACACGCCGGCGATGGCCGCCGCCGCGGTCGCCCTGGGCACGGCGCTCGAGCGCGTCGACGTGCGGATGCCGTCGATCCCGGTCGTGTCGACGATCGCAGCGCGCCCGTTCGAGTCTCCGGGCGACATCCGGACGCTCGTCGCCGCCGGCGTCGTCCGGACGGTTCGCTTCCGGGACGCGGTGGCGTGGCTGTGGAGCCGCGGCGTCCGCGTCGTCGACGACGCCGGTCCGGGCTCGTGCGCCGCGTCGCTCGCCCACATCACGATGACGTCGCTTGAAGACGAGGAGGTCGAGGCCCGTGCATGACAGCCTGGCGCTCGAGCACGACGACGTCGTGCTAACCGTCGAGCCCGCCCCGACGACGGAGAAGGTCGTCGTGTCGCCGTGCGCGGGGCGGTTCGTGCCGCGGCCCCCGGAGTCGTTCACCGCCGAGGGGGAGTGGGTCGAGGCGGGGACGGTGCTCGCGGAGGTGTCGTGCGCCGGCGAGTCCGTCCCGGTGACGTCGCCGTTCAGCGGCTGGGTCATGGGAATGCTCGTCCTCGACGGTCAGCCGGTGCATCCGGGCCAGGCCCTGTTCTGGATCTGGAGCGGATGATGGGGGCCGCCGTCACGGCCCTCGGGACCGCGGTGCCGCGCGCCGTGCTCGACAACTCCGAGCTCGCAGCGCGCGTCGGCGTCGACGAGGAGTGGATCTACGAGCGCACGGGCATCCGCGCCCGGCACGTCGCGTCGGAGGGCGAGACGACCACGTCGCTCGCGACCGCGGCGGCCCGCGCCGCGCTCGCGCGCGCCGACGTCGACGCGCGCGACCTCGACGTCATCATCGTGGCGACGATCACGCCGGACTACCGCTTCCCGGCCACGGCCCCCCTCGTCGGGTCCGCGCTCGGCGCGCCGGGCGTGTGTGCGTTCGACCTCGGCGCCGGCTGCAGCGGCTTCCTCTACGGGCTCGCGCAGGCGACCGCGCTCGTCGAGTCGGGCGCGGCGCGCCGCGTGCTCCTGGTGGGGGCCGACCTGCTGTCGCGCCACCTCGACTTCGACGACCCGAAGAGCTCGGTGCTGTTCGGCGACGGCGCGGGGGCCGCGGTGATCGAGGCGCGCGACGGCGTCGTGGGCCTCGGCCCGTTCGTGCTGCTCGCCGACGGCTCGCAGCCGGAGCTGCTCTACTCCGACCCGCCGACGGGCCTCATCCGCATGCAGGGTCGCGAGGTCTACAAGCGCGCGGTCGCGGAGATGACGCGCTCCGTGCGCTCGATCGTCGCGACCGCCGGCATCACCATGGACGACGTCGACTTGCTCGTGGCGCACCAGGCCAACGCCCGCATCGTCACCGCGGTCGCGGAGCGGCTCGCCCTGCCGCCCGAGAAGGTCGTGACCAACATCGTGCGTTACGGCAACACGTCGGCGGCGTCGATCCCGCTTGCGCTCGCCGAGGCGTCGGAGACGCGCGCGCTGCGCGAAGGCGACCTCGTCGTGCTGACCGCGTTCGGGACCGGCTTCACCTGGGGCGCCGGCGTGATGCGATGGACCGCTCCCGCGATCGAGGCGGCCGGCCTCGAGCTGCCGGCGGAGACGCATGTCTGACGGCGTCGCGCTGGTCACCGGAGCGTCGCGCGGGATCGGCCGCGCCATCGCCGTCGAGCTCGCCTCGACGGGACGGCCCGTCGCGTTGAACTACGCGTCGCGCGAGGACGACGCCAAGGAGGCGGTCGCGGCGGTCGAGCGTGCCGGCGGCGAGGCGATCGCCGTGCGCGCCGACGTCGCGCGCCCCGACGACGTCGCGCGCATGTTCTCCGACGTCGAGGACGCGTTCGGCCCCGTCGCCGTCCTCGTCAACAACGCCGGCATCCGCGCCGACGGCCTCGCGCTCCGCATGTCGGAGGACGCGTGGGACCGCGTGCTGCGGACGAACCTGAACGGGACGTTCTGGTGCTGCAAGCGCGCGCTGCGGTCGATGCTGCGAGCGCGCTTCGGGCGTATCGTCAACGTCGCATCGATCGCGGGGCTGCACGGCAGTCCCGGCCAGGCGAACTACGCGGCGGCGAAGGCGGGCGTCATCGCGCTCACCAAGACGCTCGCGCGCGAGGTGGGCTCGCGCGGCATCACCGTCAACGCGGTCGCGCCGGGCTTGATCGCGACCGAGCTGACCGAGTCGCTCTCGGAGCAGCAGTGGGACCAGCTGGTGTCGAGCGTGCCGCAGGGGCGTGCCGGCGCGCCCGAGGACGTCGCGCGCGTGGTGTCGTGGCTGTGCTCGCCCGCGGGCGACTACGTCAACGGAAGCGTGTACGTCATCGACGGAGGTATGACGGCCTGACGCCGCGCATGCGCGGCGTCGACGACGAAAGGAGAAGACATGGCAGACGACAGGACGACCGAGATCTTCACCGCGGTCAAGGAGCACCTCGCGGGGCGCGGCGTCGACGAGAGCAAGGTCACGATGGACGCCGACCTCGTCAAGGACCTCGGGTTCGACTCGCTCGAGATCACCGAGATGACGCTCGGCCTCGAGGAGCGCTTCGGCATCGAGATCCCCGACGAGGAGCTCGAGGGCCTCGCGACCGTCGGCGACGCGGTCAAGCTGATCGAGGCGAAGGTGGCGGCGCACGCATGACCGACGTCGTCGTCACCGGCATGGGCGTCGTCTCGCCGATCGGCGTCGGCGCCGACGCGTTCTGGGACGGGCTGATGTCGGGCCGTTCCGGTGCCGGCGCGATCAGCCACTTCGACGCGTCGACGCTGCCGGTGCGCATCGCGTCGGAGGTGCGTGACTTCGACGCGGAGACGTTCATGGCGCCGCGCGAGATCGCGCGCACCGACCGCTTCACGCAGATGGCCGTCGCCGCGAGCTCGATGGCGTGGGACGCGGCGGGCTGTGGCGACCTCGGGCTCGCGCCCGACCGGATCGGGGTCATCATCGGCTCCGGGATCGGCGGCCTGCTTACGATCGAGCGCGAGCACGAGTCGTTCCTGCGCGGCGGCGCGCGGCGCGTGAGCCCGTTCATGGTTCCCAAGCTCATGGCGAACGCGGGGGCCGGGGCGGTGTCGATGCGCTACGGCCTGCTCGGCCCCAACTTCGCGCCGGTCTCGGCGTGCGCGACCGGCGCGCACGCGATCGGCGAGGCGTACCGGCAGATCCGTTACGGGGCGGCCGACGTGATGCTCGCGGGCGGCAGCGAGGCCGCGCTCACGCCGACCGCGGTGTCGGCGTTCGCGCGCATGGGCGCGCTGTCGCGTCGCAACGACGACCCCGCCGCGGCGAGCCGGCCGTTCGACGCGGGCCGCGACGGGTTCGTGTTCGGCGAGGGCGCCGGCGTGCTGGTGCTCGAGCGCCGTGACGTCGCGGAGCGACGCGGCGCACCGATCCTCGCGACGCTCGCGGGCTACGGTGCGTCGTCGGACGCGTACCACCTCACGCAGCCCGATCCCGACGGCGCCGGCGCGGTGCTCGCGATGAACCGCGCGCTCGAGGACGCCGGCGTCTCGCACGAGGACGTCGACTACGTCAACGCCCACGGGACGAGCACTCCGTACAACGACCGCGTCGAGACGATCGCGCTCAAGACGGCGTTCGGCGTCGAGGCCAAGCGCGTCCCCGTGTCCTCGACCAAGTCGCAGACCGGCCACCTCCTCGGGGCGGCCGGAGCGGTCGAGGCGGCCGTGTGCGTGCTCGCGATGGACCGCGGCGTGGTGCCCGGCACGATCAACCTCGAGGAGCCGGACCCCGAGTGCGACCTCGACTACGTCCCCCAGGGGCCGCGCGAGCTGCGCGTGCGCGTCGCGCTGTCGAACTCGTTCGGGTTCGGTGGGCAGAACGCCTGCCTCGTTTTCACCCGCGACTGACCCGGCGCGCGGCGCGACGCGTGGAACACGCGTCGCGTCGCGAACCGCCGCGCCGCGGGCCCCCAAGCGGTCGCGGCCGTCGGAGCCACGCGGCGCGGCCGACCGCGGCTCGTCGGCGCGAGGTGCTCACTCAGCTTGCTTCTCAACCTTGTGTTTGATAAATAGTTAAGCCGCTCGCCGGTCGAGGGGGCCGGCGCAGGACGGACGAAGAGGGGGAGGCGCAATGAGGCGCATCTACGTGGCGTTGGCGGCCGCGCTCGTCGTCGGCATGCTCCCGCTCGCGACCTCGGCCGGGGCGGTCGACCGCTCCGACGCGCGCAGCGAGCGGGCGGTCTCCAAGCAGGTTCGCCAGCCGGCGAAGGCGGTCAAGCGGTACTGGACCAAGGAGCGGATGCGGACCGCGATCCCGCTCGATCTCACGCTCGCCGGCTCGGCGCAGCAGCAGTCGCAGGACGCGGCCGCGACGTCGCAGGGCCGTCCGGGCTCGTACGCCCCGACCGCCCCGGTCGCACGGCCGGCGCGCGCCGCGGGCGCGTCGCAGGAGCTCGGTCCGTACCCGTACTACCGCTACGAGGTCACGGCGCCGTACACGAGCTACCCGTACTCGACGCACGGCAAGGTCTTCTTCAGCAGCGGCGGCCTCAACTACGTCTGCTCCGGCACGGCGATCAACGCCGAGAACAAGAGCGTCGTGTGGACCGCGGGCCACTGCGTCCACGGCGGCGGCGCGGGCCAGACGTGGCACTCGAACTGGGCGTTCGTGCCCGCCTACAAGGACGGCTCGCGCCCGTTCGGCACGTGGAGCGCGCGTGAGCTGTGGTCGCTCAACGGCTGGATCTACAACGCCGACCTGACCTACGACCTCGGCGCCGCGGTCGTCTACACGAACGCGTGGGGCCAGCGGCTCGTCGACGTCGTCGGGGGCCGCGGCATTACGTGGAACCAGAGCCGCAACCAGTACTTCTACTCGCACGGGTACCCGGCCGGATGGCCGTTCAACGGCGAACGCCTGATCATCTGCGAGTCGTGGTTCGCGGCGAACGACTTCCCGGGCTCGGGCCCCGCGACGATGGCGATCGGCTGCGACATGACCGGCGGCTCGAGCGGCGGTGGCTGGATCGTCAACGGGTACACGCACTCTGTCAACAGCTACAAGTACAACAACCAGCCCGAGGTCATGTACGGCCCCTACCACGGCGACGGGGCCGCGAACCTCTTCAACTCAGTGCGCAACCGGTAACGGCAAACGAGGGGGTCGGCATCCGGTGCGGACCGGGGGAGGCGCTTCGGCGCCTCCCCCAACCGCGTGCGCGGATGCTCGCGTCGGGTTCGCTAGCGTGACGCGATGAGCGAGCAACGTCCGGAGCGCATCGCGCGCGTGTGGCCGGAGCCGGGCGCGGTCGCGCCGCCCCTGTCGCACGTCGGCGCCGCGCTGATGGTCGACCCGTCGTGGCTGCGGGGGGCCGATGTCGACGCGAGCGCGCTGCGGCTCGTCGTCGACGGCGTCGACCGGACCGCGGAGTGCGTCGTCAGGACGACGATGTCGATGCCGCCGAATCGCGTCGACCTCGTGTATCGGCCCGTCGTGCCGATGGACGCGGGGCCGCACGGCGCGACGATTTCCTGGTCGTCGCCCGAAGGCGGCGGCTCGTACGAGTGGTCGTTCGAGGTCGCCTGACACGGTTCCGCCGCCGGCGGCCGACGTCGTCGCAACGATCGGCAAGATGACCATGGCGCGTGTCGGGTGCTAGGAGTAAAGTTAAGCCCGCATTTCGCAAATCGATTTGCGGACCCGGCGTAACGGGCGCCGGCGGCCTCGGGAGACGTCACTGGACGCACCACGATGCACCACGACGTTCCAGCGCCGCGACGCGGCGCGGCACTCCTCCGTCCGGTGCCGTTCGCCGTAGGCGCCTCCAACCAAGCGATCATCGACGCGCGCCCTCGGGGCGCGCCAAACGGGATGGAGGAAGCATGGGGACTCGTGGGACGTTGACCCGGCGCTCGCTGCTCGTTCGCGGCGGCGTCGGTGCGGCGGCATTGCTCGGTGGCGGCGCGTCGACGCTCGCCAGGATGGCGACCGCGCACGCCGCGCCGACGGGGGCATTGCATCAGCAGGCGGCCGCCAAGGGGATTCTCTACGGCTCGTCGACGGCGACGTGGCAGTTCCAGCCCGATCCGGCCTACAGCGCCCTGTTCCAGCGCGAGGCGGGCATGCTGTTCACCGAGGACGACCTGCTCTGGTACCGCCTGAAGCCGACGCCGACATCGCCGCTCGACTTCTCGTACGGCGACCAGATCGTCTCGTACGCGGAGGCGAACGCGCAGCCCGTGTTCGGGGCGCACCTCGTGTGGGACGAGGGCTTCGGGCCCGGCTGGACCGAAGACGACCTGTGGGGCATGACCGAGCAGCAGGCGCGCGACACGCTGTTCGGGACGATCCAGCAGGAGGTCGCGCACTATCGCGGGCGTATCAAGGCGTGGGTCGTCGCCAACGAGGTCACGGACCCGCACCGCAAGGACGCGAACGGCCTGCGCGTGAACGTCCCGTGGTACGAGACGATCGGCCCGACGTACGTCGAGGAGGCGTTCCACCTCGCGCACGCGAACGACCCGAACGCGATCCTCGTGATCAACGAGTTCGGCTTCGAGACGGGCTCGGACGCGGCGGCGCGCCGCAGAGAGGTCCTCAAGGCGATCGACTACCTGTTGAGGGTGGGCGCGCCCGTGCACGCGCTCGGCGTCCAGGCGCATCTGCACTACCAGGGGTTCGCGCGCAACTTCAACCCGACCGAGTATCGAAACTTCCTCGCCGCCGTCGCGGCGCGAGGGCTGAAGATCTTCATCACCGAGATGGACGTGCTCGACGACGGCCTGAAGGCGGACATCACGACGCGCGACGCGGGCGTCGCCGACACGTACGCGCGCTACCTCAACGCCGCGCTCGCCGAGCCCGCGGTGAAGATCGTGCTCAACTTCGGGCTGTCGGATCGCTACACGTGGCTGCAGGAGGACTTCCCGCGCAGGGACGGCGCGCCGCGTCGTCCACTGCCGTTCGACGACCAGCTGCAGCCGAAGCCCGCGTACAACGCGATCCTCCAAGCGCTCGCGAACGCGCCGGTCCGAACGCCGGTCTGAGCTCGACGAGGAGCGGTACCCGCACGGCGTGACTCGCACGCAGGCAGGGCCTTTCGGCGGCGCCGGGAAAGTCCGGCGCCGCCGACGGCCCGGCCCGCCGGCTCTTCCGGTCCCGCGCCAAGGCCGACCCTCGCTCGTCCGCCGAGGCGGGCGCGCCGCGTCGGTGCGCTAGGGTCCGCGCATGGGACGCGCGCACGCAGAGGGACTGAACTACTACGACACGTTGATCGCGGTCGCCGGCGACTGTCCCGTGACCGCGAGCGTCGTGCCGCCGAGCCGCGCGAAGAAGACGGTTGCGGAGCTCCAGTACGAGATGCTCGTCGACAGCCCGTTCGTCCACACGCAGGAGGACGTGCTGTTCGAGACGTGGCTGCGGCGGCAGGGCGACGAGATCGGCGCCGGCGACGTCGCGCGCCTGCGCGCGGAGTTCCTCTCGAAGCCACAGGCGTGCCTGCGCGCGTCGCCGCTGCCGAAGAGGTACGGCTGGGGTCTCCTGTTCGACGACGGGGGCCGCGTCGCGCTCTGCCCGATGGAATCGGAGCGCTATCGCGATTTGGTCGCGAGCGGCGAGGTCACCGTTCTCGAGGCGCTGCGCTCGACGCGTCGCTGAGCGCCGGCGGCGGTTGCGCCATTGCGCATCCGAGTCGCCGTTCCCCGGACCTCGTGCCGACGTTGGCGGTCGCCGAGCATCACCGCACACGACACCACTCGGTGCCCCTAATCGGACAGCTTTCGAACCTCGCGTTCCAGGACACCCTTACCAGATTGTCCAAAACGTCAGGCGTATCGGAGACTGAAGCCAGCGCGGGCTGTCACGGGACCCGCATGCCGCAGGGGCGGCACAGATCAGTGCATGGCCGGTAGTGTTGGGTTCACTACAGGGAGGCCCGGCGAAGCGGATCGAACATGGTCGACTCTGCACTAGCAACCTGGGCACGAAACCTGCGCCCATTTTGCGCAGGAGATCCATTCGTTGCTGCCGGCATAGTGAGGATCGAGAGCTCACGTGGAACGCTCGAGATCCCTGACGGCGCACCACCGAATACCGAGCTCGCCGTGACGGGCGTTGGATCCCAAGCGTCAGGCGAATTCTCCGTCGTCAATATCTGCAGCCTTCCGGGTGACAGTGGTGGAGCGGTCTTTGCTCACGAAATGGCACATGGCATCATGGGGTTCAGCAACTTCGAGGGCAGCTCGGATTCACCCAGATGCGCCGACGAGCCTCGAACGACGTACAGTCAGATTCACTATGTTCAACGAGACCTAGGGCAGTCAGGTGTTGATGTGTGGCTTGCGCGGTGATGTGAGTTCGGATGGCGCCCCAAGTCGAGCTGGGCGAGCGCTGCATGCGATCTCGGCTCTGACCTTGGGAATTGGCGTTGGATACATTTTATGGCCGACGCGAAACTGTGTGCGCACGCTCGTTCAAGTCCGAAACGGATCGGTCGAGCCCAACCCTCCGCAGTGTACAAACGTCCTGGGCTTGCCAACCCATCGCATACTGGCGATCGTCGTCGCCCTGTTGATCGCCGTCGGCGTGTACGTGATTCTGGAGAGGGTCAGTCATCGACGAGCGACCTGACTCGGTTCCTCCGAAGTTGCGGGAGGCGACTTTGCTGCGGTGCTAGAGAGCTCGCGTCGACGTGCGCTCTACGGCGTCGGCTTGAGACGGTGGCTCAGGAGCTTCATTCCTGGGCGAAAAATTTCGAAAGCAGGCGCTCCCTCGCCTCTGGCGGCTAGCAACTCGGCCAGCTCATCCATGGTCGCAGCTTCCTCAAGGTGTCGCTCAACGCGGTGATAAAGCGCCAGGGCAGCTCGGACCTCTCTCTCTGCCCCCATTCGGTCAGTCGCAACGAGCGTAAGGGCCATTTGCCGGTGTGCCCAGGCGCGAATCGCCGCATTGTCGGGAGTCGCGGGCTCGAGGAAGGAGATGCACCGCTCTAGCAGAGCCTGAGCGTTCTCCATCACACCCTCGCGACGATGTATTCGCGCGAGTTCGGCGAATGCGTGCGCTGCGGAGTCGCTGGCGCCAATGCCGACGAAGATCTCGATGGCTTCCTGCAGCTCCGTCTTCGCTTGCTCCAAATGGTCGCTTCGGGCGAGGCTGTAGCCGCGCGCGAGACGAGCTGAGGCGAGCTCTCTCCTCAAGTCGAGCTGCAGGTAGAGATACTCTGCCCGCTCAAACGATCGTGTGGCTTCTTCAAACCGCAGCTCGCTGAGGAGAAGTTGCGCAACGTTGTAGTGCAGTTCGGCTAGAGACTCGGGATCGAACACTCGTGGTGAGAGGTCAAGCGCGGCGCGAGCGGCCTCAGCGGCACGAGTCATTAGACCGATGTGAACGTACATGCAGGCAAGACTGCTGTAGACCCGGACCATCATCGTCGGTTCGTTCAGGGCTGAGCTTTCCAACTGATCGCGCAGTACCTCTAGGACGTGAACCGCTGGGTGTTGGTGCCCCAACGATGCCAGCACCGCGCCTTCCCTACAACCGCATCGGATGTCGACAACACTGATTCTGCGGCCAACACCTTCTCCGCACGCTCGAAGACGCGGAGGGCGTCAGTCAGGTTGGCTTCCCGCTCGAAGATGGCACCTAAGTAGAAGAGCCCTGCCCTCGAAACGAAATGCCGCGCGACGGGCGCGCTTCAGCACTCGCGTAACCTTCATACGCGCGATCGAGCGTGCCAGCCGAGATGAGCAGGCGGCCCGCATGAAGCTCCACCTCTAGTTCTGTACGCAGACTGCGTGTGTGACCAGTGGTGAGTTCATCCACCGGGACACCGAGTCGGTCCGCAAAATGCTTGAGCGCTCGCGGCGATGGTTGACGCCGGCCTGTCTCGATGGTGCTGACGTGAGCGCTCGTAAAGAGAGGCGCGGCAAGTTCTCTGTGACTCAAGCCTCGTGCGAGACGTAGACGGCGAATTCGCTCACCCCAGTGCTTGGAACCCGTGGTTCTCTCGGCGCCCATTCCGGCCAGGAACGATAACCATGGCCGTTGGCAAAGTCACCACACTCGAACGAGTATTCTCGCCCTGACGTTGGCGAGTCGAACCCACGAGCTGTACGAGACGGCGTCCCCGCGCGTCCATCGGCTCTTGAATCAGTGCTTCTTCGACAAGTTGCTCTTGTGGGACGGCAACGTCGTGACCGTCACCTCCGCCGAGCCGTGGACGACGTTGCTACACGACGAGTTCGTCGAGCACATGCTCGAGAACGCGAAGAACTCTGAGGCCGAAGCCTCGGGTTCGAAAAAGGTCGATTTGGTGCCCCCGGCAGGATTCGAACCTGCGACACCCGGTTTAGGAAACCGGTGCTCTATCCCCTGAGCTACGAGGGCCGGACGTGGCCAGATGGTGGGACAAGACTACCCACGGACACGTTGGTGAGTGGCTCGAGCCCGCGACTCGCGGGCGGACGCCCGGTCCCGTCACGACGTGCCTCTATCGAAAGGTGACGGTGCAGTTCTCCGCGTCGCCGACGTCGAGTTCCCGGAAGTCGACGACGCCCATCGACGTGTCGGGCGGCCAGTCGCAGATGTCGAACGCCACGTTCTTGACGCGCGTCGGGAACTCGCCCGACCATTTCACCCCATCCGTCGCCTCGGCGTAGACGTACCAGAAGCCCGCATCGTCGACGTCGTTGCGGTAGACGACGCGGCACGTGCCCGGATCGACCCAGTACCAGCCGATGTTGTGCCAGCCATTCTGCTCGGGGCCGCCGCATTCCTCGGGTTCCCAGAACGAGATCGCGGTTGCGATCGGCTCCCGATAGCCGTTGCAGAAGGTGAGCACGGCTACGCCTCCTCGTCAATTGGACGGGGCTTGCGCCGTGGAGCGCGGTCGGGGTCGTCGCCTCGCTCGTACTCGTATGCGGCGCGATCCGCCGGTTGACGGCCGGACTCCTGAATCGAGTGGCGGGAGTGTGCGACGGCGGGTGGCTGCTCGTCGCCGGCTGGCCGCCTCGGGCCTCGTTCCGATGTCTCCCGGTCGTCGCCCATGCGGGTCCACCTCCGCCTCGCCCCTAGAGATGCGACGATGATAGCTGGCCCCGATCCCCTGACAAGGGTGCGGCTCGAGCTGCTCCCTCGCCTCGTCGCCGAAGGGGCCTCGTGCCGTCTGTTCTCGCCCGCGACCGCCACCGGCTCTCGGACATCGTCGCCGGCATGTGACTCGCGTCGCCTCGATCCGAACGCGCTCGAGGCGCGGAGTCGCACCCCGCGATCGCCCCTCCTTGTAGCGCGACCGACACCCCCGCTGTCGCCACGGCGACGGCGCGCGGCCCCCGTCGTCGCGATCGTCGACGTGCGATGCGGGGAGCGGTCTAGCGGATGGAGGCGACGATGCGGGGTGAGCGGGCTTCGACTCGATGCCGGGCGATCGTGCTCGCGAGCGGCGTCGCGGCGCTCGTGCTCGGCGGTGCGCCGGCGAGCGCCGGGGAGACGTGCCGCGGCGCGGCCGCGACGGTCGTCGGGACGAACGGCGACGACGAGATCGAGGGCACGTCGGCAGCGGACGTCGTCGTCGCGCGTGGCGGCAACGACGTCGTCGCCGGCCTCGAGGGCGACGACCTGCTCTGCGGCGGCGCGGGGGCCGACGTCGTCTCCGGCGGCGACGGCCACGACGAGGTCGACGGCGGGCCGGGCTACGACGGCCTGACGGGCGGCGACGGCGACGATCTCGTGATCGGGTCGTCCGGCGTTCCGCTGCAGGAGGCCGATCCCGACACGCTCGACGGCGGCGCGGGCGACGACGTCGTGCTGGGCGGCGAGGGCGACGGCGACGAGGTCGTCTCGGGCGGCCCCGGCAACGACACCGTCGACGGGGGCGGTGGCGACGACGTTGTCGCGGGCGGCCCCGGCAACGACACCGTCCTCGGCGGACGCGGCCCGTCGGAGGACGCAGTCACTGGCGGAGACGGCGACGACACGCTGCGCGGCGGGCCCGGCCTCGACGTGCTCACCGGCGACCCGGTGGACGGAACCGGCGACGACGCGTTGTGGGGCGAGGGCGGCGAGGACGTCCTCGAGGGCCGCGCCGGCTCGGACGAGCTGTATGGCGGCGTCTCCGGCGACGTGCTGCGCGGTGGCGCCGGCGCCGACCGCCTGCGCGGCGGCTCGGGCCCCGACGTCCTGCGCGGCGACGAGGACGACGACGCGCTCAACGCGCGCGACGGCGCGCGCGGCAACGACTACGTCGACGGCGGGGCGCACGTGAACGGCGACGTGTGCGAATCGGACCGGGACGCGGAGCGGAGGTGCGAGTCATGAAGACGATGGTTCTGGGCCGCGCGGGACGTAGGACGGCGTCGGTGGTCGCGGTTGCGCTGGCCGCCGTCTCGATGCAGGCGGATGCCGGCCGCGCCGGCGCGGCCGCGACGTGCGCAGGCGCGAGCGCGACGATCCGCGGCTCGGACGCGGGCGACGCGCTCAGCGGCACGACCGCCGACGACGTGATCGCCGCGGGAGGGGGCGACGACACGATTTCGGGCCTCGAGGGCGACGACGTGTTATGCGGAGGCGACGGCAACGACGTCGTCGTGGGCGGGCCGGGACGCGACGTCATGCTCGGGCAGGGCGGCGACGACGTCATCAGCGGCTGGCCCGCGCACCACGACCGTCCGCCGAGCGGCGGCGACGTCTTCCGCGGCGGCGCGGGCTCGGACGCGCTCAAGGGGAATCAGGGCGACGACGTCATGTACGCAGGCGAAGGCGACGACGTGATCAGCGGCGCGGGCGGCGACGACCTGTGCGACGGCGGCGCCGGCTCCGACTCGATTTCCGGGGTGGCGGGCGACGACCGCGTCTTCGGCGGCCCCGGCGCGGACAGCTTGCTCGGCCGGCCGGGCCGCGACGTCGTCTCGGGCGGCGACGGCAACGACGCCATCGGCGGCGGCCCGGACGCGGATCGGCTCGTCGGCGGCGCCGGCGACGACGTCGTCACCGGCGACGGCCGCTTCCACGAGGTTCCCGACGACGAGTGCAACTGGGCGTCGTGCGCCTCCGGCGCGGACGTCCTCGTCGGCGGCCCCGGCGTCGACGTCCTCAACGGGCAGCGGCGCAACGACGCGCTGTTCGGCGGCTCGGACGCCGACTACCTCGTCGGCGAGGACGGCGACGACGACCTGCGCGGCGGTGGGGGCGAGGACGTCAACGACGGCGGGCCGGGCGTCGACCTGTGCCGCAGCCCACGCTCCGGCGACGACGGCGCGAGCGCGTGCGAGCGTTGACGCGCATCGGCGAGTACTGCGGTGCCTGAACAGCGCGCAGGTGCGCGACGGATGAGCGCGCGTGTGGATTTGCTCAAGGGCAGTCGGGTCCAAAAGGTCGATTTGGTGCGGCCTATCGAGCATGACCGGAGAACGACAGACTTGGTGCCCCTAATCGGACGTCTTCCGAACTCCAACTGAGTTGATGCCCTTACCAAATACACCAAGAACTACGGGATGACCACCCGGAAATAAAACAGGCCGCTACCACGCTTTCTCGCAATAGCGGCCATGCCATTGCATGGCGATACTTACCCGGCCTCCTGTCTTCCGTGTGCTCGAAGCTTCGGAGATGGTCCGTCGCGGAGTATGGTGTACGCGGGCAAAGTCTCGACCGTCCGAGCGACTGTGCTCCATTTTCCTCTTGACACCTCGCTTTCTTAGGCATGCTATTGCACACTCTCCGCTTGCCCCCGGAAGGCTCGTAACGCTTCCTCAAGTTCCGAAGCCCCGGTTCCGCACAAGCGTCGCGGATCCCATCAATCGCTAGAGCAGATAAAGCCAGAACCACAGCTCGGCAAGCTTTTCTCGGACCGTCACGGTCGCCCGCCGCGCCAAAGCGACATGAAATCGAGGGTGTCATCGAAAAGGCAGTTGATTGCGTGTGCGGTGCGTTGGAGAACTCCGGGCAGCTCAAGGGGAACGATAAGCGTCTGGAAAACAGGGTGGGAGGCACTGTTGCGGAGCTGCCTGACGGCCGTCCACCACACGTCTTGTTCTTCCGAGAGATGTCCCTCGGATCGCATCCACTTGATCTTGTCGACGAATCTCTCACGACGTCTAGGACCATCTAACTGTTGGAACTTTTGGTTCATCGCGGCTTCGCATACTCGCCAGAGTTGGTCTTGGCCGACGGCATACAACGGGTAGAAGAAGTACCCATATAACAGAGTCCCCCGAGCAACCTTGAACATGGCGACGACATTTTCTGGGACGTGGTTACCCAACTCGATCGCCAGGAACGAGGATGCAAGATCGGCCGCAGTGATTGGGTGGACCGGGCCTGTGATCGGGGAAAGGCGCCCGAAGGCCCGAAGTGTTTCGTCGGGTTCGAGCCAGTTGTTGACGGTCAACTCCTTGAAGCGGGCAGTCACGTTTGCCTGGCTCCTTAGGTCCCAGCCGTTGCACGGGCGGTGATTTGATACGCATGTCGGAACGCGAGGTACTCAGCAGCCCGGCGCGTGACGCTCTCCGGCATGAAGCCCGCATTCCATCCCAAGTTCCTCATCCAAACCGTGCGCTGGAGCGTGACCCCGTTCGGGAGGTCGATGTGAACCCGCGTACCCACGCGCTCTGCGGCCTGCTGGTCGGCGATGCTTTTCTTGAGGCCGTCGGCATCCGACATGTCCCTTGGGTAGGTCCCCTCAGGCTCCCGTAACGGCTGAGATCCCCAACTGCTTCCTTGCATGAGCAGCTGCAGCTTCGATGTCTCGATTGACATGACGTCGTACTCCATTTCGGCGGCAACTTCTGCCTGCAGGACGAGGTCCTGGCAGAGCTCCTCCTTCGCCCATCCGGTCAACGAAGCCAGTTCCTCGCGCGATTCACGGACGAGCTCATCAAGGATGTCGTGCATCCGTCGGTTGGCGAGGCAGCTGCCGACGATCCCATCTAGAAGACTCAAGGAGTCACCCTCGGCCAGGGCTCGGGTCTCGTCTAAGGACAGAACGATCAGTGGGTAGAAGGCGTCTCGTGCGCACCCCAATTTGAAGTTGAGCTTCCATTCACGGTTGTCATCGCTTGTCTGGCGGTGGGCGACATACGTCCACCCCCTACTGAACCCCTGCCCCATGCCGTCGTACTCGACGCTGAAAAAGGGCTTGCCGCCCGGGTCGCAGAACGTAAAGTCGACATTCGTCGAATAGAAGTAGCGGCGCTCGCTGTCCGTAAGGCGGTCTGATTCTTCGAGGGTGAGGATCTTCGCGAGGGGCAGCTGCGGATAGAGCTCGACGTGGCGTGACCACGTGGAGTGCAGTCGCTCGAATATTCCCTTTTCACTCTTGCCGTCGTAGATCGAGCTACGAGCCTTGATGGCAGATCCTCCTCTCCCGGACGTGCCTCGAGGGTAGCAAGGCCCTGCGACGCAAGACTCGGTTTCGCGGTCGTCGAGCTCGCCGAGCCACGTGAAGGGCAACGGGGCTGGGACCAGCTAGCAAGGGGAGCGGCAGCTCTGGAGAGACACGAGTACCGGACGCAGGGAGGGAGCCATTGCCGGGGCGCTGTCGAGGGTTCCGGCGCAGCTCGCAGATCAGGGCTTCGAGCTCGGGTGCGACTGGTGCGAACAGCTGCGCGGCCGGTGTGAGCGATTCGCGACAGCGCCAAGCCCCCGGGCTCGTAGCGGGCGATCCAGTTGTGCACGGCTTGGCGGCTGACGCCGAGCGATCGGCGACCTCGGTGACCTTCGAGCCGTCTTGAACGACGGCCATGACCGTCTGATAGCGCTGTTCCATGACGCTGATCTCGCCCAGATGCATCACCGGTCTCCTTTCCCGGCCGGGCCAGGAGACCGCGCGGTGTAAACGATGAGGTGACGCGGAAGTGTCAAGGATCACCCGGAACACGACACGATCTGAGTGCCCCCGGCAGGATTCGAACCCGCGACACTCGGTTTAGGAAACCGGTGCTCTAGGAGGCGACGTCTCGATCGGCGCACGCGGCGACGAGCACGCCCATTCTTGACGCGCCGCTATACGGGGTATATAGAGGTTTCTATACTCGGTATACCAAGGGAGGCGGGATGTCCGTCGGGATGAGCCTGCTGGCGATCCTCGAAGAGCGCGCGACATACGGCCTCGACCTCAGGAACGAGTTCGAGGCGAGAACGGGCGGCATCTTCCCACTCAACGTCGGACAGGTCTACACGACGCTCGCGCGCCTGCAGCGCGACGGGCTCGTCGAGGTCGAAGCGGCCGACGCGTCCGACAGCAAGGTCTACACGATCACCGAGCTCGGCCGGAGGGAGCTGGCGAGATGGTTCGACACTCCCGCCGCCGAGGCGCCTCCGTCTCGTGAGGAGGTCGTGCTCAAGCTCGTGATGGTCGCACGGCGCGATCCGGCCGAAGCGTCGAAGGTGATCCAGGCGGAGCGTCGTGGGGCGGTGCAGCTGCTGCAGGAGTACACGCGCCTGAAGCGATCGGCGTCCTCGGACGGCGATCTGGGCTGGATGTTCCTTCTCGATTCGTTGATCTTCGTCACCGAGGCGCGCGTGCGGTGGCTGGATGCATGCGAAGCGCGCCTCGGAGCGGCGAAGTCCGACTCGCGCGCGTCCGGTGTTCGTGCGACGCGCGTAGCGGCGCGAGCGTCCGAGGAGGTGTCGCGATGACACCGACTCTGGAGCTGCGCAAGGTGTCGCGTGTCCACGGGACCGGTCGCACCAAGGTCGATGCGCTCGTCGATGCGAGCTTGGTCGTGACGGCCGGCGAGCTGGTGGCCGTCATGGGACCGAGCGGATCCGGGAAGACGACGCTGCTCTCGCTCGCCGGCGGCCTGGAGCGTCCGACGTCGGGCGAGGTGCTCGTGGAGGCGACGCCGCTGAGCCGGATGAGCGCGGGACGGCTCGCGTCTCTGCGTAGGCGGAAGGTCGGCTACGTCTTCCAGCAGTTCAACTTGATCGAGGGGTTGACCGCGGCGGAAAACGTCTCCGTTCCGCTCGAGCTCGACGGCGTCGGCCGTCGAGCCGCGCGCCGAGCGGCGATGGAAGCGCTCGACGATCTCGGCCTCAGCGAGCTCGCGGACCGGTTCCCCGACGAGCTATCGGGAGGGGAGCAGCAGCGGGTCGCCATAGCGCGCGCCGTGGTCGGCGACCGCGTCCTGCTGCTCGCCGACGAGCCCACGGGCGCTCTCGATACCGTCAGGGGCGAGGAGGTGCTGCGGCTGCTGCGCCGGCACTGCGAACGAGGCGGAGCCGGAGTGCTCGTGACCCACGACGCTCGCCTCGCGGCGTGGGCCGAGCGCGTCGTGTTCCTGCGCGACGGTCGCATCGTGGACGAGACGGCGCCGCGCGGCGATGCGGACGCGCTCCTGGATTCGGTGCAGGCGTGAAGTTCGCGCCGCTGCGCGCGGCGACGCGGATCGCGTGGCGCAGCGCGCGTCGCAACGTCCGGCGCACCGCGCTCGTCGTCGTGATGGTGGCGTTGCCGGTCGCGCTCGCGACCGCGACGGCCACGATGGCGAGGACGATCGTGGGCACGCCCGAGGATGCGGTCGCGGCGACGATGGGCCGCGCCGATCTCACCATGACCATGGGCCCGCGCTTCGATCGCGGCAAGCTTCGGAGACGCCTGCCCGCAGGCTCGCGTGTCGTCTCGATCCGCCGGGACGAGGTGACGATCGTGCGCCGAGGCGAGCTGCTGTACACGACGTTGCTCGAGCCCGGCGAAGGCCTCGAGCATCCGGTCCTCGACGGCATGTACGCGTTGACGTCGGGCCGCGCACCTCGGGCGCCCGGCGAAGCCGCCGTGAACCAGCGCGCCCTCGACGCGTTCGGCGTCGACGTCGGCGACGACGTCGAGCTCGGCGGCTACCGCCTGAAGGTAACCGGCGTCGTGCTGGCGCGTGATTTCGATTCTGCGGTCGTTGTCGTCGGCACGGGCACGTTGCGCGGGCGCGCCCAATTGACGATCGTGTTGGCCGACCTTCCGGCTGGATCGGACGCCGCGTCGGTGATCGCCGGCCTCGAGTCCCATGGCCACGCGACGCGCGCCGAGATCGCCGCGCTCGCCGCCACGGACGCAACCACGAGCGAGGCGGTGTCCGTCGTCGGCGGCGTCCTCGCCCTGTTTTGCACCGGTCTCGTCGCGGCGGCCGCGTTCGTCGTCGGCGCGCGCCGTCAGCTACGCGAGCTCGGCCTCGTCGGCGCCGTCGGAGGCGAGCGTCGCCACGTGCGAGCCGTCGTATGGCTCGGAGGCAGCACGCTCGGACTTCTCGGAGCCGGCGTGGGCATGGTGCTCGGGCTCTCGATCGCGCTCGCCGTGCGTCCGCTCGTGCCCCGTTTCGTCGGACGCACGGTCGGTCCGCTCGCCGTCAACCCCGTCGTGCTGGGGGCCGTCGTCGCGATGGCCGTGATCGCGGCGACGCTCGCCGCGCTCGCCCCGGCGCGTGCCGTCGCGAAGTCCAGCGTGATGGACGCGTTGCGCGGTCGAATGCCGCCACCACGGCGACCCGGGCGTCTTGCCGCGTCTGGAGTGGTCATCCTCGTGGCGGGCGGCGGCGTCACCGCGTGGGCGACGATCACGTTCGAGGACGACGTCCTCGCGGCGGGCGTCGTGGCGATGCTGATCGGCGTCTTGCTTGCCGTGCCTCTGCTCGTGGCGACGATCGGCAGGTTCACGAGGTTCTTCCCGGCGACCGGTCGTCTGGCGGCGCGGGATGCGGCCCGTCATGGACGCAAGACCGGCGCGGCCGTCGCCGCGGGCGTGCTCGCGCTCGCCGTGCCGGTGGCGGTATCGGCCTATTCCCTCAGCGAAGAGGCGTACGAGCGCAGCTTGCCGCGTCTGCTCGACACGCAGCTGCTGGTCGGCACGGTCGCCGAGACGGACGACGGCTCCTCGCGCGAGCCACTGACCGATCTCCAGGAGGGGTTCCCGGACGCGTCGATCGTGCCGCTCGCCATGGCGACTGCAGCGAACGCACGCCGCCCGGCGGACGACCCGATCTCCGCGATGGTGTCGGCGCCGGACGAGCTCGGGGGTGAGACGACTCAGATCTCGCCGACGATGGTCGGCTGGCCTGTCTTCGTGGGCGACGCCGCGCTGCTGCGTGCGCTCGGCGCGCGGGAGGGCGTCTCCGCGCTCGACGACGGTCACGCACTCGTGCTCGGAGGCTACGAGCCGCGCAACGGGTTCGTTCGGATCCGCCCCGGCGGACATGCCGCGCGGGCACGGAGGGTCCCGGCGACGGCGGTCGACTCGCCCCGCTACCTCAACGAGTCGATCCCCAAGATCGTCGTCGCGCGTGCGACCGCGACCCGTCTCGGGTTGGAGTCGAGGCAGTCGGAGCATCTGCTGACGAGCTCGGAGCCGCTGTCGGCGGAGGACGTGGCGCGCGCGCGGGCGATCGTGGCGCGGCATCCCGGCGTCTTCGTGAAGAGCAACGAGGACTACCTTCCGCCGTACGCGCTCGGGCGCGCGGCGGCCACGGCTGCGAGCCTTCCGCTCGCGCTCGCGATCCTCGCCGTCGCCGTCGCTCTGGTCGCGTCGGAATCGAGACGATCGCACCAGGTCCTCGTCGCGGTGGGGGCAGGTCCCTTCGCCCACCGCAAGCTCGTAGCCGCCACGGCCGCGTTGCTCGCCGCGACGACGGCGGTTCTCGCGGTGCCCGCCGGGTTCTTGCCGACGGCCGTGATCCAGGTTGCGAGCCAGTCAGGCCGGCCCGTGGTGATTCCATGGACGACGATCGCAATCGTCGTGGTCGTGGTCCCGATCCTGTCCGCGATCGTTGCAGCTGCGGCGAGTCGCACACCCAGGGTCGGATCGCTGCTGACGCCGGCGACGTGATCCAACGCGCCGGCGCTCGTCGCGACGGCAGGCGCTCGAGCTAGCTCCGGGCGCAGGCGAGCACGACGCTTGGCAGGTCCGGCTCGCCGGGACAGAGACCGCCTAGCGGGACCGGCTCGTCGCCTTGAGCCATGCTCCACACGCTTATCAGGCCACTGTCACAGTCGATTGCGCCTTTCCCGACCGACTCCGGCGCGTAATCGCCGAGATCGAGCGCGGTTCGATGAAAGCCGTACGCGACGTGTGCGACATTACGAGCGCGCTCGTACTCGACGTCGATCTCGACGAGATAGATCCGCTCCTCCTGTCGCACTCGCTCGTGAAAGTACTCACGTAGCTCGTCGGCATTGCGGGCGACGAAATGCCGGCCCCCGTCTCTGGAGTTCTGCTCGGTGACCGAGTACCAACCGCGTTCCGGCGAGACGTACTTCATGGCCCTCTTCGGATCGGCCTCGCTGATGGCCTCGAAGTGATCGACGACCGTTTCCCCGACCTGTTGGGGACGGCAGACCTCGGGCCCACGATGCGTGTCACGGGTGACACGGACCTGCTGTCTCGACGCACCAGTCTCAGACGCACCAGTCTCAGGGGCGTTTGGCGCTTGGCGGGTAGCACGGGCGTCGGGTTTAGCCGCGCCGGACGTACAGGCCCCAAGGACCAGCAGTGTCGTGGCCGCGACGGCAAGAGTTCGAGTGTTCACTCTGGATGTCTACTCCGCTCGGACCGGATCGGTTCCATCGGCCTTGCGGGGCGTGGTTCCCGCTCCCACGACGGGATGCTGCTCGCCGCCCTTGCCCGCCGCCTCGCCAGACGCGTGCGTCACGTAGAGCGGACCCGCTCGAACGCCCGTGATGCGGCGCCGAGCGCCTCCGCGGTGGCGGACTCCAGCGGCGACTCCTGCCCGCTCCCGCTCCACACCGTGACGCGCATCCGCTCGAGGTCTGCGAGAGCGGCTCGCAGCGTCTCCGTCGACGCGTCGTCGATGACGTCGGTGCCGGCGATGACGCTCACGAACGGCGCGTCGCTGAGCCGCGTGTCGTCGACCTCACACCGCCACGACGTTGCCTGCGCGAGCCGTCGTCTCACCTCGTCGACGTCGAGGTCCTCGGGTTCGGTACGCGCGCGCACGCGGAGCAGCACGTGCCTCATCGATGCCGTCTACGGGTGCGTCGCACTGGCGCCGCGATTGATGAACATGAAGATCTCGACCTTGCGGCACGCGGGGTCGGCGCCGGGCGACGCGCACTGAGTCGCGCCGACGCCGTCGGTCAGCAGGAAGTTCGCCGCGGCGATCCCGCGCGAGACGAGCTCGGCCCTCACCGCTGCGGCGCGCGCCTTCGACACCGTCGTGTTCGCGCCCGCCGATCCCGTCGCGTCGGTGTGCCCGACGACGTCCATGAGGACCGGGGCGCTCTTCGCGAACGCCTCCGCGATGTCGAGCTGTCGCCGTTCCGACGCCGGCAGCAGCGTCACGTCGGAAGACCCGCTCGGGAACTGGCCGATCGTCACGCGCGCGAACGACTCGCCGTGATGCGGGTCGGCGAACAGGCCGCGCAGCTCGCTCGCGGGCACGCCGTGCTCGGCGGCGATCTTGTTCTCGATCTTCACCGTCTCGTCGTGGCTCGGACGGCCGCCGTGAGTGGGGGCCGGTCCGGTCGGATGCGTGCCCCTCACCATCAGCAGCGCGTGCCCGCACAGCTCGTGGCCGAGCACGAGCCAGTTCGGCTCGACACCGCGATGCGCGCTCGCGCCGGCCGTCCACGCCCCGAAGGCGAGGCCCGAGAACGGGGAGTGGACCGTCACGGTCCGCGTGGCCGGGTCGGTGTGAGGCCAATCGGAGTCGTTCACGGAGATGGTCCACGTCGGTACGATCCCGTGCATCTCGCACAGGCACTCGCACGCGGTTGGCGACGACGACTTCGCGACGCCGGTTGGGCAGAAGGCCGCCGTGCGCGGCTGGACCTTGCCGCCCTTCGCCTCGAACTCCGGACACAGCGTCTTGACGTAGCCGTCGACGATCTTCTCCTTCGTCGTGCCGGCGGGCGCGCCGGCCGGCACCGCGGAGGGGCCGTCGATCGCGAGCGCGCGTCGGAGCGCCGCAGGGCCGGCGACAGGCGGGGCGCCGAGTTGCGGGCGGGGCTCCGCCGGCCCGCGCGCCGCGGCCGCGTTCCGGCGCGCCTCCGATTCCGCGGCACCGTCGTCGGGCGCGATCTCGAGCTCGGGCCGGGCGTGCGCGGCCGCGCCTCCGTCTTGCACCACGTGCGTGAGCTCGTGGGCGAGCAGCGAGCGGCCCTGCGGCGTGCTCGTCTCGTACTGGCCGGGCGCGAAGACGACGTGCTCTCCGACGGTGTACGCGAGGGCGCCGACGGCGCGTGCGGACTCGCCCGCGGCGGCGTCGCGATGGACGCGAACGCGCGCGAAGTCGTGCCCGAGGCGCTTTTCCATGTCGGCGCGCGCACCGGGCTCGAGCGGTTCGCCCGCCGTGCGGAGTACGTCGTGCACGATCGCCGGCGCCCGGCCCGCGGTCGGCGGTGCCAAGCCAGCGCGGAGGAGCGTCGCGTCGTCGCGCGCGCAGTCGCCGGAGCATCGCTCACGGCCGCAGCAGCGCCGCAGCAACGGGCGGAGGGGCGCCGACGCCTCACGGCGCGATCCGGCGCTGCGCTCGCTCTGCATCGCTCGCATCGCGTGCCCTCTGTCGGCCGACGGAGAGCCCATCTTGGCACTCTGGCGGACGCGCGTCCATGCTTGCGTCCTGTGGTCCGCGCGTCGTCCAGACGAGCAGAGGACGATGCAGGCTCATCGAGACGGAGGTGAGACGTGGGAGCGATACACGTGCACGAGTTCATGACCCTCGACGGTGTGATCGACGCGCCGACGTGGACGTTCGACTACGGCTTCCTCCCCGAGATGGAGAGCACCGTCGGTGCCGTCACGGAACGTTGCCGCGGGATCCTGCTCGGGCGCAAGACCTACGAGATGTTCGAGCCGGCGTGGTCGACCCGCACCGTCGAGGACGATCCGGGCGCGCCGTTCTTCAACGACACGACCAAGTACGTCGTCTCCTCGACGCTCACCGAGGCAACGTGGAGGAACTCGGAGATCCTGGGGGCGTACGACCCCGACCGGATCCGCAAGCTCAAGGACGAGGTCGGCGACATCTACGTGAGCGGCAGCGGCACGCTGGTCCGGGCGATGCTCGAGGACGGCCTGGTCGACGAGC
>DASZZZ010000007.1:0-8820 GCA_036260375.1 Actinomycetota bacterium
CGGCGCGCGCTCCGGAGCGCGCGTACGCTCGCATCCTCGTCGGGACCGACGGCTCCGACACCGCGATGCGCGCGGTCGACGCGGCGGCGGCGCTTGCGGCGGACCTCGACGCGGCGCTGCTCGTCGCGTGCGCGTTCGACCCGCCGTCGGAGCGGGAGCTCGACCGGCTCCGGGCCGACCCGGGCGACGTCGTGGGGTCGTGGGGCGCGAGCCGCGACGCGGCGCGTGTGCCCGACGAGTTCCGCTGGCGCATCGCGGCCGCGGCCCAGGCCGAGGACGTGCTCGAGCGCGCCGCCGACCGCGCCGCGGCGCAGGGGGCCGACCCCGAGGCCCGCACGCTGCGCGGCGACCCGGCCGAGGCGCTGCTCGCGGAGGCCGAGGGGAGCGACTACGACCTCCTCGTCGTCGGGAGCGTGGGGATGACCGGAGCGCGCCGCTTCGCTCTCGGAAACGTCCCGCACCGCGTGTCCCACCACGCGACGGTCGACGTGCTCGTGTCGAGGACCGCGTGAGCGCTCGCTATCGCGCCCTGGCCGTCGCCGCGCACCCCGACGACGTCGAGTTCGGCTGCGCCGGCACGCTCGCCCGGTGGGCCGACGAGGGCGCCGACGTCACCGTGTGCATCGTCACCGACGGCTCGACCGGGACGCAGGACCGCGACCTCATGGGGGAGCGGCTCGCCGCCGTGCGCCGCGCGGAGAGCGAGGCCGCGGCCGCGGTCATCGGCGCGGCGCGCCTCGAGTGGCTCGGCTACCCCGACGGCTACGTCGAGTACACGCTCGATCTCCGGCGCGACCTCGCGCGCGTGTTCCGCCGCCACCGGCCGCACCGCCTCGTCGTCATGGACGTGGCGCCGACGATCGAGGACCGCTTCGTCAACCATCCCGACCACCGCGCCGTCGGACAGGCGTCGCTCGACGTGACGCTCACGGCGGGCACGACGCCGGGCCACTTCCCGGAGCTCCTCGACGAGGGGCTCGAGCCGTGGCGCGGCCTGCGGGAGCTGTGGATCATGGGACCCGGACGCAAGCCGGTCGCCGTCGACATCTCCGCGACGCTCGAGCGCAAGGTGCGCGCGCTGCTGTGCCACCGCAGCCAGGTCGGCGACGACGCCGACGCCATCGTGACGTGGGTGCGCCGGTTCTCGGCCGAGCTGGGCGCGGAGGCGGGCTACGCCCACGCGGAGACGTTCCGGGTCGTCACGCAGGGCCCCGGCTTCCACGACGACGCGCCCGACGACGTCGACCTCGCGGCGCCTCCGGCCGACCCGCGCGCGTGACGGCGGCGCGGAATGAACGTCGCCGCCTCCCGGTTGTCCATGGTGCGAGAAGTTAGGGTGCCCTAACCGGCGGCTGCTAGACTGGGGCTCCGCACCATCCGCACGACGCGATCGGAGGACCGTCCGTGGCGACGGAAGCCGAAGACCTCAAGGTCCAGCAGGAGAACGAGCGCGTACGCGCTCTCAAGGGCGCGTACAAGTACGGGTGGCACGACCGGACCGACTACGAGTTCGTCCCCGAGAAGGGGCTGTCGCACGCCGTCGTCGACAAGATGAGCGACCTCAAGGGCGAGCCGGACTGGATGCGCAAGTTCCGCCACAAGGCGCTCGACGTCTTCTACCGCAAGCCGATGCCGTCGTGGGGGGCGGACCTGACCGGCATCGACTTCGACGACATCTACTACTACATCAAGCCCATGGGCCAGGTGAAGTCGTGGGACGACATGCCCGAGGACATCAAGGCGACGTGGGACAAGCTCGGCATCCCGGAGGCGGAGAAGAACTACCTCGGCGGCGTCACGGCCCAGTACGAGAGCGAGGTCGTGTACCACAAGACGCAGGAGCAGCTCGAGCGCCGCGGGATCCTGTTCTGCGACATGGACACGGCGGTGCGCGAGTACCCCGACGTCGTCCGTAAGCACTTCGGCACGATCATCCCGCCGGCCGACAACAAGTTCTCGGCGCTGAACTCGGCGGCGTGGTCGGGCGGGTCGTTCATCTACGTGCCGCCGAACACCGAGGTCGAGATCCCGCTCCAGGCGTACTTCCGCATCAACCAGGAGAACATGGGGCAGTTCGAGCGCACGCTGATCGTCGTCGACGAGGGCAGCTACGTGCACTACGTCGAGGGCTGCTCGGCCCCCATCTACTCGAGCGACTCGCTACACTCCGCGGTCGTCGAGATCGTCGTCAAGCCGCACGCGCGCTGTCGCTACACGACGATCCAGAACTGGTCGAACAACGTCTACAACCTCGTGACGAAGCGGGCCGCGGCCTACGAGGGCGCCATCATGGAGTGGGTCGACGGCAACCTCGGCTCCAAGGTGACCATGAAGTACCCGAGCATCTACCTGCTCGGCGAGCACGCCCGCGGCGAGGTGCTGTCGATCGCGTACGCGGGCGAGGGCCAGCACCAGGACGCCGGCGGCAAGGTCATCCACGCGGCGCCGCACACGCAGTCGAGCATCACGTCGAAGTCGATCAGCAAGGACGGGGGCCGGGCCGGCTACCGCGGGCTCGTGCGCATCGACGAGGGGGCCGAGCGCTCCAAGTCGCACGTCATCTGCGACGCGCTGATCCTCGACGACAAGTCGCGCTCCGACACCTATCCGTACATCGAGATCGAGGAGGAGTCGTCCGCGGTCAGCCATGAGGCGACCGTCTCCAAGGTCTCCGACGACCAGCTCTTCTACCTGATGTCGCGCGGCCTCGGCGAGACCGAGGCGATGCAGATGATCGTGCGCGGCTTCATCGAGCCGATCACCAAGGAGCTCCCGCTCGAGTACGCGGTCGAGCTCCAGCGCCTGGTCGAGCTGCAGATGGAGGGCTCGGTCGGGTAGCGGTACCTGCGACCGACGAAGGACTTCGAGGGGGCCGGCGACGGCCCCCTCGGCGCGCCTGGTCTGCCTCGCTTGCCCTACGGCCCCCCGGGGGCTATGGTCTGGGCCGGTCGAGACGGCCGGTCGCGCCCACTTCTTCCGTCTCGGTGCGCGCCGTTGCTCGTGTGTCTGGAGGAGGGATGGTACCGACGTCGTACTGCCTGTCCTGCGACCGCAAGGTCGAGGTCGGCGCCGACGTTCGCAGGTGCCCGGTATGCGGCGCCGAGCTGGTGCAGACGTTCGACCCAGACGGAGACGCGCGCGCGCCGGCGGCGCGCAGCGTCCTCGTGGTCGACGACGACGAGGACATCCGCCACGCGCTGCGGCTCCTGTTCGAGGTCGAGGAGTTCGAGGTCGTCGGCGAGGCCGCGAACGGGACCGACGCGGTGTGGCTCGCGGCGTCGTGCCGCCCGGCGCTGATCGTCCTCGACTACGCGATGCCCGGCATGACCGGGGAGCAGACCGCCGTGCTCCTGCGCAAGATCCTGCCCGAGGCGCGCATCGTGGCGTTCTCTGCCATCCTCGACGAGAAGCCCCCGTGGGCGGACGCGTACCTCAACAAGGACCGCATCGGCGAGATCGCGCCGTTGCTGGCCCGGCTCGTGGCGTCGGGCGCGGCCGCGGCCGAGGCGGCGTCGTGACGGTCCGCTTCGTGTGCCCCGTGTGCGGGCGCAAGACCGTCGAGGTGCCGCGCCTGGTCGCGGACGACTCGCGCTCGCGCTCCGCGGCGGAGCGGACGAGCGACCAGCCGCTGGGGGCGCCGCCCGCGTGCACGAACGGGCACGCACCGGCGACGATGCGCCCGGCCTAGACCGCGGCGCGCGCGTCGTCGAGCGCGCGCAGCCAGCGCTCGAGCTCGGGGCGCACCGGAGCCCGCCTGCGCAGCAACCCCGGCGCGGCGCGCACCCACTGCGCGAGCCCGGCACGCGCGCCGCCGTCGCGCGCCGCGCGCAGCGCCGCGCCTCCGGTGTGCGCGAGCGCGACGCTCAGGGGACGCCTGAGCCATGCGACCGCGAGGTCGTTGCGGACGACGTTGCGCGTGCGCTGAGCGCGGTCGTGGGACACGTCGGGATGATGGTGCGCGACGACGTCGTCGACGTAGCACAGCTCCCACCCCCGCGCCGCGAGGTCGATCGCCAGCAGCGCCTCCTCGCCGCCGACGCCGGCGCGCGCGTCGAAGCCTCCGACCGAGGCGAACGCGCGCACGCGCACGATCGCCCCGCACGCCACGAACCCGAGCACGCGTGGGCCGGGCAGCGCCGGATCGCGGGGCAGCGGGCTCGCCGCCATCGCGGCCGACGTCGGATCGAGCCGGCCCGCCGCCCCGACGAGCACGCGCGCCGCGACGAGCCCGAGGCGGGGGTGGGCGTCGAACAGCTCGACCGCGCGCGCGAGGGCGCCGGGGGCCCACCACGAGTCGTCGTCGGCGAACGCGACCACCGGCGTCAGCGCGCGCTCGACGCCCGCATTGCGGGCCGCGGGGCCGACGTTGCCGCCGAGCGCCACGACGTCGACCCCGCGATGGGACGCCGCGACCGCGCCGGGCGTGCCGTCGGTCGAACCGTTGTCGACGACGACGACGCGCGGACGCTCGGGCAGCGCGGCGAGCTCGCCGAGCGTGCGCAGCAGCGACGTGCGGCGGTCGCGGGTGATGACGACGACGGCGACGGGAGCGGGGGTCACGGGCGACATGTTGCCCACATCGGACGACTTCTTCACTGAGAAGCAAACCCGGCGCGTCTCCGGCGCGTCACCTTCTGCCCATAAAGAAATTCCCATGCCGGTTTGGCGGAGCGAGCGTCGTGGTATGGCACGGACGCCGGCAGCCTGCGCTCGGGGCGCCGCCGTCCCCGCCCCTCGACCGGGAGGTCCCCGCGAATGCGAGTGCTCGGCGTCAACGCGGTGTTCCACGATCCGGCCGCCGCAGTCGTCGTCGACGGCCGCATCGTCGCCGCCGCCGAGGAGGAGCGCTTCAGCCGCCGCAAGCACGGCAAGCGCCCGGTTCCGTTCTCGACCTGGGAGCTGCCCGAGCGCGCCGCGGCGTGGTGCCTCGAGGCCGCCGGGATCGCGCCGGAAGACGTCGACGTCGTCGCGTACTCCTATGACCCGGCGCTGGCGCCGGACCCGGGTCCCGACGTCACGGCCGACGCCTGGGAGGGCCTGCGCACGCTGTACGCCCGGCGCGCGCCCCGCTTCCTCGCGACCGCCCTCCCGGGGATCGACCCGGCCGCGGTGCGCTTCGTCCCGCACCACGTCGCGCACGCGGCGTCGGCGTACCTCGCCGCGCCGCACGAGAGGTCCGCGGTGATGGTGCTCGACGGCCGCGGCGAGCGGACGTCGTACCTCGCCGGGGCCGCGCGCGACGGCGACCTAGAGGTCCTCGCGACGCAGTCGCTGCCGCACTCGCTCGGCCTCCTGTACGAGGACGCCACGGAGCACCTCGGCTTCCTGCGGTCGTGCGACGAGTACAAGGTCATGGCGCTCGCGTCGTACGGACGCCCCGCGTTCCTCGACGAGCTGCGCCGGGCGGTGCGGGTCACGGGCGGCGGGTTCGAGGTCGACCCGGTCGAGTGGGGCGCGCTCGCCAAGCGGCGGGCGCCGGAGCGCGACTGGGAGCCGGAGCACGCCGACCTCGCCGCGAGCCTCCAGGCGCGCGTCGAGGAGGTCCTGCTCGAGCTCGCGGGATGGCTGCACGGCCGCACCGGCGCGGAGATCCTCACGCTCGCGGGCGGCGTGGCGCTCAACTGCGTCGCCAACAGCCGCCTGTGGCGCGAGTCGCCGTTCGAGACGATCTGGGTCCAGCCCGCCGCCGGCGACGCCGGCACCGCGCTCGGGGCCGCGCTCTACGCCGCGCACGAGGGCGGCGACACGGTCGAGCCGATGCGCACGACGGCGCTCGGGCGGTCGTGGGACGACGCCGCGCTCGAGCGCGCGCTGCGCACCGCGCGCGTCCCGTACGAGCGTCCCGACGACGTCGCCCGAGCCGTCGCCGAGGTCGTCGCGCGCGACGGCGTCGTGGCGTGGTTCCAGGGGCGCAGCGAGTGGGGGCCGCGCGCGCTCGGCCACCGCAGCCTACTCGCCAACGCGACCCGCGCCGCGAACCTCGAGCGCCTCAACGACGTCAAGGGCCGCGAGCAGTTCCGTCCCGTCGCGCCCATGGTGCTCGCCGAGCGCGCCCACGAGCTGTTCGACGGTCCGCTGCCGAGCCCGTACATGCTCTTCACGCACCGCGTGCGGCCCGCGTGGCGCGACCGCATCCCCGCGGTCGTCCACGTCGACGGGACCGCGCGCGTCCAGACCGTCGACGCCGCCGACGAGCCGCTCGTCGCGCGCATGCTCGCGGCCGTCGAGCGCCTCACGGGCGTCCCCGTCGTCGTGAACACGAGCCTCAACACCGCCGGCCGCCCGATGGTCGACGACCCGCGCGATGCGCTCGAGTGCTTCGGCTCGTCGCCGATCGACGCGCTCGTGATGGGCCCGTTCCTGGTGCGCCGGCCGGGTTCTTCGGTCGCCGCCCGGCGCGCTGAGGAGGCCGTCGCGGTCTGAGGCGCCGGGCATGCCGCCGTTGCGAAGTGGGATCCTTCGCGTGCCCGAGCATCGAGCCAAGGAGGCGCCAGTGAACGAGCCGCACGAGGAGACCGCCGCGCCCGGCCGCGAGGCCACGCTGACGGACGAGGAAATCGAGACGCGCTCGCTCGGCGACGCCACGCCGGCGCGCCCCACGGCGCAGGACGACACCGGGGACACCGGCGACGACACCGGCGACACGACGGACACCTCGGACACCGGGGACGATTCCGGCGATGTGAGCGACACCGGTGACGACTCCGGCGACTCCGGCGACGACAGCGGAGCCTGATCGCTCGGGTGCTGCCTCCGCGGGCGGTGGTGCCCTCGAGCTGACGCTCGCGCCCGTCGATACGCCGCGCTTTTTCGCGGCCCACTGGGATCGGCGACCGCTGGTCGTCGACCGCGACGATCCAGACCGCTTCGTTCACATCCTCGGGCCGCGTGACGTCGAGCGCCTCGTCTGCGAGACGGGCGTCCGCACGCCGGCCTTCCGGCTGGTCAAGGACGGGGCCCAGCTGCCGCCCGCCGACTACACCGAGGACATCCCATGGCGGCCCGGCAGTTTCGCCGGGACGGCCGTGGTCGAGCGCGTGGCGGACGAGTTCTCCCGCGGCGCGACGCTCGTGCTCCAGGGGCTACACCTGCACTGGTCGCCGGCGGCGCTCTACTGCCGCGCCCTCGAGGCGTCGCTCGGCTGTCCCGTCCAGGCGAACGCATACCTGACGCCGTCCACCGCGCGCGGCTTCGCCGTCCACCACGACACGCACGATGTGTTCGTGTTGCAGGTCTCGGGACGCAAGCGCTGGCGCCTGTACAAGCCGGTGCTGGAGCTGCCTTTGAAGCACCAGCGCTGGTCGCCGAAGCTCGACAACCCGGGAGCGCCGATCGACGACCTCACGCTCGAGGCGGGGCAGACCCTCTACCTCCCGCGCGGCTGGCCGCACGAGGCGACCACCTCGGAGGAGGAGTCGCTCCACCTGACGATCGGCGTGCACCCGATCACCCGCTTCGACGCCCTCCGCATGGCGCTCGACGGCTGCGCGGACGACCTCGAGTTCCGCCGCGCGCTGTCGCCCGACGGCAGCCTGCCGCCGGATCTGCTCGAGCGGCTCGCCAAGCGCCTCGGGCCGGACGAGGTGGCCCGCCGGGCCAGGCGACGCTTCGTCGCGAGCCGCCGCCCGATCCTGCCCGATCAGCTTGATGAGCTCCGTCACCTCGACCGCCTGACGCGCAGTACGCCCGTTGAGCGACGTCCCACCGTGATAGTCGAGCTCGAGGAGACGGACGGCGCGGTCGCGCTCGTCTTCGAGGGCAAGGAGGTGCGCTTCCCGGCCAAGGCCGCCCCGGCAGTCCGGGCGATTGTCGGCCTCGGCGATTCCTTCACCGCCGCCGCGCTCCCCGGCCCTGTGGACGAGGCGGGGAGGCTCGTGCTCGTCCGGCGCCTCGTCCGCGAGGGGCTCCTCCGGCGGGCGGGGGACCGTCGAGGTCTCTAGCGGCCGCCGCTGGCGACGCGCCGCCGGCGCTACCGCCGTGACGGGCCATGCGCGTCCCGCACAGCCGGATCCGCCGGCGCAGCTGGCTCGGCCGACCGAGGCGATCAGCGGGCGCGGACCGCCCAGCCGAAGCTGAGCGAGGCCGGGCCGCTCAATCACCCAGCGCGGCGAGCACCTCGTCAACCTCGATCTCGAGCAGGCCGGGGTCGGGTCGGTTCGCGTGCGGGTCGCCCGTGCGGCCGGTCCAGAGCACCCGGTGGCGCGGCCGGTCGGGCGGGGGGCCCCATTCGCCGGGGGAGGTCGGGCCGAAGAGGAGCACTGAGTGCGTACCGAACGCCGTGGCGAGGTGAGCCATACCCGTGTCGCCGCAGACCACGCGGCGTGCGGCGGCCACCGCCGCGGCCAAGGCGGACAGATCCGTGCGGCCGGCGAGCACGGCGTCCGGACGAAGGCCGGCCCGGGCGGCGACCGCGGTAGCGAGCGGCACCTCTGCGCGCGAGCCGGTAACGATCACGCGCCGTCCGGCGGCGGCCTCGGCCCGGGCCACCTCGGCATAGCGCTCGGCGGGCCAGCGGCGCGCGAGGCCCTTGGCGCCCGGGTGGAGGATCGTCGCGCCGGCGCTGCCGGCGGGGGGCGGCCGCGTGGGCGGGTCGAGCGCCAAGTCGCCGGGAGCGGCGGGTATGCCGCTCTCATCGAGCAGGCGGCACCAGCGTCGCACCTCGTGCTCGGCGCGGCGCCAGCGCGGGTGGCCGAAGCTCTGCGGCACGGCGGCGTTCTCGAACCAGATCGTGCGGGCCGGTCGCGCCGCGGCGAGGATCTCGTGGCTCTGCGGGCCGCGCCCGTGAAGGTTCACTCCGACGTCCACCCCGTGGAGCCGCGG
>DASZZZ010000008.1:0-27480 GCA_036260375.1 Actinomycetota bacterium
GCCGCAGCTCGCGTCGGTCTCGATGGAGCAGGGGAGGACCGCGGTCGCGCACGCGCTGTTGCTCCCGGCGATCGTCGGCGTCGACGCGGTCGCGCCGTACGGCGTGTACTCGATCCCCGAGGCCGCGATGGCCGGCGCGACCGAGGAGCGGGCGCGCGCCGACGGCGTCGACTACGAGGTCGGCCGCGCGCTGTTCGCGCGCAACACGCGCGCGAACATCGCGGGTCTCACGGACGGGATGCTCAAGCTCGTGTTCCGGCGCGACGACCTCCGGCTGCTCGGCGTGCACGCGCTCGGCGACGACGCGTCCGAGCTCGTGCACGTCGGCCAGACCGTGATGCAGCACGCCGGCACCGTCGAGCACTTCGTGCACGCGACCTACAACGTCCCGACTCGCACCGAGGCGTACAAGTACGCCGCCTACGACGGGCTCGCACGCGTCGAGGCGGCGCGCGACGGGGCCTGACGCCGCGCTCGATCGACCTCGCTACCGCTCGTCGCCGTCCGCCGCGCGCGTCACGACTCCGAGCACCTCGTCGCCGTAGCGCTGCAGCTTCGCCGGGCCGACGCCCGACACCGACGCGAGGTCGGCGAGGTCGCGCGGCCGGCGGGCCGCGATGGCGGCGAGCGTGGCGTCGTGGAACACGACGTAGGCGGGGACGCCGTCGTCGCCGGCGCGGGCGCGGCGCCACGCCTTGAGCGCGTCGAGGACCGGGCCGCCCGCGACGGGGGCCGCGACCGGGTCGCGCCGCGCCGCCGCGCCGTCGCCCGCGGGCCTCAGCTCGCCGACGAAACGGCTGCCCTTGCGGCGTCCGTCGGCGACCCACGAGAGCGCGACGTGCGTCTTCGCGCGCGTGATCCCGACGTAGAGCAGCCGGCGCTCCTCGGCGATCGCGTCGGGCGACTTGGCGCGCCGGAACGGCAGCTCGCCCTCCTCGACGCGCGGCAGGAACACCGCCTCGAACTCGAGGCCCTTGGCGCGGTGCAGCGTCAGCAGGTTCACGCCGCGCGCGTCCTCGCCCGTCCCGAAGCGCGCCTCGACGTCGCGCGCGAAGTCGGCGCCGGTGCGCGTGCCGTCGTCGAACTCCTCGGCGAGGCGCACGAAGCGGCCGAGGTCGTTCTGACGCGTGAGCTCCTGCTCGCCGAGCCCGTCGGGCGGCTCCTCGACCCAGCCGGCGCGCTCCGCCAGACGCCGCACGAGCGCTGCCACGTCCGTCGCGTCGGAGCGCGCCAGCGCCGTGAGCATGCGGCGCGCGGTCTGGCGCGTGAGGAACGCGCCGTCGCGCACCTGGAACGGGATGCCGGCGTCGGCGAACGCCTGCTCGTAGTCCTCGGAGCGGAAGTTGACGCGGTAGAGCACCGCGACGTCCTCGTACGCGACCCCGTCGTCGTGCAGCGCCCGGACGCGCTCGACGAGCCACGCGGCCTCGTCCGCGTCGCTGGAGAACATGCGCAGCACGGGCTCGGGCCCGTCGCCGCGCGTCGCGCGCAGGACCTTGCGCGCGCCGCCCAAGCTCGGCACGAGGCGGTTGGCGAGCTCGAGCACCTGGGGCGTCGAGCGGTAGTTGGCCTCCAGCCTGACGACCTTGGTGCGCGCGATGCGCGCCGGCATGTCGAGCAGGTACTCGGGCGACGCGCCGGTGAACCCGTAGATCGACTGGTAGTCGTCGCCGACGACGCAGAGGTCGTCGCGCTCGCCGAGCCACGCGCGCAGAAGCGTCTCCTGCAGCAGGTTGACGTCCTGGTACTCGTCGACGGTGAAGGCGCGATAGCGCGCCGCGAAGCGCTCGCGCGCGTCGTCGTCGGTCTGGAACATGACGATCGCGCGCTCGAGCAGGTCCTCGAAGTCGACGAGGCCGCGGTCGCTCTTGCCGCGCTCGTAGCGGCGGTAGACGTTGACCATGAGATCCGCCGGTATGGGGGGCTCGTGCCCGGCGAGCGCGGCTTCGTAGCGCTCCGGCGTGATGCGCCGGTTCTTGGCCCACTCGATCTCCGCGGCGAGGTCGGCCGCGGGGCGGAAGCGGTACGGCTTCGGCAGCGTGTTCGCGATCTGCCGCAGCGCGACGCCCTTGGACGGCAGGATCTGCCCCGGAGGCTCGTCGGACAGCGCGCGCACCTGCGCGAGCGCGGCGGAGTGAAAGGTGCGGGCCCGAACGCCCTCGATCCCGAGCGCCGCGAGGCGGCCGCGCATCTCGCCCGCGGCCTTGTCGGTGAACGTCACCGCGAGGATCTCCCCGGCGCCGAACGCACCCGACGCGACCTGGTGCGCGATGCGTCGCACGATCGTCGTCGTCTTGCCGGAGCCGGCCCCCGCGAGGATGCACACCGGCCCCCGGACCGCTTCGGCGGCGTGCCGCTGGTCGTCGTTGAGGCCGGCGAGCACGTCGCCCGGAGTCGTCACCGCGCCAGCGTACGGGACCGGTGCGACGCGGCTACGCGCGCCGGGGGGCCGGGGCGTCGGCGGCGACCGGCTCGATGCGGACGACGTGGCGCAGGTTCGGCGTGACGAGCGCGCGCACGAGCACCCCCTGCTCGACCCCGGCGGCGCGCACGGCGCTCGGCGCGACCAGCGCGCGCACGTCGTCGCCGCGACCGTCGTCCACGGCGACGTGCTCGCCGCGGACGCGGAGCACGGGCCCCGTCACCTCGACGCGGCCCCCGAGGTCGCGCAGCCCCAGCACGAGCATCGCCGCGGCGCGCACGAGCGCGCCGGCGATGGCCGCGGCGAAGCCCCCGAAAGCGACCACGACGAGCACCGTGAGGCCGAGCGGGTTGCCGGGGGAGGTCGCCGCGTCCCACAGCGCGCCGAGCAGCGACGGCAGGATGGTCAGCGCGAGCCAGCCGCCGAACGCGAGCACGGCGACCGCCTCGGCGACCACCACGCCCGGGCGCCGACCCCACCCAAGCCGGCGCGGGTCGGGGTAGCGGACCCGGACCTCGCGCCACGAGCCGCCGTACGAGCTCCACGCCCAGCGGTCGGATTGGCTGCCGAGCGGAAGTCCGCGCACGGCTGCGGCCGCGACGCCCATCGCGGCGCCATACGCGAGGTAGCGCTCCCACACGGCGACGCCGGACGGGGGCACGGACGCGAACGTCTCGTGCGACGCGAGGAAGCGGCGCAGGCCGAGCCAGCGCGACGCGGCGGCGCGGCCCGCGTCGGTGTCGCGCTGCGTGCGCAGCCGCGACAACAGCGCGCTCAGCAGCGCCCACACGGCCACGCCGGCGCCGACGACCGCCCCGGGGTCGAACCCCTCGCCCGGCTCTTGCAGCACGGCGGCGGCGACGCCGGCGGCCGCCGCGGGCACCACGGCGGCGCCCGACAGCAGGCCGACGGTGCGCGCGCTCCAGCGCGGGCGCGCGAGGCCGCGCACCGACGCGTCGGCCGCGACGGCCTTGCGGAACGCGCTCCACCACCTCGACGAAGCGTCCTGGGGGCCGGTCGTCAATGCGGCGCACGGCACCACGCCGCCCGTCGCACGCGAGCGGACGTGGGCGAGCACCATGTCCTCGTACGGCTCGAGGGGCGCGGGGCGCCGCACCGTGCGGAGGCGGCAGCGGCAACCGCCGTCGCCGGCGGGCTCGACGTCGAGATGGCCGCGCGCGGCGAGATCGAGGAGCGTGGCCGGCACCGCGGCGGGCGTCGACCGCCATCCGTTGACGAGCAGGTTCACGAGCGCGGGCGGCTCGTCGCCCGGGAGCTCCATCGTCGGGGGCGCGGGGTCGGGACGGCGCGCGCGCGTCGCGGCCGCGACCACGGCGACGAGGGCGAGCCACGCGCCGGCGGCCGCGGTGGCGACCGCGACGACGACGGCGGCGCGCGTCACGCGCGGCCCCCGGCGAGAGCGTCGCCGGACGTGCGGCGGACGGGCTCCGGGACGGCGCGCGCACGGGCGGACATGCGGCCAGCATCGGCCGCGCGGCCCGCAGCCTCAAGGGGTTCGCGCGGCGCGGCTACGCGCGCGGATCGCTCTCGTGTCCGGGGCGTCCGTGCGTGCGCCGCTTGCGCTGGAGCTCGGCCTCGAACACGTGGCGGCGGCCGCCCACGAGGGCGTCGCGCACGTCGCCGTCGATCGCGGTCACGGGGCGGTAGTAGACGTCGTCGAACTCCTCGAGGACCTGGTACGTCCACCGTCCGGACAGCACGTTGCGTCCGACGACGTCGGCCCGCAGCCGCGCGGCCTCGTCGCGGCGTCCGGCGGCCTCGAGCGCGTCGGCCGCGTCCTCGAAGAGGAAGTCGACGCGCCCGACGAGGTGGTGGAAGTCGTAGAGCCGCCCGCGCGCCCGCTCAAGGGTCTCGACCGCCTCCGTCAGCTTGCGCACCGCGGCGACGACGTCGTCGCCGACGCCCGGCGGCCGCGCGTTGTCCTCGGCGCGTCGCGCCGGATCGGTCGTGGCCATGCCGACGCGGTACCCCCGGGGCATCGCTCGAAACGCGGCGGCCGGCTGCGGCGTTAAAATTCATCGCCCGTAGAGTTAAGTTCCGAACGATCGGCCGACTGTGCAGGTCAGGGGGTGAATCGACGTGCGAACGGGACGCCGGCCCGGCGACAGCGGCGCCCGCGAGGCGATCCTCGAGGCGGCGCGTGCCAACTTCGCGGCGCGCGGCTACGACGGTGCCACGATCCGCAACATCGCCCGCGACGCGGGTGTCGATCCGGCCCTCGTGCACCACTACTTCGGCTCGAAGGAGCGCATCTTTGCGGCCGCGGTCGACTTCCCGTTCGACCCGTCGAAGGTCCTGCCGAGCGTCGTCGAGCCGGGGATCGAAGGCCTCGGCGAGCGGCTCGTCCGCCTGTTCGTCACCGTGTGGGACGAGGCCCCGACACGCAGCCCGCTGCTGACGCTGATGCGCTCCGCGGTCACGCACGACCCCGCGGCGGCCCTGCTGCGGGAGTTCATCGAGCGCGAGGTCCTGGCCCGCATCGCCGGTGCGATCGACCGCCCCGACCGGCGGCTGCGCGCCGCGCTGGCGAGCTCGCAGCTGGTCGGTCTCGCGATGCTGCGCTACTTCGTGCACGTCGAGCCGCTCGCGTCCGCGCCGCGCGACGAGATCGTCCGGTGCGTCGCGCCGGCCGTGCAGCACTGCCTCGCCGGAGACTTCGCCGCCGCCGGGGAGGGGGCTTGACGAATAACTCAACACGTGTAGAATTCATCCTACGGGGAATTGACCCAGCACCATTCGACCGGCAGCGACGGGCCTGGGGCCGCGGGCTCCGGAAAGGACGACGAGCGGATGACGTGTCCCGGTGAGGCCAGAGGGGGGACCGGCCCCCGGCGGCGCCCGCCCCAGGGTCGGCGGCCTCCCGGACGACGTTCCGCTCGTCACGCAATGCCCTCGGCGCCCTAGGCCTGCGGCGCGAGCGGCCGGGCGGACATCCCACACCCATCCCGTCCCTCCGACCGGCCGTTCCGCCGCCCTTCCGGACGACGGCCGCCGTCATCGGCGGCCGTCGTGCCGTCCGTGAGCCGTCCTCCTCGTTCGTCGGGGGCGCTCGCGCGCGACGTCCTGGCGCACGAGCGCCACGATGGGTGTGGATCCGGCACCCGGATGACATAGTGGCGCACAGACCGGATGGGATCGCGGCGCGCCCGCGGCCGGCGAAAGGTGGTGTGCGACGTGGCGACGACGGGACGGGGCCGAAGCGGGGACGGGACGCGTGGCGGCGAGAAGGCGACGCAGCGCGCCGCGTCGACGGGGGGCTCGACGTCGCCGCGCCGTCGGCCGAGCGCCGACGAGTTGTCGCCCAAGCACACCGGGCGCCGACCCGGCAACAGCGGGAGCCGCGACGCCATCCTCGACGCCGCGCGGCGCGAGTTCGCCGAGCACGGCTACGAGGGTGCGACCATGAGGGCCATCGCGCGCGAGGCCGACGTCGACGCCGCGTTGATCCACCACTTCTTCGGCTCGAAGGAGGGCGTGTTCGCCGCGACCGTCGAAGACGCCATGCGCGACACCGGGGCGATCTCGGAGACCGTCGCCGGCAACCTCGACGACGTGGGGGAGCGCGTCGTGCGCATGTACGTGGCGCTGTGGGACGACGCCGAGCGACGCAGCCCGTTGCTGGCGATCATCCGCTCCGCGGTGTCGCACGACGACGCCGCGCGCCTGCTGCGCGAGTTCATCGGCCGGCAGGTCCTCGGACGGGTCGCGGCCGCGCTCCCGCGGCCGGACGCGGCGCTGCGCGCGTCGCTCGTGGGCTCACAGCTCGTGGGCCTCGCGATGCTCCGTTACATCGTCAGGGTGGAGCCGCTCGCGTCGGCCGATCCCGAGACGGTGGTCGCGTCGGTCGCGCCGACCGTGCAGCGCTATCTCACCGGGGAGCTCCCCGCGGCGCCCGCGCCGCGGCGTGGGCGCTCGCGGGGCAAGTCGTAGCTCCGCGTCAGCGCGCCGAGCGCGCCGAGTGCAGCGCCGTGTCGGGCTCGCCGTCGGGCGACGGCAGGACGATCGTCGCCGCCTCGCCACGCTCGCGCACGACGACCGGGTCGTCGGAGCGTGTGCGCCCGCCGCGCGTGGGACGCATGACGTAGGACAGCCACGGAGTCGTGACCATCGTCGTCGACAGCGCCATGATGACGAGCATCGCGAACAGCGACGGCGGGATGACGTTCATCTCGTAGCCGATGTTCACGACGACGAGCTCGGTGAGCCCGCGGCAGTTCAGGAGCACGCTGAGCGCCATCGTCTCGCGGCGCTCGAAGCCGACGAGACGGCCCGCGACGACGGCGCCGCCGAACTTGCCGGCGACCGCCGTGAGGAACACCAGACCGCACAGGAACCACAGCCACAGGTCGCCGCCGAGCAGCGTGAGGTCGGTGCGCAAGCCGCTGAAGGCGAAGAACAGCGGCAGGAGCGCGAGCTGCGTGAAGTCGGCCAGCTTCGCCCCGAGCGCCTCGACGAGGCGCGAGTGGCGCGGCATGACGGCGCCGAACAAGAACGCGCCGAAGACCGCGTGGATCCCGATGAAGCTCGTCGCCGCCGCGCTCAAGAACATGCCGGTGAACACGACGACGAGCGCGCCCGACGTCGGCTCCTCGCCCTCGCTGCAGCCCCTCAGCAGGCGCGCCAGCAAGGGCCGGACGAGGAAGATCATGACCGTGGTGATCACGGCGGTGCCGACGATCGCGAGCATCCCGCCCGACATGCTCGTCGCCTGTGCGACGGCGATCGATATCGCGAGCAGCATCCACGCGTTGATGTCCTCGACGGCGGCGCACGTGAGCGCCGTGACGCCGAGGCGCGTCTTGGTCAGCCCTCGCTCGACGAGGATCCGCGCCAGCACCGGGAACGCCGTCACCGACATCGCCGAGCCCATGAACAGCGCGAAACTCAGGAAGCTGCGCTCGGATCCGACGGTGGGGTAGAGCACGAGCGCGAGCAGCGAGCCGGCGACGAACGTCACGACGGTGCTGACCTGGCTCACCACGATCGACGCGGTGCCGCGCTCGCGCAGCACGTCGAGCTCGAGGTCGAGCCCGACGAGGAACATGAACACGATGAGGCCGACGCTCGCGATGACCTCGAGGAACGGCATGATGCTCGCCGGGAAGAGGGTCTCGGCCGCACCCGGCGCGACGAGGCCCAGCACCGACGGTCCCAGCAGGATGCCGGCGACGATCTCGCCGATGACGTGGGGCTGCCCGATGCGCCGCACCAGCGACGCCATCCCGCGCGACAACGCGATGATGAGACCGAACGCGACGAGCAGCCCGACGATGTCTATGTGGCCGTGCGGCTCGGGAACCGACCCGGTCTCCGGGGGCGGCGCCTCGAGACCGTCGCCCAAGTCGAACACGAACTTGAGCGCCACGACCGCCGCGACGCCGCCCGCGCCGAGCCAGAACCACTTGCGCGCGCGGCGCGCCCCGCCCCCCGGTCCGTTGCTTGCGATCGCCGTCATGACCTAGCCCCCCACACCGGCGGGCTGCGTCGCGCGCAGACCGGCGACGAGGTCGGCGATCGCGTCGATGTCCCGGAAGTTGGCCCCGACGATGTCCTGCGGTGGCACGGTGACGCCGAGCTCGTCGCGGATGAACCCGAGCAGGCGCGCGGTGTTCATCGAGTTGAGCACCCCCCACTCGAGCAGGGGCGTCGACCCCGTGAGCTCGCCGCGCTCGTCGTCGCCCAGCAGGTGCGTGGCCACGAACCGGTGGATCGCGTCGAAGATCTCGTTGCGCTGCATGTGAACTGGCACCTCCCCCCTCTTGGCCTACGAAACGTGGTGACGCGGCGCGATCACGATCCCGTCGCCGCCACCGTCACGAGCGCGGACTCGTCGGAGTCGCCGACCGGCCACGCGCCGTAGCAGCGTTGCCAGTACATGAGCGGGCCACAGCCCTCGACCGGTCCACCGCCGTCGACGATCGAGCCGAGCAGAATGGTGTGGTCGCCTGCCTCTATCTCGCGCGCGAGGCGGCAGTCGGCGAACGCGAGGGAGTCGTCGTACAGCCACGGGAGCCCCGTCGTCGGGCTCCGCCGCCACGCGACCGACGAGAACTTGTCGGGAGAGCGCGACGCGAACGTCTGCGACACGTGCGCGCTCTCGGCACGCAGGAAGTTGACGACGAAGCCGCCACTGTCGCGCAGCGCCTCGAGCGTCCGGTTCCGTTTGTCCACGCACACGAGCAGCAGCGGCGGCGTCATCGAGACGCTGCACACGGCGCTGCACGTCAAGCCGCGCGGGATCCCGTCGCGGTCGTAGCCGGTCACGACCGCGACTCCGGTCGGCAGCGCGCCCATGATCGACCTGAACGTGTCGGGATCGACGCCTTCGTCGTTCACGAGCCGCGGCAGGTCGTCCGCGCTCGTCTTCTCCTGGACGGCCTTCATGACATCACCCCGTGAGCGTCTCGGACCGGTCGGCGAGCGCGACCAGCCTCCGGCGGTCGGTCTTCCCGTTCTGCGTACGCGGGAGCTCGTCGAGCGCGTGGACCGCGTCGACGATCATGTAGCGAGGCAGCCGCTCGGCGCAGTGCCGCTTGGCGTCGAGCAGCGACGGCGCGTGCCCGTTGGCGGGGACGACGAACGCCTCGAGCCTCGATGTCATGCCGGCGCCCGTGGCCACGACGGCGACCTCCGCGACGTCCGGATGCGTCAACAGCGCGCTCTCGACTTCGCCGAGCTCGACGCGGTGTCCACGCACCTTCACCATGTGGTCGCGCCGTCCGACGTAGTCGAACACCCCGTCCTCGATCACCCGGACGAGGTCGCCGGTCGCGTACGGGCCCTCGTGCGGGTCGCGCCCCCAGTAGCCGAGCATCACGGTCGGGCCCTCGACGTACAGCTCACCCTCCTCGCCCGGCCCCGCGACCGAGCCGTCGTCCTTGCGCGCCCACACGCGGTCGCCCGAGCACGCGCACCCGATCGGGACCGGGCGCGACGCGTCGAAGTCCTCGTGCACCTCGTGGTAGGTGCACACGTTCGTCTCCGTCGGTCCGTAGAGGTTGAGGAAGCGGATGCCGGGCCAGTGCGTACGCAGCGTCGCGAGGTGCGTCGTCGGGAACGGCTCGCCCGCGAACAGCAGGACGCGCAGCTTCTCGGGTGGGTCCATGTCGAGCAGCCCGCCCTCACGCATCATGAGCACGAGCGCCGACGGCACCGAGTACCACACCGTGATGCCGTGACGCAGCACGTCGACGAGAGCGGTCGGGGAGTACGCGAGCTGCGACGGGATGAGATGCACCGACGCGCCGGCGAGGAACGCGACGTAGAGGTCCAGCACCGAGAGGTCGAAGTTGAACGGCGCGTGGTTCGCGAAGCAGTCGTCGCTAGTGGCTTCGATCTCCTTCGCCGCCCACTCGACGAACGCCATCGCGTTGCGGTGGCTGATGCAGACCCCCTTCGGGTCTCCCGTCGAGCCCGACGTGTACAGGATGTAGGCCATGTCGTCGTCGTCGACACGCGCCGACACCGGCGTCGGCTCGTCGCCGGACGCCGCGGCGCCGAAGTACGGCTCGTCGATCTCGACGCACTCGAAGCGCCCGGGCGCGGCGTCGCGCAGCTCCGCGGCGCGGTCTGCGGTCGTCGCGACGACGGTCGCGTCGCAGTCGGTCGCGATCTTGAGCGCGCGCGCCAGCGGGTTCGCGCCGTCGACCGGCACGTACACCGCGCCGAGGCGCAGCACCGCCTGCATCGCGGTGACCGCGCGCGTCGACTTGTCGGACCAGATGACGACTCGATCGCCCTTCGACACGCCGAGCCGGCTGAGAGACCGCGCGAACCAGTTCGCGTCGGCGTCGAGCTCCTCGTACGACAGGTTGTCGTCCGGGCCGGTCACTGCGACGCCGCCGGGATTGCGACGCGCGGCCTCGATCACTAGCTCGTGGAGCTTCACAGTCCCACCCCCCTTGCCACCATTTCGCGCTGGATGTCCGAGGTCCCCGAGAAGATCGTGGTCGGCACCGCGTCGCGCAGCACCTCCTCGATGCCGTGGTCGACGAGGTAGCCGCGCCCGCCGAAGATCGAGATCGCGTCGAGACCCGACTGCACCGCGGCCTCCGACACCGCGAGCTTCGACAGCGCGACCGCGACGGTCGCGTCCTCGCCGTGGTCGACGAGCCAGCAGGCGCGATACAGCAGCCAACGTGCGGCCTCGAGGCGCAGCTTCATGTCGGCGATGCGGTGCGACACCGCCTGGAACTCGCCGATGCGGCGGCCGAACTGGCGGCGCGTGCGAGCGTGCTCGACGCAGCGCTCGAGCGTCCGCTCCATCGCGCCGACCCACCCGGCGAACAGGCACGACCGCTCCCACGTCATCGAGTGTTGGAAGATGGCGCCGCCCTGCCCCGGGACGCCGAGGACGTTGGCGTCGGGCACGCGGCAGCCGTCGAGGCGCAGCACGCCCGCGGGACAGCCGTTGAGGCCCATCTTCCCGAACGGCTCCGACACCTCGACGCCCGGCGCGTCGCGCTCGACCACGAACCCGGTGGCGCCGAGGAAGCCGGCGGTCGGGTCGGTCGTCGCGTAGACCACGAAGACGTCGGCCTCGGGCCCGTTGGTCACGAACGTCTTCTCGCCGTCGAGGACGTAGCCGTCGCCGTCGCGCCGTGCCGTCGTGGCGAGCTTCGAGACGTCGGAGCCCGCGTCCTCCTCGGTGATGGCGTTGCCGGCGACTGCGTCGCCCGAGCACAGCGCCGGCAGGATGCGGGACTTGAGCTCCGGCCGGCCGAACTCGGCGATCGGCACCGCGCACGCGAACAGGTGCGCGCTCGCACCGAACACGAGCCCCGCGTCGGGGCAGCCGCGCCCGAACGCCTCCACGAGGTGGGCGCTGTCGAGCGCCCCGAGGCCCCGGCCCCCGTACTCGGGCGGGATCGGCAGCCCGAGGAGCCCGAGCTCGCCGCACAGCCGCCAGCGCTTGCGCGTGAACGGCGAGCGCGGCCCGTGCCGCCCGGGCTCGTCGCCGAGGCGGTCGCGCACCTCGGCGAGGGTCTCCTCGTACGCCCTCGTCTGTTCGTCCGTCCACGTGAGCCGCATGCCGAACTCCTCGTCGCCGTGCGGCCCGGCCCGGTCGCGGCGCGCCGGTCCGAGCGCGCAGTCGGTGATCCCCCCTCGTGGCGGTCGTCCGGCCCCCTCGCGCCCGGACGACGTCAATTCGCCGTGTGACGAATTGTATGCGGAAGAGTTACGTGTGGCAAGCCCGAAAACACGGCGATCCCGGCCGCCGCGCCCCTTGGCGGCGCAAAGGCCCAGGTAGAGGGCTACATCGAGGGATTCGAATCGCCTCCCTGCCGCCGCCCTCCGGATAACTCGTTTGCGGAGGGTTGACTTTTCAGTTACGCCCCGATAAATTCATCACCCGAGGAAATGAGGGGGGGCACCGGTGGAGCCGGTGCAGCCGGCGGGCTCTCGCCGGAGGCGTCTATCCGCACGACGCGCCACTCCACACGCGACCGCGGCGGGTCGCGCGGAGGTGCCGCGGGTGCGCTCCCTGCACGCACATCCGGCCCGGCCGCGCCGGGCCGGGCGGCCATAGGGACTTCGGCAGCACCGAAAGAGGGGGAGGTGCAGCTCACATGCAGCGCAACGAGATCTTCGATGCGATCCACCGGTTCGTGGCCACGCACCTGCTGGGCGACGACGAGCGCGGCGAGCTCACGGGGTCGACGCCCCTGCTCGAGTGGGGGGTGCTCAACTCGATGAACACCGCGCGCCTGCTCGGGTTCGTCCGCGACGAGCTCGGCGTCACGGTGCCGCCGCAGGACATCGTCGGGGCCAACTTCCGGGACATCGACGCGATCGCCGACCTCATCGCCGATCTGCGCGCGACGCAGCCCGTCGGCGCGTGATGCACACGTAGACGGCAAGCCAGCACGGACGTCACGGAGACGATTCGCAGGGGGTGGCAGTGATGAAGGCAGACTTCGACGTTGGCATCGTCGGCGGCGGGCCCGCGGGCTCGACGATGGCGGCGTACCTCACGGAAGCCGGGCTCTCCTGCGCGGTGTTCGAGGGTGACCTCTTCCCGCGCCCGCACGTCGGCGAGTCGCTCGTCCCGGCGGTGACGCCGGTGATGGCCGAGACCGGCGTGCTCGACAAGATCGACGCGGCGAACTTCCCGCGCAAGTACGGGGCCGCGTGGACGTCGGCGGAGAGTCGCAACATCGACCCGCTCGACTTCCAGCTGTCGCACGACTTCAAGCTCGCGCAGATCCAGTTCAACGAGCGCGACCAGGAGGGCGTCGACCGCGACTACACGTACCACGTCGATCGCGCGAAGTTCGACCTCATCCTGCTCCAGCACGCGCACAGCCTGGGCGCCAACGTGTTCGAGGGCGTCCGCGTCACGCGCGTCGACTTCTCCGACCCCGACCTGCCCGTGATCAAGTGCCGGATGGGGGCCAAGCACGTCGACGTGACCGTTCGTTGCGTGGTCGACGCGAGCGGACGCCGGACGCTGCTCGGCAACCAGCTGAAGCTCAAGGTGCCCGACCCCGTCTTCAACCAGTACGCGATCCACACGTGGTTCGAGGGTCTCGACCGCCGCGCGCTCGCGCTCGCCGACGGGCAGGCGGACTACATCTTCATCCACTTCCTGCCGATCAGCCACACCTGGGTGTGGCAGATCCCGATCACCGACACGATCACGAGCGTCGGCGTCGTCACGCAGAAGCAGCGCTTCAAGTCGGCGAAGTCCGACCGCGAGCTCTTCTTCTGGGACTCGGTCGCGAGCCGTCCGGAGCTGCTCGACGCGCTGAAGAACGCCGAGCGCGTGCGCCCGTTCAAGACCGAGGGCGACTACAGCTACGGCATGAAGCAGGTCGCGGGCGACGGGTTCGTGATGGTCGGCGACGCGGCGCGCTTCGTCGACCCGATCTTCTCGAGCGGCGTCAGCGTCGCGCTCAACAGCGCGCGGCTCGCGTCCAAGGAGATCATCGCCGCGGCGGAGGCCGGCGACTTCCGCCGGCCGCGCTTCTCCAACTACGAGTCGAAGATCAAGCGTGCGGTCCGCAACTGGTACGACTTCATCACGATCTACTACCGGCTCAACGTCCTCTTCACGGCGTTCGTCGAGGATCCGCGCTATCGCAACGACGTCCTCCAGATGCTCCAGGGCGACGTCTACAACGAGGAGAAGCCCAAGGCGCTGATCGAGATGCAGAAGGTCGTCGAGGCCGTCGAGAACGACCCGACGCACCTGTGGCACCCGTACCTCAGCGACATGAAGTCTCCGGCGGTGGGCGTGCTCTCCTGAGCACGCCCCCGCCCGCGCACACGGAGGCAGTTGGATCCGATGACACGCCGCGACCGCGTGACCGACGACATCGCCATAGTAGGAGTCGGCTGTCGCTTCCCGGGCGACGCGCGCGACCCCGACGCGCTCTGGCGGCTGCTGCGTGACGGCGTCGACGTCGTCCGCGACGTACCGCCGGACCGCTGGGACGAGCGCTTCTTCGACGACGACGGAGCAACCCCCGGCAAGACGTACTGCCGTGTCGGCTCGTTCCTCGACGACGTCGACCGCTTCGACGCGGAGTTCTTCGGCATCTCGCCGCGCGAGGCGCAGGGGATGGACCCGCAGCAGCGCATCCTGCTCGAGGTCGCGTGGGAGGCGCTCGACGACGCGGGGCTGACGCGTGCCGATCTCGAGGAGTCCGACACGGGCGTCTTCATGGGCATCCTCGGCATGGACTACATGCTGCTGCACTCCAAGACGTCGGGCGTCGAGGGCATCGACCACTACTACGCAAGCGGCAAGGAGTTCAGCTTCGGCACGGGGCGAATCTCCTACACGCTCGGGCTCAACGGACCGTGCGTGATGGTCAACTCCGCGTGCTCGTCGTCGCTGCTGGCGACGCACCTCGCGTGCCAGAGCCTGCAAACGGGCGAGAGCGACGTCGCGCTGGCCGGCGGCGTCAACGTGATCCTGACGCCGGAGCTCAGCATCTTCCTCAGCAAGGTCCAGGCGATGTCGCCGACCGGACGTTGCAAGCCGTTCGACGCGCGCGCCGACGGCATCGTGCGCGGCGAGGGCTGCGCCGTCGTCGTCCTCAAGCGCCTGCGCGACGCGCTCGCCGACGGCGACCGCATCTTCGCCGTGATCCGCGGCTCGGCGGTCAACCACGACGGGCACAGCGCGTCGCTCACGGTTCCGAACGGACGCGCCCAGCAGCGCCTGCTGCGCCGCGCGCTCGCGGCCGCGGGCGTCGAGCCCGGTCGCGTCGCGTACGTCGAGGCCCACGGGACCGGCACGCCGCTGGGCGACCCCATCGAGGTCGGATCCCTGATGACCGTCTTCGGCGACGGGCGCCCCGAGGACCGTCCGCTCGTAGTGGGCTCGCTCAAGGCGAACTTCGGACACATGGACTCCGCGGCCGGCATCGCGGGGCTCGTCAAGGCGGCGCTGGTGCTGCGCCACCGCGCCGCGCCGCCACAGATCAACTTCGCGGAGCCGAACCCCAACATCCCGTGGGACCGCGCCGCGCTCGTGGTCCCGCGCGCGCTCACGCCGTTGGCCGAGGACGATCGCCCTGCGGTCGCGGGGGTGAGCGCGTTCGGCCTCAGCGGAACGAACGTCCACGTCGTCCTCGAGGCGCCACCCGAGAGCGCGCCGGCACCGGCCGACGACGGCCGGCCGTACGCGCTCACGGTCTCGGCCGACTCGGACGAAGGTTTGCGCCGCGCCGCCGCACGTCTGCGCGACTTGCTGTGCGGTGACGCTTCCCCCGATCTCCGTGACATCGCGTTCACGGCTGCGGCGCGGCGCACTCATCACGACCACCGCGCCGCGCTCGTCGGCGCGACGCGCGACGAGCTGGTGTCGACGCTCGACTCGGTCGCCGCGGGCACGCCCGGTCCGGCCGTCACCGGCGTCGTGGAGCGCCGGCGACCCGCGGACGTCGCGCTCGTCTACTCGGGCCAGGGCTCGCAGTGGCCGGGCATGGGCCTCGACCTCTACGAGCGCGAGCCCGCGTTCCGCGCCGCGCTCGACCGGTGCGACGAGCGTTTCCGCGCGCTCGGGGGCTGGTCGGTGATCGACGAGATGCGCGCCCACTCGGGCAGCCGCCTGCGCTCGACCGAGGTCGCGCAGCCGGCGGTGTTCTCGATCCAGGTCGCCCTCACCGAGCTGCTGCGCGAGTGGGGCGTGGCGCCGGCGGCGGTCGTGGGGCACAGCATGGGCGAGGTCGCGGCCGCGTGGGCGAGCGGCGCGCTCGACCTCGACGAGGCGACGCACCTGATCTTCCACCGCGCCCGGCTGATGCAGGAGGCGACCGGCTCGGGACGCATGGTCGCGGTGCAGACGGACCCGGACGACGCGCGCGCCGCGGTCGACGGCGTCGACGGCGTCTGCGTCGGCGTGGTCAACGGCCCGCGCTCGGTCGTGCTGTCGGGCGACGCCGCGGCGCTCGAGGACGTCGTCGCGCGCCTCGCGACGCAGGGGATCGCGGCGACGTACCTGCCGGTCGACTACGCGTTCCACAGCCCCGCGGTGCGCCGGCACGGAGACGAGCTCGAGCGCGTGCTCGACGGGCTCACGCCGCGCCCGTGCACCGTGCGCATGGTGTCGACGGTCGACGACGCGAACGGCGCGCCGGCCCTCGACGCCGCCTACTGGGGACGCAACGTGCGCGACGCGGTGCTGCTGTGGCCCGCGATCGACCGTCTCGTCGCCGACGGCGTCGAGGCGTTCGTCGAGCTCGGGGCGCACCCGGTCCTGGTGCGTCCGATCCTCGACGCGTTCCGGCACCGCGACGCGTCCGGCATCGCGGTGCCGACTCTGGCGCGCGGCGCCGACGGCCTCGCGGGCGTGCTCGACGCGCTGGCGCGGCTGCACGTGCTGGGGGCCGCGGTCGACTGGCGCGCCGTGTACCGCGGGCGCGGCCGCGTCGTGTCGCTGCCGCGCTACCCGTGGCGCGACGACCGCTACTGGCTCGCCGGCGTGCGGCGCGGCGAGCAGGACCGCGACGTGCTCGTGCCCGGCGACCTGCGCGCCGAGGTGCGCCTGCTCGACCGCGACGGGCGCGTCGTCGCCGAGCTCACCGGTGGCGGACACGCCGCCGCCGGGACGGGCGCGCCGACCGAGCCGGCGCCCGCGGCCGACACGCCCGAGCGGCGCGCCGCGGCGAGCGCGCCGGCGGTGCCCGCCGCGCAGACGCACGCGGCGCCGGCCGAGACGGACGCGTCGCCGGCCGAGACGCACGCCGCGCCGGCCGACACGGGCGATGCGGCGCGCGAGCGCGTCGCCGGGCTCGTCCAGCGCGTGTTCGCCGAGGTGCTCGGACGCGACCCGTCGCGGCGCGTGCCGCGCACGCGCGGCTTCTTCGACCTCGGCATGGACTCGCTCACCGCGGTCGAGTTCAAGCGCCGGCTCGAGGACGCGCTCGCGTGCACGCTGTCGAGCACGGTCGCGTTCGAGCATCCGACGATCGACGAGATGACCGACCACCTCGTGTCGGTCGCCGGCACGGCCGCGGCGGCCGACGCGGCGCGCGGCGATGTCCCGCCCGACGGGACGCGGGCGGCCGGCGGCGATGCCGCGCCCGGCACGACGGACGCCCCCGTCGCGACGGACGGCACGGGCGTCGCGCGCGCCGAGAACACGCTGCGCGCCGAGAGCGCGGCGCGCGCCGAGAGCACGGCGGATGCCACGGCGTCGGCCGGCGACCGAAGCGCGCCCGACGACGAGCCGATCGCGATCGTCGGCATGGCGTGCAGGTTCCCGGGCGCGCCCTCGATCGACGACTTCTGGACGCTGCTGCGCGACGGCGTCGACGCGACGAGCGAGATCCCGTCCGACCGCTGGGACGCCGACGCGTTCGCCGGCGACGGCGCCGGAACGACGGCGACGAGACGCGGTGCGTTCCTCGACTCGGTCGACGGGTTCGACGCGTCGTTCTTCGGCGTGTCGCCGCGCGAGGCGCGCGCCATGGACCCGCAGCAGCGCCTGTTCATGGAGGTGGCGTTCGAGGCCCTGCAGGACGCGGGCGCGCGCCTCGAGGAGCTCAGGGGCGGCCGCACCGGCGTGTTCGTCGGCCTCAACACGAACGACTACCTCCAGCTGCTGACGCGCTCCCCGGAGAACATCGACATCTACTACGGCACCGGCAACTCGTTCTCGGGCGCGGCCGGACGACTGTCGTACTTCCTCGGCGTGCGTGGCCCGAGCATCGCGGTCGACACGGCGTGCTCGTCGTCGCTCACCGCGCTGCACCTCGCGTGCCAGAGCCTGCGCGCGAACGAGAGTGACGTCGCCGTCGCGGGCGGCGTCAACGTGATGGTGACCCCGACGGTGTACCTGTCGATGTCCGACGGTGGCGCGCTGGCGCCCGACGGGCGCTGCAAGACGTTCGACGAGTCCGCCGACGGCTACGCGCGCGGCGAGGGCGCCGGCGCGGTCGTGCTCAAGCGGCTGTCCAAGGCGCTCGCCGACGGCGACCGCGTCTACGCGCTCGTGCGCGGTAGCGACGTCAACCAGGACGGCGCCAGCGGGGGCCTCACGGTGCCGAGCGGACGGGCGCAGGAGGAGGTCGTCACGCGCGCGCTGACGCAGGCCGGCGTGGCGCCGGACGACGTCGACTACGTCGAGGCGCACGGCACCGGGACGTCGCTCGGCGACCCCATCGAGCTCAACGCGCTGGCGGCGTCGCTGTGCCGCGCGCGTCCGGCCGACCGTCCGCTGCTGGTCGGCTCCGTGAAGACGAACATCGGGCACCTCGAGGCGGCCGCCGGCATCGCGGGAGTCATCAAGACCGTGCTGGCGCTGTGGCACGGCGAGATCCCGCGCCACCTCAACGTCACGCGGCCGACGTCGCGCTTCGAGTGGGAGCGCGTGCCCCTGCGCGTCGCGACGGAGTCCGTCCCGTGGCGGCGCGGCCCCCGCGCGCGCGTCGCCGGGATCAGCGCGTTCGGCTTCACCGGGACCAACGCCCACGTGATCCTGTCGGAGGCGCCGGAGGCGGCGGCGACGCGCGCCGGCGCGCCCGAGCGCTTCGTCGTACCCGTGTCGGCCGCGTCGCGCAGTGCACTGCGCGACGCCGCCGCGCGTCTCGCGGCGCGCGTCGAGGGCGCGACCGACGAGGAGCTCGCCGACGTGTGCTACACGGCCGCCGCCCGCCGCAGCCACATGGAGCACCGCGCCGTCGTCGTGGCGCGCTCGCGCGCCGAGCTCGTCGAGCGCCTCCGCGCGGTCGCGCGCGCCGACGTCGCGCCGGGCGTCGCCGAGGGCCGCGCCCGGCCGGGCGAGAGGCGCCCGGTCGCGTTCGTCTACTCCGGCTCCGGCTCCCACTGGGACCGCATGGGCCGCGAGCTGCTCGCCGCCGAGCCGGCGTTTCGCGCCGCGGTGGAGGAGTGCGACGCGCACGTGCGCGACGTGCTCGGATGGTCGGTGCTCGACGTGCTCGAGTCGGGCCGCGTCGGCGAGCGCGCGCGTGACGCGCTGCCGCACGAGCTCGTGTTCGCGGTGCAGGCGGGTCTCACCGACCTGTGGCGGTCGTGGGGCATCGAGCCCGGCGCGGTCGCGGGTCACGGCATGGGCGAGGTCGCGGCCGCGTACGCCTCCGGCGCGCTGACGCTCGCCGACGCCACGCGCGTGATCTGCCACCGCACGCGCGTGTTGAGCCGCGCGCTGGGGACCGGCTCGATGGTGTCGGTCGCGCTCGCCGCGGACGACGCCGCCGCGGCGATCGCCCCCTACGACGGGCGCGTGTCGGTCGCGGTCGTCGACGGTCCGCGCTCGACCGTCGTCTCGGGCGACGACGACGCCCTGCGGGACCTCGAGCGGCGCCTGCGCTCCGACGAGGTGTTCTGCCGGCGCCTGGACGCGCCGTTCCCGGGTCACGGACCCGCGCTCGCCCCGCTCGCCGACGAGCTCGCGTCCGCGCTCGCCGGGCTCGCGCCGCGGCCGGCGACGGTTCCGCTGTACTCGTCGGTGACGGGCGACGAGCTCGACGGCACCGCGCTCGGGCCGCAGCACTGGGGCCGCACGCTGCGCGACCGCGTCCTGTTCTGGGACGCCGTCCGCGCGCTCGTGCGCGACGGCTTCGACGCGTTCGTCGAGGTGAGCCCGCATCCGGTCCTGCTCACGGCGGTCGAGGAGGGCGTGCGCTCGCTCGACGTGGAGGATCCCGTTCTCGTGCATTCTCTGACGCGCGGCGAGCCCGAGATCGACACGCTGCTGTCGTCGCTCGCGTCGCTCGCGGCGTCGGGATGCGAGCCCGACTGGACGCGCCTGTGCGGCGACGACGGCCGTGTCGTGTCCCTGCCCCCGTACCCGTGGCAGCGCAAGCGCTACTGGCTCGAGGAGCGCGCCGACGGCTCGGGCTGGGACCGCGGCGCGGGACGCGACCACCCGCTGCTGGGCGACGCGTTCGAGCCGGCCGCGGAGCCCGGCACGACGTACTGGGACGTGACGATCGATCCGGCGCGCGACGCGGCCGCGCGCGGGGCCGCGATCGAGGACGTCGACGTCGTCGCGCCGGCCGCGCTCGTCGACGTCGTCGCCGCCGCGGCGCGCGCCGCGCTCGGCGACGACCGGGTGCGCCTCGACGACGTCACGCTGCACCGCGTCGTGGCGCTCGGCGACGAGCCCGTGACGCTCCAGGCGCGCGCCCGCGTGCGCGCCGGGCGCGCCGCGATCGAGGTGCACCGCTGCGGGCCGCGCGGCGGTGAGCTGGTCGCGTCCGCCGCGGCGACCCGCGCGCCGGCCGGCGCGCTCGCCGGCCTCGGCGCGGACGGCGAGCGCGGCGGCGACGCGGGCGACGCAACGCGCCCCGCGTCCGGGACGCTCGCCGGACGCTGCGGCGGTGAGCTAGCGTCGACGACCGAGGTGACGGCCGGCGCCGGCGAGCTCGTGGCGCGCGTGGCGGTGGCGGAGTCGCGACGCGAGCGCTACGCGCTGCACCCCGCGCTGGTGGACGTCTGCGCTGCGCTCGCGGCGGAGGTGGGCGGCCGCGACGACGCCGTCGTCATGACCGGAGCGCGCGCCGTCCTCGTCGCCGCGCCGGCGCCCGAGGACGTCACCGTGCACGTCCGCACGACCGACGACGGCGCCGACGCGACGATCTTCGACGACGACGGCGGTGTCGTCGCGCGCGTCGAGGGCATCGCGCTCGAGCCGGCCGCCGGTGCCGTCCTCGACGCGGACGTCCGCGCGCGGCTGTCCGAGCGCCTCTACCGCATCGCGTGGGAGCCGGCCGCCGAGCGCGGTGAGCAGGACGCGGCGATCGCGCGCTGGGTCGTGTGCGTCGACGACCGCGGCGTGGGCGACGCGCTGTGCGACGAGTTGCGCGCCGCGGGCGCGGACGTCGTCGCGCTGCGGCGCGGCGACCTCGATGCTGGCGACGCCGCCGCGTGGGAGCGCGTCGCGACCGGCGAGGGCGCGCCCGACGCGCTCGTCTATCTGTGGGGCCTCGGGGCGCGCGCCGGCGACGCGGCAGCCGCGCGCGGCGCGCTGCTCGCGGCGGGCCGCGCCCTCGCCGGTGCCGGGACCGGCCACGCCGCGCGCCTCTGGGTCGCGACCGCGGGCGCGCAGGACGCGGGCGTCGACGGATGCGACGCGCCCGAGGAGGCGCCGCTGTGGGGCATCGCCCGCGTCCTGGCGATGGAGAGCCCGGCGTCGTGGGGTGGGCTCGTCGACCTCGACCCCGCGCTCGTCGAGTCCGACCCGCGCGCCGTGGCGCGCGCGCTGCGCGCCGAGATCACCGGCGCGGCGGGCGACGACCAGCTGTGCCTGCGCGGCGACGACCGCGTCGCGGCGCGCGTGGCGCACGCCGGCATCGCGGACCCCGCGGCGCCGCCCGTGGCGCTCGACGGCGACGCGACCTACGTCGTGACCGCCGACGACGACGCCGTCGCGGCCCCCGTCGTGGAGTGGCTCGCCGCCCGCGGCGCACGGCGCGTCGTGGTCGCCGGACCCGTGGCCGCCGTCCCGGACGTCGACGGCGCAGTCGTGACGCGCGTCGCGCAGGACGCCCTCGCCGGCGCGCTCGACGACGCGCGCCGGCGCGGACGCATCGGCGGCGTCGTGCACGTGTGGGCGCCCGCCGCGGTGCGGCCTCTGTCGGACACGACCGCGCGCGACGTGGAGGCGGACTTCGAGCGCGCCCGCGTCGCGCGGCGCGTGCACGAGCTCACCGCCGGCGACGACGTCGACCTCTTCGTGCTGACGTGCTCGGCGGCGCCGAGCTGGGGCTCGATCGGCACCGCCGCGGGGGCCGCGGCCGACGCCGCGATCGAGGCGCTCGCGTCGGAGCGCCGCGCCGCGGGGCTCCCCGCGCAGGTCGTCGCGTGGATGCCGTGGGACGACGACCGCCGTCTGCCGGCGCGCGATCGCGCCCTGATGGTCGACAGCGGGCTTCGCCCGCTCACGCCGGCCGACGCGATCGAGGCGCTCGACTACGCGGTGCGCACGGGCGCCGCGGCGACCGCGGTGGCGATCGTCGACTGGGCGACCTACCGGCCGACGTGCGAGAACTTCCTTGCGCGCAACTTCCTCGCCGGCATGGGCGGCGACGGCGCGTCGGGGGCCGCCGACGACGCGCCGCTGCGGCGCGAGCTCCTGGAGACGCCCGCGGAGCAGCGTTTCGACGTGCTCGTCGACCGTCTCCTCGACGACGTCGCCGACGTCCTCGGGCTCGACGACCCGTCCGAGGTCGGGCCCGGCCAGGGCTTCTTCGAGCTCGGCATGGACTCCGTCATGTCGCTGAGCCTCAAGACCAGGCTCGAGCGCGCGCTCGGCTGCACGCTGCCCGCGACGTTGACGTTCGAGTACCCCACCACGGCCGCGCTCGCGCGTCACGTCCTCGACGAGGCGCTCGAGGGCGTCGGCGGCGCCGACGACGGCGTCCCCGCCGACGCGGCCGTGGCGGACGCGGGCGACGGCGCAGCGGACGAGACCGCCGTCGCGGTGGACGACCGCGGGGTGGACGCGGGCGACGGCGGGATGGACGACGTCAGCGACGAGGAGCTGCTGGCGCGGCTCGACCGCGAGCTGGCGCGCTCCGCGGCCCTGCTGGGCGACGACTGAATCGACGACGTGGACTACCGGCGCCGGGCCGGACGGACGAGGGGGGTGTCGATGGAACGCAACGGGACGCACGGAGGTGCGAGATGAGGGGCGGGCTGTTCGCAGGACAGGGGTTGCGCGCCGCGACGGTCCTGGGCGCGCTCCCGCGGCGCCACGCGCGCGTCGTGAGCGCGTCGCGCCGTCTCGGCTACGACGTGCGCTGGCGGGTGTCGGTGGCGGCGGGCCGGCCCGACGCCGGTCTGCCGACGGTGATCGCGCAGCCGGCGATCTTCGTCGCGGGCGTGGTCGCGTACGAGCGGGCGCTCGAATCGGGCGAACGCTTCGACGCCCTCATGGGCCACAGCATCGGCGAGTACGCCGCGCTCGTCGCGGCGGAGGCGATGACGTTCGAGGACGCGCTGGACGTCGTCGCGGCGCGGGCGCGGGCGATGGAGTCGGCGGCGCGCCGCAATCCGGGCGGGATGGCCGCGATCCGGGGGCTCGACCGCGTCGACGCCGGTGCGATCGCATGGTCGGCGGGCGTCGAGGTCGCGAACGACAACTCCACCGAGGAGATCGTCGTGTCGGGACCGGACGCGGGGCTCGCGCGCGCCGCGTCGGCGGCCCACGCGCGCGGGGGCCGCGTGCTGCGACTGCCGGTCGCGGGACCGTTCCATACCGAGGCGATGGCGCCGGCGAGTGCGGCGGTCGCGCGCGCCCTCGAGGACGTCTCGATATCGGCGCCGCGCATCCCGGTCGTGTCGAACGTGACCGGCCTGCCGTACGAGAGCGCCGACGACGTCGCGGCGCTGCTCGTTCAGCAGGTGACGAGCTTGGTGCAGTTCCGGCGCGGGCTGGAATGGATGTGGGACGCGGGCGTCCGCGGCGTCGTGGACCTCGGCCCCGGAGAGGTGGTCGGCCGCCACGCGTACGCGACGTTCGCCACCATGGAGAGGGTGATGACGGTTGCCTGACGACACGATCACGATCGACGAGGGGATCTCCGCCGTGCTGCGCGAGCGCATCGTCGTGGCGCCCGCGCGCGGACGCTACGTGCCGCTCGACGACGCCACCGCGCCGGCCCCCGGGGAGTGGGTCGAGGCGGGCGACGTGGTGGGCGAGATCGCGTCCGAACGGGGGCCCGTGCCGGTGCGGTCGCCGTTCAGCGGATGGCTGATGGGCGTGCTCGCGCTGCGCGGCCAGCCGGTCGCGGTCGGCGACGCGTTGATGTGGATCGACGCGGCATGAGGATGCGCGCCGCCGGCTAGCGCGCTCACCCGCGCGCCGTGTGATAGCGGCGTATCAAGGCGTTGGTCGACGCGTCGTACGACGGCTCCGCCCCCGCGAGCGCGGGCTCGATGTCGCTCGCGAGGACCTTGCCGAGCTCGACGCCCCACTGGTCGAACGAGTTGACGTTCCACAGCGCGCCCTGCACGAACACCTTGTGCTCGTAGAGGGCGACGATGGCGCCGAGCGTGCGCGGCGTCAGCTCGTCGGCGAGCAGCGTGTTCGTCGGCCGGTTGCCGGGGAACGTGCGGTGCGGGACCTGCTCCGGCGCGACGCCCTCGGCGACGACCTCGGCGGCGGTCTTGCCGAACGCGAGCGCCGCGGTCTGCGCGAAGAAGTTCGCCATTAGCAGGTCATGGTGCCCGGCCAGAGCGCGGCTCGGCCGGCAGAAGCCGAGGAAGTCGCACGGCACCAGACGCGTGCCCTGGTGGAGGAGCTGGTGGTACGCGTGCTGCCCGTTGGTCCCGGGCTGGCCCCACACGATGGGTCCCGTCGCGACCCCGACCGGCTCGCCGTCGAGGCCGACGGACTTGCCGTTGCTCTCCATGTCGAGCTGCTGGAGGTGGCTCGTGAGCTTCGACAGGTACTGACTGTAGGGGAGCACCGCGTGCGTCTCGGCGCCGAAGAAGTTCGTGTACCAGAGGCCGAGCATGCCGAGCAGCGCCGGCAGGTTGCGTTCGAGCGGGGCGTCGCGGAAGTGCTCGTCCATGGCGCGCGCGCCGTCGAGCATGGCGCGAAAGCGCGCCGGCCCGATCGAGATCATCAGTGCGAGGCCGATCGGCGACCCCCACGAATAGCGTCCTCCGACCCAGTCCCACGTCGCGAACGCGTTGACGGGATCGATGCCGAACTCGGCGACGGCGCGCTCGTTGGTCGACACGGCGACGAAGTGCCGCGCGACCGCGTCGTCGCCCAACGCGCCGACGACCCACTGCCGCGCGCTGCGTGCGTTCGTCAGCGTCTCCGGCGTCGTGAACGTCTTCGACGAGACGACGAACAGCGTGCGCGCCGGATCGAGGTCGTGCGTCGCCTCCCACAGCGCGGCGGCATCGACGTTGGACACGAAGCGCACCGTCACGTCGGGATGGGAGTACGGCCGCAACGCCTCGTGGGCCATCGCCGGTCCGAGGTCCGACCCGCCGATGCCGACGTTGACGACGTTGCGCACGGCCTCGCCCGTGTGGCCCTCCCACCGTCCGTCGCGCACCACGTCGCTGAGCTGCGTCATCTTGCGCAGCTCCGCGTGCACGTCGTCCACCACGTTGCGTCCGTCGACGACGATGCGTTCGCCCTCGGGCGCGCGCAGCGCGACGTGCAGCACGGGACGGTCCTCGGTGACGTTGATGCGCTCGCCGGCGAACATCGCCCGGGCCCGCTCGGCGACGCCCGCGCGCCGGGCGAGGTCGCACAGCAGCGCGATCGTCTCCGCGGTGGCGCGGTTCTTGGAGTAGTCGAGCACGAGCCCCGCGGCCTCGGCGGTCATGCGCTCGGCGCGGTCGTGGTCGTCGGCGAACAGCGTTCGCAGGTGGACGCGCGCGACGGCGCGGTGGTGCTCGCGCAGCCGCGCCCACTGCGGGGTCGAGTCGATGCGGCTCGTCGCAACGGTCATGTGAGGCTCCTCGGAGTGGGGGACGAGCGAGGCGGCCACGATACCGATCGCGTCGTCGGGCTCCGCGCGGTGTTCCCGTCGTCGAGATGCGCTCGAGACGAACGGGCGCCGACCGACACGGGACGGACGCGGCGACGGCCCCGGCGAGCCCGGGGCCGTCGCTCACTCCGTGTGGCGGCGTTCGCTACTTGCGCGCGTGCACCACGACGTTGCCGCCCTTGAGCAGCGTGTTGGGCACGTTCTTGTAGACGACGCCGTTGCTGCGCGTGACCGTCAGCGAGTACGAGTCGACGCCGATGCCCGAGCTCTGTCCCGTGTCGGTCGCCGTCGCCGTGAACGTCGCATTGCCCTCGCTCCAGAGCTGCGCGCCGTCGCTCGTGCGGTTGATCTGGATCGTCGCCTTGCCCTGGAGCCTGGCGGTGATCGGGTACGTCGTGCCCGAGAAGCCGAGTGCGCTGAGCGAGTTGCTCTTGACGACGTAGTCGGCCGCAACGCCCTGGTACGTGCCGCGGTAGACGTAGACCATCTGCCCCTGCGGCTGGCCGTTCTTGTTGTAGCGGGCGTTGAAGCCGAAGTTGCCCTTGCGGCCGTTGGGATCGATGATCCAGCCGCCGCCCGTCACGAACTGACCGAGGTCGTTGTAGAAGACGACGGTCGCGGAGCTCGCGTTCGGCGCGACGTAGAACTGGTTCGTGCCGCCCGCCGACGATCCGACGAGCTCGGCGACGACGCAGTACGTGTTCTCGCTGCTCGACGTGTACGTCGCCCGGGCCGTGCCGATGCCGTCGCCCAGTGCGCCCGTGTCGGCGACCCGCGCGATCCGCGTCGTCAGCGGCGTGCCGCTCCCGCAATTGCTCTGCGAGTAGACGTTGAAGCGGACCCACATCTTCGTGATGTCGCCGATCGTGCCGCCCGGCTCGGGGTTGGCGCCGGCGTAGCCGGCTGCGGCGCTGTCGCGGACCGTCGCCTCGAGCGTGAGGTTCACGCCGGCGAGGCCGATCTGGTCGCCCGTGTACTCCAGGTGCGCGTCCTCGCGCCGCACGGTGATCGACGCGTCGTCCTCGTCGGTCGCGCCGGCCGCGTCGGTCACCGTGATCGCAGGCGCGTACGCGCCCTGCTGGACGTTCAGACGTCCGGAGATCGTCGCGGTGCCGTCGTGGTGGTCGACCAGCGAGAGGCTCGCCGGCAGGCTCGTGGCGGAGAAGGACAGGTCGGCGCCAGCGTGGTCGACGTCGGTCGCCGACACGTCGAACGACACGGAGTCGGAGTACTGGCCGGTCACGCTCGCCGCCGACACGTCGAGCTCGGGCGCGTCGTTGACCGCACTGACCTCGATCGAGACGGTCTTGGTCGCGCTCGTGAGGGCCGCGTCGCAGCCGGCCCCCGAGCAGTCGTCGGGGTCGCCGCGGTCGGTGACCTCGTAGGTGAACGAGTCGCTGCCGTTGAAGTCGGCGTCGGGCGTGTAGGTCTTGTTCGACCCGGCCCCCGACAGCGACCCGTGGTCCGGCCCGCTCACGATCGCGTAGCTCAGGTTCGCGTCGCTCGTCTCGACGTCCGAAACCAGACTCGCGAGGTCGATCGACTCGGAGCCGTCCTCGGCCAGCTCCATGTCCCCGTCGGCCGCGCTCGGGCGGTCGTTGACCGGCGCGAAGTCGATCGTGACCTCGCCCGAGTCGCTGCCGCCGTTGCCGTCGGAGACGGTGTAGGAGAACGTCGCGTCGCCGTTGAAGTCGGACGCCGGCGTGAACGTCACCGTCGCCCCGTCGCCGCTCAGCGCGACGCTTCCGTGCGTCGCCGAGCCGACCGCGCTCACGCTCAGCGCGTCGCCGTCGGCGTCGTCGTCGTTCGACACGAGCGAGCTCGCCGCGATGTCGCGCGCCTCGTCCTCGACGCCGGCGTACGAGTCGTCGTGCGCCACCGGCGCGTCGTTGACCGCGCTCACCGAGATCGACACCGTCTTGGTGGCGCTCGTCAGGGCCGCGTCGCACCCCGGCCCCGAGCAGTCGTCGGGGTCGCCGCGGTCGGTGACCTCGTAGGTGAAGCTGTCGTCGCCGTTGAAGTCGGCGTCGGGCGTGTAGGTCTTGTTCGACCCGGCCCCCGACAGGCCGCCGTGGTCCGGCCCGCTCACGATCGCGTAGTCGAGGT
>DASZZZ010000009.1:0-1590 GCA_036260375.1 Actinomycetota bacterium
GTGCGACGAGCACGGCATCGTGCTCGTCGCAGACGAGGTCCAGAGCGGCATGGGGCGCACCGGCCGCACGTGGGCGATCGAGCACTTCGGCGTCGAGCCGGACGTCGTCGTGTCGGGCAAGGGCATCGCGAGCGGCATGCCGCTGGGCGCCGTGATCGCGCGCGCCGAGCTCATGACGTGGGGCGCCGGGTCGCACGGATCGACGTTCGGCGGCAACCCGGTGTCGTGCGCCGCGGCGCTCGCGACGTTCGACCTCGTCGAGAAGGAGCTCGGCGCCAACGCGGCGCACGTCGGCGCACGGATGCTCGACGCGCTCCGCCCGCTGCAGCAGCGCCACGACGTCGTCGCGGAGGTGCGCGGGCTCGGACTGATGATCGGCGTGGAGCTGGTCTCCGCCGAGGTCGCCGACGACGTCGAGCGCGCGTGCTACCGGCGCGGCCTGCTCGTGCTGCGCGCCGGCGACGCGACCGTGCGCGTCTCGCCACCGCTCGTGATCTCGGAGGCCCAGGCCGACGCCGGCGTGCGCATCTTCGACGAGGCGCTCGCCGAGGTCGCCGCGGCGCGGCGCTGAGCACGGCGCGCATGGGGGACGACAGCCCGGCCGGCCGCGCCGTCTCGGGCGCCGGCGCGTCCAAGGTCACGACGATGCGCGACGCGATCGGGGCGCTCGTGCGCGACGGCGACACGGTCGCGATCGAGGGCTTCACGCACCTCATCTGCTTCGCCGCGGGACACGAGATCATCCGGCAGCGGCGCCGCGACCTCACTCTGTGCCGGCTGACGCCCGACGTCGTCTACGACCAGATGGTCGGCGCCGGCGTGGCGCGCAGGCTCGTGTTCTCGTGGCTCGGCAACCCCGGCGTCGGCTCGTTGCACGCGATCCGCCGGCGCGTCGAGCGGTCCGACCCGGCCCCCCTCGAGCTCGAGGAGTACAGCCACTTCGGGATGGTGTCGCGCTACACGGCGGGAGCCGCGGGGCTCCCGTTCCTGCCGCTGCGGAGCTACTACGGCAGCGACCTGCCGGCCGCCAACGGCCGCATCGTGCCGATCGAGTCGCCCTACGGCGACGGCACCGTGTACGCGGTCCCGCCGCTGAACCCCGACGTCGCCGTGATACACGTCCAGCGCGCCGACCGGCACGGCAACGCGCAGGTGTGGGGCTTCGTCGGGTGCCAGCGCGAGGCCGCGTTCGCCGCCGAGCGCGTGATCGTCGTGTGCGAGGAGGTCGTCGGCGACGACGTCGTGCGCCGCGACCCCAACCGCACGATCGTGCCGGGGCTCGTGGTCGACGCGGTCGTAGAGGAGCCCCGCGCGTGCCACCCGTCGTACGCGCAGGGCTACTACGACCGCGACAACCGCTTCTACGTGGAGTGGGACGCGATCGGCCGTGACCCCGGCCGGCTCGACGCGTGGCTCGACGAGTGGGTGTACGGGCTCGAGTCGCACTCCGAGTACGTCGACAAGCTCGGCGACGAGCGCTGGCGCGCGCTGACGCCGGGCCCGGCGCCGTCGCGGCCGGTCGACTACGGGAGCTACGCGTGAACGAGGACTACTCGCGCGCTGGCGACGATCATCATCTCGGCGCGCGAG
>DASZZZ010000010.1:0-12386 GCA_036260375.1 Actinomycetota bacterium
ACGACGCGCGCCGCCGCGCGCGCCGCCAGCGCGACGCCGACGACCAACAGGGCCCGCGCCGCGGCGCCGCCGGCCGGTCCGCCCAGCGCGCCGGTCGCGGCGAGGCCGGCGACGGTCAGCGCGCCGAGGGCCGCATACGCCTGCGCGTGCAGGGCCGCGACCGTGCGCCACGACCGGCGCGTGCCGGCCCACGCGCCCGCGGCGCCTCCGGCGCGCGCGTCGTCCGACGCCCACACGACGAGCGCGTACACCCGCGCCCACACGACCACCGCGGCGGCGAGCGTCACCCCGAGCGCGGCCCACGCCGCGGGCGACGCCCCCGGCACCGCGAGCGGGCCGGGGAGCAGAGAGACGGCGAGCAGCGCGTCGCCGCTGACCACGAACGCCACGACGGCCGGGGCGAGCACGGTCGCCGCGAGCGCGCCGGGAACCGCCGCGAGCAGTGCGAGCACGAGCGCGGCGCCGCCCAGCGCCGGGCGCGTGTTCAGGCACCTCCACGCGTACGGGAGCACGCGCCCATCCTCCCCGAATTTGACTTTTTGGGGGCTCAAAAGCTAGATTCGTGGCCCTCGAAAGCGCTCTTCGTACCCGCCCGCGCCCGCGGCGCGCGGCGCGGGCCGGGACGGGTCCGAGCCCGAAGGAGACGGACGCGGCGCCGGTAATCGACGACGGCCGGCAGGTCGAGAAAGGACGGGTATGGACGGAATCGTTCTGGCCGCGGGCGAGGCCACGAGCCTCGACCTCCCCGAGCTCAGCGGCTTCGAGAACGCCGCGTTGTGGGTCATCCTCGGCATCTCGCTGCTCGCGCTCGGGTATGCGTGGATGCTCGTCCGGGGCGTCCTCGCGAAGGACGAGGGCACCGAGCAGATGCAGCAGATCTCGCTCGCGATCCGCGAGGGCGCGAACGCGTACCTCACGCGCCAGTTCAGGACGCTCGCGATCTTCGTGGCGATCCTGACGCTGGTGCTTCTGCCGCTCGAGGCTCCGAGCCTCGGCATCCGCATCGCGCGTTCGGTCGCGTTCCTCCTCGGCGCGGGCTTCTCCGCGGCGACCGGCTTCGTCGGCATGGGCCTCGCGGTGCGCGCCAACGTGCGCGTCGCGAGCGCCGCTCGCCGGGGGCTGCGCGAGTCGATGGCGATCGCGTTCCGGGCCGGCGGCGTCGCCGGCATGTTCACGGTCGGCCTCGGCCTCCTCGGCGCGACGCTGATCTTCATCGTCTACAAGGGCGACGCGCCGCTCGTCCTGTTCGGCTTCGGGTTCGGCGGCGCGCTGCTCGCCATGTTCATGCGCGTCGGCGGCGGCATCTTCACGAAGGCGGCCGACGTCGGCGCCGACCTCGTCGGCAAGGTCGAGAAGAACATCCCGGAGGACGATCCCCGCAACGCCGCCACGATCGCCGACAACGTCGGCGACAACGTCGGCGACTGCGCCGGAATGGCGGCCGACCTCTTCGAGTCGTACGAGGTCACGCTCGTCGCCGCGCTGATCCTCGGCTTCGTCGCGTACCAGGGCACCGACAGCGTCGTCGCGGCGGTCTTGTTCCCGTTGTTCGTCCGCGGCATCGGCGTCATCACGTCGATCATCGGCATCGAGGCGGTCAAGCCGCGCAGCGAGGACGAGCACGGCATGAAGTCGATCAACCGCGGCTTCGTGTGGTCCGGCGTCGCGTCGGCGATCGCGACCTTCTTCGTGTCGCAGTTCTACGTCGGCGACGTCAAGACGTTCTGGGCCGTCGTCATCGGTCTCGCCCTCGCCGGCGTCATCCACTACCTCACGGAGTACTACACGTCGACCGAGCGGGGGCCGGTCAAGGAGATCGCGCGCTCGACCCGCACGGGCCCCGCGACGACGATCATCTCGGGCTTCGCCATCGGGCTCGAGTCGACCGTGTACGCGATCGTTACGATCGCCGGCGCGATCTTCGCCGCGTTCCTGCTCGGCGGCGGCGACGCGGACCTGTCGCTGTACTACATCTCGCTCACCGGCATGGGGATGCTCACGACGGTCGGCGTCATCGTGTCGATGGACACCTACGGTCCGATCTCCGACAACGCCCACGGCGTCGCGGAGATGTCGGGCGGCCTCGGCGAGAAGGCCGACCGGATCATGGCCGGCCTCGACGCGGTCGGCAACACCACCAAGGCCATCACGAAGGGCATGGCGATCGCCACCGCGGTGCTCGCGGCGACGTCGTTGTTCGGCTCGTTCCGCGACATCATCGGCAACGAGCCGATCAACCTCGCCGAGCCTGACGTCCTCATCGGCCTGCTGATCGGCGGCGCGGTGCCGTTCCTGTTCTCGTCGCTCACGATCCGCGCGGTCGGACGCGCCGCCGGCACCGTCGTCATGGAGGTGCGCGACCAGTTCCGTCGCAACCCCGGCATCATGGACTACTCGGTGAAGCCCGACTACGCGCGCGTCGTCGACATCTGCACGCGCACGTCGCTGCGCGAGCTGACGACGCCGGGCGTGCTGGCGATCGTCACGCCGATCGTCGTCGGCTACGCGTTCGGCGCCATCGCTCTCGGTGCGTACCTCGCCGGCGCGATCCTGTGCGGCCAGCTGCTCGCGGTCGCGCTGTCGAACGCGGGCGGCGCGTGGGACAACGCCAAGAAGCTCATCGAGGACGGCCACTACGGCGGCAAGGGCTCCGAGGCGCACGCCGCGGGCGTCATCGGCGACACGGTCGGAGACCCGTTCAAGGACACCGCCGGACCGGCGCTCAACCCGCTCATCAAGGTCATGAACCTCGTCGCGCTGCTGGTCGCCGCGTCGGTCGTCGACGCGGTCGACACGGGCAACACCGCGCTGCGCGCGGCGGTCGTGATCGTCGGCCTGATCATCCTGATCGGCGCGCTCGTGTTCTCGTCGCGTCAGGAGGAGGCGGACTTCGGCGAGGGCGAGACCGAGCCCGGCCGCAAGGTCGAGGCCGCGGTCTAGCACGCGTTCGTTTCGCACGGGGCCCCGGCGTGGGGGCCCCGTTCGCGCGTTCCGGCCTGCTCCGGGCGCACGCACGCCCGGCACTCCAAACCGTTCTGAGTGGGCCCGTCGCACGTGCGCCCTCCGCGCGCGCGTCTGCTCCCGGCGCACGCACGCCGGGCACTCCAAACCGTTCTGAGTCGGCCCGTCGCACGTGCGCCCTCCGCTACACGCCGGCGGAGCGCGCAGTGCTACCCGTGCTCGGGTCCCGGTACGAGCTCGTACTCGGGGTTCAGGATCACGAGGTCGCCGTCGGCGTTGCGGCCCGGCGTGCCGGATACGACGAGGCCCATGCCGAGACGAATGCCGGCGACGGACGGACGGCCGAGCCACTTCGCGACCATCTCCCCGGTGCCGTCGATGAACGTCGCCTCGATCGAGCCGCGTCCCTCGCGCGGGTCGATCCGGATGTTCTGGATCACGCCGGCGACGCGACATCCGCAGCGCGGCTCGACGTCGGCGATGCGGCACGCGCCGGGCACTGTCGTCGCCCACCGCCGCAGGTTCTCGGCCCTTACCTCCTCGGGCGGACGAGCGAGCCGTTCCAGGATGTTCGAGAGCGGAGTCACGAACGGGAAGTATGGCAGTATCGAGCGGTTGTCAGCAGCCCTGGCCGCCGGTTGAACGGAGGAGATCGACCTCGTGCACGTCGTCATCGCGGGCTGCGGCCGCGTGGGTTCGGAGCTCGCGAGCAGCCTCGAGAGGCTCGGGCACAGCGTCGCCGTCGTCGACAAGAACCCCAAGGCGTTCGACCGCCTGCGTCCCAACACCAAGGCCGAGAAGATCGTCGGGTTCGCGTTCGACCGCGACGTCCTCGAGCGCGCCGGGATCAAGGAGGCCACCGGGTTCGCGTCGGTCACGAACGGCGACAACTCGAACATCGTCTCCGCGCGCGTCGCGCGCGAGCACTACCGCATCCAGCAGGTCGTCGCGCGCATCTACGACCCGCGCCGCGCGCAGATCTACCAGCGCCTCGGCATCCAGACGGTCGCGACCGTGCGGTGGACGACCGACCAGATCATGCGCGCGATGCTGCCCGAGGACGTCCCGGTCGAGTTCACCGTCGACAACGGCGAGGTCGTCGTCGTCTCCGTCCCCGCGCCGGGCGAGATCGTCGGGCGCAGCGCCGTCGAGCTCGACGTCGACGGCCGGCGAAGAGTCGTCGCGGTGAGTCGCTTCGGCGTCCCGCGCGTGCCCGACCCGCGGCTCACGCTGCAGGACGGAGACATCCTCCACGTCGCGGTCACGCGCTCGGACGTCGCCGGGCTCCCCGACGAGCTCAAGGAGGTGGGCAGGCCGGAATGACGACCAAGCCGCTTCGCATCGTCATCGCGGGGGCCGGCAACGTCGGCACCTACGTCGCCAAGGACCTCCTCGCGCGCAACCACGAGGTGACGGTCATCGAGCAGAACCAGGACGTCGTCGACACGCTGCACGAGGAGCTGCAGCCGAACTGGGTGGTCGGCGACGCGTGCGAGCTGTACACGCTCGACGCCGCGGTCCTGGCGCGCTCCGACGTCGTCGTCGCGGCGACGGGCGACGACGAGGACAACCTCGTCATCGCACTGCTGGCGAAGCAGGAGTTCGCCGTGCCGCGCGTCGTCGCGCGCGTCAACCATCCCGACAACGAGTGGCTCTTCAACGAGACGTGGGGGGTCGACGTCGCGGTCAGCATGCCGCACCTGCTGACGTCGCTCGTGGAGGAGGCCGTGTCCGTGGGCGACCTCGTGCGTCTGCTCAACCTCGAGCACGGCAAGGTGTCGCTGCTCGAGCTGACGCTCGACGACGAGTCGCCCGCGGTGGGCAAGACGATCGGCGACCTCGCGTTGCCGCCCGACTGCTCGCTCGTCGCAGTCGTGCGCGACCGTCACGTCATCAGCCCCAGCGGCGAGACCCCTCTCAAGGGCGGCGACGAGGTCCTCGCGCTCGCGGCCCCCGAGGCCGAGGGCGACCTCCTGCGCCTGCTCGGAGGGGGCTAGTGGAGCGCGAGCGCGCGCTCGAGATCGTCCACCAGTACGCCGAGAAGGACATCACGATCCGGCACCTGATCTCGGTCGAGGGCGTCATGCGCGCGCTGGCCCGCCACTTCGGCGAGGACGAGCACCGTTGGGGCCTCGCGGGGCTGTTCCACGACCTCGACCAGGATCAGACGCACGACGACGTCGAGCGCCACGCGCACCAGTCCGTCGCGTGGTTGCGCGCCGAGGGCTTCGACGACGAGCAGGTGCTCAACGCGATCCTGGCGCACATGTGGACCGACCGGCAGACCGACCTCATGTCGCGCGCCATCGTCCACGCCGACGGCGTCGCCGGCCTGCTCGTCGCCTGCGCGCTCGTCCGGCCCGACAAGGCGAACGGCATGAAGGTGTCGTCGGTCAAGAAGAAGCTCAAGGACAAGTCGTTCGCGCCCGGCGTCGAACGCGACAAGATCCGCGGCGTCGAGGCGTCGATCGGCATCCCGATGGACGACTTCATCGCGACGTCTATCGAGGGCCTTCAGCTCGTCGCCGGGGACATCGGCCTCGCGTAGCGCGTCGGCGCGGCAGAGCGCGCCTACTCGTACTCGAGCTCCTCGGCGAGCGCTACGAGCTGCTTCACCGTCACGTCCGGGCCTACGAACTGGATGCTCAAGCCGTTCTCGATCAACGTGAGCGACGCAGGCTCGCCGTCGCGCGCCTCTCGGGCGATGCCGGGGACGCCGCGAACGACGACCAGAGTGCCGTCGCCGCCGGCGGCCTTGCGCGTCCAGGTAGCGTGCGCGACGGCAGGCGTGAGGTCGTGGAGCCGGTCGACGTATAGGCGGAGCCCGCTGTCCCACGTGAACGCCACCTGATGGTTCGCGTCGATCCAGATCGCCGTGCGCGCTCCCGTCACCTCGTTCGTCGGTGGGACGGGCAGCTGGTACGGCGTCGCGGTCATCGCACCTTCGATGTCGACTTCTTGCGCGTCGAGCAGAGGGGCGCCGTCTTCGGAGATCGGCACGGGACCGGGGTGCGAGCCCGGGGCGGGCCGCGAATCGTCGCCGCGTGTCGCGTCGTCACTCGCGAGCAGCGGCACTACGAGGAGCGCGGTCAGCACACCCGCGATGGCAAGGAGTATCGGACGAAGACGTGTCGCTGACATCGTGCCTCCCCGCTCAGCAGTCCATGTGCCGGACGTCGAATGCGGTGTCGCTCAACAGACAACGCACGAAGAAAGGGCTGTCGAGGAACGCGTCGGCACGGCGCGTGTCGACCCATGGCCCGTACGGCGCGGTGTTCGTCTCCTTGTCGCTCAGGTCCTTGAACTCCGCGATCGCGGAGTCGCATCGATTGTCGACCTCCGAGCTCGCGTATACGCGCCCTCCGTCGAGGTTGACAAACGTGTACGCGTGGTACTTCGTCCCCTCGCGAAAAGCCTCGAAGTGGTTCCCGTGGTCGTTGTCTACCTTCCAGTCGTAGAAGTTCCCGCGGCTTCCGCCATCGCCGTCGTTCTCGTCGCCTCCCAACTGGCCCGCGTCGGCGCGGTACCGGAACCGCCTCGGACCCGAGTGGACGCCGTCGTACCAGAGCCACCCCACCTCGGCCCAATTGTCCTCGTTGTCCCACACGAACAACGAGCGGACGAGCCCGCCGTTGTTGACGGGGCCGCCGTCGGGGAATGCGACCTTTATCTTTGCGTGGTTGCCGTCTTCGACCTCATCGTTGTTCTCCTTGACCACCTCGGCCCAGGCTGCCGGGCCGCAGGTCGTGTCGCCGTGGCCCGCTGCGGCTGGAGAGCGTGCGATGGTGGTCAAGAGCAGCAACATGCCCGCGCAGAAGCCGACAGAGAAGTAGCGCAGCGATCGCGTATGCATGTCATCCCCAATCCTCGTCCCGCCGCTCGCGCCACTCTAGGCCTGGGCGGGCGGTCTTGACGATGGGGAATGCCTTCTTTCTCGCGGCGCGGGTTGTCGTCCTCCTGCGCGCTTGCAGTCGAAGAGGGCAGGGCGCGGCTTGGCCGAGCCGTTCCATGACGTCAGGGCATCCCATCTGGCTCGATGACCGTGCCAAGGTAACGCGCGTCGGCGGAGGCGACCACGGCGTGTCGCGTCGTATCCGGACAACAGGCGGGCGTGTAGCTCAACACCCAGACGCGCGTGCCCGCGGTGACGCCCCAGACGTCCGCCGCGACTCGACCGTGCCGCGCGACGACCGGGCGATGTCGCGGTGCGTCGGGAAGTGCGTCCAACGCGTCCGCCGCTGCGACGCGCGGCTCACCGGGCAGGGCCGGCGAGATCACGACGCGGCCGAGGTCGAGGTCGTCGGTGAGCGGCCGAACGCGGACCCGGAGCACGGGCGCGGCCTCCTGGCGACGGGCGCGCTCGCCCGGCGGCGCGCCCGTCGTCGCGACGACCGCGGCCCCCAGCAGCAGCGCACAGGCGGTCGCCGGCGCGAGCACACGTCTCCGTCTACGACGAACGGCCGCCACGACGTCACCGACGGGCCGCGGGGCGACCGCGGTCGTGGCGGCGCGCTCCTCGAGCGCACGCCGAACGGCGTCACTCGTCGCCATCGCCGCGCTCCTCCATCTCCGAGCGCAGGGCGCGCAGCGCCCGCGCCATGAGCGAACGCGTGGCGCCGACCGAGCATCCGAGGCTGCGCGCGACGCCGGCGTCGGGAAGATCCTCGTAGTAGCGAAGGACGACGGCGGCCCGCTGACGCGTCGGCAACGTGCTTAGGGCGCGCCAGACACGATCGCGCTCCGACGCGTCCGGCAGCTCCACCGGCGCGGGCGCCGGCGTCCGTTGCACGTGACGTCTCTCTGTCTCCCGGCGGCGCCGGCCGGCGATCGACACCGTCACGATCGTCTTGCGCAGGTACGCCCAGAAGGCGTCTTCGGACCGCAGGTGAGCGAAGCGCGAGATGACCCGAACGAACGCGTCGTGAGCGACGTCCTGCGCGCGGTCGTCGTCGCCCTCGAGCAATGCGGCGAGGCGAACGGCGCGCGCGATATTGGTCTCGTAGAGGTGACCGACGCGCGCCGGCCCCAGCTTCCAGCCGCTCATCATCGTCGTCCGCTCGGAAGTCGTCGCAAACAGCATCCTGACACATAGACGCGTGACGACGGCGAGAGTCGTCGCGCGTGGGCGAAGCTCGCCCATTTGCCGCGGCCCGCGGCAGCGACGCGATCCTCTATTCGCCGCGCGTCGGGCGAGCGGCTCTGCGAGCCCGGTGCCGGCGCAGGTACCACCACAGCGCGGCCCCCGCCACGAGCCCGCCGATCACCAGCGTCGGAACGTCGAACCAGTCGAGCACGCGCTCCCAGTTCGCCCCGACCACGACCCCTGCGTACGTCAGCGCGTAGGTCCACGGGATCACTCCGAGGAACGTGTACAGCGTGAACTTGCCGAACGGCATGCGCGCGATGCCGGCGGGCAGCGAGATGAACGTGCGGATGACCGGCAACAGGCGCGAGAAGAACGTCGCCGCGTCGCCGTGGTCCTCCCACCACGCCTCGGCCCGGTCGACGTCGTGGCTGCGAATCAGCACGTACTTTCCGTAGCGGTCGAGCAGCTCCCGGCCGGTGGTGCGCCCGACTGCGTAGGCGATCCACGAGCCGACGAGGTTGCCGAGGACCCCGGCGGCGCCGACCCAGAAGAAGCTCAGCTCGCCGTCGCCCGCGTACCACCCGCCGACGAGCATCGTGACCTCGCTGGGGAACGGGATGCACGCGGACTCGGCCAGCATGAGCAGGAAGATCGCGACGTAGCCGTACTCGACGACCCAGTCGCGCATGAGCTCGACGACGGTCTCCACGGGCGGCGATGCTAGCCGCCCCGCTGGGGGCATCGAGCGGGTCCGGCTGCGCGTGCTCCGGGCGCACGCACGCCGGGCACTCCAAACCGTTCTGAGTCGGCCCGTCGCACGTGCGCCCTCCGCTCGGATCGCCGCGTTCCGGGCGCACGCCCGCCGGGGCTCGCGCGCTTCGTCGGCCGCCGTGGGAAGCTGACGGGGCCCGGCGGCGTTGTCGCGAGCGCCCCAGGCGGGCGGCGAGCGGTCCTCGCACCGCGGCCCGAGCCGCCCGGCCGCCAGGCGGACGTCCCCGAACGCAAGGAGTGCAGTGGCCAAGAACGTCGTCATCGTCGAGTCGCCCGCGAAGGCGAAGACGATCGAGCGCTACCTCGGCAAGGACTACAAGGTCCTCGCCTCGATGGGCCACGTCCGCGACCTGCCGACGTCGGGCTTCGGGATCGAGATCAACGGCGACGTCCGGTTCGACTACGAACCGCTCGACCGGGCGTCGGCCAAGAAGGCCGTCGGACAGATCAAGGCCGCGGCCAAGGCGGCCGACGCCGTGTGGCTCGCCCCCGACCCCGACCGCGAGGGCGAGGCGATCGCGTGGCACGTGGCGGAGCTCGCCAAGCTCGGCCCCGACGTCACGCGGCGCGTGACGTTCAACGAGATCACCAAGCGCGCGATCGAGGACGCGTTCGCGCGGCCGCGCGGCATCGACATGAACCTCGTCGACGCGCAGCAGGCGCGGCGCGCCGTGGACCGCATCGTCGGCTACAAGCTGTCGCCGCTGCTGTGGCGAACGATCGGACCGAAGCTGTCCGCCGGGCGCGTGCAGAGCGCGGCGCTGCTCCTCGTCGTCCAGCGCGAGCGCGAGATCCGCGCCTTCGTGCCGCGCGAGTACTGGGACGTCGCCGCGACGCTTGCGACGGATGCGGGCGGCGAGCTCGTCGCGACGCATCCCGTCGGGGACAAGGAGAAGTTCTCGCTCGGCGACGAGGCCGCCGCGGCCGCGGTCGTCGAGCGCGTGCGGCCCGGGTCGTGGACCGTCGCCGACGTCCGCAAGAGCGAGCGCAGCCGCAAGCCGCCGGCCCCGTTCCGGACGTCGACGTTGCAGCAGGCGGCGTCCGCGAAGCTCGGCATGCCGACGTGGAAGACGATGCAGGTCGCGCAGGCGCTGTACGAGCGCGGCCACATCACGTACATGCGCACCGACTCGACCAACCTGTCCGACGACGCGCTCGGCGAGATCGGCCGCGTCGTCGAGTCCGACTTCGGCGCGCGCTACCACGAGCCGCGGCGTTTCACCGCCAAGGCCAAGGGCGCCCAGGAGGCGCACGAGGCGATCCGCCCCACGTCGGCCGCGCGCACGCCGAGGGACATGGCCGGCGAGCTGGACCGCGACGAGCTCCGGCTCTACGAGATCGTGTGGCAGCGCACGATGGCGTCGCAGATGGCGGAGGCCGTCTACGACGCGACGTCGGTCGACGTGGAGTCGAACGGAGTCACGTTCCGCGCGACCGGCCAGATCCTCAAGTTCGACGGCTTCCTGCGCGTCTACCTCGTGCGCGGCGACGACGAGCCCGAGGAGCTCGACAGCCTGCTGCCCGAGGTGGCCCCCGGCGACGTCCTCGAACTGCGCGCGCTGGAGCCGGCGCAGCACTTCACGCAGCCGCCGCCGCGCTACACCGAGGCGACGCTCGTGCGAGAGATGGAGCGCGTCGGCATCGGCCGGCCATCGACGTACGCGCCGACCGTGCAGACGCTCGTGCGGCGCGAGTACGTGCGCACCGAGTCGCGCCGGCTCATACCGACGCCGCGCGGCGAGGTCGTCACGGAGCAGCTCGAGGCGCACTTCCCCGAGGTCGTCGACCTCAACTTCACCGCGCGCATGGAGGCCGAGCTCGACGAGATCGCCGAGGGCGCGAAGCAGCTCACGCCGGTCGTGCGCGACTTCTTCCACTCCTTCACCGAGCACCTCGAGGAGCAGAAGGACAAGATGGGCCGGCCCGAGCGGCCGACCGACCAGACGTGCCCGGAGTGCGGCCGTCCGGTCGTCAAGAAGTTCGGCAAGCACGGCCTGTGGTTCCTGTCGTGCTCGGGATGGCCGGAGTGCAAGTGGTCGCAGCACCTCGACGAGGAGGGCAACCCTCTCGCGGACCCCGAGGGCACGGGCGAGAAGTGCCCCAACTGCGGCTCCGAGCTCGTCGCCAAGAGCGGCCGCTTCGGTCCGTTCGTCGGCTGCTCGAACTACCCCGAGTGCAAGTACATCAAGAAGGAGGCCCCCAAGGAGACGGGGGAGGAGTGCCCCAACTGCGGCTCCGCCCTGGTCGAGAAGCGCGGCCGCTTCGGGCCGTTCGTCGGCTGCTCGAACTATCCGGAGTGCAAGTACATCAAGAAGGACCCGGCGAAGAAGAAGACGACGCGCAAGAAGACCGCGCGCAAGAAGACGTCGGCACGCAAGAAGACGTCGGCGCGCAAGACGACGGGCACCCGGGCGCAGCGGCGGGCTCCGGGAGCCGACGAGGGCGCCGGGACGCTCGGATAGGGAACGCAGCCGGCGCGCCTAACTAGGATGTGGGCGCCGCCGTCCACTTCCCGGGAGGACCGATCCAGCAGGCACCGCAGCAACGGCCCGACCTACGCGCCGTCGGCTCCGCCCAGGACGCGGGCTACCGCACGCTGCTCCGGAACCGCAACTTCCGGCGCCTGTTCGCGGCCCAGAGCGTCTCGAGCCTGGGCGACTGGATCGGCGTGATCGCGATCGCCTTGATCGCCAGGAACCTCGGCGGCGACGTCGGGGTCGGGACGGTCATGATCGCCCGCGTCGTGCCCGGCTTCATCGCCGGCCCCGTCGCGGGCGTGATCGCCGACCGCTTCGACCGCAAGCGGATCATGGTCGCGGCCGACGCGGCGCGCGCCGTCATCATCTTCTCGCTGCCGTTCTTCGACAGCTTCGTGTACCTCTTGTTTGCGTCGGTGCTGCTGGAGAGCCTCACGCTGCTGTGGGGGCCGGCGAAGGACGCGTCGCTCCCGAACGTCGTGCCCGTGTCGCAGATCACGCATGCGAACTCGCTCAACCTGATCGCCGTCTACGGGCCGTGGCCGGTCGCGGGCGTCGTGTTCGCGTCGCTGACGTCGTTGGGTGGCTTCCTCGGCGACACCGTCCCGGTCCTCCGGGGCCTACAGAACGATCCCGAGGCGCTCGCGCTGTGGCTGGATTCGATCACGTTCGGCGTCTCCGCGCTGCTGATCTGGTCGCTCGCGCTCCCGAGGCGCGAGGCGCGCGCCGGGCGGCTCGATCTCGGCGCGGCGAGGGACGACCTCGTCGAGGGCATCCGATTCGTGGCGCGCGACAAGCAGGTGCGGCCGTGGCTGCTCGGGATCGCGTTCACGTTCACCGCCGCCGGCGCCGTGTTCTCGCTCGGCGTCGAGTTCGTCGACGAGGTGCTCGGCGGCGGCAACCGAGGGTTCGCCTTCCTCATCGGCTTCCTCGCGACCGGGATGATCATCGGCCTGCTCGCCGTGAGCCTCATCGCGCGGCGCATCCAGAAGGACGTTCTGTTCTCGTCCTCGATCCTGCTGCTCGGAGCGGGTCTCATCGGGCTCGCGAGCGTCGGAAGCCTCAACTCCGCGATCCCGAGCAGCCACGGC
>DASZZZ010000011.1:0-53188 GCA_036260375.1 Actinomycetota bacterium
GGCGAAGGCGAACTCGCCGTCGATCGTCTTCATGGACGAGATCGACGCCGTCGGGCGCCACCGCGGCGCCGGTCTCGGCGGCGGCCACGACGAGCGCGAGCAGACGCTCAACCAGCTGCTCGTCGAGATGGACGGCTTCGACGTCAAGAGCGGCGTCATCCTGATCGCGGCCACCAACCGCCCCGACATCCTCGACCCGGCGTTGCTGCGCCCGGGGCGCTTCGACCGCCAGATCGTCGTCGACCGGCCCGATCTCAAGGGTCGCGAGGGCGTCCTCAAGGTGCACACGCGCGGCAAGCCGCTCGCGAACAACGTCGACGTCGAGGTGCTCGCGCGCCGCACGCCGGGCTTCACCGGCGCCGACCTCGCGAACGTCGTCAACGAGGCGGCGTTGCTGGCGGCGCGCTTCTCGAAGTCCGAGATCGGCATGCATGAGCTCGAGGAGGCGATCGACCGCGTGCTCGCCGGCCCCCAGCGCCGCAGCCGCGTCATCTCCGAGAAGGAGAAGCGCGTCATCGCCTACCACGAGGCCGGCCACGCGCTGGTGAGCCACGCGCTCCCCAACGCCGACCCCGTCCACAAGGTGTCGATCGTGTCGCGCGGCCGCGCGCTCGGCTACACGCTCACGCTGCCGACCGAGGACCGCTTCCTCGTGACGCGCTCGGAGCTGATCGACGAGCTCGCGATGCTGCTCGGGGGCCGGGTCGCCGAGGAGGTCGTGTTCAACGAGCCGACCACGGGCGCACAGGACGACATCCAGCGGTGCACCGCGATCGCGAAGCAGATGGTCACGCAGTTCGGCATGTCGGAGCTCGGGCCCCTCGCGCTCGGCCAGAACGACTCGCAGCCGTTCCTCGGGCGCGACTTCGGCCACGTCAAGGACTACTCCGACACCGTCGCCGCCAAGATCGACGACGAGGTCACGCGCCTCGTGGAGGAGGCGCACGAGGAGGCGCGCGAGATCATCACGAAGTACCGCGACAAGCTCGACCTCATGGTCGACCGGCTCCTGGAGAAGGAGTCGATCGACAAGGAGGAGGTCGCCGAGATCCTCGCCGAGGTCGCCAAGCAGTCGCCCGACGACCCGGTCGAGCGCACCCGGCGGCGCCGCGCCGCGGCCGCCTCGGGCGACGGCGACGCCGAGGGCCGCGAGACGGCCGAGAAGCGCCCGCGCCTGCCCCGGCCGGCCCCCAAGCCGCGTCTCGGCGAGGCGTAGCGGCGCGCGCCGCAGCGATGGGAGCCCCTCGCGCCGCGCTACGGTAGGGCCGTGAACGACGGCCCCGAAGCCATTCGCCACCTGGGCAAGCGCCCGCAGTTCGACCGCGACGAGATCGAGGACGCGGTCCGCCGCATCCTCGACGCGATCGGCGAGGACGCGGCGCGCGACGGTCTCAAGCGCACGCCCGAGCGCGTCGCCCGCATGTTCGAGGAGATCTTCGCCGGCATCGGGCGCGACCCGCTCGACGAGCTCGACGTCGTGTTCGAAGAGGGCCACGACGAGATGATCATGGTGCGCGACATCCCTTTGTATTCCGTGTGTGAGCACCACATGGTCCCGTTCGTCGGGCGCGCCCACGTCGCGTACATCCCGAACGTCGGCGGGCAGATCACCGGTCTGTCGAAGATCGCCCGGCTCGTCGACACGCTCGCGCGCCGGCCCCAGGTCCAGGAGCGACTCACGACCCAGATCGCCGACACGCTCGAGCAGGCGCTCGAGCCGCGCGGCGTGCTCGTCGTCATCGAGGCCGAACACCTGTGCATGAGCATGCGCGGCGTCCGCAAGCCGGGCCATGAGACGGTGACGTCGGCGGTGCGCGGCGAGTTCCGGACGAACACCGCGACGCGCGCCGAGGCCATGGGCCTCATCGGCGGCGGCTCGCCGCGCCACGGCCGTTAGCGGCGGCCGACTGCGTCTCGCCGCCGCCCGCCTCTAGACTCCACGCATGAAGCTCGTGTGTCGCGACCGGGTGGTGGCGCTCGACCGCACGGTCGTCATGGGCGTCCTCAACGTCACGCCCGACTCGTTCTCCGACGGCGGGCTGTGGTTCGACCGCGACGCCGCGATCGCGCACGCGCTCGACATGGCGGCCGCCGGCGCCGCGATCGTCGACGTCGGCGGCGAGTCGACGCGCCCGGGGGCCGAACCGGTGCCCGAGGACGAGGAGCTGCGGCGCGTCGTGCCGGTGATCGAGGCCGTCGCGGCGCGCGCCGACGTCGTCGTGTCGGTCGACACGCGCAAGCCGCGCGTCGCCGCGGCCGGGGTCGAGGCCGGCGCGGCACTGGTGAACGACACCGCCGGCGAGGCCGCCGATCCCGCGATGGACGACGTCGTCGCGCGCACGGGGGTCGCGGTCGCCGTGATGCACTCGCGCGGGACGCCGGGGACGATGCGTGGGCTGACGGAGTACGACGACGTCGTCACGCACGTCGCGTCGTTCCTCGCCGCGCGCGCTCGCGCGCTCGAGGAGCGCGGCGTCGCGCGCGATGCGATCGTGCTCGACCCCGGGTTCGGCTTCGCGAAGACGCCCGAGCAGAACCTCGTGTTGCTCAACCGTCTCGACGAGATCGTCGCGCTGGGATACCCGGTGCTGTCGGGGACGTCGCGCAAGTCGTTCATCGGCCGCGTGCTCGACCTCCCCGAGCGCGAGCGCGTCGAGGGGACCGCGGCGACGGTCGCGTGGTCGGTCGCGCAGGGAGCCCGCATCGTGCGCGTGCACGACGTCGCCGAGATGACGCGCGTGGCGCGCATGACCGAGGCGATCAGGGATGCGCGCTGACGTGGACCGCATCGTCGTGCGCGACCTGCGCGTGCCGGCCGTCGTCGGCGTCACGGACGCGGAACGGGAGCGGCCGCAGACCGTCGCCGTGCGCTTCGAGCTCGAGATCGACGCCCGCGCCGCCGGGTCCAGCGACGAGATGCGGGATACTGTGGACTACGGAAGCGCGGCCGTGCGGGCGGCCGACGCCGTCCGAAGGGGGGAGGCCAAGCTGCTGGAGCACCTCGCCGAGCGCATCGCCGGTGAGCTCCTCGGCATGGAGGGCGTCGTCGGCGTCGCGGTCGAGGTAGAAAAGGAGAAGCCGCCGATCCCGGAGGACGTCCGGGCCGTGGCGGTTCGCATCGAAAGGCGATAGTCGTGGTCGAGGCTTACATCGGCATCGGATCCAACGTCGGGGATCGCGCGGGCTTCTGCCGCCGCGCCGTGGCCGCGCTCGGGGACGTCGAGGGCATCTCGGTCGACGCGTGCTCGAGCCTGTACGAGACGTCGCCCGTTGGCGGCCCGCCGCAACGCTCGTTCGTCAACATGGTCGTTCGCATCCGGACGTCGCTCGACGCGCGCGCCCTTCTCGACGCGTGCAAGGGCATCGAGCGCCGTCTCGGGCGCGAGCCGACGACGATGCGCTGGGGGCCGCGCGTCATCGACCTCGACGTGCTGACGTACGACGACGAGAAGCTCAGCGAGCCCGACCTCGAGATCCCGCATCCGCGCATGACCGCGCGCCGCTTCGTCCTCGTGCCGCTGCTGGAGCTCGACCTCGACGTCACCGACCCCTGGGGCGACCGCTACGCCGACGCGCTCGACGAGTCCGAGGGCGACGTCGCGCTTCTCGAGCCGTTCTAGGAGCACCATTTCGGGTTCCTGATAGGCTTGCCGTCATGGACGAGAGAGCACAGGACGAGAGAGCACAGGACGAGCCCATCGAGCAGGACACTGGTACCGATCGCGAGCTGCCGTCGCCGGATCCGGGCGCTCCTCGCATGGAGCTCGTCGGAGAGTCCGGTGCGAGTTCGGATGCTGATCCCGGTCCTCCTGAGATGGAGTACTTCGAGAAGCGAGATTCGCGGATTCGCAACGACAATTGAGTACTCGGGATGGCCACTGACTACGCTGGCTCCGCCTACGGCGCGCTGATCGAGGAGCAACTCACCGAAGAGCGCAGCCGGAAACAATCGTTCGAGCAGCGCGGCCTCGCCGTTGTGACCTCTGCCGGAACGCTCGTCACGCTACTCTTTGGCTTGGTGGCCGTGCTCACCAAGGTCGAAGGCTTCGTCTTGCCCGACGACGCTCGTCCGTTCCTCCTCGCGACCCTCTTACTGTTCACGCTCGCGGGCAGTCTCGGCCTGATAATCAACAAGCCGCAGAAGTACGCGGAGCCGAGCGCGTCGTGGCTGGAGACGCTCACGAGTGAGATCGTGTGGCGGGCACCAGACTTGCGACTTGCCGAGCGGCGCACGGCGCAAGCACGGGTCAATAGCATCCGGTCGTTTCGCGATCGAAACAAGCGCAAGGGATTCGCCTTGACGGCGGCGATCGTGCTTGAGGTCCTCGCGGTCGCGTGTCTTAGCGTGGCCGTCCTGAAGATACTGACGAGCTAGTTCCAAGCGCCGCTGTCGTCGGTATGCTGCGGTGACGACCGGTACCCGCGTGGACTGGAGCGCCGACATCCGATGACCGCCAGGCACGGCCCTCCCGAGCCCGCGCGCGTCGCGCTCGTCGGCGCGGGGAGCGTGGGCACCGCCGCAGCGCTGTTGCTGCGTCGCGCCGGGCACGTCGTCGCCGGGGTCGCGTCCCGCACGCGCGCGACGGCCACGCGCGCGAGCGCGCTGCTCGAGGTCCCCGTGTTCGACCCTCCCGCGACGCTCGTGCACACCGCCGACGTCGTGCTGCTCGGAGTTCCCGGCGCGGTGCTCACCGAGGTGACGAAGGACCTCGCGCCGGCGTTGAGACCGGGCACCGTCGTGGTGCACTTCGCCGGCGCGGTCGGGCTCACGCCGCTGTCGCCGGCGCTCGCGTCCGGCGTCTCGGGGTGCGCGCTGCATCCCGTCGCCGCGTGTCCCGACGTCGTGTCCGCGCTGCGCCGGCTGCCCGGCTCGGCGTGGGGCGTCACGTGCGCCGACGACCTCCGCCCGTGGGCGCACGACTTCGTCCGCGCGGGGCTCGCCGGCGTCCCCGTCGACGTCGCCGAGGAGGACCGTCCCGTATGGCACGCGGCCGCGGTCACGACCGCGAACGGCGTCACCGCCCTGGTCGCGGCGGCCGAGGCGATGCTGGACGCGATCGGCGTCGCGGACCCCGCCGCGGTCCTCGGCCCCCTCGCCGCCGGCGCGGTGGCGAACGCGCGCGAGAGCGGTGCCGGCGCGACGTTGACGGGCCCGGCGGTGCGCGGCGAGACCGAGACGATCGCGCGCCACCTGCGCGCGCTCGAGGGCATCGACCCCCTGCTCGCGGACGACTACCGCGTCGCGGCGCGCGCGATCGTCACCGGGGCGCGCCGCGCCGGGCGGCTCGACGCCGCCGCGGAGGACCGGATGAGCGCGGTGCTGGGCACGCGGTGAGGGTCGAACGAACCGTGCGCGCGCTGCGGGCCGCGCTCGCGCCCGAGCGCGATCGGCGCGTCGGCTTCGTCCCGACCATGGGCGCGCTGCACGAGGGCCATCTGTCGCTGCTGCGCGCTGCGCGCGCCGGCTGCGACACCGTCGTCGCGAGCATCTTCGTCAATCCGCTCCAGTTCGGGCCGCGCGAGGACTTCGGCGCGTACCCGCGCGCCGAGGAGCGCGACCTCGAGCTCGCGCGCGACGCCGGCGTCGACGTCGTGTTCGCGCCGTCCACCGACGAGATGTACGCGCCCGATCACTCGACGTCGATCGACGTCGGACCGCTCGCGACCGTGCTCGAGGGCGCGGCGCGACCGGGTCACTTCGCCGGCGTCTGCACGGTCGTCGCCAAGCTCCTCAACGTGGTCGCGCCCGGCGTCGCGTACTTCGGCCAGAAGGACGCACAGCAGGTCGCCGTGATCCGCCGCATGGCGCGCGACCTGTCGTTCCCGGTCGAGATCGCGGTGTGTCCGACGGTGCGCGACGAGCGCGGGCTCGCGCTCAGCAGTCGCAACCGCTACCTGAGCGACGACGAGAGGGCGATGGCCGCGGCGCTGTACCGCTGTCTGCGCGCGGGGGCGGCGTCGATCGAGGGAGGCGGGGGCCCGGCGGACGCCGAGCGCGCGATGGAGCGGTCGCTCGCCGACGCGCCCGGCGTCGTCGCCGAGTACGCGCGCGCCGTCGACCCCGAGACGTTCGAGGAGCCGGGGGCGGGGCGTCCCGTCCTGCTGGCGGTCGCGGCGCGCGTGGGCCCGGCGCGGCTGATCGACAACCTGCCCGTGAAAGGGAGCTGATGCTGCTCGCCGTCGACGTCGGCAATTCCCAGACGCATCTCGGCGTGTTCGACCGCGACCGGCTCGAGCACGAGTGGCGCATGTCGACCGAGCCGGCGCGCACCGCCGACGAGCTCGCGCTGTTGTTCGGGGAGTTCCTGTCGCACGCGGACCTGTCGTTCTCGCGGCAGATCACGGGCGTCGCGATCAGCTCCGTGGTGCCGCGCGCGACGCAGGAGCTGCGCTCCATGACGCTGCGCTACTTCGGCTTCCCCGCCGTCGTCGTCGAGCCCGGCACGCGCACCGGGATCGCGGTCGTGATGGACAACCCGCGCGAGGTGGGCGCCGACCGCATCACGAACGCCGTCGCCGCGCACGACATGTTCCCCGGCAACGACGTCGTCGTCGTCGACTTCGGCACCGCCATCACCGTCGACGCGGTGTCGGCGCGCGGCGAGTACCTCGGCGGCGCGATCGCGCCCGGGATCGACACCGCCGCCGGCGCGCTGTTCGAGGCGACCGCGCAGATCCAGCGCGTCGAGCTCGCCGCTCCGGGGGCCGCGATCGGCAAGAGCACCGTCATGGCGGTGCAGTCGGGCATCATCTACGGCACCGCGGGCCTCGTGGACGGGCTCGTCGAGCGCGTCTCGGCGGAGCTGGACGGCGACGTCCGCGTCGTCGCGACGGGCGGGTTCGCGCCGGTGATCGTGGCGCACTGCCGCCACGTCGAGCGGGTCGAGCCGATCCTGACGCTGCTCGGCCTGCGGCTCGTCTTCGACCGCAACTTCGAGGAGGACTGATGACCGGCGACGACGCGCGCTACCCGTACGCGTTCGACCGCGACGCGGTCGCGGCCGAGCTCGCGGGACGGTGGGCGTCGCTCGAGCCGGGCGCGGAGAGCGGCGTCCGGGCGCGCGTCGCGGGGCGCATCGTCAGCGTGCGGGCGCAGGGCAAGGCCGCGTTCGCCGATCTCGCCGACGGCAGCGGGCGAATCCAGCTGTTCGCGCAGCAACGAGTCCTCGGCGACGACGGCATGGACGCGTTCGGACGCGTGCGCGTCGGCGACGTCGTGGGCGCGTCGGGAGAGGTCATCCGCACGCGGCGCGGGGAGCTGTCGGTGCGCGTCGACTCGATCGAGGTCCTCGCGCCGTGCCGTCGTCCGATGCCGGAGAAGTGGCACGGCGTGACCGACGTCGAGACGCGCTACCGCAAGCGGTATCTCGATCTGCTCGTGAACCCCGACGCGCGCCGCGCCCTCGAGGCGCGGGCGCGCGCCAACTCCGCCATTCGCTCGTACATGGAGGGCCGCGGCTTCGTCGAGGTCGAGACGCCGTTGCTGCACCCCGTTGCGAGCGGCGCGGTCGCCCGTCCGTTCGTGACGCACCACAACGCGCTCGACATCGACCTGTACCTGCGGGTCGCGCCCGAGCTCTATCTCAAGCGGCTGCTGATCGGCAACGTCGAGCGCGTCTACGAGCTCAACCGCAGTTTCCGCAACGAGGGCGTGTCGGCGCGCCACAACCCCGAGTTCACGATGCTCGAGGGCTACGAGGCGTACGTCGACTACCACCACACGATGGATCTCGTCGAGGGTCTCGTGCGCGCGCTCGCGACCGCGGTGACGGGCTCGCTGCGGTTCGTGTCCGGAGAGCTCGAGGTAGACCTCGGCCCCCGCTTTCGCCGCATCGACATGTTCGAGGCGATCGCCGAGGCCGGGGGGCCGGACCTGCGCGACGTGTGGGCCGGCGGAGACGACGACGCGCTGCGCGACGCGGCGCGCGCCGCGGGCGTCCGCGTCGCGCCGGAGTGGGCGCCCGGCAAGGTGCTGATGGAGGTCTTCGAGGAGATCGCCGAGCGCGCGCTCGTGCAGCCGACGTTCGTGACCGGCACTCCGCGCGACGTGTCGCCGCTCGCCAAAGACCACCGCGACATCCCGCGCTTCACCGAGCACGCCGACCTCGTCATCGGCGGGGTCGAGATCGCGCCGATCTACTCCGAGCTGAACGACCCCGTCGAGCAGCGGCGCCGCTTCGAGCAGCAGGCCGCGGCCCGCGCCGCGGGCGACCACGAGGCGGCGCTGCCGGACGAGGACTTCCTCGAGGCGCTCGCGTACGCGATGCCCCCGGCGGGCGGCTTCGGCGTCGGCGTCGACCGCATGCTGACGCTGTTGCTCGACGCGCCGTCGATTCGCGAGGTCATCCTGTTCCCGACCCTGCGCCCGGAGTCCTAGCGGCGCGCGACAGAGCGCGCCGGCGCGGGACGCGTGGCGGCGCCGCGCCCTAGCGCGGGACGCGCGCCCGCGCCGCGGCGACGCCGACCGCGACGTCGCTCCCGACCGGGAGCCCGTGCGCGTTCGGTTCGTCGACCAGCACGCGCAGCATCGTCACCCGCACGCGCACCGCGCGCGTCGTGCGCGCCACGTCGCGTTCGAACACCACCAGGCGCCCCACCCCCGGCAGCGCGAGCGTCGTGCCCGGCGCGACGTCCGGCGGCACCGCGACGCCGGCGACGACGAGCCCGCCGATGCCCGATCCCGCGGTCGACGCGGCGAGCAGGTCGGGGGCCGCGCCGGCATCCGCGACCGCGGCGACGAGGTCGGCCGTCACGAGCCCGTCGAGGAGCTCGACGTCCTCCGCGGTAGCCGACGTGCGCGCACTCGACCGCCTGCCGTCGCGCGCTCCGCGCGCGGTCGTCGTGCCGCTCGCGAGCGACAGCACGCCGCCGACGTCGACCTCTTCGATCGTGTTCGTGCGCGTGTCGCCGTTGCCCGCGTTGCATCCGACGTAGACCGCCGCGGCCTTGCCGACGCGATTCGAGCCGTCGGACACGTGCGTCGCGTTGTCCGCGGCGTACGCGCTGCCGCCGGCGTGGCCGCGCGTCGTCTGCGTCGAGAAGCCGCTCGACGCGTGCGCGATCTTGACGACGCTGCCGACCGGCAGGCCCATCGCGTTGTCCTCCGTGACCCGGAGGACGATCATCGTGACCGCGACGCGCCGGCTCGTGACGCCGTCGCCGCGGCCGACGACCTCGTTGAGCACGACGTGCCCGACGCCGGGCACGTCGACGCGCGTGTTGGGCGCGACGTCGTCCGACACGGGCGTGCCGGCCACGACGAGACCGTCGAACGACGACCGCCGCCCGTGGCTGCGCACGACGCCGGGGGCCGCGCGCGTCGTCGCGACCGCGCGCACGACATCGGCGGTGACGAGCCCGTCGAACGCCCACAGCCCGACGACGCGGCTCGTCGTGCGCGCGGTCGCGGACGCGTCCCCCTTTTCGCCGCGCGCCGAGCCGAACACCGCGTCGGCGCGCACGATGCCGCCGTCGAGCGAGTCGACGAAGTTGGTGATCCTGCGGCCGTCGGTCCCGCGACAGGGGCACGGCACGAAGGCGGCGCGACCGAGCCGCGCCGCGGCAGCCCCGGTCGCGGCGTTGGCGTGGGCGCCGTAGGCGGCGCCCGAGAACGACCCCCGAAGCCGTGTCTCGGCGCGCGGCGCGGGCGCCGGGTCGTCGCCGGCGCGCGCGGGCGCGGGAGTCATCGTGGTGAGAGCGGCGGCGACGGCCCAGGCTACGAGCCGGCCGCGCGGTCGTGCATGCCTGACGGCCATTGCAACTCCCCCTCGCGCGTCCGAACAGACCGTCGCGTGCGCGGGAGCTGCGTTCCGTCCCGGCGCTACGACGGGCCCCGTCGAGCTGTGCCCCGCTGTCATCGGCACGCGCGCCGGTTTCCTTGAGCGCCGGTGTGAAGATGCCGCCATGACCCTCCGGCGCCTCGTCTCCACGCTCGCGGCCGCCGCTCTGCTGGGCGGGTGCACCACGGGCGGCGACGGCGACGCCCTCCCGGTGCGGACGCCGGCCCCCGTGCCGTCGCGGCCCCCGGGGCTCGTCGTGGGGCTCGTCGGCACGATGTCGGGCCCCGACGCGTGGCGCGGCGAGGACGCGTTCCGCGGCGCCGACGTCGCGGTTCACGTGCTCAATCGCGCCCGGGGCGACGCGGCCCCGTTCGAGCTCGTCGGCCTCGACGACGAGGGCGACCCGGCGCGCGCCATCGAGCTGGTCGAGCGGCTCGCGGCGTCGAGCGCGACCGTCGGCGTCGTCTACGCGGGCCCGCCCGATGCGGCAGCGCGCGCCGAGGGCGCGCTCGCCGCCGCCGGCATCCCGCTCGTCGCGTGCTACGGCGACCTGTTCGGCGCGGGGCTGCTCGACGCCCATCTGTTCCAGGTCGCTCCGTCGCTGACGTGGGAGGCGGCCGTCGTGGCGCGCTATCTCGCCGGCGACCGCGGCTACGAGCGCGTGGGCGCGGTGTCGGCCGGCGGCCCCGGCACCGGCCGGGCCGTCGCCGCGCTCGAGGCGGGGGTCGAGGCGCGCGGCGCGTCGTGGGCGGGGACGCACGACTTCGACCCCGCGCTCGACGACCCCGGTCACGCGCTGGCCGCGCTGCGGAGGGCGCGCGCCGAGGCGGTCGTGACCGTCGGCGGCCCGGCGGCGGTTTCCGAGGTCGTGGACGGCCTCGCCGCGATGGGATCGGCGTACCGCTCGACGCGCGCGGCGCGCCTCGCGAGCGCGCGCGGCGCGGTGCGACGCCGGCGCGTCGAGCAGGGCTGGTGGCATCCGCAGGTCGCCGCGTTCGACGCCGCGCTGCGTCCCGGCGCGCGCCCGCCGCGGCCGGGGACGGTCGCGGCCGAGACGTACGCGCGCGGCGCGCACTATCTCCCGGTCGCGTCGTTCCGGGCGTTCCGGCGCGCCTTTCGCGAGTGGTGGGACGAAGAGCCGCTCGGATGGGAGCTGCGCGCCTACGAGGCGACGGCGATGATCGGCTGGGCCGCCGACCGGGCCGGCGGCGGCGACGTCGCGGTCGCGCTCGAGGGTGCGCGCGGCCGTCGCTTCGGGGGGCTCGACGTCACGTTCGGGCGCGGCGACCACGTCGGTCCCGAACCGGCGCGTGTCGGGCTGTGGGTCGTGCCGTCCGCGCGCGCCCACGTGCGGGAGAGACACCGGATCCCGCCCCGGCTCCCGTGGGTGCCGCTCGCCCGGACGTTCTCGGCGGGCGGGCGCAGCGCGATCTCGCCGGCCGACCGCGACGCGCTGCTCGGCCCCCGCGGGCGCGGCGCTCCCGGCCCCCGGACGTTCCGCTTCGGCGTCCGCTCGGGCCGCTCCGACCCCGTTCACTAGCGCACCGCCCGGGCGCAACCGCGCGGCGCCGCCGAGCGTCTGATGGACGAGGGAACGCCGCCGGGCGCCGCGGCGTTGAACGCTGCACGACGACCGTGCCCGGTGACACGCGGGCGCCCGGGGAATACAGACGGTGCCTCCGTATAATCGAGGCACGGAGACCTCCGGGTCCGGGGGCCGAGCCCGCCCTCCGGGCCGATGGGGGTCGAAGACGAAAAAGGAGGCATGACCCGTGTTCGAGCGCTTCACCGACAGGGCGCGCAGGGTCGTGGTCCTCGCGCAGGAAGAGGCAAGGCTCCTCAACCACAACTACATCGGCACCGAGCACATCCTCCTCGGCCTCATCCACGAGGGCGAGGGCGTCGCCGCCAAGGCGCTCGAGTCGCTGGGCATCTCGCTCGAGAAGGTGCGTCAGCAAGTCGAGGAGATCATCGGCGCGGGCCAGTCGCCCCCGTCGGGGCACATCCCGTTCACGCCGCGTGCGAAGAAGGTGCTCGAGCTCTCGTTGCGCGAGGCGCTGCAGCTCGGCCACAACTACATCGGAACCGAGCACATCCTGCTCGGGCTCATCCGCGAGGGCGAGGGCGTCGCGGCGCAGGTGCTCGTCAAGCTCGGCGCCGATCTCGGCCGCGTGCGCCAGCAGGTCATCCAGCTATTGTCCGGCTACTCCGGCGCCAAGGAGACGCAGGGCGGCGCCGCGACCGAGCAGCCGCAGGGCTCGCTCGTGCTCGACCAGTTCGGACGCAACCTGACGCAGCTGGCGCGCGAGAACAAGCTCGACCCGGTCATCGGGCGCGAGCGCGAGATCGAGCGCGTCATGCAGGTTCTGTCGCGTCGCACGAAGAACAACCCCGTGCTGATCGGCGAGCCGGGCGTCGGCAAGACCGCGATCGTCGAGGGCCTCGCGCAGGCGATCGTCAAGGGCGACGTGCCGGAGACGCTCACCGGCAAGCAGCTCTACACGCTCGACCTCGGCGCGCTCGTCGCCGGCTCGCGCTACCGCGGCGACTTCGAGGAGCGCCTCAAGAAGGTGCTCAAGGAGATCAAGACGCGCGGCGACATCATCCTGTTCATCGACGAGCTGCACACGCTCGTCGGCGCCGGCGCCGCGGAGGGCGCGATCGACGCGGCGAGCATCCTCAAGCCGATGCTCGCGCGCGGCGAGCTGCAGACGATCGGCGCGACGACGCTCGACGAGTACCGCAAGCACCTCGAGAAGGACGCCGCGCTCGAGCGGCGCTTCCAGCCGATCAAGGTGCCGGAGCCGACGGTCGCGCACACGATCGACATCCTCAAGGGGCTGCGCGACCGCTACGAGGCCCACCACCGCGTGCAGATCACCGACCAGGGACTCGTCGCGGCGGCCAACCTCGCGCACCGCTACATCTCCGACCGCTACCTGCCCGACAAGGCGATCGACCTCATCGACGAGGCCGGCTCGCGACTGCGCATCCGGCGCATGAGCGCGCCGCCCGACTACCGCGAGCTCGAGGAGCGCATCGCCGAGACGCGCCGCCAGAAGGAAGAGGCGATCGAGCAGCAGGACTTCGAGCGCGCGGCGCGCTTTCGCGACGACGAGAAGCGCCTCGCCGAGGAGCGCTCGCGCAAGGAGCTCGAGTGGCGCAGCGAGCAGGGCGAGGCGTTCGCGGAGGTCGACGAGGAGGAGATCGCCGAGGTCCTGTCGTCGTGGACCGGCATCCCCGTCACCTCGCTCACCGAGGAGGAGACGACCAAGCTGCTGCGCATGGAGGAGGAGCTGCACAGGCGCATCGTCGGCCAGCACGACGCGATCTCGGCGGTGTCGCGCTCGATCCGCAGGACGCGCGCCGGCCTCAAGGACCCCAAGCGGCCGGCGGGGTCGTTCATCTTTCTCGGCCCCTCGGGCGTCGGCAAGACCGAGACCGCCAAGGCGCTCGCCGAGTTCATGTTCGGCGACGAGGACGCGCTCATCCAGCTCGACATGAGCGAGTACATGGAGAAGCACACCGTCAGCCGTCTCGTCGGCTCGCCGCCGGGATACGTCGGCTACGAGGAGGGCGGCCAGCTGACCGAGGCGGTGCGCCGCCGTCCGTACTCGGTCGTCCTGCTCGACGAGATCGAGAAGGCGCACCCGGACGTGTTCAACACGTTGCTGCAGATCCTCGAGGACGGCCGCCTGACCGACGCGCAGGGCAAGACGGTCGACTTCAAGAACACCGTCATCATCATGACGTCGAACCTCGGCACGCAGAACCTGCGCAAGCCGGCGATCGGCTTCGCGCAGGCGTCCGAGCAGCTCAACTACGAGAAGATGAAGGAGCGCGTGACCGAGGAGCTCAAGCGCAGCTTCCGGCCCGAGTTCCTCAACCGCATCGACGAGGTCATCGTCTTCCACGAGCTGTCCAAGGACGAGGTCAAGTCGATCGTCGACCTCATGGTCCGGCGCATCACCGAGCAGCTCGAGAGCCAGGACGTCTCGATCCAGCTCACCGAGGCCGCCAAGGACGTGCTGGTGTCGAAGGGCTACGACCCCGCCCTGGGGGCCCGGCCCCTGCGGCGCGCGCTGCAGCGGCTCGTCGAGGACCCTCTCTCCGAGAAGATCCTCTGGAAGGAGTTCGAGGCCGGCGACACCGTGATCGTCGACGCCGAGAACGCCGACGCTGCCGAGGCCACGATCGCGTTCAAGAAGGCCGAGCGCACGCCCGATCATCCCCCGGTCGAGCTCGCGGGGGCCGGGGTCTCCGAGGGCGACGACGCGGCGGTCCCGGAGGTCTAGGGATCCCGTAACGCAAAGGCCGACGGCCCGGCGAGAGCCGGGCCGTTGCGCGTCCGGGCTCCTCCCGAAGTACGGTGTCCGAGGTCGCTGATCGTTGCCACGCGACGATCCGGTCGGCATGGTGTGGGGGTGCCGTAGGCGTTCATCGGTTCGTGACGGCTTGACCCGTTCCGCCCAACGGCCTTCCCCGAGGGCGGCGACACCAGGTGTTTACATTACGCACAGCTAGTCGATACAATGGCGGAGCGAGACTTGGAGCGCTGGCCGAGGGTTTGGGCTTAGCCCGATCGCCGATGACAGCCAGCTCATCCAAGTCTTGCGCGTTTGGGGGCTTTTCTATCTCCTTTTCCGTGCTCGCCGTGCTCTGCCTTGTGGCGTCGGTCGCCAGAACCACGCGCTGAACTTCGGAAAGTGCTTTCGCACCGACCCCGATTCGTACTGCCTCCAAAACCCCGGATCCAGGCGTTCGACGCCTTGTGAGCGCAACAAGTCGCCTAGATACCGCCAAGTCTCTTGCTTCACACTGCTCTTCGCTGGATTGAGGACCTGGTACATGCAACCGGTGAGTAGATCGCAGAGCTGAAGACACTGATTTGCGTCTTTCCACGACTCCGTGTGCTGGAACGTCGCAATGTAGGGTGATGCACCCTCGTAGTTCCTAGTGAAACGATCTTTTAGGTGGTCGATGACGTCGTAGCCATAGAGAATGCGAAGGCGGTCGAGATACAGTTGAGCGCCTCGGATAGACCCTCCGTACAGCGGCTCCTTCAGTTCCGGATGCAGCAACATCTCGGCCCACTTCTTGTAGGCTCTTCGCTTCTTCAGGGCCGACGGTTCGAAGGGAGTGCCAAAATGGCTTCCATCCCATATTGACCAATCAATGACGATGCACCTGAAGTAACAGTTGTGCTTGATGAAAAGGTCGAGCCACCTCTTGGCGATTGCCACATCTCTCGGTGACCGAAACTCGGTGAGGTGCGTTTCTTTGAATCGCGCCTTGCGCTTCGTACTGCGATTGAAGTACGCCTGCTCCTCTTTGACCCGGCAGAGATCCGAGTGGAGTCGCCCATGCTGCGGGACGAAGAGCATTCCTATGACCAACCAATCATCGGAATGTGTACCTGACTCATCAACGTAGATGCGAAACGCCATGGAGGGCATGGTATCTCTGCGGTGCCGCGGGCGCCTTGTAATCGAACCCGTGCTTCCTTGAGGCCGAGCCGCCCTGTGGCGGCGTGGCGCGAATTGCCCACCGCCCGCCCGCACCGTCGACGCAAGCCGTCGCATACGCAAATTGCGCAATCTGGAGTTGGCTGGCTTCGATTGCCGCGAGAATGACGCGACCGGCGCCGTGCGCCGGCCCCCGGGACGCCCGGGAGGAGCTCGCCCACTTCCAGGAGGACTCGAAGTGAAGGTCACGCGTTCGGAGCGTCGCGGCGACGCGCCGTCGGGCGACATCCTCGTCGCGCGCGACGTGCGCAAGGTGTACCGGACCGCGGCCGGGACGGTCGAGGCGCTGCGCGGCCTCTCGCTGACGATCGCGGCGAGCGAGTTCCTCGCCGTCATGGGGCCGTCGGGCTCCGGGAAGACGACGCTGCTCAACTGCCTGTCCGGCCTCGACGACGTCGACGGCGGAACGGTCGAGGTCGAGGGCGAGGACCTGCACGCGATGAGCGATGCGCGCCGCAGCGTTCACCGCGCCCGCAAGATGGGCTTCATCTTCCAGTCGTTCAACCTCATCCCGGTGTTCACCGCGGCCGAGAACGTCGAGCTGCCGCTGCTGCTCGCCGGCACGGAGGCGCGCGACGCGCGCCGGCGCGCGGTAGAGACGCTCGAGCGCGTCGGGCTCGGACGTCGCACCGACCACCGGCCCAACGAGCTGTCGGGAGGCGAGCAGCAGCGCGTCACGATCGCGCGCGCGCTCGCCGGCCGTCCCGCCATCGTGTGGGCCGACGAGCCGACCGGCAACCTCGACACCGAGACCGCGGCGTCGATCATGGAGCTGTTGCGCGAGCTCAACTCCGAGGGGCTCACGCTCGTGCTCGTCACGCACGACGCCGCGATCGGCGGCAGCGCCGGCCGCCTGATCCGCATGCGCGACGGCGCGATCGAGTCGTCGACGAGCGCGCTCGCCGGCTGACGTGACGCCGGGGGCCGCGCTCAACGCGGGCGTCGTCGCCGGCGTGCTGTTGCTGATCGTCGCGTGGCAGGTCACGCGCCGGCCGGTCGAGCGCCGCCTCGCGCTGCGCGACGCGACGCGCCGTCCCGGCGAGACGCTGCTCGTGATCGCCGGCAGCCTGCTCGGCACCGCGCTCGTGACCGGCTCGTTCATCGTCGGAGACACGCTCGACTCGTCCATCAAGGCGTCCGCGTGGACGCAGCTCGGCCCCGTCGACGAGGTCGTCGCGGTGCCCGACCTGGCGCGCGGCGCGGAGGTCGCGCGCGCGGTCGAGGCGATCGACGATTCGCGCATCGACGGCGTCGAGACGATGGTGTCCGCGCCGGCCTCCGTCGCGACGACGGGGGCCCGGCGCGCCGAGCCCGACGCGCGCCTGCTCGAGCTCGACTTCACGTCGGCGCGCTCGTTCGGCGGCGACCCGTCGGTCACCGGCGTCTCGGGCGCGACGCCCGGGCCCGGCGAGACCGTCGTGACCGAGGACCTCGCCGCGACGCTCGAGGTCGGCGCGGGCGACGTCGTCGTCGCGTACCTCTACGGCCGCCGCGTGCCGCTCGAGGTCGCGCGCGTCGTCCCGCAGGAGGGACTCGCCGGCTTCTGGCTCGGCTTCGAGAGCTCGTCTCCGAACGCGTTCGTCGCGCCGGGGACGATCGCGCGCGCCGCGAGGGCGCGTCCACCGGCGGGCGCGGTGCCCCCGACGACGTACGTGCTCGTGTCGAACCGCGGCGGCGTCGAGGACGGCGTCGCGCTTGCCGGCGCGGTCGTCGGCCTCGTCGAGGAGCGCGTCGGCGACGGCCTGCGCGTCGAGCCCGTCAAGCGTGATCTTCTGGATGCGGCGGAGGAGGCGGGGTCCGAGTTCGGAAACCTGTTCCTCAACATCGGCATGTTCGCGATGCTCGCCGGCGTCCTGCTGCTCGTGAACATCTTCGTGATGCTGTCCGAGGAACGAAAAGCGCAGCTCGGCACGTTGCGCGCGGTCGGCATGCGGCGCGCCGACCTCGTGCGCGTGTTCGCGATCGAGGGCGCGATCTACTCGCTCGCGGCCGGCGTGCTCGGTGCGGTCGTGGGCATCGGAGTCGGGTGGGCGATCGTGACGCTCGCGGCGCCGATCTTCGGCGGCATCGGCGACTTCTCGCTCGACCTCCGCTTCGCGGTCGAGCCCGCGAGCATCGTGGGCGGGTTCTTCATCGGCATCGTCGTGTCGCTGTCGACGATCCTCGCGACGAGCGTGCGCATCAGCCGCGTCAACATCATCCGCGCGATCCGCGACCTCCCTGAGCCGCGCCGTGAGGGGCCGCGCCGGCGGACGAAAGTGGTGTTCGCGGTCGTCGCGGCGATCGCGGCGGCGTGGTTCCTCACGTCTTTGTCCGACCGCGACGCGTGGGCCGCCGCGTTGCTCGGCCCCCCGATCGCGGCGTTCGCCCTCGTGCCGCTCGCCGGACGCGCGGAGCGGCGACGGCGAGCGGTGCTGGCGGCGTCGACCGGCGCGTTGCTGTGGGGCATCTTCGGCAACCGCGTCACGGGCGGGCGGTTCTTCGACGCCGGCGAGCTCGGGGCGTTCGTCATCCAGGGCGTGCTGCTTACGTTCGCCGCCGTCGTGCTGCTCAGCCAGCTCCAGGAGAACCTCGCGGATCCGATCCGGCGGGTCGCGGCGCGCAACCTGTCGCTGCGCCTCGGCGTCGCGTACCCCATGGCGCGCCGCTTCCGCACCGCGCTGACGCTCGGCATGTACTCGCTCGTCGTGTTCACGATGACGTTCGTGTCGGTGCTGTCGAACGTGTTCGGGGGGCAGGTCGACAACGCGACCGCACAGGAGGCGGGCGGCTACGACGTCCTCGTCACCGCGAGCGCGTCCAACCCCCCGGCCCCCGACGCGCTCGCCGCGACCGAGGGCGTCGAGTCGGTCGCCGCGCTGACGCACGGGCAGGCGCTGTTCCGGCCGCGCACGCTTCCGCAGCCCGTGCCGTGGCCGGCGACGGGCATCGGGCGGGACTTCGTCGCCGGCGGTCCACCTGCGCTCGACGAGCTGCCGGAGCGCTTCGACGACGAGCGCGCCGCGTGGGCCGAGCTGCTGCGCGACCCGGACGCGATGATCGTCCCCGCGTTCTTCCTCGAGAGCGAGGGCGGACCGCCGTCGGGCCTCGTCCGCGTGGGCGACGTCGTCACGATGATCGACCCGGTCACCGGCAAGGAGTCGCGCCGGCGGGTGATCGCGTTCGCCAACCAGGACTTCGCCTTCTCGGGCGCGTACATGTCGCGGTCGTCGTTGCGCGACGCGCTGGGGGCGAGCGCGGCCCCGGCGCGCTTCTACCTGCGCACGGGCTCCGAGGCCGACGTGCACGAGGTCGCGACGCGCCTTCAGGGCCGCTTCGTCGCGAACGGCGTGGAGGCCGACGCCATCCGCTCCATCGTCGAGGACAACCTCAGCTCGTCGCTGCAGTTCTTCCGCCTCATGCAGGCGTACCTCGCGCTGGGTCTCGTCGTCGGCGTGGCCGGGCTCGGCGTCGTCATGGTGCGCGCGGTGCGCGATCGCCGGCGGGAGATCGGCGTGCTGCGCGCGCTCGGGTTCCTCCCGCGGCGCGTCCGGAGCGCGTTCCTGCTCGAGTCGGGCTTCGTCGCGTTCGAGGGCATCGTCGTCGGCTCCGTGCTCGCGTTGCTGACGTCGTCGCAGCTCGTGAACAACGGCGACTTCGGCGAGGGCGTGCGCTTCGTGGTGCCGTGGGCGCAGGTCGTGCGGCTGTGCGCGGGCGCGCTCGTGGCGTCGCTCGTGGCGGTCGGATGGCCGGCGCGTCAGGCGTCCCGCATCGCGCCCGCGGTCGCGCTGCGCATCGGCGACTGACGCGTCGCGCGCCGAGCCCTATCTGTCGCAGGCCGTCGCTACGGTGACGTCATGACCGCGCCATCGCGTCCCTCCGACGCCGCCCAATACTCGTGCTCCGCGTGCGGGCAGGGCGTGGCGCGCTGGGTGGGGCGGTGCCCGTCGTGCGGCGCGTGGGGGACGGTCGGCGAGCGAGCCGGCGCGGGTGCCGTCACGGTCTCCACGCTGGCGCGCGCCGCGGCCGCGCCCGAGCGCTTCTCTACGGGCCTCCCCGAGGTCGACCGCGTGCTGGGCGGCGGGGTCGTCCCCGGGGCCGTCGTGCTTCTGTCCGGCGAGCCCGGGATCGGAAAGTCGACGCTCGTGCTCCAGCTGCTCGACGGAGCAGCGCGCGGCGGCCGCCGCGCGCTGCTGGTGACGGGCGAGGAGTCGCTCGACCAGGTCGCGCTGCGCGCCGCGCGCCTGTCGGTCGACGCCGGGGCGCTGCGCGCGATCGCCACGACGGCGCTCGAGGACGTCGTCGCCGCGGCGGCGGAGGAGCGTCCCGACGTCGTCGTCGTCGACTCGGTGCAGACGCTCGCCGCCGGCGATCTCGACGGCGCGCCCGGAGCGGTCGCCCAGGTGCGCGAGTGCGCGGCGCGCCTCGTGCGCCACGCGAAGGCGACGGGGGCCGCGGTCGTGCTCGTGGGCCACGTCACCAAGGACGGCGGGGTGGCGGGGCCCAAGACGCTCGAGCACGTCGTCGACGTCGTCGTGTCGCTCGACGGCGAGCGCGGCGGAGTCGTGCGCCTGCTGCGCGCCGCCAAGAACCGCTTCGGCTCGTGCGACGAGACCGGCGTCTTCGTGATGGGCGCGACGGGGCTCGAGCCGGTGCCCGACCCGTCTGCCATGCTGCTGGCCGACCGCCGCGCCGGCGTGCCCGGCTCGGTGGTGTTCCCGGGGCTCGAGGGCACGCGCCCCGTGCTCGTGGAGCTGCAGGCGCTCGTGGCGCCGACGCCCGTCGTGCAGCCGCGGCGCGTCGCCATCGGCCTCGACGGCCGCAGGGTCGCGCTGCTGCTCGGCGTCCTCGCGCGGCGGGCGGGCGTGTCGCTCGCGAGCCACGACGTCTTCGTCGCGGCCGCGGGCGGCCTCGACGTGCGTGAGCCGGCCGGCGACCTCGGCGTCGCGCTGGCGCTCGCGTCGGCCGCGGGCGACGCGCCGCTCGACGACGACGCGGTGGCGTTCGGCGAGATCGGCCTCGCGGGCGAGATCCGGCGCGTGCCCGGCATGGAGCGCCGTCTCGCGGAGGCGGCGCGCCTCGGGTTCCGGCGTGCGCTGGCGCCATGCGGCGCGAGCGCACCGCCGGGCATCGACGTCGTCGAGGTGCGCGACCTCGCCGAGGCGTTGGAGCGCTCCGGGCGCGCGCCCGCGGGCGTCGGCTAGGGGCGCTCGCGCGCCGGCGAACCCCATCGTGGCCGAGAGGGAGCCGTGCTACCCTTGATTACGAGTTCATCTTCCGAGGCCCGAGTCGCCGGGCCTCCTTTCGCACCCACGGCACAGTCGTCGCCGCTGGTAGACCGGTATGGGCAGGAGGTTGGTTCCGAGTGCAGTTCAGCGTAGGGGACAAGGTCGTCTACCCGCACCACGGCGCAGCGGTAATCGAGGCCCTCGAGGAGAAGGAGCTCTTCGGCGAGACGAGGGAGTACTTCATCCTCAAGCTCGCGTACGGCGAGCTGACGCTGATGGTGCCGATCGACTCCACCGAGGAGGTCGGACTGCGTGAGGTGACCCCGGCCAAGGAGATGCCGAAGGTCTTCAAGGTCCTCAAGAAGCAGGAGCCCACCACCAACACGACCAACTGGTCCCGGCGCTTCAAGGCCAACGTCGAGAAGCTCCGCTCCGGCGACATCTACAAGGTCGCCGAGGTCGTCCGCAGCCTGCACCAGCGCGACAAGGAGAAGGGCCTGTCGGCCGGCGAGAAGCGCATGCTCACCAAGGCGCGTCAGATCCTCGTGTCGGAGCTGACGTTCTCGCACGACTGCAACGAGGACGACGCCGAGAAGCTCCTCGACGAGGTGCTCGGATAACACCCCGGCCGGCCGCGATCGTCGCCGCGGGGGGCCGCGGGGCGCGCGCCGGGTCGCGCGACGCCCCGCCCAAGCAGTTCCGCCCGCTCGGCGGCCGCCCCGTCCTGCGTTGGTCGGTCGACGTCCTCGTCGCCGCCGGGTGCAACCCCGTCGTCGTGGTCGTCCCGCGCGACTGGGTCGCGCGCGTCGGCGCCGAGCTCGAGGAGGCCGTCGTCGTCGCGGGGGGCGACACGCGTCAGGCGTCCGTGCGCTGCGGCCTCGACGCGATCGCCGCGGAGACCGTGCTCGTGCACGACGGCGCGCGCCCGTTCGTGACCGCGGCGCTGGTGCGCCGTGTCCTCGACGGCCTGTCGTCGGCCCCCGCGTGCGTGCCGGCGCTGCCCGTCGACGAGACGCTCAAGCGCGCCGACGGGGGCCGCGTGCGCGCGACCGTCGACCGGGCCGGGCTCGTGCGGGTCCAGACGCCGCAGGCGTTCCGGACCGCGGTGCTGCGGAGCGCGCACGAGCGCGCCGAGCGCGACGGTTTCACCGGCACCGACGACGCCCAGCTCGTCGAGCGACTCGGCGAGGCCGTCGTCGTCGTCGACGGCGAGCCGGCCAACGTCAAGCTGACGCGCGCGGGCGACTTCGCCGTCGCGGAGGCGCTCGCGCGCCCGCCGGCGTGAGCGCGCCGGACGACGTCCGCACCGGCCTCGGCGTCGACGCGCACGCGTTCGACGACGCGCGCCCGCTGGTCCTCGGGGGCGTCCGGATCGACGGGAGCCCCGGTCTCGCGGGGCACTCCGACGCCGACGTCGTGAGCCACGCGATCGCCGACGCGCTCCTCGGCGCCGCGGGCCTCGGCGACCTCGGCGACCGCTTCCCGGCGGACGACCGCTGGCGCGACGCGTCGAGCCTCGACATCCTGTCGGAGACCGCCCGGCTCGTGCGCGACGCCGGATGGGAGGTCGGCAACGTCGACGCGACCGTCGTCGCGCAGACGCCGCGCCTCGCGCCCCATCGCGCCGCGATGGCGGCCGCGGTCGCCGGCGCGCTCGGCGTCGCGTCCACCCTCGTCTCGGTCAAGGCGACGACGACCGACGGGCTCGGCTTCGCGGGACGGGCGGAGGGCATCTGCGCGCTCGCAGCGGTGCTGCTCAGACGCACCGTGGCGCGCGACGGTCGGTAGGGTAGGCCGGTGATCAAGGTCCACGACACGCTCGCAAAGAAGGTCGTCCCGCTCGACACGCGCGACCCCGGCCGAGTGGCCGCGTACCTGTGCGGCCCGACGGTCTACAACTACGTGCACATCGGCAACGCACGCACGGTGGCGTGGTTCGAGTTCGTGCGGCGCTATCTCGTGTACCGCGGCTACGACGTCACCTACGTCATGAACTACACCGACGTGGACGACAAGATCATCGAGCGCGCGCGCGTCGAGGGCTTGTCGGTCGACGAGGTCACGCAGAAGTACGAAGCGGCGTTCGAGGACGACATGGCCGCGCTCGGCGTCGCGCCGCCCGACGTCCTGTGCCGCGCCACGGACCACGTCGGCGACATGATCGGTGCGATCGAGGGGCTCGTGGCGCGCGGCGCGGCCTACGACACGGGCGGAGACGTCTTCTTCGCGATCGAGCGCTTCCCAGGCTACGGCAAGCTCTCGGGCCGTTCGCTCGACGACATGCGCGCCGGCGAGCGCGTCGATCCCCACCCGGGCAAGCGCCACCCGCTCGACTTCGCGCTGTGGAAGTCGGCCAAGCCCGGCGAGCCGTCGTGGGAGTCGCCGTGGGGCCGCGGGCGCCCGGGTTGGCACATCGAGTGCTCCGTGATGTCGACGAAGTACCTCGGCATGGGCTTCGACCTCCACGGCGGTGCGTCGGACCTCGTCTTCCCGCATCACGAGAACGAGATCGCGCAGGCCGAGGCGCTCGCGGGCGACGAGCCGTTCGTGCGCCACTGGATCCACGCGGGGCTCGTGCAGATGGACGCCGAGAAGATGTCGAAGTCGCTCGGCAACGTCGTCCTCGCGCGCGACGCGGTGCGAGCGTTCGGGGGCGAGGTCGTGCGGTACTGGATTCTCATGGGCTCGTACCGCAGCCAGCCCGCGTTCTCCGAGGCCGCGCTCGACGACGCCCGTCACGGTTACGAACGGTGGCGCACGTTCCTCGACAACGCGCGCCACGCGCTCGGAGACGACATGCCCGCGCCGCGCGCTCCGCGCCGTCCGGTCGACGACGACGTCGTTGACGGGCCCGGCGCGCATTGGGTGCGCGCGTTCGTCGACGCCCTCGACGACGACCTCAACTCGCCCGGCGCGTTCGCCGCGGTGCACGGCCTCGTGCGCGCCGCCAACGGGCTGCTGGCGCGCGCGCAGGCCGGCGACGCGCCCGCGCGCGCCGAGCTGCGCGCGCTGACGGAGACGTTCCTCGAGCTCACCGGCGTCCTCGGCTTCTCGTTCCCGGCCCCCGCGGCGTCGAACGCGCTCATCGACGGTCTCGTCGAGTACCTGCTCGAGCTGCGCCAGCAGGCGCGCGCGGAGCGCGCGTTCGAGCGCGCCGACGCCATCCGCGCGCGTCTCGACGAGCTCGGCGTCACGATCGAGGACACGCCCGCCGGGGCGCGCTGGCGGCTGCGTGGCGAACGACCGCGGTAGCCGGCGCGGACGCCGCGACGCGAGTGACCGCGCGTCGCGCGCGCGCGGCGGCGCGACGGAGGGGGGTGGACGTGCGTCCCGAACGCGCGGCGGCGACGCGGTCGACGGGGGCCGCGTGCTCGCCGGGCGGCGCCCCGTGCTCGAGCTGCTGCGCGGCGGCGGCGCGCCCGAGCGCGTGCTGCTGGCCGAGCCCGTGGCGGCGTCGCCCGCGGGGCGGGAGCTCCGGCGGCGCTGCGACGGCGCCGGCGTCCCGGTGGGCGTCGTGTCGCGCGCCGAGCTCGACCGCCTCGCGCCGGGCGTCAACCACCAGGGCGTCGTCGCGCTCACCGCTCGCTATCGCTACGCGGCCCCCGACGACCTCTTCGCCGGGCCCGAGCCCGCCGTGTTGTTCCTCGACGGCGTCACCGATCCGCACAACCTCGGCTCGCTGCTGCGGTCGGCCGACGGGGCCGGCTTCGGCGGCGTCGTCGTGCGCGCGCACGGCGCCGCGGGCGTGACGGCCGCGGTTCGCCGCGTGTCGGCCGGCGCCGCCGAGGTCGTGCCGGTCGCGCGCGTCGCCAACCTCGGGCGCGAGCTCGAACGCGCCAAGCAGGCCGGGCTGTGGGTCGTCGGGCTCGACGCGCGCGGCGACGAGGACCTGTGGGCGACCGAGCTCCTGCGGCGGCCGGTCGCCCTCGTGCTCGGCTCGGAGGACCGCGGGATGTCGCGCGGCGTCCGCGAGCGATGCGACGCCCTCGTCCAGATACCGCTCGGCGGCCGGCTCGAGTCGCTCAACGTGGCGGTCGCCGGCGCCGTCGCCATGTTCGAGGTCGCCCGCCGGTCGGCGTCTTCGGCTACTCTCTGAGCGCGCTCGAACGCGCGTAGACGCGCCGAGGGGGGAGAGCGCACGTGGCCCGGGGGTCCGTGATGCCGATTGAGGCGGCTGCCGAGACGGCCGACGAGGAGCTCGTCGCGCAGGTCCGCGCGGGCGACGACTCCGCCATCGGCGTCCTCCTCGAGCGCTACCGGCACTACGCGCGCGCCAAGGCCCGCTCCTACTTCCTCGTCGGGGCCGACCGCGAGGACATCGTCCAGGAGGGCATGATCGGCCTGTTCAAGGCGATCCGCGACTTCGAGCCGGCGCACAACACGGCCTTTCGGGCGTTCGCCGAGCTGTGCATCACGCGCCAGATCATCACCGCCATCAAGTCGGCCACGCGTCAGAAGCACGCGCCGCTCAACTCGTACGTGTCGCTCAGCCGGCCGGCCGGCGGAGACGACGAGCGTCCGCTGGACGAGTCGCTCGCGGCGGGCGTCGCGTCCGACCCGGTCGAGCTCGTCATCTCGGCCGAGGAGATCGCCGACATCCGCGCATCGCTCGCGCGCGTCCTGTCGGAGCTGGAGACCGAGGTCCTCACGCTCTACATGGACGGCAAGTCGTATCAGGAGATCGCGGAGACGCTGGGGCGCCACGTCAAGTCGATCGACAACGCGCTCCAGCGCATCAAGCGCAAGCTCGAGCAGCATCTCGAGTCCCGCGACGCTCACGAGGTCGTGTGACGCGTTACCCTCGCGGGGTGCTGGAGTAGCTCAGTCCGGTAGAGCAGCCGCCTTGTAAGCGGCCGGTCGCAGGTTCGAATCCTGTCTCCAGCTCGCCGGAGCGCGCACGCAGCGGCGAAGTCCGGAATGCAACGACGACGTCAACGGAGACGCGCGTGAGACCTGAAGACCAGAGCGACACGTCCGACCCGTCGCACGAGTCGGCGTGGGAGACGGCGCTCGCACAGCTCGACGAGGCGGCCGAGCTCATGGGGCTCGCGCCCGGTGTCCACGAGACGCTGCGCTCGCCGAAGCGCGCACTCGTCGTGTCGATCCCGTTCCGCATGGACGACGGGTCGACGCGCGTCTACCAGGGCTACCGCGTGCACCACAACGTCACGCGCGGCCCCGCGAAGGGCGGCATTCGCTATCACCCGAACGTCGGGCTCGACGAGGTCAAGGCGCTCGCGATGTGGATGACGTGGAAGTGCGCCATCGCCGGCATCCCGTTCGGCGGCGCGAAGGGCGGTGTGAGCGTCGACATCAAGACGCACTCGCGCGGCGAGCTCGAGCGCATGACGCGCCGCTACGCGTCGGAGATCCTGCCGTTCATCGGACCCGAGCGCGACATCCCGGCCCCAGATATGAACACCAACGAGGAGATCATGTCGTGGATCATGGACACCTACTCCATGAACCGCGGCTACTCGGCGCCCGGCGTCGTTACGGGCAAGCCGGTGTCGATCGGCGGGTCGAAGGGCCGCGGCGGCGCGACGTCGCGCGGCGTCATGTACATGATCTTCTCCACGCTCAAGCAGCTCGGTCTCGGCATCGACGAGGTCAGCGTCGCGATCCAGGGCTACGGCAAGGTCGGCGGCTTCGCGGCGCAGCTGCTACACGACGCCGGCTGCCGCGTCGTGGCCGTGTCCGACGTCGAGGGCGGCCTCTACACGGAGCGCGGTCTCGACCCCGAGGCGATCAACCGCCACAAGCGCGAAGCCGGCACGGTCGCGGGCTTCCCTGGGGCCGACGCGATCACGAACGACGAGCTGCTCGAGGTCGACTGCGACGTGCTCGTGCCCGCGGCGGTCGAGGGCGTGATCAGCGTCAAGAACGCGGACCGCGTCAAGGCCCGCGTCGTGTGCGAGGCGGCCAACGGCCCCGTGACGTTCGAGGCCGACAAGGTGCTCGACGACCGCGGAGTGTTCGTCGTGCCCGACATCCTCGCGAACGCAGGCGGCGTGACCGTGTCCTATTTCGAGTGGGTCCAGGACATACAGGCGTACTTCTGGTCCGAGGAGGAGGTCAACGACCGTCTGCGCCACATCATGGAGCGCGCCTTCAACGAGGTCTACGCGCTCGCGCAGGAGAAGGGCCTGACGATGCGCCAGGCGGCGCACTGGATCGGCGTCGGCCGCGTCGCCGAGGCGCATCTCACGCGCGGGCTGTTCCCGTAGAGCCCCCCGGCTAGCCCCCGCCCCCACCGCCGCAGTCGCCGCCGCCCCCGCCGCCGTCGAAGCCGCCTCCGGCGCCCACGCCGCCGCCGAGGCCGACGACGTCGCCGCCCACGTACCCGTGGGCGTGCAGCCCCGGGTCCGTTCCGCCGTACCACAAGCCGCCCGGCCCCCGCTCGTTGGGGTCGCGCCGGTCCGACTCGACCTCGACCGCGCGCCGCGCGACCCACACCACCGCCGCGAGGATCACGATCGCCGCGATCAGGTATCCCACGTCCGCCTCCCTCTCGTCGTGCGTGAGCTCCATTGTGCTCCCGCGCGGCGCCGCCGTCCACGGCCGTGCGGCGTCGGGGTGGGAAACGGCAAATCCGGCATGCCGCGCGGCGCCCGCACTACGCTGTGGCCATGAGCGAGCTCACGCAGAGAGACGTCGACATCCTCGACTTCGAGCGCTCGTGGTGGAAGCACGCGGGCGTCAAGGAGCAGGCCATCAAGGAGCGCTTCGACATGTCGGCGACGCGCTACTACCAGCTGCTCAACGACCTGCTGGAGAACCCGGCCGCGCTCGAGCACGACCCCATCCTAGTCAAGCGCCTGAAGCGCCTTCGGGTCTACCGCCAGAGGCAGCGGGTCGCCCGTCTGCTCGGAGCCGAGTACTCGCCCGGCAGAAGGTAGGGCGCTCCGTGGCGCGACCGGGACCGCACGCGCGGGCCGGCGGCTAGGGCGCCGGTGGGACGCCGCTCGGCCCCCGAGCAGGGCCCCTTCTACCGGTCCGTCGCGACGTGGGCGTTGCCGTGGCTGCTCGTCGCGGTCGTCGTGGGGGCCGCGGTGTGGATCGCCGTGGGCAGCATCGGCGGCGACGTCGCCCCGGCGGGAGCCCGGTCGCCGTCGCCGGCGCCCGCTCGCGCGGCGCGTGACGCGACCCCGACACCCAGCCCGACGCCCACGCCGGAGCCGACCCCGACGCCGACCCCCGAGCCGCAGCCGAGCCCCGGCGACGACTCGAAGCGAAGGGAGCGCGAGCCGAGGGAGCCGGACGACGAGCTCGTCACCGACGGCGTGACGGTCCAGGTCCTCAACGCGACGGGCGGCGTCACCGGCGCCGGCGCCGCGATGGGCGAGCGCCTCGACGGCCTCGGCTTCGACGTCGTCGCGGTCGGCACCGCGATCGTCGTCAAGGACCGGACGACCGTCCACTGGTCGACTCCCGAGGGCCAGCCCGCGGCCGAGGCGCTCGCGCGGCGCTTCGGATGGGTCGCCGCGGCGAAGCCGGCCGACCTCTCCGCGACCGTCACGCTGCACGTGCTCGTCGGGCGCGACGAGGTCTGACGCGCGTCAGTCGAGCAGCGTCAGCTCGAGGCGCAGCTCGGTGTGCAGCGTGCCCGACAGCGGCGCGCCGTCCTCGGGCAGCACGCGCACCTCGAAGTCGCTCTCCGTGCGCGACGACGCGCTCGTGAGGTAGCCGCCGTCGAGGTCGAGCACCGCGGCGCCCGTCGTGGACGACGACCCGACGAGCTCGGCGTCGCCGAGCTGGACCTGGGTCGTGCGCGTGAGGGGGCCGGCGCCGGTGAACGTCAGGCGCGCGGCGGCGCGGCCGTCGTCGAGCCCGAGGCCCGCGAGGCGTCCGTCGACGGCGAGCTCCTGGGTCGTCGCCGCGAGCCGCAGCTGCTGCTCCGCGGGCCACGACTGGCGCAACCGGACCGGGTCCACGGGCAGCTTCGGCCGCGCCGTGTTGATGAACGCGAGCTCGTCGGGGTCGAAGCCGGTCGCGGGCGCGCCGTCGACCTCGAGCACCTCGAGGAGCTGTCCGCGCGCGCCGACGCGCAGCTCGAACGTGCGCGTCTCGCCCCCCGGCGGCAGCAGGCCGCGGCCCTCGACCGAGACGGGATCGACGGTCACCGCGACGATCGCCTCGTCGCCCGACGCGGCCCGGACGGTCTCGGTCACGGTGAACTCGGCGCGGTACGAGCCGCTGCCCGGCTCGCCGAGGTTCCACCGCGTCGCGGCGTCGGCCTCGAGCCGGTAGCGCAGCTCGTCGCCCTCCTCGAAGCGGTAGACGAGGTCGACGCGGTCCGAGCGGCACGCCGTCAGGGCCGCCACGAGCACGACGACGGCGGCGAGGCGCAGTCGCATGCGCGCATCCTAGTGGCGGCCCGTCGCGGCGCGCGTCCGCGCTAGCCTCGCCCCGTGGACCCGATCGCCGAGTTGTCCGCACGCGCCGCGCGCGCCGGGTTGTTCCTCGACTTCGACGGCACGCTGTCGGAGATCGTCGAACGCCCCTCCGACGCGCGCCCCGCGGCGGGCGTCGCCGCGGCACTCGAGCGCGTCGCGGCGCGCTTCGCGCTCGTCGCGATCGTGTCCGGGCGCAGCGCCACGGAGCTGCTCGAATGGCTCGGACCCGACGTCGAGATCTGGGGCGTCCACGGGGCGGAGCGCACCGACGGGGGCCGCGTCGTGCCGTCGGAGCGGGCTCGTCCGTATCGCGACGTGATGGCGCGCGCGATCGCGGACGCGTCCGCCGCGCTGGAGCGGCTCGCGCTCCCCGGCGTCATGGTCGAGGACAAGGGCGTGATGGCGACGCTGCACTACCGCGCCGCCGCCGACCCGGCCGCGGCGGAGCGCGCGCTCGACGACCTCGCCGCAGAGCTCGCCGACCGGCACGGCCTCGTGCGCGCCGGGGGCCGCATGGCGTTCGAGCTGCGCCCGCCGGCCGAGTTCTCGAAGCGGCTCGTCGTGCTCGACCGGGCGCGCGCTCTCGGGCTCGCCGCGGCCGCGTTCGTCGGCGACGACGTCGTCGACCTGCCCGCGTTCGACGCGCTCGACGAGCTCGAGCGCGACGGCGCCGTCGCGGTGCGGGTCGCGGTCGACTCCGACGAGGCCCCGCCCGAGGTCCTCGCGCGCGCCGACGTCGTCGTTCGGGGGCCGGCTGGCGTCGTCGAGCTGCTCGAGCGCCTCGCGGGCCCCGGCTAGGACGTCGCTCGCCGGCGGAACGCGCGCTCCGGGCCGCGCTGCTACGGCGCGGGCGGCGCGCTCGACGGCTCGCCGTGCTCGCGCAGCGCGACGAGGTCGTCGAGCTGCGCCTCGATCCAGTCGTCGGGGGTCGTCGCCTCGACCGCGCGCCGTAGCGCCGTCGCGCGCCGCGCGCGCTCGTCCGCGGACAGCTCCAGCGCGCGCTCGAGCGCGTCCGCGGTCGCGTCGACGTCGTACGGGTCGGCGATCGTGATCGCGTGCTCGCCGAGCTGCTCGAACGAGCCGGCCGTCTCCGACAGCACGAGGACGCCGTCGCGGCGGTTGACGACCGGCCCCTCCTTCGACACGAGGTTCATGCCGTCGCATATCGAGTTCACGAGCAGGGCGTCGTACACCATTAGCGCGCCGACGGTGCGGTCGAAGTCGTCCTGGAAGAACAGCTGCACCGAGCCGGGGTGACGGCCGTTGACGCGCTCGACGACCGCTTCGACGTCGGCGGCGTAGCGTCGGTATTCCTCCATGCCCGAGCGCGACGGGTACAGACACGCGGCGAAGCGGATGTGGCCGCGCAGGTCGGCGCGGCGATCGAGCAGCGCGCCGAACGCCTCGAACCCGCGCACGACGTTCTTGGCCGGCTCGGAGCGGTCGGCGCGCACGACGAGGACGCCGTCGCCGAGCTCGAGCCGGTCGGCCCACGCGCGTGCCGCGTCGCCGCCGGCGCGCGCCCGCAGCTCCTTGGGATCGATGGGGATCGGGTACGTGCGCACCCACGTCGAACGTCCGTCGTGCTCGACGCGCCCGCGCTCGTGGTCGACGCGCGCGCCGACGCGCTCGCAGCACGCGAGGAAGTTGCGCGCCCACGCACCGACGTGGAAGCCGAGCAGATCGGCTCCGAGCATCCCGGTCACGACGTCCTCCGGCAGCGACGACGGCAGCCGCCACAGGCAGTCGGGCCCGCCGAACGACGAGTGCGTGAAGTGGAAGCTGGTTTGCTCCGGGCGTATGCGGCGCAGGTGCAGCGGCGCGCGCGCGAGGTGATAGTCCTGGAACAGCACGAACTGCGCCGGCCGCGAGCGTTCCGCCGCGGCGCGCGCGAAGCGCTCGTTGACGGGCTCGTACGCGTCGCGCCATGCCGCGACGGCGTCGTCGCCGAAGTCGTCGATGCCGACCTCGTCGAACAGGCAGTGGTTCGCGAACCACAGCATGCGGTTCGAGACCTCGTTGTAGTAGCGGTCGTACGTCGCGTCGTCGACGTCGAGGAGCTCGACCGCGTAACCGAGCTCGTCGCGCAGACGCGGGACCTCGCCGGCCTCGAGTGCGGCGCGGTCCGCGTCCGACGTCGCCGACGCTATCCACAGCGCGTCGTCGCCGAGCCGGCGCGCGACCGGGTCGAGCGCGCCCGCGAGCCCGCCCGCGCCGCGCTTGAGCCCGAAGCCGCCGTCGCGTTCGACGTACGAGACGGGGCCGCGGTTGGATACGAGGACGATGCTGACGCTCTGCGGCATGGCGACATCCTAAGGACGCCGCGGTGTACGTCGTCGCGGCGCCCGACAAGTTCAAGGGCTCGCTCGACGCACCCGCGGTCGCGCGCGCGATCGCGCGCGGCGTCCGGCGCGTCGACCCGGGCGCGCGCGTCGACCTCGTTCCGCTCGCCGACGGCGGCGACGGGACGATCGCCTCGCTCGTGACGACCGTAGGGGGCCGCGTCGAGCGCGTGCGCGTGCACGGTCCGCTCGGCGCGCCGGTCGACGCACCGCTCGCGCTGCTGTCCGACGGCCGCGTCGTGGTCGAGATGGCGGCGGCGTCGGGGCTCGCGTTGCTCGACGGTGCGCTCGACGCGCTCGCGGCGACGTCGCGCGGCACCGGCGAGCTGCTGCGCGCCGCGCTGGAGCGGCGCGGCGCGCACCCGGGCGCGGTCGTGGTCGCGGTCGGGGGCAGCGCGTCGACCGACGGCGGCGCGGGCGCTGCGTCGGCGCTCGGGTGGCGCTTCCTCGATCGCCTCGGGCAGGAGCTGGCCCCGGGCGGCGGCGCGCTCGCGTCGCTCGCGCGCGTCGACGGAGAGCGCGCCGTGCGGATCGCGCCCGGCGCCGTGGTCGCCGCGTGCGACGTCGACAACCCGTTGCTGGGGCCGCGCGGCGCGGCGCGGACGTTCGGCCCTCAGAAGGGCGCCGGCGACGCGGACGTGGCGCGGCTGGAGGCGGGCCTGCAGCGGCTCGCCGAGGTCGTCGCGCGCGATGTCGGGATCGACGTGCGCGCGCTGCCGCACGGCGGCGCCGGCGGCGGCATCGGCGCGGGCCTGGTCGCGTTCGCCGGCGCGCGCCTCGACGGCGGCTTCGAGCTCGTCTCCGGCGCCGCGGGTCTCGAGCGCGCCGTCGCCGGGGCCGACCTCGTCGTGACCGGCGAGGGGCGTCTCGACGCCGGCACGCTCGGCGGCAAGGTCGCCGCGGGCGTGGCGCGCGTCGCGCGCGCAGCGGGCGTGCCGTGCGTCGCGGTCGCGGGGACGGTGGCGCTCGGCCGCGACGCGCTCGCGGGAGCCGGCATCGCCGCGGCCGCCGGGCTCGTGGAGCACGTCGGCGAGCGGCAAGCGCGCGACGACCCGGCGGGCGCCGTCGCCGACGTCGTCGAGCGCCTCGTGCGCGGCCTGCCCTGGTGACGAGTCGGGGCGGGTGCGGCGCGGCATACTGACTTCGTGAGCACACGGGCGCCGCAGCTGCCGCCGGGCGAGCGCCTGCGCCGCGCCGGGATCGCGGCGTGGTCGATCATCGGCATCCTGGCGTGCGTCGCGATCCTCGGATGGCTGCTGTTCGAGGTGCGCGTGATCTTCCCGCCTCTGATCCTGGCGTTCCTGATCATCTTCCTGCTCAACCCCATCGTGACGCGGCTCGAGCGCCGCGGCGTCCCGCGCGCGCTCGGCGCGATCGGGACCTACGTCGTGGTGCTCGGCGGCTTCACGCTGCTCGTGATCGCGATCGCGCCGCTCGTCGCGGCGCAGGTCGGCGAGTTCCAGGACCAGTGGCCGCAGTTCAAGGTCGAGATCGTCGAGTTCGTCGACGGCGTCGCCGCAGGGCTCGAGGACCGCTTCGGCATCACCGTGGAGACGTCGCAGGTGTCGTGCCTGCTGGGCGTCGAGGATCCGGTTGCCGAGGGGCCGAGCTGCGACCGCGTCATCGAGGAGTTCCGCGACGTGCTCGGCCGCCAGGCGGGCCGGATCACCGAGCTCGGCGCGACGGTGCTCGAGGGCGTGCTCATCTTCGTGCTCGCGCCGCTGCTGGCGCTGTACCTGCTCATCGATCTCCCGCATCTGCAGCGCGACCTGCTCAACCTCGTTCCCGCGCAGCATCGCGACGAGGCGCGCGACCTCGGGTCGAAGGTCGTTCGCACGGTGGGCGGCTTCTTTCGCGGACAGTTCTTCGTCGCCGTGATCGTCGGCGTGCTGTCGGCGGTCGGGTTCCGGCTCGTCGGGTTGCCGTTCTGGCTCGTGATCGGGGCGATCGCCGGGTTCTTCAACCTCATCCCGCTCGTCGGCCCGTTCATCGGCGGCGCCGTCGGCTTCTTCGTCGGCGTCATGACCGCGGGCGTCGGGCTCGGGCTCAAGGCGGCCATCGTCGAGCTCGTCGTGCAGCAGCTCGACAACCACCTCATCAGCCCGCAGATCATGAGGCGCACCGTGCAGCTGCACCCGGCGACGGTCGTCCTGGCGCTGCTCGCCGGCGGCACGCTCGCCGGCTTCTGGGGCGTGCTCCTCGGCGTGCCGGCGGTCGCGGTCGCAAAGCTCCTGCTCGGTCACGTGTGGACGACGCGCGTGCTCGGCGAGGAGGTGAGCCCGTACTCGCGCGCCCGTACGCCGCCGTCGGTGGTCCCCGCGCACGGCCTCGCGGTGCCCGGCGCGGCGTGGACGCCGCCGCGCGCTCCCGCCGCGGTCGAGGCGCCGCCGCCGGGCGGCACGGGAGCGCCGCCCGCGGACGCCCCCGATCCTGATCCCGGCCTGGCCGCTCCCGGGGCGACGGCACCGGCGGACGCCCCGCGCGACCGCTAGCGCCGCGCTAGAGTCGTTGTTGCAAGCCATTGCAACAACGACACGGAAGCGGGTCCCGCGCTGCACGTCCCCGACGGGTTCTTCGACGCCACGACGTCGCTCGCCGCCGGCGCCGCGGCGGCCGGCGGCGTCGCCGTGGCGGCGCGCCGCGCGGCGCGCGACCTCGACGACCGCAGCGTGCCTCTCGCCGGCCTCGTCGCCGCGTTCCTGTTCGCGGCGCAGACGGTCAACGTGCCGGTCGCCGCCGCCACGAGCGGCCACCTCATGGGAGGCGTGCTCGCCGCGATCCTCGTCGGACCGTGGACCGCGGTGCTGTGCGTGACCGTGGTCGTCGTCGTCCAGACGTTGTTCGCCGACGGCGGGCTCACGGCGCTCGGGCTCAACGTCGTCAACCTCGCGCTGGTGGGCGCGCTGCTCGGCTACGGCGTGTTCGTCTGCGTCCGCGCCGTCGTGCCCCGGACGCGTCGCGGAGTGGTGATCGCGGGCGGCGTCGCGGCGACCGCGTCGGTGCTCGCGTCGGCCGCCGCGTTCTCACTCGAGTACGCGCTCGGCGGCGCCGGCGGCGCGTCGCCCGCCGCGGTCGCCGTCTCGATGCTCGCCGTCCACGCCGCGATCGCGGCCGGCGAGGGCGTCGCGACGGCGTTCGCGCTGCGCGCCGTGCTCGACGTCCGGCCCGACCTCGTCTACGGCGCGCGCGGGACGGCCGCGGTCGCGCCGCGCGGCGCGCGCGTGGGGGCGCGGGCGTGACGACGTCGCGGCGGGCTCGGCGCGTCGCGGCCGCCGTCGCCGCCGTCGCGGTGGCCGCGCTCGTCGTCGCACCGTGGGCGAGCGACGCCCCCGACGGGCTCGCGCGCGTCGCGCGCGACCACGACTTCGCGCGCTCCGAGCGGTCCCACGCGCTCGACGACGGCCCCGTCGCCGGCTACGCGCTCGACGGCGTCGACGACGAGCGCGCCGCGACGGGCATGGCGACGGCGCTCGGCGCGCTCGCGACGTTCGGCGTCGCGCTCGCGCTGTTCGCGGCGCTGCGCGCCCGCGCCCGCCGGCGGGCGCGGGCGGAGCGGGCGCCGTGAGCGGCGGCCACGCGCACGGGCTCTACGTCCACGCGCGCTCGCCGCTGCACGACGCCGCGCCGCACTGCAAGGTCGTCGCCGCGCTCGCGTTCGTCGTCGCGGTCGTCGCGACGCCGCGCGTTGCGGTGTGGGCGTTCGCCGCGCATGCCGTCGTCGTCGCCGCGGCCGCGCGCGCGGGGCGCGTCCCGGCCCCCTTCGTCGCGCGCCGTCTCACGCTCGAGCTGCCGTTCGTCGCGTTCGCCCTGCTGCTGCCGTTCGTCGGCGGGGGGCCGCGCGTCGACGTCGCCGGCGTCGCGCTCTCGGTGGAGGGATCGTGGGCGGCGTGGAACGTCGTCGCCAAGGCGACGCTGACGACCGCGGCCATGATCGTGCTCGGCGCGACGACGACGGTCGCCGACGTGCTGCACGGCCTCGAGCGGCTGCGCGCGCCGCGCGCCGCGACCGCGATCGCGGGCTTCATGATCCGCTACGCGGACGTCGTCACGGGCGAGGTGCGGCGCATGCGCCTCGCGCGCGCGGCGCGCTGCTACGACGGGCGCGGGCTGCGCGCGGCGCGCGCGTCGGGGGCCACGCTCGCGACGCTGTTCGTGCGGTCGTTCGAGCGCGGTGAGCGCGTCCACGTCGCGATGCTGTCGCGCGGCTTCTCCGGCGTCATGCCCCCGGTCGCGCGCGAACGACCCGCGTCGCGCGCGCAGTGGCGCGCGGCGCTGTCGGTCCCGATGGCGGCGGCCGTCGTGTGCGCGCTCGCGTGGTCGGTCGCGTGACGCCGCCGGCGATCGCCGTCGAGGACGTCGCGTTCTCGTATCCGGACGGACATCGGGCGCTCCACGGCGTCGACCTGCGCGTCGAGCGAGGCGAACGCGTCGCCCTGCTCGGACCGAACGGCGCCGGCAAGACGACGCTCGTGCTGCACCTCAACGGCGTGTACCGCGCGCAGCGCGGCCGCGTCGTGATCTCCGGCGTTCCCGTCACGAAGGCGACGCTGCGCGACGTCCGGCGGCGCGTCGGCATCGTGTTCCAGGACCCCGACGACCAGCTCTTCATGCCGTCGGTGCGCGACGACGTCGCGTTCGGGCCGGCGAACCTGGGCGTGCGCGGGAACGAGCTCGACGAGCGCGTCGAGCGCGCCCTCGCCGCGGTCGGGATGGAGCCGTTCGCGGCGCGGCCCCCCCACCATCTCAGCTTCGGGCAGCGCCGCCGCGTCGCGCTCGCGACCGTGCTCGCGATGGAGCCCGACGTCCTCGTGCTCGACGAGCCGACCTCGAACCTCGACCCGGCGAGCCGGCGTGAGCTCGCCGAGGTCCTCGACCGGCTCGACGTCACGGTCGTCGTCGTGACGCACGACCTCCCCTACGCGCTGCAGCTGTGCCCGCGCGCGGTCGTGATGAGCGACGGTCGGATCCTCGCCGACGGGTCCACCGCTCGCCTGCTCGCCGACGACGCGCTCATGGCCACGGCCCGGCTTGAGCTCCCTTACGGCTTCCGCCCCGAGCCGCGCCCCGTGTGAGGGGCGCCGTGCGCGGCGCGCGAATGGTGCGCGGCGCCGCGTTCGGAGCAGTCCCGGCACAGGCCCCCGATCGCGTAGTGGCTGAAGTCGGCGGTGAACGCGCTCCTGCGCTCGAGCGCGGCCGCCGCGTCGCGCAGCTCGTCGAGCGGGACCGCGTCGGAGCGCCCGCACGACGAGCACACCAGGTGCGCGTGGTCGCGCCGCGCCGCGTGGTGGTAGTGCGCGCCGGAGTCGATGTGCGAGTGCGAGATGAAGCCCATCTCCTCGAGCAGCTCGAGCGTGCGGTAGACGGTCGAGTCGTTGACGCGGGGGACGCGCGCGCGGGCGCGGCGCGCGACGTCCTGTGGCTCGATGTGGCCGCTCGTTCGCATGATCTCGTCGACGATCGCGCGCCGCTGTTCGGTCATGCGGTGGCCGCGCCCACGCAGTGCGTCGAGCACGGCGTCGGTGTGCACGTCCATGGCGTCCACCCTAGCCCCGGGTCACGCGACGCGGCCGAGCGCGGCGCGCACTTCGCCGGGATCGGGGACGCCGCGCCAGCGGTCGACCACGCGTCCGCTCGCGGTCACGAGGAACGTCGTCGGCACGGTGCGGACGTCGTAGCGCACCGCGAGGTCGGAGCGTTCGACGGCGTCGACCGCCGCGACCTCGGTCGGACTCGCGGCGACGCGCGCCGCGGCCTCGACGACTCGCAGCGCGTTCTTGCACGGACGGCACGCCGCGGACGTGAACACGATGAACGCACAGCATCCCGCCATCAGCTCGAGCCCCAGGTCGGCGACGGCGATCTCGGCCGGGCCCGCCGCGCGGCGCATGCGGAAGCCGCGCAGGGCCGCGAGCCCGAGGGCCGCGGCCGCGGCCAGCGCGACGAGCGCGAGGGCGCGACCCGCCGTCATCGCTTCGTCCGTACCCGCTGCACGAGCAGGTAGATCTCGCATCCGAGTCAGAACGACGTCGTCGCGGCGAGGGCCGCGAGCATCGCGACGAGCAGCGCCGGGCCCCAACCGAGCGCCCACCACGCGATCGTGTCGCGCTCGGCGAGCCACAGTCCCGCGCTCGCGACGCCGAGGAACAGCGCGCCGAGGGCCTGCGCGAAGCGGGGCGGCGCGGCGGGCTCGAGCTCGCCGCGCGGGATCGGCAGCGCGCGGTAGAGGTACGCGAATGCGTTGAGACGGCGCCCGCCCGCGACCGACAGCAGCAGGACGGCGGCGGTCACGGGCACGGCCGCGGCGACGTCGAACAGGAACGCGAGCGCCAGCGCGGCGGCGACCACCGCCTGCGAGAAGCGGGGAAGGTGCGCGTCCACCATGGCGATACAAGCGTACGCCTGCGCCGGCGCGGACTCGTCTGTAACCTCGGGGGCCGTGAGGCGTCAAAAGGGTATCGGCCGGAGCGAGGCGCGCGACGAGCTCGTCCCGCCCGACGTCCTCGAGCGCTGCCGCGCGGGCGACGAGCGGGCGTGGGATGAGCTCGTCGAGGCCACGCACCGGCAGGTGTACACGTTGTGCCTCCGCATCCTCGCGGACCGCGACGACGCCGCCGAGGCGACGCAGGACGCGTACCTGCGGGCGTGGCGCGGCCTCGCCGGGTTTCGCGGCGATGCGCAGGTCACGACGTGGCTGTACCGGATCGCGACGAACGCGGCGTTGTCCAAGCAGCGCAGCCGCGGGCGTCGAAGGGCGCACGAGACGAAGGTGGAGGACGACGTGCTGGCGAGGGTGGCGACGGTCGAGACGACGGAGTCGATCGTCGACGCGCGCCTCGGGACCGGCGCGCTCGAGGAGGCGCTCGCGGCCCTGCCGGAGCACTACCGCGTCGCGGTCGTCCTGCGCGACGTCTACGGGCTCTCCATCGAGGAGATCGCGGAGCGCACGAAGGTGTCGGAGACGGCCGCCAAGGTGCGCGTGCACCGGGGCCGCAAGAGGCTGCGCGACGCGGTCTACGGGGAGGAGCCGGGCGCATGAGCTGTCACGAGATCCGCGCCCAGCTGCCGGCGTACGCGACGCGCGGCGACGCGCCGCTGTCCGTCCGCCGCCACGTCGCCCGCTGCGCCGCGTGCGCCGCCGAGCTGGCGCGCTACGAGGAGCTGCGCGACGCCCTCGGGGGCCTCACGACGCACGTCGTCGAGCCGCCGCCCGGCCTCGCCCGGGCGCTCGCCGACATCCCGGCCCGCGACCGCAGGATCGACCACGTCCGGACCCACGTCGTGCGCAACCGCAAGGCGTACGCGGGAGGTGTCGTCATCGCGCTCGCGGGGGCCGGGGCCACCGCTTTGTGGCGCGCCCGCGTCCGCCGCCCCGCCGCCGCCTGACCGTCGCCCGCCCCGTCGGGCGCGAAAGCACTAGACTCGCGCGGCACGAAGGGCGGTAGCTCAGTTTGGTAGAGCGCTGGTCTCCAAAACCAGTGGTCGGGGGTTCGAGTCCCTCCCGCCCTGCGAACTACTGATGCGTCCGCCCCCCGTCGGCCAATCGGGTCCGCGCGCGCTGAGCTGCAGTCGCTGCGGGCTCCTCGACCCTGGTCACGCGCACGAGCGCGTCGATCAGCGCGAGATGCGTCAACGCTTGCGGTTAGTTGCCCAGGTCCCGGTCGCTGCGCGGACCGAGTTCCTCGGCCTACACCGGCCGCCGCATCGATCGCGCTCACGCGGCGACCCTCATCTGGTGAGCGATTTCCTCCTCGCGCCGGTGGGCGGCGGCCGAGGCGAGGGCGGCGGGCGCCATCAGGAGCGCGACGACGCCCGCGAAGCCCATGGCGAACGACAGGCTGGTCAGCTCGGCGATGCCGCCGAACAGGGGCGGACCGATCAGGAAGCCCAGGTACGCGATCGTCGTGACGAAGCCGACCTCACGCTCGCCGCCGGTCCCGTCGCTACGCCGTCCGACTGCGCCGGCGAGGTCGAGCACGACCGGGAACGCCATTGCGACGCCGCCGCCGGCGAGCACGTAGCCGGCGTAGGTCACCCACGCGGACGGCACGATCGCGGCCAGCAGCAGACCGACTCCGGCGTGCACAGCGCCGACGACCAGCGTTCGAATGGCACCGAAGCGGCGTTGGATCTGCTCGCCGAGCAGCCGCACGATCCCCATCGCCACGCAGAAGACGGCGCCCAGAAGCGCGCCGCCGGCCTCGGACATGCCTCGCTCGCGCACCCCGAACAGGGCCGCCCAGTCATAGTTCGAGCCCTCGGCGATCGCGGCACAGAACAGGGTGACGCCGAGGAGCCACAGCAACGGGCGCCGCAAGAGGCTGGAGTCGAGTCCGGCGGGTCCGTCGCGGCGCCTGCCGGCGTGGGCGGCGGGGTCCTCCCGCGGCACGAAACCGATCACGCCCGCGGTGACGGCGAGGCTCGCCACCAGAATGACGACGAAGTACGGGAGCAGGTCCAGGCCTCGGTTGGCCGCGAGCGCGGCGGCCAACGCCCCCGCCAGCCCGCCGAAGCTGAACCCCGCGTGGAAGACCGGCATCACCGGCCGCTCGACGCGGCGGACGACGGTCACCGCGGCGACGTTGATCGCGACGTCGAACACGCCGAACGCCCCGCCGAGCACGATCAGGACGAGGCCGAATTCCAGGGGTGACGTGACGAGCGCGAGGACCGGCAGCACGCCCGCCGCGACGACGGCCGACGCGAGCACGACGACGCGCGCGCCGAAGCGGGCGCACATCCGACCCGCGAACGACGCCGCCATGACGAGCCCGACGGGCGCGCCGAACAGTGCCAGTCCGAGCTCTCCGTGGCTCGCGCCGATCTGTTCGGCGATCGCCGGCACGCGCGGCCCCCACGAGCCGGCGATGACGCCGTTGAGCACGAAGACGATGAATACGGAGACGCGCCCCGTGCGCACGTCGTCAGCCTCGCTCCGACACGCTTTCGAACGACGACGCTCCCGAAGCGCTCCGAGGGCCTCCCGCCGCGACGATCGAGTCCGTCACCGCGGCCGCCACTGCGACGTCGGCCGTGTGTTCCCCTCGATCACCACGACGTCGATTACACCATGGTGGTCGTCCGACGACCGAAGTCAGACGACGCAGCCTCCAGCGAACCGTCGCGTGGCGTCTACGGGATCGAGTGGTTGCTCCACTCGATCCTGGTGATCGCAGGCTGCTCGCTGTTGTACCTGACCGTGTGCACCGATCGGTAGCTGCTGTAGACCATGAGGTGGTACTTGTCGCCGCTCTCGTCGGTGAACGCGAGGTACATGCCACCGGAGAAGAAGCCTTCGGGGCCCTGAGCGTCGACGTTGACGACGTAGTCGTAGATGCCGGGGGACCCGGTCAGCGTGATGCCGTACACGCACGCGTTGTCGTTCGCCCTGACGCAAGAGCTGAGGTCGGCGTTGCCGTTGACCTGGACCTGTTGGTTCGGCTGAAGAGGAGTGTCGGCCGTGGCCGACGAGTTCTCTCCACATCGTCCCGAGAAGTTGGCAAATCCCGCCATCCCGTCCGCCTCCTGGTCGTAAGAAAGTCCTTCGACAACATAGCCACACAGTTAGCGTCATGTCCACCGCCGCGTCATCATCGGCGACATTCCCTGCATCGCGTGCTCGCGCGGCGTTGGCCCATCGCGGACCTCGTCGTGCTGCTTTCGTGCGCGGCTCGGCGCGTTCGATCCCACGTCTAGTCGTCCTTGACCCCGACGCGCGGAGCAAGGCGTAATTGCGGCGCTCGTCGACGTCGCAGCGGCGCCGGTCCGCTGCACGAGTAGGAGGAGGCGGTGTCGTGGACGTGCCGGTGACCGGTGTCGAGCGCGGCGACGACGGCGTCGCGCGCTGTTGGTGGTGCGGCGGCGATCCGCTCTACGTCGCGTATCACGACGACGAGTGGGGCCGCCCGGTCGCCGACGACGACCGCCTGTTCGAGAAGCTCTGCCTCGAGGGCTTCCAGTCGGGCCTCAGCTGGCTGACGATCCTTCGCAAACGCGAGAGCTTCCGGCGCGCGTTCGCGTCGTTCGACGTCGAGTCGGTCGCGCGCTTCGACGAGCGCGACGTCGAGCGCCTGCTCGGCGACGCGGGCATCGTCCGCCACCGCGGCAAGATCGAGGCGACGATCCACAACGCCCGCCGTTGCATCGAGCTCGTCGACGACGTCGGGAGCCTCGCTCGCTACGCGTGGTCGTACGAGCCGCCCGAGGATGCGCGCCCCCAGACCCTGGACTGGCCGACGCTGCGCGCGCTCACGACGAGCCCGGAGTCGATCGCGATGAGCAAGGACCTCAAGCGACGGGGGTGGTCGTTCGTCGGTCCCACGACGGTGTACTCGTTCATGCAGGCGGTTGGAATCGTCGACGACCACGTGAGCGCGTGCGACGTCCGCGCCGGGGTGGAGGCGGAGCGGCGCTCGTTCGCGCGCCCGGTGTGACGTCGCCGGTGCCGGACGGTGGCGCCGCTCGTCGCAGGGTGAGACGTGGGTGGTGCCGGAGGAGTCCGCCACAGCTCCTCCGGCACGCACGCGGCGAATCAGGTCTTGGGCCAGTTCGCCGCCGCGGTCAGCCACAGCGCCGCGAACGTCGCGACGGTCGTCGCCAGCTGCCGCGCGCGCATGGTCGCTCGCTTCATCGTCTCCCCCCTTCCGTCGCTAGCGCCGACCGCCCTTTAACAAGGCCATTGGCGGCCGGCTCGTCGGACGCTTTGCCAGGGCAAGGTCGCACCCGGTTCGGGCGAAATCAACCCGGTCGCCCGAACCCGATGGTGCGGGCGCCCCTCGGCGCTTACAGTGCGGACAGGATCGGGAGGAGGGGACGGATGGACCTCGGGGACCGCATCAGAGACCTGCGCCTCGCGCGCGGGCTGTCGCAGAAGCAGCTCGCCGCGCCGCACTACACCGGCGCGCACGTGAGCACGATCGAGTCCGGCCGCCGCCGGCCCTCGGACGCCGCGCTGGAGCACTTCGCGGCGAAGCTCGGCGTCGGCGTCGACGAGCTGCGGACGGGCCGCTCGCCGTCGCTGCGGCCGTCGCTCGAGCTCCGCCTCCACGAGGCGCGCGTCGCCATCTCGTCGGGCGAGCTCGAGCGCGCCGGGGACGCCGTCGCCGAAGTGCGGGACGCGGCGCGCCGCCACGACGTCCCGGTCGTGGAGGCGAAGGCCGAGGAGATCACCGGCTTGTTGTGCGAACGGCGCGGGGAGCCCGAGGCGGCGCTCGAGCACTACGAGCGCGCCGAGCGCCTGCTGCGGTGCGAGCCCCCGACCGCCGTGGTCGACGCGGTCGCGGGGCGGGCGCGCTGCCTCCAGGCCCTCGGCGACATCCGCCATGCCGTCTACGTGCTCGAGGCGGCGCGCGACGCGCTCGAGCGCGCCGGTCTCGTCGACCCCGAGGCGGTCGCCCGCGTCGACGCGTCGCTGGTCGACGCGTACCTCGACGCCGGCCTCGCGCACGACGCCGAGCGCGCCGCGGGGCGGGCGCTGGAGCTGCTGCCCGAGGTCTCCGATCCCCTGCGCCTCGCGCAGATGCACATGAACGTCGCCCGGCTGCTGCTGCACCGCGGCCGCCCCGACGACGCGCGCCGCTCGCTCGGGCGCGCCGAGGACCTGTTCCGCCACCTCGAACTCAAGTCCGAGACGGGCGCGGCGCGCCTCGCTCGTGGGCTCGTCCTCAGCCGCCAGGGGCATCTCGCCGACGCACGCGTCGAGCTCGAGCGGGCGCGCATCGTGTTCGCGGAGAGCCGCGACCGCAGCGACGAGGCGCGCGCGCTCAACGAGCTCGCGCGCGTCGAGCGGCTCGAGGGGCGCGTCGAGCGCGCCCGCGAGCTGCTCGAGGCCGCGATCGCCCTCGTCGAGGACGGCGACGCGCCGACGCTGGCGTGGGCGCACCGCGAGCTAGGCGCCGTGCTCGCCGGGTCGAACCCGGTCGCGGCCGAGAAGCACCTGCGCACTGCGGTCGAGGTCTACGAGCGCACCGAGCAGCACGCCGAGCTCGTCACCGCCTACGGCGCGCTCGCCGAGCTCCTGCGGGCCCGCGGGCGCGTCGACGCGGCGCTCGACGTCTATCGCACCGCCGTCTCGGTCGTCTCGACCTGACGCGCGCACAGACGGCGCGCGAGCGCGTCTCGGCCCGGCCGCACGCGCGATCGTGCCCGTGGTGCTACCCTAGTCGCTCGTCTATCCCCCGGGCACTGAGCCTTACGAAGCGCGTCCGGGCACGGCGGCGACGGAAAGGGTTCCCGTGAACAGGCAGTACAAGCGAGCCATGAAGCGGCAGGAGGCGTCGCGCGCGACGCGTCCGGTCGTGAAGCCCGCGCCGACGGCCAAGCGCGAGCGCACCAAACCGCGCGACTTCGTCAAGGAGGTCGTGGCCGAGCTCAAGAAGGTCGCGTGGCCGACGCGCCAGGAGGTCGTCGCCTACTCGATCGTGGTCGTCGTGGCCACGGTCGTCATCGCGGCCGTCATCTTCGCCATGGACTACGTCTTCACCAAGGCGGTCCTGGCCCTGTTCGGAGTAGAGGTATGAGCGAAGCCACCACGGACCAGCAGCACGCCGACGCCGCGGTCGCGGCTCCCGAGGCGGACGCGTCGCCGGGCGTCGACGCGGCCGCGGTGACGGCGCCCGAGCCCGTCGTCGCCGACCCCACCGCCGGCTCCGAGACCGCGACGGCCGACGTCGAGACCGCTGAGGCTCCGGCCGACGCGACCCCGGCGTCCGACGCGACCGCGCCGGCGACCGCCGAGACGGTCGAGGACACGGAGGCCGACGACGAGGAGTTCGTCGCTGACGAGGCGTCGATCCCGCCGACCGAGCGACCCGGCGACTGGTACGTCATCCACACTTACGCCGGCTACGAGAACAAGGTCAAGGCGAACCTGCTGTCGCGCATCTCGTCGATGAACGTCGAGGACAAGATCTTCGAGGTCGTCATCCCGATGGAAGACGTCATGGAGATCAAGCAGGGCCGCAAGCAAGTCGTCAAGAAGAAGGTCTTTCCCGGCTACCTCCTGTGCCGCATGTACCTCGAGGACGACTCGTGGTACGTCGTGCGCAACACTCCCGGCGTCACCGGGTTCGTCGGCGGCGGAGCCAAGCCGACCCCGTTGTCCGGCAAGGAGATCAACCGCATCCTGCAGGTCAAGCCGGAGCAGAAGAAGCTGCGGCCGCGCCTCGAGTTCGAGGAGCAGGAGAGCGTGCGCGTGACGTCGGGTCCGTTCGCCAACTTCACCGGCACGATCTCGGAGATCAACGTCGACCAGTCGAAGCTCAAGGTGCTCGTCAACATCTTCGGCCGCGAGACTCCGGTCGAGCTCGGCTTCGACCAGGTCGCCAAGCTCTAGCGAGGAGACGCGCAGATGACCGCAGGAGGCGGCCGCCGCCGCAAGGTGGCCCAGGTGCTCAAGCTCCAGATCCCGGCGGGGCAGGCGACGCCCGCGCCGCCCGTCGGCCCGGCCCTCGGCCAGGCCGGCATCAACATCATGGAGTTCTGCAAGCAGTACAACGCCGCGACGCAGCAGCAGACGGGCACGATCGTGCCGGTCGAGATCACGGTCTACGAGGACCGTTCGTTCAGCTTCGTGACCAAGACGCCTCCGGCCGCGGTGCTGCTGCGCCAGAAAGCCGGCGTAGACAAGGGCTCGAGCGAGCCGAACCGCGCCAAGGTCGGCACGGTGTCGCGCGACGACGTGCGCGAGATCGCCGAGCTCAAGCTGCCGGACCTCAACGCCAACGACGTCGAGGCCGCGATGAAGATCGTCGAGGGCACCGCCCGCAGCATGGGGATCACGGTCGCCTAGACCTTTGGACGGTGGGAGACCGCCGCATCCGGCGGTCGCAGACCACGGGAGGGAACTGCAGTGACGAAGCGAAGCAAGCGTTACGCGCAGGCGCTTGAGACGATCGACCGCCAGCGTCTCTACACCCCGCGCGAGGCCCTCAAGGCCATCAAGTCGCTGCCCGAGCGGCGCTTCGACGAGACCGTCGAGGTCAACATGCGCCTCGGCGTCGACCCGCGCAAGGCCGACCAGATGGTGCGCGGCGCGCTGTCGCTGCCCAAGGGCACCGGCAAGAGCGTGCGCGTCGCGGTGTTCGCCAAGGGCGAGAACGCCAAGGCGGCCGAGGACGCAGGCGCCGACGTCGTCGGCGACGACGACCTCGCCGAACGCATCCAGGGCGGGTGGCTCGAGTTCGACGCCGCGGTCGCGACGCCCGACATGATGCCGGTCGTCGGAAAGCTCGGCCGCATCCTCGGCCCCCGCGGCCTCATGCCGAACCCGAAGTCGGGGACCGTGACCAACGACGTCGCCAAGGCGGTGTCGGACATCAAGGGCGGCATGGTCGAGTACCGCACCGACCGCCACGGCAACCTCCACCTCGTCATCGGCAAGCGCTCGTTCTCCGAGGACGACCTCGCCGCCAACTACGCCGCGGTGATCGACGAGGTCGTGCGCGCCAAGCCCGCCGCGTCCAAGGGCCGCTACCTCAAGAGCATCACGCTGTCGACGACGATGGGACCGGGCGTGCGCGTCGACACGACGAAGGCCAAGGACGTCGAGGACGCGGACGCCGTCCGGACGTAACGGCTGCGGACGCGCCGCCCGGCATCGAAGCGGTCGCGGCGCGTCCGGCATGTCTACGAGAGCGCGGCGCGGTCCTGCTATCCTGGGCGGGCAGTCAGCCCGAGACCGCCGGCGGGCCTTCGGGCCCCCAAGCCCCTCGTGGGACCGGCGCAGGCGAATCGCATCCGCAGCGCGCGTGCGGTCGTCCTCGGGCGGCCGCTTTTTTCGTCGCCTACGAACGAGGAGCGATGCGGATGCCGAGACCCGAGAAGGTCGATGCCGTGCGGGACATCGCCGGGCGCTTTCGCGACGCCGACGCGGCCCTGCTCACCGAGTACCGGGGGCTGAGGGTCAACGACATCGCCGAGGTCCGCAACGCCCTGCGCGAGGCCGACGCCGACTACAAGGTCCTCAAGAACACGCTCGCGCGCATCGCCGTGCGCGAGGTCGGCCTCGACGAGCTCGCCGGCATGCTCGAGGGCCCGACCGCGATCGCGTTCTGTCGCGGCGACGCGTCGGCGGCGGCCAAGGCGCTCGACGACGCGGCCCGCCGCTTCCCCGTCCTGCAGCTCAAGGGCGGCGTGCTGCGCGGCAAGGTGATCGGCGCCGACCAGGCGAAGGCGCTCGCGACGCTCGAGCCCCGCGACGTGCAGCTGGCGAAGATCGCCATGCTGATGAACTCGCCGGCCCAGCAGCTCGCCAACGTGCTGTCGGCGTTGCTGCGCGACCTCGGCTCGATGCTGACGCAGGTCGTGCAGCAGAAGGAGGAGGCGGGGGCGACGGAGCCCGCGCCGGCGTGACGAGGCGCCGGCGGCCCCGGCGCACAGACGACGTGAGATCCCGCCCCGGTGGGACCAGGACCAAGGAGGAGCGGTGCCCGACAAGACGCTGACGCAGGAAGAGGTGCTCGACGCGATCGCCGGCTGGACGGTGCTCGAGCTGTCCGAGTTCGTCAAGGCGTTCGAGGACAAGTTCGGCGTGACCGCGGCGGCGCCGGTCGCGATGGCGGCGGGCCCGGCCGGCGACGGCGCGGGCGCCGCGGCCGCGGTCGAGGAGGAGAAGGACGAGTTCGACGTCGTCCTGACCGCCGCGGGCGACAAGAAGATCCAGGTCATCAAGGAGGTCCGCGCGCTGACGAGCCTCGGTCTCAAGGAGGCGAAGGACCTCGTCGACTCGGCCCCCAAGCCGGTGCTCGAGAAGGTCACCAAGGAGCAGGCCGACGAGGCGCGCTCGAAGCTCGAGGGCGCCGGCGCGACGGTCGAGCTCAAGTAGCGAACCGGACACGAGGACGCGCGCGGGCGCCCTCCGGGGCGCCCGCCGCACGCCGGGGCGCCGCGCCGGCGACCGGACGCGGGGAACGCGCCGCCGCGGCGCGGCGTTGCAGACTGGGCCAGAGCGCGAAATCGGGCTTGACCTCGGGGCGCGCGACGGCTAAGGTTCATCCAGCTCGATGTGAGGAGTTTCCATACGCATCGTCCGGATCAAGCAACGTGCTTGACGCCAGTGAAGGCTGCGGCCTACACTGGCTCTTTGCTGTGTTAAATCCCCGTTCGTTCGTAGCGACCTGTCGCGCGGCTAAGAACCGCCCAGGACGCCGGACGGGGGCGGCCGGGGCGATGACCCGGCCGGATGTGCGTCGGCAGTCGAGGTAACTCACAGGAGGCCCGCTTGACCTTCAACGCCCTGCGCGAGCGCCGTTCCTTCGCCAAGCTCGAGGACGTCCTCCCGCCGCCCAACCTGATCTCCGTCCAGAAGGAGTCGTTCGACTGGTTCGTGCGGGTCGGGCTCGGCGAGACGCTCAAGGAGATCTCCCCGATCGAGGACTTCACCGGCAACCTCGCCCTCCAGTTCATCGGGCACGAGTTCAAGGACCCGAAGTTCGACGAGGACGAGTGCAAGGAGAAGGACATGACCTTCTCCCGGCCCCTGTTCGTGACCGCCGCGTTCATCAACAAGGAGACCGGCGAGATCAAGGAGCAGACGGTCTTCATGGGCGACTTCCCCATGATGACCGGCAAGGGCACGTTCATCATCAACGGCACGGAGCGCGTCGTCGTGTCGCAGCTCGTGCGCTCGCCCGGCGTCTACTTCGACCGCGCCATCGACAAGACGTCGGACAAGGACGTCTTCACGTGCAAGGTCATCCCCGCGCGCGGCGCGTGGCTCGAGTTCGAGACCGACAAGCGCGACACCGTCGGCGTGCGCATCGACCGCAAGCGCCGCCAGAACGTCACCGTCCTGCTCAAGGCGATGGGGTTCGGGACGGCCGACGCCGAGATCCTCGAGCTGTTCGAGGGCGCGCAGTCGATCGCGAACACCCTCGAGCGCGACGCGATCGCGACCGAGGACGACGCGCTCATGGACATCTACCGCAAGCTCCGTCCGGGTGAGCCCCCGACCGTCGAGAGCGCGCGCAGCCTGCTCGACAACCTGTTCTTCAACCCGAAGCGCTACGACCTCGCGCGGGTCGGCCGTTACAAGGTCAACAAGAAGCTCGGCTTGTCGTCCGACGAGGACACGATCCAGGAGATGGGCACCGTCCTTCGCAAGGAGGACATCCTCGCGACGATCCGCTACCTCGTGAAGCTGCACGCCGGCGACCCCGACTACGAGGTCGACGACATCGACAACTTCGCGAACCGGCGCATCCGTCCCGTCGGCGAGCTGATCCAGAACCAGATCCGCGTGGGTCTGTCGCGCATGGAGCGCGTCGTGCGCGAGCGGATGACGACCCAGGACGTCGAGGCGATCACGCCGCAGACGCTGATCAACATCCGGCCCGTCGTCGCGGCTATCAAGGAGTTCTTCGGGTCGAGCCAGCTGAGCCAGTTCATGGACCAGACGAACCCGCTCGCCGGCCTCACGCACAAGCGCCGCCTCAGCGCCCTCGGCCCCGGCGGACTGTCGCGCGAGCGCGCCGGCTTCGAGGTGCGCGACGTGCACTCGAGCCACTACGGCCGCATGTGCCCGATCGAGACGCCGGAGGGCCCGAACATCGGCCTCATCGGATCGTTGTCGACGTACGCGCGCCTCAACCGCTACGGCTTCATCGAGACGCCGTACCGCAAGGTCGCCGACGGCCGCGTCTCGACGGAGATCCAGTACCTCACCGCCGACGAGGAGTCGCGCGCGATCATCGCCCAGGCGAACGCCGCGCTCGACGACTCCGGCCGCTTCCTCGAGGACCGCGTGCTCGTGCGCGCGCGCCACAACGAGATCGAGTACGTCGACCCCTCCGAGGTCGACTTCATGGACGTCTCGCCGATGCAGATCGTGTCCGTGTCGGCCGCGTCGATCCCGTTCCTGGAGCACGACGACGCCAACCGCGCGCTCATGGGCGCCAACATGCAGCGCCAGGCCGTGCCCCTGCTGCGGCCGCAGGCCCCCATCGTGGGCACGGGTCTCGAGTACCGCGCCGCGGTCGACGCGGGCGACGTCGTCGTCGCCGACGTCGACGGCGCGATCGAAGAGGTCTCCGCCGACCGCATCGTGATCGCGGCCGGCAACGACCGGCGCGTCCACAAGCTCGACAAGTTCCGCCGCTCGAATCAGTCGACCTGCATCAACCAGCGTCCCGTCGTGCGCGTCGGCCAGAAGGTCAAGAAGGGCGACATCCTCGCCGACGGTCCGTCGACCGACAACGGCGAGATGGCGCTCGGCGCCAACCTGCTCGTCGCGTTCATGAGCTACGAGGGCTACAACTTCGAGGACGCCATCATCGTGTCGGAGCGGGTCGTCAAGGAGGACCTGCTGTCGTCGATCCACATCGAGGAGTACGAGGTCGACGCGCGCGACACCAAGCTGGGGGCCGAGGAGATCACGCGCGACATCCCCAACGTCTCGGAGGACGTCCTCGCCGACCTCGACGAACGCGGCATCGTGCGCATCGGCGCCGACGTCGGTCCCGGCGACGTCCTCGTCGGCAAGGTCACGCCGAAGGGCGAGACCGAGCTGACGCCGGAGGAGCGCCTGCTGCGCGCGATCTTCGGCGAGAAGGCGCGCGAGGTGCGGGACACGTCGCTCAAGATGCCGCACGGCGAGTCCGGCAAGGTCATCGGCGTGCGCGAGTTCAGCCGCGACAACGGCGACGAGCTCCCGCCGGGCGTCAACGAGCTCGTGCGCGTGTTCGTCGCGCAGAAGCGCAAGATCTCCGAGGGCGACAAGCTCGCGGGGCGCCACGGCAACAAGGGCGTGATCTCGAAGATCCTGCCCGAGCAGGACATGCCGTTCCTGCCCGACGGCACGCCCGTCGACGTGATTCTCAACCCGCTCGGCGTCCCGTCCCGCATGAACCTCGGGCAGGTGCTCGAGACACACCTCGGATGGGCGGCGAAGATGCGATGGGAGGACGGCGACGGCGACGGCGCGCCGGGGGCATGGCGCGACCGCGAGCCCCAGTGGGTCGCAACGCCCGTGTTCGACGGCGCCAAGGAGGACGAGATCCTCGACGCGCTGGCGCGCGCGTCGCGCAAGCCGCGCGAGTACCCGCTCGTCAACGAGATCGGCAAGGCCCGCCTGTACGACGGGCGCTCCGGCGAGCCGTACGACAACGAGATCACCGTCGGCTACATGTACGTGCTGAAGCTCAGCCACATGGTCGACGACAAGATCCACGCCCGCTCGACCGGCCCGTACTCGATGATCACGCAGCAGCCGCTCGGCGGGAAGGCGCAGTTCGGCGGACAGCGCTTCGGCGAGATGGAGGTGTGGGCGCTCGAGGCGTACGGCGCCGCGTACTGCCTCCAGGAGCTGCTCACCATCAAGTCGGACGACGTCCTCGGCCGCGTCAAGGTCTACGAGGCGGTCGTCAAGGGCGAGAACATCCCGACGCCGGGGATCCCCGAGTCGTTCAAGGTGCTCATCAAGGAGATGCAGTCCCTGTGCCTGAACGTCGAGGTGCTGTCGGCGGAGGGCGAGGAGATCGAGATGAAGGAGATCGACGAGGACATCTTCCGCACGGCGGAGGAGCTCGGCATCGATCTGTCGCGTCGTGAGCCGTCTTCGGTCGAGGAGGTCTAGTTGCTCGACGTCAATTACTTCGACGAACTCCGGATCGGGCTCGCCACCGGCGACCAGATCCGTACGTGGTCGAACGGCGAGGTCAAGAAGCCGGAGACCATCAACTACCGGACCCTGAAGCCGGAGAAGGACGGGCTCTTCTGCGAGAAGATCTTCGGCCCGACCAAGGACTGGGAGTGCTACTGCGGCAAGTACAAGCGCGTCCGGTTCAAGGGCATCATCTGCGAGCGCTGCGGCGTCGAGGTGACGCGCGCCAAGGTGCGCCGCGAGCGCATGGGCCACATCGAGCTCGCCGCGCCGGTGACGCACATCTGGTACTTCAAGGGCGTTCCGAGCCGTCTCGGCTACCTCCTCGACCTCGCGCCGAAGGAGCTCGAGAAGGTCATCTACTTCGCGGCGTCGATCGTCACGTCGGTCGACGAGCCCAAGCGCCACAAGGACCTTCCGCGCCTCGAGGAGGACGTCGAGAAGGAGATCGCGTCGATCGAGTCGCGGCGCGACCAGCGCATCGAGGAGATCCTGCGCGAGACCGAAGCGCGCCTCGAGGAGATGGAGGGCCGCAAGGCCCGCAGCTCCGAGAAGACCGCGGCCAAGAACCAGTCGGAGCGCCAGCAGAAGGAGGTGCGCGAGCGCGCCGAGCGCGAGGTCGAGCTCGTGCGCCGCGCGTTCGAGACGTTCCGCGACCTGCACGTCAAGCACATCGAGGACGACGAGATCCTGTGGCGTGAGCTCAAGGACCGCTACGGCGACTACTTCCGCGGCGGCATGGGGGCCGAGGCCATCAAGGACCTGCTCGCCGGGCTCGACCTCGAGGGCGAGGCCGAGTACCTGCGCGACCAGATCAAGACCGCCAAGGGCCAGCGCCGCCAGCGCGCCATCAAGCGCCTCAAGGTCGTCGCGCCGTTCACGGACGAGAACAAGAAGAACTCGCCGATGGGCATGGTGCTCGACTGCGTGCCGGTCATCCCGCCGGACCTCCGTCCGATGGTCCAGCTCGACGGCGGCCGGTTCGCGACGAGCGACCTCAACGACCTCTACCGGCGCGTGATCAACCGCAACAACCGCCTCAAGCGGCTGCTCGACCTCGGCGCGCCCGAGATCATCGTCAACAACGAGAAGCGCATGCTCCAGGAGGCGGTCGACGCGCTGTTCGACAACGGCCGGCGCGGCCGCCCCGTGACGGGGCCCGGCAACCGCCCGCTGAAGTCGCTGTCGGACATGCTCAAGGGCAAGCAGGGCCGCTTCCGCCAGAACCTGCTCGGCAAGCGCGTCGACTACTCGGGGCGCTCGGTCATCGTGTCCGGCCCCAAGCTCAAGCTGCACCAGTGCGGCCTGCCCAAGCAAATGGCGCTCGAGCTCTTCAAGCCGTTCGTCATGAAGCGTCTCGTCGACCTCGGCCACGCGCAGAACATCAAGAGCGCCAAGCGCATGGTCGAGCGCAGCCGTCCGCACGTGTGGGACGTGCTCGAGGAGATCATCCACGAGCACCCGGTGCTGCTGAACCGCGCGCCGACGCTTCACCGTCTCGGGATCCAGGCGTTCGAGCCGGTGCTCGTCGAGGGCAAGGCGATCCAGATCCACCCGCTCGTGTGCGTCGCGTTCAACGCCGACTTCGACGGCGACCAGATGGCCGTGCACGTGCCGCTGAGCTCCGAGGCGCAGGCCGAGGCCCGCATCCTCATGCTGTCGGCGCACAACGTCCTGTCGCCGGCGCACGGCGACCCGATCGTCGCGCCGACGCAGGACATCATCATCGGCGTCTACTACCTGACCGTCGCGCACGACGGCGAGCCCGGCGAGGGCCGCGTGTTCTCGTCGACCGACGAGCTGTTGAAGGCTTACGACGCCAACGTCGTCGGCATCCACGCCAAGGTGAAGGTGCGCGGGCTCAAGCGTTTCGAGGACGAGCCGCAGGAGGAGTACGACGCGAACCCGCGCCGTCTCAAGGAGACGACCGTCGGGCGCGTCATGTTCAACGCGGCGTTCCCCGAAGACTTCCCGTTCCAGAACTCCATGGTGAAGAAGCGCGAGCTCGCGGCGCTGGTCGACCGCTGCGCGCGCACCTACAACAAGGCCGACCTCGCCAAGGTCCTCGACGCGGTCAAGAGCGTCGGGTTCAAGTACGCGACGAAGGCCGGCGTCACGATCGGGCTCGAGGACGTCACGACGCCCGCGGCGAAGCCGAAGATCCTCGCCGAGCACGAGAAGCGCGCCGAGAAGGTCGAGTCGCAGTACCGCAAGGGCGTCATCACGGAGGACGAGCGCCGGCAGGAGCTCATCGAGATCTGGACCGAGGCGACCGAGCGCGTCAAGGACGAGATGGAGAAGGGCTTCGACGAGCTCAACCCGATCTACATGATGGCGAACTCGGG
>DASZZZ010000012.1:0-23207 GCA_036260375.1 Actinomycetota bacterium
TGCTGCAGCGTCAGCGCGGTCCCCACGTAGCGCTGGTCCGCACGCTCCGTCACGAGCGTGGAGTACTGCGCGGAGTCGGCGACGACCGCGGCCCCCCACACGAGCGCGACCGCGAGCACGATCCCCGGCGACCGCCCGAACGTCAGCCCGATCAGAGCCGCGCACGTTCCCGAGACGGCGAGCGACCACAGGTTGAGGCGGGCGCGGCCCCAGCGGTCGCCGAGCACGCCGCCCGCGTAGCACCCGACGGCGCCGACGCCGATGACGGCGAACGTCGCGGCGGCCGCGAACGCCCCGTCCGTCGAACCGCTTTCCGCCAGCGACGCGCGGAAGAACACGACGAACCACGCCCACATCGCGTACAGCTCCCACATGTGGCCGAAGTAGCCGGCCGCGGCGAGCATCACGTTGCGGTTGGCGAACGCCATGCGCGCCTGGCGGACGTCGAACGTCGCGCGCGGGAACGGGAACGGGCCCTCGCGCGCGAGGAGCCACACGACCGCGGCCCCCAGCGCGGTCGCGCACGAGGTTGCGACGATCACCGTGGGCCAGTCGAGACCGCCGAGCGCGTTGACGAGGTGCGGCAGCGCGCTCCCGATCGTCAGCGCGCCGACCATGACGCCGAGCGCGGTGCCGCGGCCGGTCGTGAACCACGTCGCGATGAGCTTGAGCGCCGGAGGGTAGACGCCGGCGAGGAACGCGCCGGTGGCAAAGCGCAGCGGGAGCGCGACGGCCGGGCCGTCGGCCGCCAGGAGCAGGACGTTGACCGCGGCCGCGCCGAGCGCGGAGACGATCATGATCGCTCGCACCGGCAGGACGTCCGACAGGTTGAGCAGCGACGACAGCACCGCCCCGGCGACGAACCCGAGCTGCACCGCGATCGTGAGCCACGCCGCGGCGCCGTCGCTCAGCCCCCATTCGACGCGCAGCTGCGGCACGACCGCGGACGCGGAGAACCAGGTCGACATCGAGAGCACGAGCGCGAGCGCGAGGACCCCGAGCACGCGCGTCCGCGTGCCGCTCACCCGCTCGGCGGTTCGTGTTCGGAGCGACCTAGCCCCACGGCTTGTAGGTCATCAGGAACACGACGATCGTCATGACCGCGAGGTCGATGCGCCCGACGTCGCGCAGCTTGACGAGGTGCGCGTTCGTGTCCGGGGACGCCGCGCCCCCGGCGACGCTCTGCTGCAGGCGTTCGGACGTCGGCCCGATGACGGTCGCTCCCGTCACCATGGCGGCGACGATGCCGAGCAGGCCGCCGGCGACGAAGACGTGGTCGAAGCCCCACTCGCCGTCGATGACCAGCCACAGCCCGCTGAGCAGCACGAGGATCGCGAGGGCCGGGAAGTACGCCTTGCCGAACGTCGTCCCGAGCGCCGCGAGCGCCGTCGTCTTCGTCGCGTCGCCGCGGCGCGCGGCCTGCTCCGCGAGCACCTGGAACACGATGCCCGTGCCGATCCACATGATGACGGCCATGACGTGAACGAACAGCACGATCCTGTACAGCACAATCCCTCCTCGGTGTGCACCCAACCCATGGTCGACGCGCGTCGTCGACGCCACCGGGATACTCGCGCCGCGGATGCCGGGCACGCCGGACGCGACGACGTCCGGACGACGGGCCGTGGCCCTGCCGTCCGGACGTCGACGTGGTGCTCTAGGTCAGGCCTCGCAATTCAGCGTCGACTCCGCGTCGACGCAGGTGTCGGTGTCGGCGCCGCCGTCGGCGCTGTCGACTCCCTCGTCGCCGTCGATGAAGTCGCCGCCCGCGCGCCCCTCGAGGACGTCGTCTCCGACGCGGCCCTCGAGACGGTTGCCGAGCGCGTCGCCGCGCATGAAGTCCGAGAACGCGGACCCGACGAGATTCTCGATCGACACGAGGCTGTCGGTCCCGTTGCCCTCCGCGAAGCCCCCCTCGAGGTCGGCCGTGACCGGCCGCGACGAGTCGACGAACGAGGCGGTGTCGACGCCGTCGCCCCCCACGAGCGCGTCGGCGCCGGTGCCGCCGATCAGCGTGTCGTTGCCGCCGAGGCCCACGAGGCTGTCGAGCCGCCGGCGCCCGTCGAAGACGTTGGCGCCCGCGTCGCCCGACATCTCGTCGGGACCGTCGGTCCCGTTGACGTTCTCGATCGTCGCGAGGGAGTCCGCGCCGTGGCCCTCGGACGTCCCCGCGGCGAGGTCGACGACGACGGGCGTGAGCGAGTCGCCGAAGTCGATCGTGTCCGACCCCTCGTCTCCGGTGTACGAGTCGTCGCCGACACCCGACGACAACAGGTCGTCGCCGGCGCCGCCGGCCGCGGCGTCGTTGCCCTTGTCGGTCGCGACGACGTCGTTGCCCTCTCCTCCGGCGACGGCGTCGTGGCCGGTGTCGCCGTCCACCGTGTCGTCTCCGCCGGAGCCGTCGACGCCGTCGTCGCCGAGGTTGCCGGAGATCGAGTTGGGTCCGGCGTCGCCGGTGAGGTTGTCGTCGAAGATCGAGCCGCGCACGTTCTCGATGCCCGAGATCGAGTCGGTCCCGTCACCGGTCGCGGCGCCGGCGCCGAGGTCCACGGCGACGGGGGCCGGCGCCTGCTGGTACTCGAGCGTGTCGACGCCCTCGCCGCCCTCGAAGTGGTCGTCGCCGCGGTTCGTGTCGAGCCTGTCGTCCCCGGCGCCCGCGTCGACCGTGTCGTTGCCCGATCCGCCGTTGAGGTCGTTCGCGTTGGCGTCGCCCTCGATCGTGTCGGACAGGCCCGAGCCCTGCACGTCCTCCACGTTGGTGAAGGTGTCGGAGCCGTCGCCGGTCGCGGTGCCGTCGGCGAGGCTGACGTCGACGGGAGCGTTCGAGCTCGAGAACTCGATCTCGTCCCTGTCGGTCGCGGGGCAGCCGTGCTCCGGATGACACCCGCGGCCGGAGCCGTCGACGACGTCGTCGCCGGCGCCGCCGTCGAGGTGGTCGATCCGGTCGTTTCCGCGGCCGTAGCCGCTCGGCCCGCCCTCGACGCGGTCGTTGCCGGCGCCGCTTCTGAGCGTGTCGGCGCCGCCGTTGCCCATGAGGTGGTTGGCGGCGGCGTCGCCGCTGATGATGTCGTTGCCGTTCGAGCCGAGCACGTCCTCGATGCCGCTCAGCGTGTCGGTGCCCATGCCGGCCGCAGACTGCGACACGAGGTTCACGACGACCGGACGACCCGACGAGTAGTCGACGCGATCGACGCCCGCGTCGCCCTCGAACGCGTCGTTGCCGATCGACGCGGAGACGACGTCGTCGCCGGCGCCGCCGGAGAGCGTGTTGTCGCCGAGCGACCCGTGCAACTGGTCGTCGCCGGCCCCGCCGGAGACGTCGTCGCCGCCGTCGAGAGCCCACAGGACGTTGTCGGCGTCGTCGCCGACGATGACGTCGGAATGGTTGCTGCCGACGACGACCTCGAGGCCGCCGACCGAGTCGCTGCCCTCGCCCGTCGCCGTGCCCGCCGCGAGGTCGACCACGACGCCGGCGTCGCGCGTCCTGAAGATCACGGTGTCCGTGCCGTCGCCGCCCGCGATGGAGTCGTCGCCGCCGCGTCCGTAGAGCACGTCGTCGCCGCCCGCGCCGCGGACGTCGTCGTCGCCGCCCTCGCCGACGGCGGTGTCGCGGTTCGCGCCGCCGTCCAGCGCGTCGGCGCCGCGGCCGCCGGCGAGCCAGTCTCGCCCGCTCCCGGCCGCGAGCGAGTCGGCGCCGTCGCCGCCGCCGAGGTCGTCCTGGCCCGCGTCGCCCGCGAGGGCGTCGTCGCCGTCGGCGCCGACGAGGTCGTCGCGCCCGATGCCGCCCCGGAGACGGTCGTCGTCCGCGCCGCCGCCGAGATCGTCGTCGCCCTTCTCGCCCGCGACGACGTCGTGGCCGCCGCCTGCGTTCACCGAGTCGTCGCCGGGCCCCGCGCACACGACGTCGTCTCCGCCGCGCCCGTAGACCTGGTCGTTGCCGCCGCCGGCCACGACGACGTCGCGCCCGCCGGTTCCCGTTATCTCGTCGCGCACTCCGGTGCCGGTGATCGTGGCGCGATGGCCGTTGCAGCTCTCCGCGGCATGGGCGGCCGGCACGGCCGCGTACGCCGCGACGACCGCGAGCGCGGCCCCCAACGAGGCACGCCGGCGCGCGAGACGCGCGCCCGGCCGGGCCGCGGTCGGCGTCGGGGTCCTCGACTTGCGGAGCAGTACGAACCTGGAGTTCGTCACTAGATGCCTTCCCCGGCGCCGCCCTCGCGGCCCGCCTCTCGTCCGTTGACTCGACTGTGGACCGCGACGGCGGCGACCACAACGGGGGTCAGTCGGATCCGCCCCTTTTGTCGGTGCTGCCTCGGTCCGTCACGAACGTAGGGCGCGGGCGCAACGCGGTCTGTCGGCCGGACGACACCCGCGCGGTCCGATCGCCGACGCGGCGGCTACGGCAGCCGCGCCGTCGCGGCCTTCAGCGCCTCCTTGGACATGCGATCCCGACGCCGGTCGACGAACGCTCGCACGGCCGCGGGGTTCGTCTAGGTCTCCGCGGTCAGCTTCCAGCGGTTGAGCTTGCCGGCGTCGAGCGCCGCCTCGTCGGTCACGGTCAGCGTCCACTCACCCCCGGCGGGGTCGCCCACGAACGCGGCGAGCGGGCCGTCGTCGGACGTGTAGGTCGCGATCACGTTGTCGGCGTCCTCGCCGGAACGGTCGTGGACGACGACGTCGCGGCCCGACGGGCCGCGCAGCGCGATCACGAGGTCGCCCACGTAGGTGTGCGTGACGTCGAGCTCGAGCGTGAGCCGCGCGATCGCGCCCGACGCGGCGAGCTCGGCCCGGCTCTCGACGCCGGCGGCGTCGTCCGGTATGCGCAGGCCGGGACGGACCTCGACCGAGGCCGACGGACGCGCCGCGCCGATCCCCACCGCGAGGCTCCACGAGCGCAGCGTGCCGACGTCGACGGCGGCGTGGTCCGAGACGTGGAGCTCCCACGTCCCGTCGGCGCGGCCCCCCGCGAGCGCGCCGAGGCCGTCGTGCGACGCGGACGACCACGTCTGGACGAGGTCGTCCTCGCGCCCGCCGGCGCGGTGATGCAGCGTGACGCGCGCGCCGCCGGGCGCGACCAGCGCCACGACGAGGTCGCCGCGGTAGGTGTGCTCGATCTCGACCGAGACCTCGACCGACGCGATCGTCCCCGGGGCCGACAGCGTCAGCGCGCTCACGACGCCGTTGTCGTCGTCGTCGGGGATCGCGAGGTTCGGGCTCGCCGACGCGCGCACGACCGCGTCGCTCTCGGGCTCGGGCGCGACCGGGGGCTCGAAGTCGGCGACGATGCCGGACAACGTGTCTCCGTTGGTGCGCGCGTTCGGACCCATGCCGAAGCGGGCGAACGCCTCCCAGATGCCGCGCTCGAGCGACGCGGCGGCGCCGGCGTCGAGCTGCGCGGCGTGGTCGCGCGCCGCGACCAGGATCGCGTCGCGCATCGCGAGCATGCTCGGGTTCGCCGCCGACAGCTTGAGCGCGTCGACGACGAGCTGCGCGCCGAGCTCGGTGCCGATGCGGCGGTTCATCGCGAGCAGCGCCGCGCACCAGATCTCGCCGATGTCGTGGACCTCCGACGCGCGCGACGTGCCGACGTCCGCGTACGTCAGCGGGAAGGCCTCGTCGTAGCGGTGACGGCGGATCCCGAGCGTCGAGCGCACGACCCACGACCCGACGGTCGTGCGCCCGTTGATGACGCACGCCATGTAGTCACCCCAACCCTCGCCCATGCCGCCGGACTGCGGCCCATCGAGCGACGTCGTGTCGAGCGGGCCGCCTACGAGCCGGTTGGTCAGGCCGTGCGTGTACTCGTGTATGACGACGTCGCCGTCGAGCGCGGTGTGCCGGCCGGTGCGCGACACCAGCCCCATGTTCATCTCGGGGGCCGCGCCGTCCGCGGGCGTGCGCATGTTCGCGGTGCCCCACACGGTCCCTGGATGGACGATCGCGCGCACCGCGTCCGCGGCGCGACCGCCGCGCCCGCGGTTGTCGCGCTGGAAGTTCCCGTCGGGCTCGCGAAAGCCGAGCACGTAGAGCGCGTCGTGCATGAGACCGCAGAGCGCGAGCAGGTTCACGCGCAGCTGGTCGTCGTCCTGCGCGCCGGGCGTCGGGTCGAACACCGCGGTCTCGCCGTCGAGGCGGGCGCGCGCGGCGCTGCCGTCGGCGAGGACCGCGCGCGCGTTGAAGCCGTCGGTCGTCCCGCCCGAGAGCCAGTCGTCGGGGAAGCCGTCGGGCAGCGACGCGCGCGGCGTGAACGGGTAGCGGTCGAGCGGCAGCGGCAGCTCGACGGTCTGCGGCGCGCTGCCGCCGTCGGGCAGGAACACACGCGCGCGGCCCACGATCGCCCATGCGAGCTGACGGCACAGCAGGATGCGGCCGTCGCCCGCGTCGACGAGCACGCGGTACTGCGGTCCCGCGGGGACCGACAGGACCATGTGCCAGCACAGCCGCACGTCGCCGTCGAGCGGGAACCACACGAGCGACACGGTGACCTGGCCCTCGAACGGCGCGACGTCGAACGTGACGGCCTGGTCGGCGCGGCCCGGGTGCACGATCGTCGCGACCGGGTTCAGCGCGCCGACGTCGAGCTCCGGGTCGGACATCGGCTGGCCGAACGGATCGGTCGCCTCCTCGTCGTCGGGCCGCGCGACGTGCTCCGCGCCGCGGCGCAGGGCGTCCTCGGGAGTGAGCACGGGCGCGACCGCGATCTCGCCCTCGATCGAGTGCGTCCGGCCCGCGACCTCGGTTATGCGGCCCTCGGGATCGAAACGCACCGTCTCGGTCGCCTCGTACACCGGGATGCCCTTGTAGTGCTGGCGGAGGTGGACGGCGACCGAGCCGGTCGACGTCTGCTGGTACTCGGGGTCGGCGACGAACTCCGGCGGCTGCTCCGCCGTGAGGCCGAGCGCGCCGCCGATGTGCTGGACGTGGGACAGCGCGCGCTGGACGTAGTCGCCGCCGCCCGGCTCGGCGCCGTCGCTCACGACGACCGCGGCGTTGCCGGTGCGCGAGTCGAAGCTCACGATACGGACGCTCTGCTCCTCGGGCAGCGCGGCGGACGCGTCGTCGGCGTGCGCATGCAGCTCGCGCCGGCGGTCGTCGTCGGTGCGGTCGACGTGCTCCCTGACGTCGATCTCCTTGGCCATCTCTGTCGCTCCTTTCCGCCCCCGCCGTCAGCCGACGAAGATCCGGACGACGTAGCCGGTCATGACCGCCCAGAACACGACCGCGTACCTCTGCTCTCCCATGCGACGGTTCAGCGTGCGCCCGATCACCGTCGCCACGATCATCAACGGGACCGCGGCGAGCGCGACGCTCGCGTCGTCGCGGCCCAGCAGCGACGCCTCCGCGAACACCGACGCCTTGGCGACGTCGCCGGCGAGCGACACGAGCGTCGCGGCCCCCGCCGTGTGCTCGCGGTCGAGACCGAGCGCGCGCGCCGCGACGCCCTTGAGCGGACCGCTCGTGCCGGCGAAGCCCGACGTCGCGCCCGACGCGAGCGCGAGCGCGGGCACCGCCGCGCCGCGTACGAGACGATCGCGACGCGCGCGGGCGCGCTCGCCCGCGAGCGAGCTCACGATCGCGACCGCGACGCCGACGTCGACGAGCCGCTCGGGGGCCGCCACGAGCAGCGACGCGCCGGCGGCCGCGCCGACCGCGGTCAGCAGCGCGACGACGATCGACGCGCGCACCGGCAGCGCGTCGCGGTAGGCGACGACCTTGACGACGTTGTTGACGGCGAGCACGAGCGCGGCGAACGCGACGCCCTCCTTGGTTCCCAGCGCGAGCACCGCGACGGGCACGAGCAGCAGCGAACCGCCGAGCCCGACGGTCGCCGACACTCCGCACGCGAGCACGACCGCGACGAGGACTGCGACCGCCTCGACGCCGTTCACGTCGCGACCTCGAACGTGCGCAGCGCGACGTCGGCGCGCGCCTCGCACAGCGCGACGAGCGCCTCGAGATCGGCGGGGGCCGGGTCGGGAACGCGGCGCGCCGCGACGTCCTGGTCGACGATGGCGACGACGTGCTCGAACTCGTCGGGCCCGGCCGCGGGCGTCACCTCGAGGTGTGCGATCGCGTCGCGCTCGGGATCGAGGTCGACGGCGACGTCGTCGATGGCGGTGATCACCGGCGGCGCCGGGGGGACGGGCGACGCGTCGACCCGCAACAGGCGCACGCGCGCCGGACGCACGTCGACGTTGCCGGCGTTCGCGACGCGCACGTAGACGTGGTTGACCACGCCGGCCTTCATCCTGTCGGCCGGCAGCGCGGCGCGCACGCCGAACAGCGCGCGCGGGTCGCCCGCCGGCGCGTCGCCCGACGTCGCGACGTCCGACAGCTCGGCGGCCCCGAGGGTCACCGGCGCGATCGACTCGGTCGTCGACGCGCGCAGGACGAGGTCTTGGCGCGCGCGGTCGGCGCGCACCGACATCCCCGCGACCTCGAACGCGGTGTTGAGCACGCGGCGGACGTCGGGGGGCGACGCGTCGGCGAGCGTCGGGATGGCGTCGGGGTCGCGGTCGAAGCGGACCGTGACGCGGTTCTCGACGGTGATCTGCAGGTGCGGGCCGCCAGTCACGTCGGTCGTCTCGAGGTCGGCCTCGACGGCGCCGCCCGGCCCCCCGGCGATGCCGATGCCGGACGGGTCGACGACGGTGACGCGCGCCTCGCGCCGTCCGTAGATCCCGAGCCCGCGCACGATGTCGCAGCGCAGCACGCCCGAGAGCCGGTTGTCGGCGATCGCGCGGTTGAGGATCAGCGCGATGCGCTCCGGGTCGGCGAACTGCGCGTTGTCGAACGCGCTCGACGGGAACGTGACGTCGAACGCGTGGTTGCCCTGCGCGCGCACCTCCAGCCGCAGCGTGCGGTCGCCGCGCAGGTCGAACCACGCCGCGATGTTGCGCGCGTCGAGCTGCGCGACGGCGGCCCCCGGCGCCATCGCGGCCCACCCGAGGCGCGCGGCCGCGTTGCCCGACACGACGCGCACGCGCGCGCCGCCGAGCGCGCGCAGCCGGATGCCGGCGCGCGCCGCGACGATGTCGACCGCGGCCCCCGCGGCGCGAGCGCGCGCGTTGAGGAAGCGGGCGACCTCCGCCGGCGTCGCCGCGGCCGCGCTCGCGAAGTCGCCGTCGCGGTTGTGGAGCTCGACGTCGAGCGCGATCGGCTCCTCGACGATGAGCAGCCCGGGCTGCGCCGCCGGCAGCGCGTACGACGCGCCGGGCAGCGTGCCGGCGCGCAGGCGCCGGCCCATCGTCCCGAGCGCGGCGGGCGCGATCTGCAGCGCGGTCGCGGCCGACGTGCCGGCGGCGGGGTTGCGGACCTCGAAGCGGCGCGGCCCCGTGGCGCGCAGCACGAGCGTCCGGTCGTCCGCCGCGAGCGCGACCGGCACGGCCTTGAACGCGGCGCGCCGCTCCGACGCGACGAGCTCGGCGACGTCGGTCGGGCCGTCCTCGAGCACGTCGTCGGATCCGGTGACGAGCACGAGGACGCCGACGCGCGGCGCGCCGACGTCGCGCGGCCACGTCACGTCGACGCCGACGACCGCGGGCGCGTCGGGCCGCAGGGCGGCGGGCAGCCGGCGGTCGGCGCCGCGGCGCCACTCGCCCTCGGTCGCGTTGAGCGCCGCGGTCTTGAAGCGCATCCAGAAGTCGCCCGGAAGCGGCGGCGGCGGCGTACCCGTCAGCGGCGCCCACAGCACGACGACGCGCACGACGACGTCGGGGCCGGGCGGAGGCGGCGGCGCGGGCTGCGACGCGGCCGGGAACGACCCGCGGTTGTGCACCTGCACGACGATCTCGCTGCGGTGGTCCGGCCCCCCGAGGGCCGCGGGGAGGTCGACGACCTCGTCGTCGGGCAGCTCGACGTCGAACTCGACGCCGTCGACGTTCGGGTCCGCGCCGACGGTCGCGGGGCGGCGGCGCACGACCTTGACGTCGGGCGACGCCGGCGGGTCCGCGGTCGGCGCCTCGGCGTAGACGTCGGGCCCGGCGCGCCCCGGCCGCCCCGAGCCGTCGTCGAGCTCGCTCGTGCGCACGACGAGCCGCACGTCGTCGGGCGCCTGCGCGCCGACCCTGCGCTCCCACGTCCCGCGTCCCCACACCGCGGCGCGCAGCAGGCGCGCGTCCTCGACCAGCGCGAGGTCGACGACCGGCGCGTTCGGCAGACCCTCGCCGAACGCCTCCCACGCGCCGCCCGCGTCGCGCGTGCGGAAGACGCCCGCGTCGGTCGCCGCGAACACCGTGCGTGCGTCCGCGGGATCGATCTCGAGCGCGTGGATGCCGAGCGGCCGCCCCCCGCCGACGACGCCGGTGAGCGCGCCGCCGACTCTGCGGCTGCCGATCTGCGTCCACGAGTCGCCGCCCGTCTCGGTGCGGAACAGCAGCCCGCGGTCCGCGGGCCCCTGCGTCGGCCGCCACAGGCCGACGTACGCGACGCGCTCGGCGCCCGGGTCGGTCGCGATCGCCTCGACGCGCGCGTCGGTCAGGCGCGCCTCCGGCGGCGTGACGTCGGTCCACGTCGCGCCGTCGTCGCGCGTCACGAACACCGAGCCGTCGGCGCCGCCGACCCACGCCTCGCGCGGGCGCGCCGCGGGCAGCTCGATCTCGTGCGCCTGTGCGTCCTCCGGCGTCATCAGCAGCTCCGCCTGGACGCGGATGCCGGGAGTCGCGGCGAGCCTCCGGCGGATGATGCGGTGCAGCTCCTCGACGGTGACGCAGCGCCGGTCGGCGACGTCGGCCGCCGTGATCTCGAACTCGCCCGTCGTCGTCGCGCCGTCGCGGATCTCGAGCCTGAGGCCCGCGGGGCCGGGCGACGTGAGGTCGAAGCTGTTGTGGTTGCGGACGTGGCGCCTGCGGTGCAGCGCGCGCCGCGTCGGCACGTACAGCACGACGGTCTCCGCGTCGGTCGGGAAGACGTCGAGCCGGTCGGCCGCGGTGCCGCGCACGACGACCGTGCGCCCCGCGTCGGCGCGCAGGTAGATGCCCTTGAAGACGTCGGTCGCGACGACGTCGACGGGGTCGGGCTCGAGCGCGCGCGCGAGCGCGGCGGCGAGCTCGCCGGCGGTGACGTTCGTGAGGTCGGGGAACGACGCCGCGTCGAGCGGGACGGCGCGCTCGGGGAGGTCGTTGACCTTGACCGTCAGCGTGAGCCCCCCGGAGAGGTCGCGGCTCTGCGCGCGCTCGCGCGGGAGACGGCCCTCGAACCCGAACGTCACCGACGCGGGGCGGCCGTCGTCGCCCGCGTACGTGCCGGCGTTGAGGCCGAGACGCGACAGCCCGTCCGCGAGCGGCGCGAGCGCGGTGCCGCCGAGGCGGATGCGCTCGGTCGCGCCGCGCCCGCGCGTGACGATCTCGACCGCACGCGCGCGCGGCCACAGGCGCGGCAGCACGTCGCTCCCCGCGGGAAGGGCGGGCTTGACCTTCGCGATGACCTCGGCGAGCGTGACCTTCGTGATGTCGGCGACGTCGCCCGCGGCGAACGCCACCGTGACGTCCGTCCCGTTGACGCGCAGGCGCAGCTCGTCGCCCGCGGTGAGCCTGAACGGCGCGGGCAGCCGGCTCGTGACCGGCGTCAGCGCGGGCCGCGGACGCGTGTCGGTGAGCGGGTCGCGCGGGAAGCGCCGCTCCTTGACGGTGGGGTAGAGCCCGAGGTGCGTCGCGCCGTCGGTGGGCAGGACCTCGACGCGCACCGTGTCGGTCGTCGATCCCGCGACGATCTCGAAGCTGCGCCCGACGTTCTCCGGCTCCCACCGCTCGCCGCGCGCGCCGCGCGTCCCGTACACGCGCCGCCTGCGCGTGTGCAGGATGCGGTCGCGGCGAAGGCGATGGGCGTCGGTGTCGGCGACGAACGCGGGGCCGTCGAGCGCCAGGAAGCCGTCGGACAGGTCGCGCGCGCCGAGCGTCGGGACGTCGGGCTGCTCGCCCGCGACGAACTGGTCGATCTGCCCGGGAAAGCCCTGCGCGTCGATGCCGCCCTGCCACGTCGTCACGAAGCGGAACGGGTCGTCGGGGTCGAACAGCACGAACGCGCCGTCGCCGCCGCCGACCATCCGCCACGTCGGGCCGCCCGCGGTGAGAAAGACGCCGTTGTCCTGCATCCCGACCGCGTAGAGCGTGGGCACGAGCGGGCTCTGGTTGAGGTCGTAGGCCTGCGAGCACGCGAGGCCGTTGTCGCGCCGGTGCCACGAGATCGCGCCCGGAGCGAGCGGCGTCTGACGGCCGACCTGCACCGTGGACGTCGCCCAGTTGGTCGAGCGCGCGATGCCGCCGTCGTTCGCGACCCACAGCGCGCCGGCGACGACGAGGAGCCCGTGCTGGTCGGCGTGGAACGCGCGCAGGTCGGTGTACAGCTCCCACGCGATCGCGCGCCGCCACGTCACCGTGCCGGCGGTCGCGGCCGCCGCGTTGCTCGACACGTGCAGGTCGACCATGCCGGTCGCGACGCGGTTCGGCTCGGTGCGGTCGACCGCGATGCAGAGGTCGTAGGTCCCCTGGTCCTCCTCGATCCAGTCGGGATGGTCGGGCAGGCGCTGCCACGTGACGCCCGACAGGGGGGTCGCGCGCGCGTTGCGCGAGCGGAACACGCCGACGTGGTGGTCGTCCTCGTCGACGACGCGCACGTACGCGACGTCGGGGTCGCTCGCCGCGATCGCGAGCTTGATGCGCGCGGGCCACGCGCGGTCGTCGGGCACGGGTGCGACGACCGTCGTCACGTTGGCCGCGGCCCCCAGCGCGGTGCGCACCGCGGCCTCCGCGGCGCCGGCGCCCGACTCGGGCGGGCGCAAGCGGATCAGCGCGGCCTCGCCGTTCTGGCTCTTGCCGCGCGCGAGCCACAGGTTGCCGCTCGAGAACGCGACGTCGGAGACGTACACGTCGTCGAGGAAGCGCTGCCACGTCGCGCCGCCGTCGGTGGTGCGGAACGCGCCGTCGCCTCCGACGGCCCAGCAGTGGCGCGCGTCGGCGGGATCGACGGCGAGCGCGTCGAAGCCGCGCTCGTGCGCGGGGTTCGGCGTCGTCGGACGCGGCGGCGGGCCGCCGGGGTTGTTCGTCCAGTTCGCGCCCGAGTCGGTGCTCGTCCACACGCCCGTGCCGCGCACGTTGAAGCCGGCCGGCTCGATCTCGCCCGTCGCGGCGTAGAGGCGCGTGGCGTCCGACGGCGCGACCGCGAGCGCGCCGATCGCGAGCGACGGCTCGTCGTGCCACAGCGGGAACCAGCTCTCGCCGCCGTTGACCGTCCTCCACACGCCGCCCGACGCGGTCGCGGCGTAGAGGACGTCGGACGTGCCGGGATGGAACGCGAGCGCGCGCACGCGGCCCCCGACGTTGCGCGGCCCGGTCGGGCGCCAGTTGTCGCGCGCGCCGGCGTCGAGCGCGACGGTCGCCGCCGCGCGCCGCGGAGCGCGGCCCCCCGCCGCGTTGAGCGCCGCGAGCCCCGGCCCGGTGACGTCGCGCGTCGTGGCGTCGCCGAGGCCCTCGGGATCGCGCGTCGCGCCGAGACCGGCCCACGTCGCGCGCTCGGCGAGCTCGTCGTGGTCGCGCGGGCGCCGCACGACGGGGTCGGGAAGGAATTCGTCCGGCATCGGTCAGCTCAAGTCGAGCAGGAAGCGCACCCCGAGGGTGAGCTCCGCGTTGGTCGGACGGCGGACGGCGTCGGGCAGCGTGACGACGGGCGTGTACGGCATCGCGATCGCGGCCTCGACGTCGGCGCCGGGATCGGTCGCGACGCGCAGCCACGCGCGCCACAACGGCACCCATCCCATCGCGGTCGCGAACGGCTCGCCCGCGGCGGTGCCGGCGGGACCGGCGTGCACGGGCGTCGACAGCAGCGGGTCGGGCTCGCCGGTGCGCTTCTCGGATCCGGCGCGCCCGCTCACGACCATGCGCCACTCGTTGACGCGCCGCTCGTCGAGGTTCCAGCGACGGAACACCTGCTCGACGGGTCCGACGGTGTTGGACGGCGCCGGCAGCCCGGGCACCGTGACGGTGCCGCCCGTGAACGTCGGCGCCGCGGCGAGCGTCAGCAGCGCGGCGAGGTCGGCGGCGACGCCGAGGCCGGTCGACTCGACGTCGCCGAGCCCCGCGCCGGGCACGACGGGGAAGTCCTCGGACGCGCCCCGCCGGCGCGTCCCCGCGCCGGCCGACGACGCGAGCTCGATGCGCGGCGTGTGCCGGACGAAGACGGCGTCCTTGCGGCTCGTGCCGACGGCCAGGAAGCGCGCGCGGTTCGCGACCTGGTCGCGGCGCGGCCCCGTGTCGCCGGGATCGGCGAGCGTGCGCGGCCACGGGAGCCGGTACATCGGATCGCCGGCCGTGACCGGCTCCGCGGAGACGCCCGCGAGCGCGGTCGAGATCGCGAGCGCCAGGCGTTCCGCCGTGACGCCCTGCGGGGGCAGGTGCACGGTGACCTCGGCGCCGCCGGACGGCCGCAGCCGGATCGTGCGGCCGTCGTGGTTGATCTCGAGCGTGCCCTCGCCCTCCCACCACACGCGCACGAGCGGGCGCATGCCGCTCGGATAGTCGAGGTGCGACAGATCGGGGGCCGCGGGCGGCGCGTTGTCGGGATCGACCCACAGCGCCGAGTCGTCGAACACACGCGCGCGCGCGACGGGCTCGCGCGCCGGCGCGCCCGCCGCCGTGACCTGCGACACGAGCGGGAAGCGCGCGTCGCGCCGAAGGAACCACGACCAGATCCCGCCGCCGCGCGACAGCGCGACCGCGACCGGGATGCCGACGGCGAAGAGCGCGACCGCGGTCAGCAGCCCCCACGACAGCCACCACGTCCACTCCTCCTCGCTCGCGTCGAGGATCGCCTTGAAGAGGCCGCCGAACGCGAGGCTCGCGAGCGACGTGAGCGCGGGGATCGTGTTGATGCCGAACACGGTCGCGACGCCGGGGCGCCCGCTCGCGGCGCCGACGATCGCGCGTATCGCGGCGTAGACGTCGCCGGCCGCCATCGGCGCGAACAGCCCGAGCCAGCGCGCGGTCGCGTCGAGGTCGTCGGCCGCGCCGAGGCTCACGCCTCCGAGGACCGCGCGCGCGACGAACAGCACGAGCGCGTTGACGAACGCCTCGGTGTGCTCGTCGACCATGATCCACAGCAACATCGAGTACACGAACGGCGACACGCTGCCGACGAGGAAGCCGAGTTGCACGAGCTCGAACACGGAACGCTCGTCGACGTTCGCGCCGACCGCCGTGAAGCGGTTCGCGTTGGGGAGGCCGTCGGTCGCGAGCCGGGCCGAGAGCAGCGCGACCGAGGGGCCGAGGAGGATCGGCGTGAGCAGGCCCCACCACGCGTACCACGGCCACGACGACGTCCCGAGGTCCTGGCGGAAGACCTCGTACGCGTTCGCGAGGCGCGTCGCGTTGAGCCAGTCGCCGGCGTCGAAGCGGTCCTCGAACTCCTTGAAGCCCTTGCGCCGTCCGTCGGGCAGCGCGTAGACCTCGCGCAGCGCGTCGAGGTAGCCGTCCCACAGCGCGCCGGGGACCTCGCCGACCGGCGGCCACCACGACCCGAGCGCCGCCCCCGAGCGTCCCGCGAACAGACGCGTGCGGACCATCTCGTCGACCGCGCGCGCGCCGGTCGAGCGCCGCCACCGTTCCCAGTCGAGGTTCGTGTCGCGCGCGAGCAGGTCGCGGAGCTGCGGCGCGACGACGATGCCCGACGCGACCGCAGACAGCGCGCCGGCGCCGAATGCGCGGATCTTGCGCTTGTCGTCGTCGGTCGTCGCACGGTCGAGCGCGAGCTTTCCCGCGCGCAGTGCGAAGCGCGCCGCGGGGACCGCCACGAGGCTGCGGTCGGGATCGGGCGTGCCGCGCCGCAGGTAGTCGGCGACCCATCCGCCGCCGGGCCGCAGCAGCCCCGCGTAGCCGGGGATCTCGAGCCCCATCGCGCCGAGCAGCGCGAAGCGGCCGGCGCCGGCGAGCGGGTGCGACACCGGCAGATCCGTCGCGCTGCCGTCACGGAACATCTCCTGCGCCTTCGTCGCGAGCGCGAGGACCTGGCGCTCGACGCGCCGCACGACGACGCGCCCCGGGAAGCCGCCGAGCGCGGGCTGCACGCGCGTCGCGTTGACCTTGCGAGTGAGGCCGTCGACCGCGTCGCCGAGACGCGCGTGCGCGAGCAGCGCGACCGCGGCCGGCGTCAGCACGCTGACGCCCGGATCGGCCGGGCCCGCGCTGCCGCCCGCCGCGCCCGACGCGGCCGCGCCGCGCGCCGACGCGAGGCTCGCCATGCGAAGGGCCGCGTGCCGGCGCGTCGCGGCGTCGGCCGGCGCCGCGGCGCCGCCGAGGTCGGGGAACTCGTCGGCGGGATGGTGCACGAGCGCGACGAGCGCGCGGTCGCCCGACGCCTCGCCGGACGGCGGGAACGCGTCGGAGCGCACGTCGAAGCCGGCGACCGCGGGCCGTCCGGGCCCGACGCCGTCGACCGTCCGGATGCCGAGCGTGCGCCACTCGGGCGTCTCGACCGGCGTGCCCGCGCGCACCGAGGTGTGGATGCCGGCCGGGAGGTCGGGCAGCGTGCCGTCCTCGGCCGGCGTCCCCGCGAGCAGCATCACGCGCACGCCGTCGGCCGCGGTCACGCCCATGTTCTGGAGCTGCACGTACGCGCGCGTGACGGCCGTGACGCCCGCGGGCGCGGTGAGCAGCCGGCTCTCGTCGGCGGACAGGCTTTCCGAGAACAGCGCGACGTCCATCGCCGCGGTCGGGTCGACGCGGTAGCGGGCGTCGGAGTCGGGTGGGTCGAGGCGGATGTCGGGACTCTGGTCCGCGGCGACCTCGACGTCGGGCGCGGTCGGCGCGAACACCGGCGTTCCGGGCGCGCTCACCGGCGCCGGACGCCGGCCCGACTCGAGGACGTTGGTGCGCACGAGCAGGTGGACGCCCGGCTGCGGCGCGGCGGGGCGCGGGATCGGCATCTCCCACACGCCGCGGCCGTGCGTCGTCGCGCGCAGCAGCCGGCTCGGCGGGTGGAAGTCGAGCTCGAGCACCGCGGCGTCGGGGAGGTTCGGCGACAGGGGGTTCCACGTCCCGCCCGAGTCGGCGGAGTGCCACACGCCGATGTCGGCGCCGACGTAGAGGTCGGCGTTGCTCGCGGGGTCGACGACGAGCGCGTTGTGCTGCGTGTCGAGCAGGTTCGTCGAGCGGTGCGCCCAGGGGGCCGCGCCCGGCCAGTGCCACACGCGGCGCGTCGTGCCCGGCCCCCCGCCGAGCGTCACGTAGACCGATGCGCCGGTCGCGTCGGCCGGGTCCGGCGTTATCGACGTCACCGGGCGGACGCCGTTGGGCCGGCCGTGGTTCGTCGACGCCCATCCCGCGCCGCCCTGGTTGTACTCGATCACCTGTCCGTCGCGCGTACCGACCCACAGCCGCGTGAATGACGAGAACGCGAGCGACTGCACGAGGACGCCGAGGTCGTCGGCGGGCCACGCGTTCGTCGTGAGCGACGTCCACGACGACCCGAAGTCGTCGGTCACCCACACGCGCCGCGACCCGAACGCGACGCGCGCCGCGTGCGCCGCGACGGGCGGCGCGACGACCGGAAGCTGGTCGCGCGGCACGCCGGCCATCGGCGGATAGAACAGCACGCCCTCGCTGGAGTCGAGCGGGACGTCGGCGGACGCGTACGAGTAGCGCGCGCCGTCGGTCTTCACGCGCCGGACGGTGCCTCGTATGTAGATGTTGAGAAAGCGTGTCGGGTCGTTCCAGTCCACGACGGTCGCGCCGCCGTCGCCCGGGAGCTGGTGCGTCCACACTCCCGCGCCGTCGTAACGCAGGCCGCCGTTGTCCTGCGCGCCGCAGAACGCCCACGCCTCGAAATCCGGATGGTGCGCGAGACCGACCAGCGTCATCGTGTTCAGGCCCGTGTTGCGGTGCACGAACTCGTCGCTCGTCGCGGCGTGCTCCGACAGGAACACGCCGCCGTCGCAACCGACCCACAGCTCGTCGCTACCGGGGCGCGTCGCGAACGTGTGGACGTCGGCGTGGACCGTGCCGCCGATCGCGTCCGTGCGCGTCGAATACGTCCTCGTCGCGCCGGCCCCCGACACGCGCACGTCGCAGCGGTAGAGCGCGGCCGCCCACTCGCCGCCGTGCTTCTCGGTCGAGCCGCCGACGTAGACGCGGTCCGGATTGGTCGGGTCGACCGCGAGCGCCTGGTCGTAGGAGCCCTGCTCGTGGTCCGTGCGGCCGAACACGTCGCTCGGCGCGTCGTCGATCTCGCGCCACGTCTGCGGCGCGTCGGCGAGGTCGAGGCGGTACATGCCGACGAAGCCGTCGGGCGCGGCGCCGGCGACGACCGCGTACACGACGACCGGCGGTCCGGTCGCCGCGAGGCTGATGCGGCCGACGTTCGCGGTCGGGAACGCGGCACCGAGAACCGTCCACGCGCCGTGCACGCCGCCCGCGCTCGTCGACGTCAGGACGCCGGAGCCGGTGCGCGCGAGGAAGAAGCGCGTCGTCGCGCCGTCGCGCACGGCGACCACCGCCGAGCACTCGGTCCCGCCGGGACCCGGCAGCGCCTCCTGGTTCCACGTCGCGACGCCGCCCGTGACGCTGCGCCGATAGACGCCGTTGGTCGTCGCCGCGACGACGTTGTCGGGGTCCGCGGGGTCGACCGCGAGCCGGAAGAACGCGTGCCCCAGCAGCGACGGCGCGGCGGGCTCCGCGGTCCACGACCGGCCCCCGTCGCGCGACACGATCGGACCGACGCCGAGGTACGCGGTGCTGCTCCCTCCGCCGACCGCCGACGTCCATCCCTCGCCCGTGCCGACGTAGACCAGGTCCTGGTCGGCCGCGCCGCCGTCGACGAGCGCGACGTGACCGCACGCCTGGCTGTCGACCTCGTTCGCAGTGGGATCGATATCGAACTCGTCGGTCATCCCGCGCCACGAGCGCCCGCGGTCGAGGCTGCGCCACACGCCGCCGTTCGCGCTCGCGACGTAGACGCGCATGCCGTCGTTCGACACCGCGATCCCGCTCACGCGTCCGCTGACCATCGGCTTGTTCGCGCCTTGGCCGCCGCGCGAGACGAGGGGGCCGAGCGGGATCCAGTTCGCCGACGGCGGCGGCGCCGCGGCAAGCCCCGCGGCCCCCTCGTCGCCGCGCTGCTCCTCGAGGCGCGCGCGGTAGTCGAAGAGCTGCCCGACGCGGTGCTGCGCGACGTTCGCCGGCTCGAGCCCCGCGCCCGCGTCGGTCGCGGCGGTGCGCAGCTCGACGAACTCGCGCGTGCGCGCGAACGGGCCGCGCTCTCGCCCCGCGACGGGATCGTGCGGCGCCGGACCGGTCGCGTCGCGCGGGGGGCCGGTCACAGCGACATCCCGACGTCGACGGAGACGCTGCCCGACGCGCCGCTGCTCGTGACGCGGTCCGGTAGCGCGGCCTGCAGGCGCGTGAGCGCGGCTGCGACCTCCTCGAGGCCGACGTCGAGCTGCGCGCGCAGGCCCTCGAGCGCGTCGAGCACCGGCGCGAGCAGCAGCCTCACGTTCAAGCCCGACGCGAGCTCGACCGCGCGGCCGTGCAGCGCGAGGACGTCGGCGAACAGCACCGACGGCCGCAGCGTGTCGAACGTCTCGGTGACCGCGGCGGTGAGCGCGTCGGCCGCGGCGCGCACCGCGGCGAGCGGGTCGAACGCCTCGAGGCGGTCGACGAGGCCCTGCACCGAGGCGACGGTAGGTCCGAGCAGCGCGGCGGGCGACACGGACTCGACCGCCGCGACGACGTCGCCGTGCAGGCCCTCGAGCTCGTCGAGCACGGGCTGCAGGTCGAGCGCGTCGAGGACGCCGCGCACGGCGTCGACGGCCGCGTCGGCCGGCGCGAGCGCGGCGTCGACGAGCTCGAGCGCCTTGGCGCGCAGCGCGTCGACGAGGTCGACGAGCGCGGGGAGCAGACGGTGGGGCCCGGCGCGCTCGAGCAGGCTCCCGAGCGCGTTCGCGAGCGGCTCGCCGGGGTCGATGCCGAAGCGCGCCAGCAGCCCGCGCGCCCACGTCACGACCGACGCCAGCGGCGCGAGCGCGTCGCGCAGCCCGTCGGTCACCGCGGTGATCTCGCTCCAGCCGGGCGCCGCGAGCGCGGCCGCGACGCCGGCCTCGACGTCGAGGCGCGTCTCGAGCCTGCGCCGGTTCTCGACGAGCGGGCCGAGGATCGCGCCGGGCTCGTTGGCCTCGAGCGTGGGCTCGAGCGCGCGCCGCAGCAGCGCGCCGTCCGGATGCGAGCGCACCGCGTCGAGCAGCGCGCGGTGGTGCGCCTGGGCCGCGGTGACGAGGGGGGCCGGGTCGAGCGCGCGCACGTCGGTCCGTACGCCGGCGACGTGCTCGGACGCGAGTCGCAGACGACCCTCGACGACGGCGCGGCCGTCGACGTCGCCGAGCCACCGCAACACTCCCGGCAAGCTCGTCGCGTCGGCCGGCAGCCCCGCGGCGCGCGCGAGCCCGGCGACGAGCTCGGCGAGCGCGCCGGGGCCGTCGTCGGGCGACGGACGCAGCCGCGCCGCGAGGTCCGCGCTCACCGCGCCGGCCAGCGCGCGCGCGTCGAGCGCCTCGAGGACGCGCGCGGCGCGCCCCCGGACCGAGTCGAGCGCGGCCGCGACGTCGTCGAGGTAGAGCACTTCCTCGATCTCGGCGCGCGCCGCGGCGACCTCGTCGACCGCGCCTTGCAGGAGCGGTCCGGGCGCGAGCCGGTCGAGCACCGCGGTGACCTCGCCGAACGCGGCGTCGAGGGGGCCCAGCACCTCGGCCTCGACGTCGACTCCTGCGAGCGCGCCGCGAAAACGCTCCAGCGCGTCCTCGACCGGCGCGAGCAGCGCGGCCGGGTCGAGCGCGTCGATCGCGGCCCGCAGCTGCGCGTACGCCTCCTCCTCGAGCGCGCGCACGGGCTCGGCGGGGTCGATGCTCGCGAGGAACTCGACGACGTCGGCGAACGCGGCGTCGACCTCGGCGAGGACGTCGGTGTCGAGCGCGTCCACGATCGCCTGGAGCTCGCCCCGGAGCCCCGTCGCGATGACCTCGAAGTCGATCTCCTTTATCGGCCGCACCGCGGTGACGATCTCGGACTGGAGATCGGTCGGAAGCATCCCGAACGGGATCGCGCCGACGACGTCCGCGGTCGTGTCGACGACGTCTATCGACGCGTCGACGTACGGCGTGATCTGCGCCGACGCGAGCGCGTTCGCGACCTCGCCGAGACCCTGCTCGACGTCGCGCTGGAGGCCCTCGAAGTCGATCGCCTCGACTGCCTCTACGACGGGCGCCAACGCGTCGCGCACCGCGGTCGCGGCCCCCGCGACCTCGTCGCGCACCGTCGTGAGCGCGCCGACGACCGCGGCCGACGCGTCCTCGATCGCGTCCGCGCCGGCCGCGACCGCGCCGTCGACCGCCTCGAGCGCGGCCGCGACCGGCGCCAGCACGGTCTCGATCGCGTCGGCCACGGGCGACAGGTCCACCGCGTCGACCGCCTGCCGCACCGACCGGATCGCGGCCGCGACCTCCGTGCCGACAGCTCCGAGCGCGCCGGCGAGGTCGCGCAGCGGCGCGAGGACGCCGTCGACCATCCCGTCGATGCCGCGCGTGACGCGGCCCGCGTCGTACGCGCGCACGGCGGCGGTGAGGTCGCCGGTGAGGCCGAGGGCGTCCTGGATCGCGGCGTCGAGCGAGCCGGCGGGGTCGGGCAGCGGCGCGGACATGACGCCGTCGAGCGCGCCGCGCGCCGACGCGGCGAGGCCGGCGACCGAGGGGACCGACGACGGGTCGAGCGCGACGCGCGCGGCCGCGAGACCGGCCCCCGAGCCCGCGAGGTCGAGCCCAACGACGATCGCCTCGCCGAAGCCGAGGTCGCGCGCCCACTCGTCGCCGACGCGATGGACGGCGTCGAGGAAGCGGACGACCTCGCGCCCGAGCGTCTCGGCCGCGCTCGCGTCGTCCGGATCGGCGGCGCGCAGCTGCGCCACGAGGCCGGCGCGCGCGGCGCGCGCGCGCAGCTCCTCGCCGGCCGCGAGCGCGACGTCGGCGCGCACGACGTCGCGCAGCGTCTCGGCGCGCTCGAGCGCGCGCGCCGAGATCGTGTCGACGGTGACGAGCCCGCCCAGGAGCGTGAGCAGCGCGACGACGCCGCCGAGCGTCGAGTCGAGGCGTCCGATGTGCGCGCCGAGCGACACGTCGGGAAGAACGCCTCCGGCGAGGCGCGCGAGCTCGCCCAGCGGCCCGGCCTCGAGCGCGCCCGTCACCGCGCGCACGCGCCCCTGCAGCGCGGGCAGCCCGACGTCGGGCGCGGTCCCGGCCGCGAGCGCGTCGAACGACAAGGCGCGCAGCGACGCGGTCGCGCCCAGCGCGTCGTCGAGCGCGCGCGTCACGACGTCGGGGCTCGGCACGCCGGCGATCTCGGCGACGAGGCGTCCGGAGACGTCGAGCGCGGCGCCCGCGACCGCGCCCAGGTCGGGGCTGTCGAGGTTCGACACGAGGTCGACGACCGCGCTCGGGTCGAACGTCACGTCGCCGAGCTCGACCTCTCCGATCGTCGCCGCGAGGCCCTCGAAGGTCGCGGCGAAATCGAACGACCCGTCGCTCGTGAACGTCACCTCGAGGCGCGCGGCGAGCGCCATCAGGGCGTCACGACCACGCCGAGACGGGCGATGCCGCCGGGCAGCGCGAGCTGGACGTCGCGGAACAGGGCCGCGGTCGAGCTCGACACCGGCCGCCCCTTCTCGTCGAGCAGGTAGTCGCAGGCGACGTCGATCACGACGAGCCCGCCCGCCTGGCGCAGCTCCTCGAACGACTCCTGCGGCAGCGAGCCCGCGAACCGGACGACGTTCTCGGCGACCCTGACGCTGCCGGGGACGGGGCGCACGGGCCCCCCGGCGCGCGGGCGGATCCACACCACGACGACGAGCGGCGCGAACCGGGCGGCATGCTCGGCGTCGAGCCGGGCGCTGAACGCGATGCCGAGCGACTTCAGCAGCGACGGCAGCCCGTCGAGCGGGACGGGCGCCGTCGGGTCCCAGCTGAGGTCGGTCATGCGCGTGACGTCCTCGCCGAGCCCGGGCCCGGGCGGGCCTTGCGCGCCTTGCGGCCCCGGCGGCCCGGCCGGCCCGGGCGGCCCCGACGTGCCGCGCTCGCCCTGGGGGCCGGGGGCGCCGGTGGCGCCGGTCTCGCCGCGCGGCCCGGGCGGGCCCGCGGGGCCGGTCTCACCCTGCTTGCCGGGAGCGCCGGGCGCGCCCTGCTC
>DASZZZ010000013.1:0-23180 GCA_036260375.1 Actinomycetota bacterium
GGGCGCCGAGAACCACCTGAAGAACGCGGAGCTGCTGCTGCAGCGCGCCCAGCGCCTGGTGGAAGCCGGGAAGGACGTGGTGATGCTGGTCGACAGTTTGACGCGCCTGGCGCGAGCGTCGAATCTCAGCGGGAAGCAGTCGTCCGGGCGGACACTTAGCGGGGGTCTGGACCCGGCCGCCCTGCAGTTCCCCCGCCGGCTGTTCGGGGCGGCCCGCGCCACGAACGGCCCCGGCAGCTTCACCATCCTGGCGACGGTCCTGGTGGACACCGGCAGCCGGATGGACGACCTGGTCTACGAGGAGTTCAAGGGCACCGGCAACTGGGAGCTGCGGCTCGACCGCAAGCTGTCGGAGAAGCGCATCTTCCCGGCCATCGACATCCAGGCATCGAGCACGCGCAAGGAGGAGCTCCTGCTCACGCCGGAGGAGCTGCAGCTCGTGTGGCGCCTGCGCCGCGTGCTCCACGCGATCGAGGGCGGCGGCGCTCTGGAGCTCCTCGTCGACAAGATGAAGGCGACGCGCGGCAACGCCGAGTTCCTGAGGGAGATCGCCAAGGCGCCCGTGAAGGGGGATTAGATCCTCTTCGGCCTGGGTTTACCGGAATGGCTGACTATCATCGGGCTGGTAGGGGGCCTGTTGCTGACGTTTCGCGTCATGGCGCGGGCGTCGGTCGCCTACGAGCGCAAGCGGCAGCAGCGCGAGCAGCACGTCGACGCCGCCGAGGCCGGAAAGGAAGAGCGATGAAGCAGGGGATACATCCCGACTACGTCGAGACCGCCGTCACGTGCTCGTGCGGCAACACGTTCACGACGCGCTCGGTCAAGCCGGAGCTCCACGTCGAGCTGTGCAACCAGTGCCACCCCTTCTACACGGGCAAGCAGAAGCTCGTCGACACGGGGGGCCGCGTCGAGCGCTTCCAGCGCAAGTACGCGCGGGCGCAGGCGCAGAAGCCGGCGCCGCCGCAGCAGCCCGACCAGGGTTAGCCGCGAGGCCGACGGGTGCCCGACCAGCAGCGGCCGTCCATCGGGGGCCAGGCGGTCCTCGAGGGCGTGATGATGCGCGGGCCGAAGTCGTGGTCGGTCGCGTGCCGTCGCCCCGAGGGCTCCATCGCGGTCGAGGCGCATCCCCTGCCGACGCTCGCGCAGCGCCATCCGTGGCTCAGGTGGCCGCTCGCGCGCGGCTGTCTCGTGCTCGGCGAGTCGCTCGCGATCGGCATCCGCGCGCTCATGATCTCGGCGAGCCACGCGATGGAGGAGGAAGAGGAGAAGCTCACCGACCGGCAGCTCGGATGGACGCTGGGGACGTCGATGCTGTTCTTCTCCGCGATCTTCATCGCGCTGCCGGTGTTCGGGACGAAGCTCTTCGAGCTCGCGCTCGGCGACCTGTCGGAGGACGAGCCGCTCACGTTCAACCTCATCGAGGGCGCGATCCGCCTCACGATGTTCGTCGGCTACCTGCTGTTGATCGGGCAGTTCAAGGACATCAGGCGCGTGTTCCAGTACCACGGCGCCGAGCACAAGACGATCTACGCGTACGAGAACGGAGACCCGCTCGAGCCCGACCTCATCGACCGGAAGTACTCGACGCTGCACGTCCGGTGCGGGACGAACTTCCTCTTCATCGTCCTGTTCATGACGATCGTGGCCCACTTCCTGCTCGACGTGTTCGTGCCGCTGTCCCTGCTACCGCGTATCGGCCTTCGCATCGCCGCCATCCCCGTGCTCGCCGGACTCTCGTACGAGGCGATCAAGCTGGCGTCGCGCAACGAGGACTCGTGGTTCTTCAAGGTCTCGATGCTGCCGGGCCTCGCGCTGCAGAAGATCACCACCAAGCCGCCGACGCTCGACCAGATCGAGGTCGCGATCGCGGCGATGGAGGCCGTGACCAAGGACGCCGACCAGCGCGCCGCGCCCGACGCCCCCGACGCCCCCGTGTCGTGACGCGACCGTGACCCGCTACGGGCGGCCGGCCGACGCGTTCGAGGCGGCGTACGCGGCCCCCATGGTCGACGCCGCGCCGCCCGCGCCGCCGGAGGTCCGGCGCGAGGCGCTCGAGGGACACGCGCTCGCCGCGCCCGGCGTCCCGTTCGCGCTGAAGGGGTACGTCGTCACGCCCGACGTCGCGCTGGAGAACGCGTACGTCGTCGTGTCCGAGGGCCTCGTCGCCGACGTCACGACGACGCCGCCGGCCGACGTCCGCACGATCGACACGGGCGGCGTGATCATGCCCGGGCTCATCGACCTCCACGGACATCCCGAGTACAACGTGCTCGCGCCGTGGGAGCCGCCGAAGCTCTACCAGAACCGCTACCAGTGGCGCGGGAGCCGCGAGTACGCCGAGGTCGTCCGGACGCCGTGGGCGCGCCTGACCGACTCGCCGACGGGCGAGCCGTCGTTGATAAAGACCCTCACGCGCTACGCGGAGGCGCGCGCGCTCGTGGGCGGCACGACGTCGTTGCAGGGGGCCGGGGGGCAGTACCCCGACCCGCACGAGTCGCTCGTGCGCAACGTCGACCGCTACGTGTTCGGGCGTTACGTCGCGCGCTCCCTCATCGATCTCGGCCGCGCGACCCCCGACGCGCTCGCGCGCCTCAAGCAGCAGATCGCGTCGGGCGAGGTCAAGGCGGTCTACGTCCACCTCTGCGAGGGCGTCGACGAGTCGTCGCGCGCCGAGTTCGACGACCTCGTCGCCGCGGGCCTGTTGACGCCCGCGACCGTCATCATCCACGGCACCGCGCTCGACGACGCGCAGCTCACGCAGGTGCGCGACGCGGGAGCGAAGCTGGTGTGGTCGCCGCAGAGCAACCTGCGCATGTACGGCGCGACGACGCGCGCGGCGCGCGCGCTGACGCTCGGCATCCCGACCGGGCTCGGCGCCGACTGGCAGCCGAGCGGGAGCCCGTCGCTGCTCGACGAGCTCCAGGTCGCGCGCCGCGTCCTGCGGCTGCAGGGCTCGCGCGTCGCCGCGAAGCGCATCGTGCAGATGGTCACGACCGATGCGGCGCGCATCGCCGCGCTGTCCGACCGCATCGGCCGGCTGCGCCGCGGCGCGCCCGCCGACGTCCTCGTGCTCGAACGGCGCCACGTCGACCCGTACGAGAGCATCCTTCTGTCCGATCGACGCGGCGTGGAGCTCGTCGTGCTCGGCGGCGACGTCGCCTACGGCCGGCGGCAGTGGGTCGAGCAGCTCGCGGGGCCGAGCGAGCGCGAGCTCGTCGTCGCGTGGGGCAAGGACATGGCGCTCGACCTCGTCTACTCGGTCATCGCGTCGGACACGCCGCCGCCGCGCCTCGCCGACTTGCGCGCCGAGATGGTCGCGCGCTACCCGGCGATCGGCCCGATCTTCGCCTGACTCAGCGCGCCGCGGCCGCCATGGCGCGATCTTGGGCGGTCGCGAGCGCGCGCGCGTCGTCGCTCGTCAGCCCGCGCTCGAAGCCCTGTACGGTCAGGATCGACGTGACGTTGCGCGTCCGCCACACGACGACGTAGAACAGAACGTCGTCTACGCGCGCCGGCTGCACGAACGTCACGGCGACGCGCTCGTCGCCGACCGGCGGCGCCTCGATCGCCTCCCTCTCCAGGCCCCCGCGCGTGCGCGTCACCGCCCGCCGGTAGGACGCGAGCGCGTCGGACGCGGCGTCGTCGTCGCCGTACAGCTCCACGATCGACTCGACGATCAGGGGGCCGCGCACGTGCGTCCTGTCGCGCCGGCGGTAGCGCGCCTTCCAGCCCGCGATCCGGCGCGGGCCTGTCGCGTCGGCGTTGACGCCCGCGGTGACGTCGGTCGGCTCGAGCTCGCCCTCGTCGAACGCGACGAAGCCGTTCGGCAGGTCGCGCGCGCGTAGCACGAGGCTCGGCAGGTCGCGTTCGGCGAACGCGCGCGCTGCGTCGTTCGGCGCTCGCGAAGCGTCGTCGCACGACGCGGACGCGAGCGCGATGGCGATCAGTACGAACGAAGTCGCGCCACGAATTGGAAGGACGTTTATCACCTCGGGACCTGGCCGCGGCCGGCCGCGGGAGTATATTTCGCACCTCGAACACCGGCGGCTGGCGTTCACTAAGAAGGGGGAAGCCGTGAGGACACTCAGGGCCCTCGCCGCGCTCTGCATGGGCGCGGCTTTTTTCGTTGCGGGAGTGGCGCCCGCGACGGGCCAGATCTCGGACCTTCCCGACGCGGGGGAAGTCGCGCAACGCAGCGCGGCCAAGACGCCGCCGCACTCCGGCATCACCGACTTCGACTCGGACTTCGGCACCGGCCTGACCGAGTGCCCGCAGGCCGGCGAGCCGCTCGACAAGCAGCCGAAGCCGCTCGACCGCCGCAACGAGGACCGCGTCGAGCAGATCTCGAACGGCGGCGACGACGTGCGCGTCAATCAGGACTACGCGTGCCTGCCGCAGAACGAGACGAGCATCGACGTCAACCCGACCAACGCGCGCAACCTCGTGGCGGGAGTCAACGACTACAAGACCGCGGGGGCAGGCTTCTACGCGAGCACCGACAACGGCCAGCACTGGTACGAGGGCATCATCCCGCCGCACGACGTGCCGCGCCGCAACAACATGGAGAACGGCGACCCGGCGATCGCGTTCGACCGTGCCGGCGTCGTCTACTTCGCGACGCTGTCGTTCGACCGCACCGAGGACACGAACGGCATCTTCGCGAACCGCTCGACCAACGGCGGCTTCACGTGGAGCAAGACGTGCGTCGCGATCGACGAGACGCCGCAGAACCCGACCGACGCGAACTTCCGGTGCGGGCCGCGGCGCGCCGACGCGCGCCGCCCGGGCGACGGCGTCGTGATCTTCGAGGACGACCCGGACGGCCAGCTCAACGGCAGCGAGCCGTTCAACGACAAGGAGTACATCGCCACGGGCCCCCGTCCCGCCGGCGTCGAGCCGCAATGCTTCACGCCCGACCGGCGGCCGGCGCCGTGCGCCCCCGGGACCGTCGGCGTCGACCGCGTGTACGTCACGTGGACGCAGTTCACCAACATCGACGCGCGCATCCTGTTCAGCTACTCCGACGACCAGGGACGGTCGTGGTCGCCGCCGCGCTCGATCAGCGGCAACGCACCGTTCTGCACCGGCGGCGTCGGCGACTCCTGCGACCTCAACCAGTTCTCGGTCCCGACGACCAGCCCCGTCACCGGTCACCTGTGGGTGGCGTTCCAGAACTTCAACACCGAGGACGAGAACCAGTACCTCGTCGTGCGGTCGCGCGACGGCGGGCAGACGTTCGAGGGACCGTTCTTCGTGACGCCGGTGTTCGACGTCAACTACCCGCGCTCGGGCTCGACGCGTCCCGACTGCACGCCGCGCGGGCAGCAGAACGGCCGCGCCGTGCTCACCAACAGCTGCTTCCGCGTCAACTCCGGCGGCAACATCGTGGCCGACCGGCGCGGCGGCGCGTTCGCCGACGACCTCTACCTGGTCATGTCGGACAACCGCAACGGTACGCGCGCGAGCTCGAACACCGACGTGTTCCTGTTCAAGTCGCTCGACGGAGGCAACACGTGGATCGGGCCGACGCGCGTCAACGACGACCCGTCCGACCTCGGCGGCGTGAGCCGCGACTGCGCGCCGTCGCAGTCGGGATGCCTCGGTAACTTCGGCAACGACCAGTGGTTCCCGTGGGTCGACGTGAGCGACCGCGGCGACGTCAACGTCGTGTTCTACGACCGCCGGCTGGACGCCGCGTCGGTCGCGTCGGAGTGGCCGACGAGCCGCCAGCGGCCCGGGAACTACCTCACGTGGACGTGGGGCGCGCAGTGCACGGTCACGCGCGCCGACTCGCGTGAGTGCCTCGCGGCGGAGGCGCAGGAGATCCCGCAACCGGACGCGCCGATCAACCCGGGCCCGGACCCGCAGCCGGGGCAGGACCAGGCGGCGTTCCCGTTGCGCAACTTCACGATCTCGGACGTGCCGTCGAACATGGACTACGCGTTCGCGGCCGGCAGCTTCATCGGGGACTACAACAACGTCGCGATCGGAGCGGACGACCAGGCATGGAGCTTCTGGACCGACGCCCGCAACGGCCGGTCCTCGCGCCAGCAGACGGGCCGCAACCCGATATGCGAGCAGTCCGACGTGTTCGCCGACGGCTACAGCGCGCGCAGCGGCGGCACCGCGCGCCAGCCGGCGAACACCGACGAGCTGTTCCTCGTGACGCCGTGCCCGACCGACATGCAGGACCCGGGCAGCTGACGCATCCGCGGGGGCCGGGCCGCGGCGTCCGGCCCCCGCGCTCCGCCGCCCGAACCCGCCCTACCCACGGTGGCGCGACCGGCAGGCCTCCGCCGACCGCTACACGAAACGCGCCGACGACAGCTCGTCGCGAAACGTCGTCACGTGGACGAAGCCCTTCCAGAAGTCCGGCGCGCGCAGCACGCGTATCGAGCCGGCCGGCTCGGCCCCCGGCGTGGGATCGGTCGTCGACGAGCGCATCAGCGAGCGGCACACGACCGCGCAGCCCGAGCCCACGGTGACCTCCATCGCGCCCTCGCGGTCGTCGTAGTCGGGTGCGTTGAACAGGCGGACCTTCGTGCCGGGCGGGCCGACGAGGATGAACGAGCTCATGATGTCCTCGGCGCTCACGCGCGGGAACGGCTGGTATTCGTGATCCCAGAAGTCCGACACGCCGTTCGCCTCGTCGCCCGTCGCGACCTTGACGAGCCCCGCGTCCGTCAGGCCGCGCGTGATCGTCTCCACCACGGCGTCGAACGGCGCGGGCAACGTCGCGGCGAACGGCTCGAGCAGGGCGCGGATCTGCGCGGTCGCGCCGTCCGAGCGGATCGGCGAGCCCGCGGGCGCGCATACCAGGACGCGCCCGCTGAAGTCCTGGTTCTCGAACAGCAGCAGGATCGCCGGCAGGACGGGAAGCGGCAGCTCCACCGGCGGGCACACTGTCAGCGGAGCGACGCAGTCGCCGGTCCGGCTCGTGTCGACGCTCAGAGCGTACGGTCCGTCGAACGGCGCGCTCGCCGGCATGCGCACCGCGACGAGCTCCGGCCGCCACTCGACGACGTCGAGGTCGGCCGAGCCGCCTGCGAGGTTCACGAGCCGCACGGCGCCGCGGGTCGCGCCGAAGCCGGTCGTGGGCAGCGCGGTCAGCGTCAGGAGGTCGCCCCAGCACCCCGGGGTCGGCGAGACGGTGTAGAGCGGGCACGGTGTGCGCGCGATCGCGATCGAGTACACGCATCCGGGCGCGCGCGGCGCGTTGAGGACGAGGACGTAGGGCCCGTCGAACGGCGGGTCGGCGGGCAGCGCGACGCGCACTACGCGCGGCCCCCATGCGCGCCGCTCCAGCTCGCTCGTACGGCCGCCGGTCCCGCTGAGCGTGACGGTGCCGCCCTCGCCGAAGTCCGTCGGAGACGCCGGCAACAGCGTCAGCGTCACCTCGTCGCCCCAGTGCGGCGCGACGGGATCCGTCGTGAAGAGCGGGCACGGTGCGGCGAGCAGCGCGACCGGCGCGCGGCAATCGGTGGCGTTCGCCGTCTCCACCTCGACGAAGTAGGGCCCGGGGAAGGGGGCCGGGAAGGGGAGCGTCGCGCCGATCGACCTCTCGCCCCACGTCGTGACGGACACGTCCTGCGACCGGCCTCCGCTGCCGATGAGACGCACCGTGCCGCGCTGGGTCCCGAAGGTCAGCGGCGACGCGACTGGCACCGTGAGCGCGATGACGTCGCCGAAGAAGGCCGGCGACGGCGACACTGAGTACAGCGGGCAGTTCAGCACCGACTGGATCGCCTCGACCGCTTCGAGGTGGACGAGTTCCGCCGCGGCTCGCGCCCTCGTCTGCTTGTGGTACGCGGTCCACGAAGTCGCGACGACGTCGCCGTTGTCGTCGTGCAGCGCCCACCGCCACCTTCGGTCGCCACCGCGGGCGAGCACGAAGGCGGTGGCCGGCGCACCGGTGGGCTCGTCCGCCTCCACGACCTGCGCGCGCGGCGCGAGGCTCTTGAGCGAGGCGACCGCGCGCTCGCACGCACGGATCGTGCGGTACGAGCTCGTCGCGTCGGCGATGCGGCGTCCGTCGTCGGCCACTAGCGTCCATCTGAACCGGCCGTCGTCGGCGCGGTACAGCCAGAACTTCATCGTCCGATCCCTTCCTCCCTCGACGGGTGCCTCTCCAAGCTACTGCGCCGCGACGTGCGCCCTGGGCGAGAGCGGCCGGCGACGACGGACGGCCGTCAGAGCGACGCGGGGAGGATGCCGAGCCCTCGACGAGCCCGAACGCGGGCGGCCGCCCGCGTCACGAAGCTGCGTCGCGTCCAGATCGGTTGCATGGCTCCCGGGTCGCCCGTCGTGGGAACGACGCCGGGTGTATCCTGGCCGGGTCCCCGATCGAGTTGCTCGCGGCGCCGCCGCGCCCGTAATCCTCTTCGACGACGGCGGCGTGGAGGTGAAGCGTGGAGCTGTCGCAGGCGGTCGAGGCACGCCTTGCGGAGACCGAGGCGCGCTTCGAGGAGGTCGAGAGCGCGCTCGCCGACCCGTCCCTCGCGGCGCGTCCGGACCGGCTGCGCGCGCTGGGCAAGGAGCACTCCGAGCTGCGCGAAGTCGTCGACGTGTGGCGCGCGTACCGACGCGCCGCGGCCGACGTCGCCGAGGCGCGCGCGATGATGCGCGGGACGAGCGGCGAGGAACGGACCTATCTCGAGGACGAGATCTCGACGCAGCGTGCCGAGCTCGAGCGTCTCGCCGCCGAGCTCACCGAGGCCCTCGCGCCCAAGGACCCCAACGACGAGCGCGACGTCATCATGGAGGTGCGCGCGGGGGCCGGCGGCGAGGAGGCGGCGCTGTTCGCGGCGGAGCTGTTTCGTATGTACTCGCGCTACGCCGAGATGCGGCGTTGGAAGGTCGAGACCCTGTCGTCGAACCCGACCGGCATGGACGGCTTCAAGGAGGTCACGTTCGCGGTCAAGGGCCGCGGCGCGTACTCGCGTCTCAAGCACGAGGCCGGCGTGCACCGCGTCCAGCGAGTCCCCGTCACGGAGTCGAGCGGACGCATCCACACGAGCGCGGCGGCGGTCGTCGTGCTCCCGGAGGCCGAGGAGGTCGACGTCGAGATCGACCCGAACGACCTCAAGATCGACGTCTACCGCTCGAGCGGCCCGGGCGGGCAGTCGGTCAACACCACCGACTCCGCGGTCCGCATCCGTCACCTCCCGAGCGGCATCGAGGTCGCATGCCAGGACGAGAAGTCCCAGCTGCAGAACAAGACGAAGGCCATGCGCATCCTGCGCGCGCGTCTGCTGCAGCTCGTGCAGGAGGAACGCGATCAAGCACGCTCCGAGGAGCGCCGCGCCCAGGTCCGCACGGCCGACCGTTCCGAGCGCATCCGCACCTACAACTTCCCGGACAACCGCGTCACCGACCATCGCATCGGCTACACCACGCACCGCCTCGGCGAGGTGCTCGAGGGCAACCTCGACGAGCTCGTCGACCGGCTCGTCGCCACCAGCCGCGACGTCAGCCTCGAGACCGCGTCCTGACGCCGTGGAGCTGGTCCGCCGCATCGAGCGCGCGCTCGCCGACGCCGGTGTCGTGTGGGCCGACGAGGAGGCGTGGCGCATCGTCGAGGCGGCGGCCGGCCGCCGCCGCGCCGCGCTCGTCGCCGGTGACGACCTCGGCGACGACGAGCGCGAGCGCGCGCTGACGCTCGCACGACGGCGAGCCGCGGGCGAGCCGCTCCAGTACGTCACCGGAGTGTCGGGATTCAGGCGACTCGAGCTCGGCGTCGGCCCGGGCGTGTTCGTGCCGCGCCCCGAGACCGAGGTCGTCGCCGAGCGCGCCATGGAGCGCCTCCCGCGCGGCGGCGTCCTCGTCGACGTCGGGACGGGCTCGGGCGCGATCGCGCTCTCGGTCGCGCACGAGCGTCCCGACGCGCGCGTGCTGGCGACCGAGACGTCGCCGGCGGCGGCCTCGTGGGCGGCGAGGAACCGAAGCGCGCTGGGGCTCGACGTCGAGCTGCTCGCCGGCGACTTGCTGGAGCCGCTGCCGGCGTCGCTGCGAGGCGCGGTCGACGTCGTCGTGTCCAACCCGCCGTACGTGCCGTCGACGGCGCGCGACGCCCTCCCGCGCGACGTCGTGGACTACGAGCCGCACGACGCGCTGTTCGCGGGCGAGGACGGCACCGAGCTCCACGACCGGGTCGCGGCCGCCGCCCGTCCGTGGCTGCGCCGCGGGGGCTGGCTCGTGCTCGAGATCGGCTACGACCAGCGCGCTGCGGCGCTGCGCATACTGTCCGAGCGGAGCTACGCCGACGCACGGGTGCTGCCCGATCTCGCGGGGCGCGCGCGGGTCGTGGAGGGACGCGCGGCGTGAGGGCCGTGGTCGAGCGCGCGGTGGAGGCGCTCGCGCGCGGCGAGCTCGCGATCGTGCCGACCGACACCGTCTACGGGGTCGCGGCGCGCGTCGACCGCCCCGACGCGGTCGCGCGCGTGTTCGCGCTCAAGGGACGTCCCGCCGACAAGCCGCTGCCCGTGCTCGGCGCCGACGACGGCGCGCTCGAGACCGTCGTGGCGTTCGACGACGACGCGCGCCGGCTCGCGGGCGCGTTCTGGCCCGGCCCCCTCACGCTCGTGTTGCCGCGCGCGCCGGGCTTCGACGCCGACCTCGGCGGCGCCGCGCCCGACGTCGGCGTGCGCGTCCCGGCGCGCGCCGTGACGCTCGCGCTGCTCGAGCGCACCGGCCCGCTCGCGGTGACGAGCGCGAACCGCAGCGGCGAGCCGCCCGCCCTGACCGCGGCCGCGGCGCGCGCCGCATTGCCCGGCGTCGCGGTCGTCGTCGACGACGGCGAGCTGGCCGGCACGCCGTCGACCGTCGCGGCTCTCGCCGGCGGGCTGCGCGTCGTGCGCGCCGGCCCGGTGAGCGCGGACAGCCTGCGCGCCGCGCTCTACGGCAGGTCGTAGATGGCGGCGTACTTGTCGCGCAGGTAGTCGAGGAACGGGGTCACCGTCAGCGGCCCGCCCGTGATGCGCTCGAAGAGCTCGGACGCCGGCGCGAGGTACGCGTGCGCGTGGACGTTGTCGCGCAGCCACGCCAACAGGCGCGTGCAGTCGCCCGCGCGCAAATCGTCGTCGAGGCCGTCGATCCCGGCGCGCGCCGCGGCGAAGATGGCCGCGGCGTTGAGCGTGCCGATCGTGTACGTCGGGAAGTAGCCCATCGACCCGATCGCCCAATGCATGTCCTGGAGCACGCCCTCGGCGTCGTTCGACGGACGCAGCCCGAGGTTGGCCTCCATGCCGTCGTTCCACGCGGCCGGGAGGTCGGCGACCGAGAGCTCGTCGCGGAACAGCGCGAGCTCGAGCCGGAAACGCAGCACGACGTGCAGGTTGTAGGTGACCTCGTCGGCCTCGACGCGGATGAGGCTGTGCGAGGGGTGGTTCACGCCGCGGTGGAACTCGTCGGGCGACAGCATCCCGAGCTCCTCGGGGAAGACGCGCTTGAGCTCGGGCAGGAGGTAGTCGGTGAACGGACGGCTGCGACCGACCTGGTTCTCCCACAGGCGCGATTGCGACTCGTGCATGCCGAGCGACGGCACCGCGCCCGCGGGGAGGCCCGCGAGCTCCTCGGGAAGCCCGAGCTCGTAGAGCGCGTGTCCCGTCTCGTGCAGCGCGGCGTAGATCGAGCTGAGCAGCTGACGCCGGTTCGTGCGCGTCGTCTGACGCACGTCGTTGAGCCCGATCATGATCGTGAACGGATGCGGCGACGTGTCGAGTCGGCCGGCGTCCATGTCGAAGCCGAGCTGCGTCACGAGCTGCTCGCAGAACGCCCGCTGACGGTCCTCGTCGAACTCGTCGAAGAGGAACCCGGGCGGGTCGCCCGCCGCGTCGAGCACCGCGTCGGCGACCGGCTTGAGGCCGTCGACGAGATCGCCGAACAGCCGCTCCAGATCCGCGGTCGTCGCCCCGGGCTCGAACGCGTCGAGCAGCGCGTCGTAGCGTTCGACGGGATAGCCGATCGCGTCGGCCTCCTGCTTCTTGAGCTCGAACAGCTTGGCGAGATAGGGCTCGAGCATCGCGAAGTCCGACTTCGGACGGGCCTCGGTCCAGACCTGGTACGCCTCGGCGCGGGCGGTCGCGAGGGCGCGCACGAGGTCCTCGGGCACCCGCGTCGAGCGGTCGTACTCACGGCGCAGCACGCGCACCGACGCGGCCCTCGTCGTGTCGAGCGAGGGATCGTCGTCGAGCTCGGCGAGCAGGTCGCCGACCGCGGGGTCGACGAGCCGGCCGTGGTACAGCGTCTCCAGGGTGGCGAGCGAGCTGGCGCGCCCGGCGTTGCCCTTCGGCGGCATCATCACGGCCTGGTCCCACATCAGCAGGCGGATCGCGTGACCGATGTCGCGCATTTCCTCGAGCTTGGGCAGCAGCCGCTCCCATGCGTCGCTCATGCGGCGACCTTACTGCGTCGGCGTCGCAAACCGCTCACTTCGGGCAGGGTGAGCGACGCTGGCATACTGCGCCCCCATGCGTGTGCTGTTCGTATGCACCGGCAACATCTGCCGCTCTCCGATGGCGGAGGCCCTGCTGCGGGCCGAGCTCGACCGGCGCGGCTGCCGCGACGTCGAGGTCGCGTCGTGCGGGACGTGGGCCGACGACGGCGTGCGCGCGAGCGACGGGACCGCGCGCGTGCTGCGGGCGCGCGGGATCGACGTCGCGGCGCACCGGTCGCGCGCCGCGACGCGCGCCGAGGTCGCGGCCGCGGACCTCGTCGTCGCCATGACGAGCGTGCACGTGCGCGAGCTGACCGACCTCGCCCCGGAGGCGGCGCCCAAGACGCGCCTGCTCAAGGAGATCGCGTTGATCGAGCCGCGCCCTGCGGGCACGTCCGCCGCGGCGCGCGTCGCGGAGCTCCTCGCCGCACCGCGGCCCCCGGCGCGGCGCTCGCTCGACGTCGACGATCCCTTCTCGCTCACCGACTCCGCCTACGACCGCTGCCTCGCGGACGTCGACGCGGGCGTCGCCGCGCTCGCCGACGTCCTGTGTCCCGGCTGACCGCGCCGCCGCCCGCGAACGGCCGGGTCATATGATGCTGGCGTGCGCATCGCCCTCGGCTCGGACCACGCCGGCTTCGGCCTCAAGTCGTACCTGGCCCAACGTCTCGGCGACTCCGGGCACGACGTCGCGGACCTCGGAACCGACTCCGACGCGACCGTCGACTACCCGCGCTTCTGCGCCGCGGTCGCGCGCGCGGTCGCGCGCGGTGACGCGGAGCGCGGCGTCGTCATGGGCGGGACCGGCCAGGGTGAAGCGATCGCGGCGAACAAGGTCCACGGAGTGCGCGCCGCCCTGTGCCTCGACGAGCACACGGCGCGCTTCGCGCGGTTGCACAACGACGCGAACGTGCTCGCTCTCGGGGGCCGGGTCGTCGCGCCGCCGTACGCGTGGGCGATCGTGGAGGTGTTCCTGGCGACCGACTTCGAGGGCGGGCGTCACGTCCCGCGCCTGGAGCAGATAGCCGACATCGAGCGCGAGGAGTGTGCGGGATGACGAACCCGGGGTGGGCCGACTGGCAGGCCGTCGAGAAGGTCGACCCCGACATCGCCGCGGCGATCGTCGCGGAGGTGCGGCGCGAGAACTCCAAGATCGAGCTGATCGCGTCGGAGAACTTCTCGTCGCCGGCGGTGCTGGCGGCGCTCGGCACGCCGCTGACGAACAAGTACGCCGAGGGCTACCCGGGCAAGCGCTACTACGGCGGCTGCGAGCACGTCGACGTCGCCGAGAACCTCGCGATCGAGCGCGCCAAGGCGTTGTTCGGGGCCGAGCACGTCAACGTCCAGCCGCACGCCGGCGCGACCGCGAACGCGGCGGCGTACTTCGCGTTCCTCGAGCCGGGCGACAAGATCCTCGGCATGGCTCTCCCGCACGGCGGGCACCTCACCCACGGCCACTTCGCCAACTTCTCCGGCAAGGTGTTCGACGCGGTGCACTACGGCGTGCGCGAGTCGGACGAGCTCATCGACCTCGACGAGGTCGCCGACATCGCGCGGCGCGAGCGCCCGAAGATGATCGTCGCCGGCGCGTCGGCGTACTCGCGCACGTGGGACTTCGCCGCGTTCCGCGCGATCGCCGACGAGGTCGGCGCGCTGTTCCTCGTCGACGCCGCGCACTTCATCGGCCTCGTCGCCGGCGGGGCGCACGCGAACCCCGTGCCACATGCCGACGTCGTCACGTGCACGACGCACAAGACGCTGCGCGGCCCCCGCGGGGCGATGATCATGTGTCGCAGCGAGCACGCCGCGGCGATCGACAAGAGCGTGTTCCCCGGATGGCAGGGGGGCCCGCTGATGCATTCGATCGCCGCCAAGGCGGTCGCGTTCGCCGAGGCCGCGACCGACGACTTCAAGGACTACTCGCACCGGACCGTCGACAACGCGCGCACGATGGCGCAGGTGTTCGCCGACGAGGGCCTGCGCATCGTGTCGGGCGGGACCGACAACCACCTGATGCTCGTCGACCTGCGCCCCGCCGGGCTCACCGGGCGCGACGCCGAGGCGCGGCTCGACGACGTCGGCATCACCGTCAACAAGAACGCGATCCCGTACGACCCCGAGAAGCCGTTCGTCGCGTCGGGTATCCGCGTCGGCACGCCCGCGGTGACGACGTGCGGCATGCGCACCGACGACGTCGCCGAGGTCGCGCGCCTCATCGCCCGCGTGCTGCGCGACGACTCCGACGCGACGCGCGCCGACGTCCGCGGGCGCGTGCGCGAGCTGACCGAGACGTTCCGCCCGTATCCCGACGTCGCATGACGGGCGGCGCGCGCTCGTGATCCCGTACCTGCTGACGGGTCTCGTCGCGGCGACCATGACGTTCGTCGCGACGCCCGTCGTGCGCTGGTTCGCGACGCGCGTCGGCGCCATCGACCACCCGAGCGATCGCAAGGTCCATGCCCGGCCGACGCCGACGCTCGGCGGCCTCGCCATCCTCGTCGGCATCCTCGGCGCCGGCGCGCTCGCGTCGACGCTGCCGGACTTCCGTCCGATCTTCCGGTCGTCGTCGGAGCCGCTCGGCATCGGGCTCGCCGCGATAGTGATCTTCGCCCTCGGCGCGGTCGACGACCTGCGCGCGCTGCCGGCCCCCGTCAAGCTCGCCGGGCAGGTGTTCGCCTCCGGGATCCTGTTCCTCGCCGGCGTCCGCATGCAGTTCCTGCTGCTGCCCGACGCGTTCTACTCGCTGAGCGAGGACGTCTCGGTCATCATCACGGTGCTGTGGATGGTGGCGATGATCAACGCCGTCAACCTCGTCGACGGCCTCGACGGGCTCGCCGCCGGCATCGTCGCCATCGCCGCGTCCGCGTTCTTCGTCTACAGCTTCCAGTTCGCCGAGATCCTCGACGTGCCGACGTCGGGCCCGCTCGCGGCGATCGTCATCGTGGGCGCCGCGCTCGGCTTCCTGCGGCACAACTTCCATCCCGCCAAGATCTTCATGGGCGACTCCGGCAGCATGCTGCTGGGGCTCGTGCTCGGGGCCGCGACGATGTCGGGCATCGGGCAGGCGCCCGCGCCGACGCAGTTCTCGCCGTCGACGTCGGACGTCTTCCTCGCCTACTTCCCGCTGCTGATCCCGCTGTCGGTGCTCGCGATCCCGCTGCTCGACGCCGCGTTCGCGATCGTGCGGCGCGCCCGCCGCCGCCGCAGCGTGTTCCACGCCGACAAGCAGCACCTGCACCACCGCCTCATGGACCTCGGCCACGGCCACCGCGCCGCGGTCGTCGTCATGTACGTGTGGTCGGCGCTCGCGGCGGGGGCCGGGCTCGCGTTCACGTTCCCGATCGGGTCGAAGGTCATCTTCGCCCTGCCGATCGCGGTCGGGGCGATCGTGCTCTACACGCTGTTCCCGCTGCTCACCAAGGTGATCCAGGAGCGCCTGCGGCCGTAGGGCGGCGGTGGCGCACGGCGCCACGATGAGGTACTTTGTGAAAGGATTCACAAGCGGCCGGGGTCGCCATCCGGGTTAGGATTCGCCCGTCCCGGGCTCCGGCGCCACGGCGCCGGGCCGGCGCCGGCGGCGGGAGGTCCAGGCCGTCGAGCCGAGGGGACGTGCCCGATGAGCGAGAAGCCGAGCCAGCGCGGCGGCTGGAAGTCGGACGCCGCGAGCATGATGTCGCTCGGGTTCGAGTTCGCCGGCGCGGTGCTCCTGTTCTGGTTCCTGGGGCGCCTCGTCGACGGGTGGCTCGGGACGGAGCCGTGGGTGCAGCTCGCGGGAGCGATCCTCGGCTGGATAGGGGGCACGATCCACGTCGTCGTCGCGGTGCAGAGGAGAAACGGTTGATCGAGCTCAGCATGGTGCGGCGCATGGCGGTGCGGGCCGCCGCGCTGGCGCCCGTGCTTCTCACCGCCCTCGCCGTGCTCGGCGGGTGGGACTACGCGTTCTCCGGCGCCGTCGGCCTCGTCATGATGGTGGCCAACCTGTGGCTCTCGGCGCGCATCATCGGAGGCGTCGCCGAGCGCACCCCCGCCCTGCTCATGCCGGCGGCCCTGGCGACGTTCGTGCTCGGGCTGCTGCTGCTGACAGGCGTCGCGCTGGGGCTCCAGGCGCTCGACGCCGTCGTCTTCCCCGTCACCGGGTTCGTCCTCGTCGGCAGTCATCTCCTGCTCGTGCTGTGGGAGGCCGGCGGGGCGTACGGCAAGCACGAGGCGCACGCCACGACAGCACGCAGCGACGGCCCCGTGGGGGCCGGGACGACGTCCGACGCGGTGGACACGAGGAGCTGAGCCTATGGAGATAGACGTCAACCACCTCTTCTTCTGGGAGCCGATCTGGTTCGCGGACACGCCGTTCGCCGTCAACCGGGTCGTCGTCCTGATCTTCCTCGCGTCGTTGCTCTGCATGGCGTTCTTCCTGCTCGGCGCGCGCCGCAAGTCGATCGTGCCGCGCGGCGCGCAGAACGTCGCCGAGGCGGCGTACCTGTTCGTCCGCAACAACATCGCGGTCGACGTCATCGGACCCGACGGCGTGCGCTTCGCGCCCTATCTCGCGGCGCTGTTCTTCTTCATCTTCTTCAACAACCTGCTCGAGATCGTGCCGGGCGTGAACTTCCCGACGACGTCGCGCATGGCGCTGCCCGCGTTCCTGGCGCTGCTGACGTGGATCGTGTTCAACGTCGTCGGCTTCCGGGCCCAGGGCGGCCGCTACCTCAAGGAGACGCTGTTCCCGCCGGGCGTCCCGAAGTTCATCTACGTCCTGCTCACGCCCATTGAGCTGTTCTCGGTGTTCATCATCCGTCCGGCGACGCTCGCCATCCGGTTGCTCGCCAACATGATGGCCGGCCACGTCCTGCTGACGGTCTTCTTCCTGTTCACGCACGACTTCCTCGTCGAGAACCTGACGCCGGTCTCCGCGTTCGGCGGAGTGCTGACGTTCGTCGTCGCGTGCGTCGTGATCATGTTCGAGCTTCTCGTCATCTCGATCCAGGCGTACATCTTCACGATGCTCACCGCGTTCTACATCGCCGAGTCCGCGCACGGCCACGGCCCCGAGGACCCGCAGGCCGGCGAGCACGGCGCGCCGCACCACACCGAGGTCGAAGGACTACCCGCCCACGCAGCCTGATCTTCAGACGGAGGAGGAACGAATGGTCGACGGAATCACAATCCTTGCGCAGGAAGCCGGCCTCACCGACGAGGGCCTGTCGTCGCTCGCCGCCGGTCTCGTCTACGGCCTCGCGGCCATCGGCCCGGGGATCGGCATCGGGCTCGTGTTCTCGAGCGCGATCGAGGCGATGGCGCGCCAGCCCGAGACCGCGGGTCAGACGCGCACGACGATGTTCCTCGGCTTCGCGCTCATCGAGGCTCTTGCGCTGATCGGTTTCGTCCTTTCCTTCATCGTCTAGCCGGGAGCGACCATGACACTGGCAACCACGCTGCTTGCGGCAGCGGAAGAAGAGCGGGAGGGCATCGACCTCGTCCTGCCCGACGTCGCCGAGCTGTTGTGGGGCGCGCTCGCGTTCCTCGTCGTGCTCGGCGTGCTCACCAAGGTCGCGTTCCCGCGGCTCCGCTCGGCCATCGAGGCGCGCGAGCAGAAGATCCGCGGCGACCTCGAGTCCGCCGAGCGCGCGCGCAACGAGGCGCAGCGGTCGCTCGACGAGTACAAGGAGCAGCTCGCCGAGGCGCGCGGCGAGGCCAACCGCATCATCGAGGAGGCCCGCTCGCAGGCCGAGGACGTGCGCCGCGAGATCACCCAGCGCGCCGAGCGCGACGCCGAGGCGATCGTCGCCCGCGCCCAGGAGCAGATCGACGCCGAGCGACGCCGCACCGTGCAGGAGCTGCAGAGCCAGATCGCCGACATGTCCATCGAGCTCGCCGAGAAGGTCGTCGGCCGCTCGCTGGACTCGCCCACGCAGCGGGAGCTCGTCGACGCGTACATCCGCGAGGTGTCGGGCATGACCGCCGACGGGGGGAGCCGCACCTGATGGCCGCCGACGCCGTCATCCACGGCTACGCCGAGGCGCTCTTCCAGGTCGTCCGGGCCGAGGGCGAGCTCGACCGCGTCGACGACGAGCTGTTCCGCTTCGGCAAGCTGCTGGAGGGCAACTACGAGCTCAAGCAGGCGCTGTCGGACCAGACGCTCGACGTCGCGCAGCGTCGTCGCATCCTCGAGGAGCTCCTCGCCGGCAAGGTCTCGGAGCACACGCTCGGGCTGTTGACGTTCATCGTCGCGCAGGGCCGGGCGCGCCAGCTGCCTCAGATCCTCGACGAGCTCGGCGACCTCGCGGCGCAGGCGCGCAACACCGCGGTCGCCGAGGTGCGCAGCGCAGTGCCGCTCGACGAGCGCCAGCGCGACGAGCTCGCGGCGGCACTGTCGAAGGCGACCGGAAAGAACGTCGAGATCAAGGTCCTCGTGGACCCCTCGGTAATCGGAGGTGTCGTCGCGAAGATCGGCGACACCGTCATCGACGGCACCGTGAGGCGCCGCCTCGATCAGCTGAAGGAGCAGGTGAGGGCATAGTGGCACAGAGGGTCGAATCCGACTTCACGATCAGCTCCGAGGACATCTCCTCGGTCCTGCGCAGGTACGTCGAGGACTACCGGCCGAGCGTCGAGCGCGAGGAGGTCGGCGTCGTGAGCGAGGTCGGCGACGGCATCGCGCGCGTCACCGGGCTGCCCGGCGCCATGGTCAACGAGATGCTCGAGTTCCCCGGCGGCATCGTCGGGCTCGCGATGAACCTCGACGAGCGCGACATCGGCGCCGTCGTGCTGGGCGACGCCGAGCACATCCAGGAGGGCGACCCCGTCAAGCAGACGGGCCAGATCCTGTCGGTCCCGGTCGGCGACGGCATGCTCGGGCGCGTCGTCGACGCCCTCGGCAACCCCGTCGACGGCAAGGGCCCGATCCGGTCCGACGCGCGCCGGCCGCTCGAGGTCCAGGCCCCCGGCGTCACGGCGCGGCAGCCGGTGAAGGAGCCGCTGCAGACGGGCATCAAGGCCATCGACGCGATGACGCCGATCGGCCGCGGCCAGCGCCAGCTCATCATCGGCGACCGCCAGACCGGCAAGAGCGCCATCGCGATCGACACGATCATCAACCAGCGCGCGCTGTGGGGCACCGACGCACAGGTGAAGTGCATCTACGTCGCCGTCGGGCAGAAGGCGTCGACCGTCGCCGAGATCGTCGCCGCGCTCGAGGAGTACGGCGCGATGGACTACACGGTCGTCGTCAACGCGCCCGCCAGCGACCCCGCCCCGTTCCAGTACCTCGCGCCGTACGCCGGCTGCGCCATGGGCCAGCACTGGATGGAGAACGGCGAGCACGCGCTCATCGTCTACGACGACCTCTCCAAGCAGGCGGTCGCCTACCGGCAGCTGTCGCTGCTGCTGCGGCGGCCTCCGGGCCGCGAGGCGTACCCGGGCGACGTCTTCTACCTCCACTCGCGTCTGCTCGAGCGCGCCGCGAAGCTGTCGGACGAGAACGGGGGCGGGTCGCTCACCGCGCTGCCGCTCATCGAGACCAAGGGCGGCGACGTCTCCGCGTACATCCCGCCCAACGTGATCTCGATCACCGACGGCCAGATCTACCTCCAGACCGACCTCTTCCGCTCCGGCGTGCGCCCCGCGGTCGACGTGGGCATCTCCGTCTCGCGGGTGGGCGGCAACGCCCAGATCAAGGCCATGAAGTCGGTGGCCGGCACGCTGAAGCTCGACCTGGCCCAGTTCCGGGAGCTGGAGGCCTTCGCCAGCTTCGGCTCCGAGCTCGACAAGCTGTCCCAGGCCCAGCTCGACCGGGGCTACAAGCTCACCGAGCTGCTCAAGCAGGGCCTGCACTCGCCGCTCAAAGTCGAGGAGCAGGTCATCTCCATCTACGCCGGCACCAAGGGCTTCCTCGACGACATCCCCACCGCCGACGTGGGCCGCTTCGAGGCCGAGCTCCTCGAGGAGTTCCGCAGCCGCTACTCCGACCTCCTCAACGAGATCAAGGAGTCGGGCAAGCTGCCCGACGAGGAGAAGCTGAAGTCGGCCATGGAGGAGTTCGCCGGCCGCTTCCAGCCCACGCAGGACAAGGGCGAGGACGACGGCAAGAAGTCCGACGACAAGAAGTCGGACGAGAAGAAGTCGAGCGGGGACGAGACGGCCGAGATGGACGCCAAGGCCGAGGAGAAGTAGCCCGTGCCCAGTGGGCAGGAACGCATCCTGCGCCGGCGCATCAAGAGCGTCCAGTCCACCAAGAAGATCACCCGGGCCATGGAGCTGATCGCGGCCAGCCGCATCGTGAAAGCCCAGCAGCGGGTGGAGGCGGCCCGTCCCTACTCCGAGCAGATCACCCAGGTCATGGGGAACCTGGCCGCAGGCGGTGCCGGCCTCGACCACCCCCTGCTCCAGGAGCGTGACCCGATCCGCAAGGTCGGCTTCATCGTCATCAGCGCGGACCGAGGCCTGGCCGGCGCCTACAACTCCACCGTCATCCGCGCCGGTGAGCGGGCCCTGCTCGGCCACCAGGACGACGGCCGCGACTACGAGCTCACCCTCTCCGGGCGCAAGGCCGAGGGCTACTTCCGCTACCGCGGGTACCGCATCGGCGAGGCCTTCTCCGGCTACAGCGAGCAGCCGACCTACGAGGACGCCCGCAAGGTGGCCCAGGCGGCCATGGAGCGCTACGAGAAGGGGTCGGGCGAAGAGGGCGGCGTCGACCAGGTCGAGCTGGTCTACACCCGCTTCTTCTCCGTCGGCACCCAGCGGGTGGTGAACGTCCGCCTGCTCCCGCTCGAGAAGGAGGTCATGGAGGACGCCGCCGCCTCGGGTGACGGCCCCCAGTCCGCCTACGAGTTCGAGCCCGAGCCCGGGCAGATCCTCGAGCGGCTGCTGCCCCGCTACGTGGAGGGCCGGGTGTTCGCGGCCATGCTCGACGCCGCGGCCAGCGAGCAGGCCGCCCGCCAGCGAGCCATGAAGGCGGCCACCGACAACGCCGAGGATCTGATGAAGAGTCTCTCCATCACGGCCAACAAGCTGCGGCAGGCCAGCATCACCACCGAGATCATGGAGATCGTCGGCGGGGCCGAGGCCCTCCGACTGGCCAAGACCGGCGGCAAGGTCGAGTACTTCCCGGAGACCGTCCTCAGCCGCGACATCCTCGTCGACCGCATCGACCGTTCAGGAGCGTACAGATGAGCCAGCAGACCGAGTCCAACAACGGGGCCAAGGACGGGCGCATCATCGCCATCGCCGGCCCCGTGGTCGACGTCGAGTTCCCGCCCAACTCGCTGCCCGAGATCAACTACGCGGTGACGATGCACGTGGAGCTCGAGGGCGAGGACATGGAGATCGTGGCCGAGGTGGCCCAGCACATCGGCGAGAACCGGGTCCGGGCCATCTGCATGAAGCCCACCGACGGCCTGCGCCGGGGCGCGCCGGTCAAGAACACGGGCCGGGGCATCACCGTCCCCGTGGGCAACGGCGTGCTCGGCCACGTGTGGAACGTCATCGGCCAGCCCCTCGACGTCGACCCCGAGAAGCTGGGCGACCTGCCCGACCGGTGGGAGATCCACCGGGAGGCGCCCCCCTTCGCCGACCTCGAGCCCCGCTCGGAGATGTTCGAGACCGGCATCAAGGTCATCGACCTGCTCGCCCCCTACGTGCGGGGCGGCAAGATCGGCCTCTTCGGCGGCGCCGGCGTGGGCAAGACCGTGGTCATCCTGGAGATGATCAACCGGGTGGCCACCCAGCACGGTGGCGTGTCGGTGTTCGCCGGCGTGGGCGAGCGCACCCGTGAGGGCAACGACCTCATCCTGGAGATGAAGGAATCGGGCGTCATGGACAAGGCCGCCCTGGTCTTCGGCCAGATGGACGAGCCGCCGGGCGTTCGCCTGCGGGTGGCCCTGTCGGCCCTCACCATGGCCGAGTACTTCCGGGACGAGGAGGGCCAGGACGTCCTCCTGTTCATCGACAACATCTTCCGCTTCGTCCAGGCCGGGTCAGAGGTCTCCACCCTCTTGGGGCGGATGCCCTCGGCCGTGGGCTACCAGCCCACCCTGGCCGACGAGATGGGCGAGCTCCAGGAGCGGATCACGTCGACCAAGGGCCGGTCGATCACCTCCGTCCAGGCCGTGTACGTGCCGGCCGACGACTACACCGACCCCGCCCCGTTCACCACCTTCACCCATTTGGACGCAACGACTGAACTTTCCCGGGACATCGCCTCCCGGGGCATCTACCCGGCCGTGGACCCCCTGGCCTCCACCTCCCGCATCCTGGCTCCCGAGGTGGTGGGCGAGCGCCACTACCGGGTGGCCCGCCGCACCCAGGAGGTCCTCCAGCGCTACAAGGAGCTCCAGGACATCATCGCCATCCTCGGCGTGGACGAGCTGTCAGAGGAGGACAAGCTCGTCGTCCAGCGGGCCCGCAAGGTGGAGAAGTTCCTGTCCCAGCCCTTCTTCGTGGGCGAGCAGTTCACGGGCGTGCCCGGCGTCAACGTTCCGATCGAGGAGACCATCGAGTCGTTCGAGCAGCTGACCAAGGGCGACCTCGACGACCTCCCCGAGCAGGCGTTCTTCAACGTGGGCGGGGCCGACAGCGTCCGGGAGAAGGCCAAGACCCTGTCCAAGGAAGAGGCCAACGCCTAGATGGCCCTGCAGGTCGAGCTCGTCTCGCCCGAGCGGATCCTCTACTCGGGCGAGGCCGAGATGGTCGTGGCCCGCACGGTGTCCGGGGGTGAGGTCGCCTTCCTCACCGGCCACGCCCCCTTCCT
>DASZZZ010000014.1:0-48202 GCA_036260375.1 Actinomycetota bacterium
CACGAAAGTGGGCAACACCCGAAGCCGGTGGCCCAACCCGCAAGGGAGGGAGCCGTCGAAGGTGGGGCTCGCGATTGGGGTGAAGTCGTAACAAGGTAGCCGTACCGGAAGGTGCGGCTGGATCACCTCCTTTCTAAGGAGCCGCTCCAAGGAGCAATGGACTCCTAGTTGAAGCCACTGGTCGCGCGCCGGTCTCCGGCGCGTCGGGCACACTGTTCAGCTCTCATCGAGCGATTGCGGAGGGGCGCCTCGAGCGCCCCTCTCGCGCGTCCGCCGGTCGTCCCGTGCGCGTGCCGAAGCCGCGTCGCGCGCGGCGTCGCAACGCTCGAGGATTCGTCGCGGCGCCCGCGGCACGCGGGTGCCAAGTCGCGCCGCGTGCCACCTTCTTCCTGGCATCGAGGCCGCGCGTCCGGCACAGTGTCCCCGCCAGTTGATGAGGGGATGACCCGGAGGGGGTCGTTGCACGGTCACGCCTGTGCGCGTGGCCGCGGGTGGACGTCGTCGCGCGCGGTCGCGCCTCGGCTGGAGACGAGAGCGCCGCGGAGCGACCCCGCACGCGTTCCTCCGTCACGCGCGTCCGGACACGACCGCACGAGCGTCCATCGACGCCGCACGTCCCGAGACGGCCGCACGCGCGACCATCGGCGGCACACGTCTGCGGGCCGCGGCGCGCGCTCGCCTCCGCGCGCGCATCGTCCTCGCGGGAGAAGCGTCTTCGAGAAAGGCGATTGATGGGATGACTCGGAAGCGTGTAGCGATCCTGTTGGCGGTCTTCCTCGGCGCGTCGGTCCTGTCGTTCGCGCCGCAGGCGTCGGCGAGCCACTACTGGTACTGCAGCGGGTCGACCCCGTGGAAGTACGCGAACTACACCGTCTACTTCTACAACGGCGCGCCGGGCGACTGGTACTACGTCTACCAGGAGGAGACGTTCACCGACTCGAACTCGTGGAACCCGTACACCGATCTGGCCATCACTCAGGTCGGCGCGGCCGGCAGCAGCGACCACGCGAACGCGTACGCGGGCTACTACGGGGCGACCGGCTGGCTCGGGCTCGCGCAGATCAACCGGACGAGCGGGTGCACGATCCTTCAGGGCACGGCGTACCTCAACCGGAGCTACCTCGACGGCTACTCGCGCACCGCGCGCAAGCACGTCGCGTGCCAGGAGGTCGGACACCTCTGGGGTCTGAACCACGTCTACACCGCGACGTGCATGAACGACTCCGTGACGAGCTACCCGTACCCGAACGCGCACGATCGCGACGCGATCAACGCGATCTACTGATCCGGGAGGCCGAACGTTGACTCTGAATCGCAAGCGTTTCCTCGGAGTGGTTCTCGCGGTCGGGCTCCTGGGGGCCGCGACCGGCGGCGCCGTCGGCGCCATGAAGAAGAGCCAGGACGCGCGCGTGGTCCACGCGTCGTGGGTCGACGTGTACGAGCGTCCGGGCGCGATGGTCCGCGACGTCGACGCGATCGTCGTCGCACGCTTCCTCGGCGCGACGCCGGGCCGCGTCGCGACCGGATCGGCCGGTGAGAGCATCCCGTTCGAGCTCGCGAAGTTCGCCGTCGAGCGCTCGCTGAAGGGCACGTCGGCGGCGACCGTGACGGTCGAGCGGGTCGGCGGCGTCGCCGGCGGACAGCAGGTCGTGTTCGAGTCCGACGGCGGGAGCTACACCGCCGGACAACGCTACGTCCTGTTCCTGAAGCGTCAGCCCGGCACGGGCTACTACTACCTCGTGAACGACCAGGGTCGTTACACCGTCACGCCGCGCGGTCTCGCGCCGGCGGCGCACCACGGTGCGGTCGCGGACCGGCTCCGCGGCGCGAGCCTCGCGGGGCTCGACGCACTCGTGGCCCGAACCCTCGGTCGCTGACCGAAGCAGGACGCGCGGAGGCGGTCCCGCGGGACCGCCTCCGGCGCGCCGGACGGTCGTGCGATATGCCATGTGCATGGACGCGACCGGCGGCTTCGCCGCGCGCAGGACGGCGTCAGCGCGCGTGCCGTGCCCGTGAGCGTGCGCGTGGGCGTCGACGTCGGGGGCACGTTCACCGACGTCGTCGTCGTCGACGACGGGCGCGTGCGTACCGCCAAGGTTCCGTCGACGCCGTCGGACCAGTCGACGGGCGTCATGCGCGCGCTGGAGGCGGCCGGGATCGAGGCGGGCCGCGTCGACGTGCTCGCGCACGGGACGACGGTCGCGACCAACGCGCTCGTCGAGAGGCGCGGCGCGCGCATCGCCCTCGTCACGACGCACGGCTTCCGCGACGTCGTCGAGATCGGGCGGCAGGACCGGCCGTCGCTCTACGACCTCGCCGTGCGCCGCCCCCCGCCGCTCGTGCCGCGCGATCTTCGCTTCACCGTGCGCGAGCGGATGGCGCCCGAGGGCGTCGTCGAGGACCTGTCCGAGCGCGACGTCGTCGCGGTCGCGGATGCGCTGCGCGCGGGCGACGTCGAGGCGGTCGCCGTGTGCCTGCTGTTCTCGTTCCTGCATCCGGCCCACGAGCGGCGCGTGGGCGACGCGCTGCGCGCCGCCCTGCCCGACGTGCGCGTGTCCCTGTCGGCCGACGTGCTGCCGCGGATGCGGGAGTACGAGCGCCTTGCGACGACGGCCGCCGACGCGTACCTCGGTCCGGGCCTCGAGCGCTACCTCGGCAACCTCGCGCGCCGGACCCGGGAGGCCGGCTTCCCGGCGCCGCTGGTGATGCAGTCGTCGGGAGGGGTCATCCCGCTCGCCGACGCCGGCCGCCACGCCGCGGCGTGCGTGCTCTCGGGCCCCGCAGGGGGCGCCGTCGGAGCTGCCGGGGCCGCGGCCGCGAGCGGGTGTGGCGACGCCCTCGCGTTCGACATGGGCGGCACGAGCACCGACGTCGCGGCGATCGTCGGAGGGCGGGTCCGGTCGACGACCGAGGCGACCGTGGCCGGCGTCCCGATCGGCTTGCCCATGGTCGACGTCCATTCGATCGGCGCCGGCGGCGGATCCGTCGCGTGGGTCGACTCCGGCGGCGCGCTCCGCGTCGGCCCGCGCTCCGCGGGCGCGGAGCCGGGACCGGCGAGCTACGGCCGCGGCGGCGTGGAGCCGACGGTGACCGACGCGTCGGTGGCGCTGGGTTGGCTCGCCGACGGCGCGCGCCTCGGCGACGAGGTGACGTTGAGCCGCCGCGCCGCCGAGGACGCGCTCGGCGCGCTCGGGCGCGGGCTCGGGCTCGACGTCACGCAGACCGCGCTCGGAGTGACGCGCGTGGCGCACGCCGAGATGGGACGCGCGCTGCGGGTCGTGTCGGTCGAGCGAGGCCTCGACCCGCGCTCGTTCGCGCTCGTCGCGTTCGGCGGCGCGGGGCCGATGCACGCGTGCGCGCTCGCGGACGAGCTCGGCATACGCCGCGTCCTCGTCCCGCGCGCGAGTGGGGTGCTGAGCGCGCTGGGGCTCGCGACTTCGAGCCTCAGACGCGACTACGTGCGCGCCCTGCCGCGCGTCGACGCGCGCGACGAGGCGCGCGTAGGCGCGGCGCTCGACGAGATCGAGCGGCGCGCCCGCGACGGTCTCGACGGGGCCGCCGTGGAGCGCCTCGCGGACGTCCGCTACCGAGGGCAGGCATTCGAGCTGACCGTCCCGGCGGCGCGCGTCGAGCGCGTCGTCGAGGAGTTCCACGACGCGCACGAGCGGCGCTACGGACACCGCGTCGACGACCATCCGGTCGAGGTCGTGGCGGTGCGCGCGGTCGCGACCGCGGCCGGGGCCGCGGCCGCGGCCGCGGCTCCGGGGGCGGACGCGCCGGCGCGGCCCCCGTCGCGACGACGCGTGTGCTTCGAGGGCGCGTGGGCCGACGCGCTCGTCCTCGCGGGCGCAGCGCGCGGAGCGCGCGTCGAGGGACCGGCGATCGTGGAGCTCGCGGAGTCGACGTGCGTCGTGCCGCCCGCGTGGCGCGGCGCAGTCGACGACGCGGGCGCGCTCGTCCTGGAACGCGCGTGAGCGGTCCCGTCCGGCCGGCCGGCGACCTCGATCCCGTCACCCTGTCGGTGCTGTCGAGCGCGCTGCGCGGCGTGGCACAGGAGATGGGCGCGGTCCTCGTGCGCAGCGCGCACTCGTCGAACATCAAGGAGCGGCGAGACTGCTCCGCGGCGCTGTTCGACGCCGACGGCCGGCTCGTCGCGCAGGCCGAGCACATTCCCGTGCACCTCGGGGCGATGCCGGAAGCGGTCGCCGCCGTCATCGCGAGGGACCCGGCGCCGGGCGACGTCTTCGTCGTCAACGACCCGTTCGAGGGCGGCACGCACCTGCCCGACGTCACGCTGGTGTCGCCGGTCCTCGCCGGAGATGACGTCGTCGCGTACGCCGCGACGCGCGCCCATCACTCCGACGTCGGCGGCATGCGCCCGGGTTCGATGCCGGCCGACTCGCGCGAGCTGGTGCAGGAGGGCCTCGTCATACCGCCGGTGAGGCTCGTGGCGGGAGGCCGCTACGTCGACGACGTCCTGCGGATCGTGCTCGCCAACGTCCGCACTCCCGACGTCCGTCTCGGCGACCTGCGGGCGCAGCGCGCCGCACACGCGCTCGCGGAGCGGCGCGTCGCCGAGCTCGCGCGGCGCTGGGGCGTCGAAGTGCTCGTCGCGTCGTTCGGCGCCGTCGTCGACTACGCCGAACGCCGCACGCGCGCCGCGCTCGCCGAACTGCCCGACGGGGACTACGACGCCGGCGGCGAGATCGAGGGCGACGGCGTGACCGACGACGACGTGCCGTTGCGCGTGCGCGTGTCGATCCGCGGCGACGAGATCGTCGTCGACTTCGCCGGCACCGCCGGGGCGGTCGCCGGCAACGTCAACTGTCCGCTCGCGGTGACGCGCGCCGCGTGCCTGTTCGCGCTGCGCGTCGTGCTGCCGCCCGACGTCCCCGCGAGCGCCGGCGTCGCGGCCCCGCTCGAGATCCGGGCGCCGGCCGGCAGCCTCGTGAACGCGGCGCGACCGTCGGCGGTCGTCGCCGGCAACGTCGAGACGAGCCAGCGCATCGCCGACGTCGTGCTGTCTGCGCTCGCGGGGGCCGCCGACGTCCCCGCGGCCGGCCAGGGCACCATGAACAACGTCGTGATCGGGGGCCGCGGGTGGACGTACTACGAGACGATCGGCGGAGGCCAGGGCGCGTCGAGCCGGGGGCCGGGTGACTCGGGCGTCCACGTCGGGATGAGCAACACGCTCAACACGCCGGTCGAGGCGCTCGAGCTCGAGTACCCGCTGCGCGTCGAGCGCCTCGAGCTCGTCTACGGGACCGGGGGCGACGGGCTCCACCGCGGCGGCGACGGCGTCGTGCGCGCGGTCCGCATCCTGGAGCCCGCGTCGCTGTCGCTGCTGACCGACCGGCGCCGCCACGGCCCGGAGGGCCGCGCGCGCGGCGGGCCGGCGACGCCCGGCGCCAACCTCGTGAACGGCGGTGCGGTCGCGCCGAAGGCGAACGTCGAGCTCCACGCGGGCGACGTGGTGGAGGTCCGCACGCCGGGTGGCGGCGGCTGGGGGCGGCCCGTCACGAACGGGTGACGACGGCCAGCTCCCCGTAGCGGTACCCGTAGAACAGATCGGACACGCGCCTCGCTCCGACGGCGAGGATCGCGGTGGGCGGGCCGTCGGCGACGGGCGGACGGATCTCGGTCAGCGTCGCGCCGGCGACGAGCCGCTGCACGCGCGGCCGCGCGGTGACGCGCGGCCCCCACGCGACCCACACGTCGACGCGCGTTCCGGGGGGCGTGTCGAGCGCGAGCCCGCCGAGGGCGGGCGCGGGGATGGCGAACGAGCGGGTCGGCACCGGCGCCGGCGCGTCGTTCGGCTGCTGCGGACGCGGCACGGGCGCCGGGCCGGTCGCGGCAGGCGCCGTGCCGGTCGCCGCGGACGCCGGATCGGCGGACCCCGATCCTTCCGGGCGGGGCGCCGCGACGTTCCACACCGCGGCGACGGCGGCGATGGTGACGACGACGGCGGCGAGGCGCCTGGCTCTCCTAGACATCCTGCAGGGACGCCACCTTCGTGGCTCGGGCCGCGCTCCCGGGACCGTGTCGGGTGGCGCCCTGCAGGAAACCGTTCACGACCGCCACGCCGGGAGCACGAGACGCTGACCCGGCACGATCACGTCGGGGTCGTCGCCGACGACGGCGCGGTTCGCCGAGTGGATGCGCGGCCAGTACGACGCGATGGCCCCGGGGTCGTCGCCCACGACGGTCGCCGCGATCGACCACAGCGTGTCGCCGCGCCGCACGACGTGGACGCCCGCGTGGCGCGCGCCACGTCGAGACGAAGTACTCGGTGCTCCGGTGTCGCGACGCGCCCCCCTGGCGCGCGGCGCGCCGTCGTCGTCGCCCGATGCACGCGGGCGCTCCGCCGGGGCGCCGTGCGCGTCGACGCCCGCCCCGGCCCGGTCGAGCGGGGGAGGAGGGGGAGCCCCTCTCGAGCCGGACCAGGGCGGCGCCGGTGCGTCGCTCCGCTCCGGCGGGGGAGACGGGAGCGGAGCACGCACGCGCGCACGACTCGGGGCGGACGCGAGCGTCACCGCGCCGCACGCCACGGCGGCGAAGGCAGGCAGGGCGCGACGCCGCAGCCACCGCCGTCGCATCCGTTCCCCGACCGTCATCGTCGCTTCGTCGCTCCTTCCATATCGTAGAGTCGCTATAAAGCCGTTTGCCTGCGTTTGCGTGTCTTACGGCCCGTATGTTTATATGCCGGTATGCCGCTTGTCAACACTTCGATGCGATTTGCGTTGCTTGCTCCGGTTGTGCGACTATGCGAAGCGCCGACGCGAGCAGAGGAAGCGAGCGCACGGAGGCGGACGTGACGAGAGACGGACTGGAGCGCTACATCGCCACGCTCGACGCCGCGTTCGACGCGGCGGTCGCGCGTGAGGAGGACGAGGCGGCCTCGGACCTGGCGTTCAGCCTCGTGCAGGATCGGTCGCTGCGAGAGCGGCTCGCGCGCGCCGGTGAAGCGGGCGTCGTCGTCGCCGAGGGTCGGATCGAACCGGTGTCCGCGGTCGGCGCGGACTACGTCGCCGCGGGCGATCCCGCGTCGATCGCCGTGCCGCTGCGCGTCGCCGAGGTGGTGTGGCGCGACGGGCGCGGCGCACGTCCCGCGACGCTCGACGGCACGCTGCTGGAGCTACTGAGGTCGTGGGCGCGCGCCGGCGCCGGTACGACGATCGACACGATCCGGGCGTCGTGGAACGGCCGGCTGGTGGCCGCGGGCCGCGACCACGTCGTCGTGCGGAGCCGCGGACGCGACGTCGCCGTGGCGCTCGGCGCGCTGGTGGCCGCCCGGAGGGACGAGCCGTGACGTCAGGGACGGTCGCGCGGGTTGAGCGGATGCGCGCGCGTCCACGCCTCGGTCTCCTCGTGGAGCCGGTCGACGTAGGCCTCGAGCTGGCGCCGGTCGACGCGCCATTGCCCCCGGCCGCCGATCTTGATCGCGGGAAGCTCGCCGCTGCGGACGAGGGCGTACGCCTGCGGGACGCTGACGTTGAGGTAGACGGCGACGTCCTCCAGCGTGAGGAAACGGGGCTCGATGCCGGGGGTCCGGCCGCGCCGCTCGGAGGGCTCGTCGTTGGGCGCCACGGCGGGACGATAACACCGCTTGTGGCGCGACGCCGGGGTTTCGACCGGTTTGCGGCCGTTTGCCGCCCCACCTCCGCCGTGCGGCCGAGGTCGTGATGGACGTCGCCCGCGCGCGCAGGATCGAGCGACCCGCGTGGCTCAACGCCCGCACCGTGGCCGGCGCGCTTCTGTTCGCGCTCGCGTTCGTCTCCGGGCAGCGATTGCTGGCCGACGCGCGCACGACCGTCCCCGCGTGGGTCGCGGCCCGCGATCTCGCAACCGGCACGCTCGTCACGGCCGACGACCTGCGGGCCGTCGACGTCAGGCTGCCGGCCGAGGTCGTGTCGCGCTACGTCACGACGCCCGAGGACGTCACCGGGGCCCGTCTCGCCCGCCCGGTGGCCGCCGGAGAGCTCGTGCCGTCGGACGCGCTCGCGGCGGAGGGCCCCGCGGACGCGACCGCCGTCACGGTCCCGGTCGCGCCCGAGCATGCGGCGGGCGGGGCGCTGAGGCCCGGCGACCGGGTCGTCGTCTACGCCACGTTCGACGCGCGCGGCGCCGACGCGCGCACCGTCCCCGTCGTCCAGGGCGCGGAGGTCGTCGGCGTGGTCGCCGCGGGCGGGCTCGTCGCCGACGACGAGACGATCGCGGCCGTGACGCTCGGCGTGCCGCAGCGGGACGCGGCGCGGCTTGCGTTCGCGGCGCGCAACGCGGAGCTCGACGTCGTGCTGCAGACCGGCGTGCCCGGCGCCTACGACGGCGCCGCCGTGCGCGCGGGGGACTTCCCGTGAGCCGGCTGCGCATCGTCACGCTCGCCGGCGATGCCGACGCCGAGGCGGCGCTCGCCTCCGAGCTCGCGCGGCGTGAGGACGTCGAGCTCGTGTTCCGCTGCGTCGACCGCGTCGAGCTGCTCGGCGCGCTGCGCGGCGGAGACCTCGACGCGGTCGTGTCGGTCGGGGCGCCGCCGTGGCTCGACGCGCAGTCGGCCGCCGAGGCGGCGCGCTCGGGGACGGGCGTCGTCGGCGTCGTCGGGGACGCCGACGCCGCCGAGCGACTCGCCGCCCTCGGGGCCGCGCTCGTCCCCGCCGGCGCGCCGGCCGACGAGGTCGTGGCCCGCTGCCGCGTCGCCGACGTCCCGGAGCCGCGGCCCCTGCCGTCGGCGCAGCCGTCGCGACCCGACGGAAAGCTCGTCGCGGTGTGGGGACCCAAGGGCGCGCCCGGCCGGACGTCGGTCGCGATCGAGCTCGCGTGCGAGCTCGCCTCCGACGAGCCGGCGACGATCCTCGTCGACGGCGACCCGTACGGCGGGGACGTCGTGCAGCTCCTCGGCGTGCTGGACGACCTCCCGACGATCGTGTGGGCGGCGCGCCTCGCGGCGCGCGACGAGCTCGATCCCGCCCGCCTCGCCCTCGACCTGCGGCGCGCGGGGGAGCGTGGCCCGGTGCTGCTGCCGGGCCTGCCGCGCGCCGAGCTGTGGCCCGACGTGTCCGAGTACGGCTGGGGGCGGCTGCTCACGACGATGCGAGCCGCGTTCCGCGTCGTCGTGTGCGACGTCGGCTTCTGCCTCGAGGGCGACGCGTCGCCGTACCCGGGCGCCGGCGACGGCCGCAACCGCATTGCGCGGGCGACGATCGCGGCGGCCGACCGCGTCGTCGCGGTCTGTGGCGCCGGGCCGACGGCCATCAAGACGTTTCTGTGGTCGTACCCACACGTGTCGCAGCTGGCGGATCCCGACGACGTTATCGTCGTCGCCAACCGCGTCCCGCCCGGCAGCGAGCGCGACGTCGGCGAGCTCGTGCGGCGCCACACCGGCAAACGCCCGGTGGCGTACGTCCCGGACCGGCCCGGCGACTTCGCGCGCGCCGTGCGCGACGGCGTCCCGGTGCGGGCGGTGGCACCCCACGTCGGCGCGGCGCTGCGACCGGTCGTCACCGCGCTCGGCGGCGCTCCGCGCTCCGCCGGCCTCCTCGCGCGCCTGGCGGGACGGACGTGACCGAGCGCCCCGCCGCGATCGTGGAGGCGGAGGTCCGCGAGCTCGTGCGCCGCCGCGGCGTGGATCCGGCCCACGACGGCGCGTCCGCGATCGCCGCGCTCGTCGACGAGGTCCTCGACGACTACCAGGCGCGCGTCGAGTCGAGCACGCTCCCGCGCGTCGCCGACCGCGCCGTCGTGCGCAAGGCCGTGGTCGACCGCGTCGCGGGGTTCGGCCCGCTCCAGCCGCTGCTCGACGACCCCGACGTCGAGGAGATCTGGATCAACGGCCCGGGCAAGGTCTTCTGCGCGCGCGCCGGGCGTCACGTCCTGACGAACGTCGTGATGTCGGAGCAGGAGGTCGCGGACGTCGTCGAACGCATGCTTCGCACCAGCGGCCGGCGCCTCGACCTGTCGAACCCGTTCGTCGACGCGACGCTGCCGGACGGGTCGCGGCTGCACGTCGTCATCCCCGACATCACGCGGCGTCACTGGGCCGTCAACGTCCGCAAGTTCGTGCTGCGCGCGCACCATCTCGACGAGCTCGTGCGTCTCGGCTCGCTCGACGCCGGCGCGGCCCGCTTCCTGTCCGCGGCGGTGGCGGCGGGGCTCAACGTCGTCGTCTCCGGCGGGACGCAGAGCGGCAAGACGACGATGCTCAACTGCCTCGCGGCCGCGATCCCGGCCGGCGCGCGCGTCGTGACGTGCGAGGAGGTGTTCGAGCTCCAGGTCCCGCTTCCCGACGTCGTCGCGATGCAGACGCGCCAGGCGAACCTGGAGGGCCGCGGCGCGATCGACCTTCGGCGACTCATCGTCGAGGCGCTGCGCATGCGGCCCGACCGCATCATCGTCGGAGAGGTGCGGCAGCACGAGGCGCTCGACCTCCTCGTCGCGCTCAACTCCGGTTTCCCCGGCATGACGTCGTTGCACGCGAACAGCGCGCGCGAGGCGCTCGCGAAACTGACGACGCTGCCGCTGCTGGCGGGCGAGAACGTCAGCCACGCGTTCGTCGTGCCGACCGTCGCCGCGTGCATCGATCTCATCGTCCACGTCGCACACGACCGCGGACGACGGCGCGTCTCCGAGGTCGTCGGCGTGACGGGTCGGGTGGAGAGCGGCTCGATCGAGACCGTGTCGCTGTGGGAACGGGACGGCGCACGGCTGCGGTGGACCGGACACGAGCCGCCCGGCCGGGCGCGCTTCGAGGCGGCGGGAATCGACCTCGCCCGGGTGCTCGCGTGAGCGTCCTCGTCGCGCTCGCGGGCGCCGCCGGGCTCGTGCTCGTCTTCGACGGGCTCGGCGCGCGGGCGCCGAGCCGCGGGCGGCGGCGCGCGCGGATCGACGCGCTGCTGTCCGAGGCCGGCGTGCGCACGCTCTCCGCCCGCGGCCTCGCGGCGCTGTGCGCGACCGGCTGGACCGCGGCGTTCGTCGTCGTCGCCGGCGCGACGGGCTCACTGTCCGTCGCGGTCGCGAGCGCGACGGCGGTCGCGTGGTCGCCGGTCGCGTGGCTGCGCACCCGGCGCGCCCGCCGCCGCGGCGCGTTTCGGGAGGCGTGGCCCGACGCGCTCGCCGCGACCGTGTCGGCGGTGCGCGCCGGGGTGTCGCTCGGTGAGGCCTGCGTGGCGCTGGCGCAGCGCGGGCCGCGCGAGCTCCGCCCCGCGTTCGCGTCGTTCTCGGCGACGTACTGGTCCACCGGCAGCTTTCGCGCCGCTCTCGACCGGCTGCGCGACGAGCTCGCCGATCCGGTCGGCGACCGCGTCGTCGCCGCGCTGGCGCTGGCGCACGACGTCGGCGGCACCGATCTCGTGCGCGTGCTGCGAACGCTCGGGGACTTCGTGCGCGAGGACCTGCGCGTCCGCAAGGAGATAGAGGCGCGCTGGTCGTGGACCGTCACGGCCGCGCGCGTCGCCGCCGCGGCTCCGTGGATCGTCCTGTTGCTGATGTCGACGCGCGCGGAGACGGCGCGCGCGTACGACTCACCGACGGGCGTCGTCGTCCTCGGCGTCGGCGCGGCCGCGACGTTCGCCGGCTACCGGCTGATGCTCGCCGCCGCGCGCCTTCCCGACGAGCGGAGGCTCGGGCCGTGACCGCGGCGATAGCCGCCCTCGGCGCCGTCGCCGTCGTGATCGCGGTGTCGGGGCTGCCGCCGCTGCGGCGGCCGCGCCTGGGCGACCGCGTCGAGCCGTACGTCACCGGTCTGCACGGGCGGCCGAGCGCGCTGCTGCACGCCGTCGACCCGGCGACGACGCCGCGTCGATGGCTCGAGGCGCGCGCCGAGCGTCTCGGAGCCGGGGGCCGCGCCGCGGTCGAGCGGCGGTTGCGGGCGGCCGGGCTCGGGATCTCGGTCGGGCGCTTTCGCGTCGAGCAGGTCGCGTGGTCGGCCGCGTGCGGTGCCGCAGCCGCGTCGGTGTCCGTGCTGGCGCTCGCCGCCGGAGCGCGGGTCGCGCCCGGCGGAGCGGTCGTGCTCGTCGCCGTCGCGGCGTCGTTCGGCGCCGCCGCGCGCGACTGGCGCCTCGGGCGTCAGGTGCAGGCGCGCCGAGCCGCGCTGGAGGACCAGCTTCCCGCCGCGATCGACCTGGTGACGCTCGCGATCGTGTCCGGCGAGTCGGTGTCCGCCGCGTTCGCGCGCGTGGGTGCGCTGCTGCCCGGCGCGCTCGGCGACGAGCTCGACGCCGTGGTCGCCGACGTCCGCGCCGGGGTGCCTGCCCTCGACGCGCTCCAGGAGATGAAGAAGCGCGTCCCGGGACGCGCCGCGGCGCGCTTCGTCGACGCGCTCTGCACCGGTATCGAGCGCGGCACTCCGTTGGCCGACGTGCTGCGCGCGCAGGCCGACGACGCACGCGACGCGCGCCGGCGAGCACTGCTCGAGGCCGGGGGCCGTCGCGAGGTGGCGATGCTCGTCCCGGTCGTCTTCCTCGTGATGCCGGTGGTCGTGCTCTTCGCGCTGTATCCGTCGCTGGTGTCGCTGGACCTGCTGGTGCCGTGACGGACGAATCGAGTCGCGCCACAGCGGCGCGGAAGGGAGGCGGCATGTACGTGCGCGGGCTGTCGTACCTGCGAGCGATCGCCGCGGACGAGCGCGGCGACGTGCCCGGCTGGGTCTTGATCGTCCTCATGACGAGCGCGCTGGTGGCCGCCATATGGGCGGTGGCGCAGGGCAAGCTCGTCGCGATCGTCGACCGCGCGTTGAGCACGGTGTGCGGTCCGGGCGGCTGTTGACGCGCGGCGACGAGCGCGGGTCGGCCGCGATCGAAGGCCCCATCGCGATCGTCGTCGCGGCGCTCTTCCTCGCGTGCGCGATGGAGGTCGCGCTGGCGCTGTACGGGCGCAACGTCGTGATGTCGGCCGCGCACGAGGGGGCCCGGGCCGCGATCGAGCTCGGCCGCGACCCGCGCCACGCGATCGCGATCGCCACGTCGACCGTCGAGCGCGCCGCCGGGGGCCTCGCCGGCGACGTCCGCGTCGGCGTCGTCACCGGCGAGCTCGGCGGCCGGCCGGTCGTGCGAGTCGACGTCCACGCGGTGGTGGACCCCCCGGGTCCCGTGCCGTTCGCGTTCTCCGTCGACGCGCGCTCCGTGTCGGCGCGCGAGGTCGCGCCGCGATGAACCGGACCGAGAGCGGCCAGGCGGTCGTCGAGGTCGTGGTGGTGTGCGTGCTGCTCGTCGTGCCGCTGATCGTGCTGCTGTCGGTGGTGTCCGACGTCCATCGCGCCGCGTTGGCGACCACTGCGGCGGCGCGCGCGGCGGGGTTCGACGCGGCGCGCAGTGCCGACGCGCCCGCCGCGGACGGCGCCGTCGACGCCGCAGTCGGCCGCGCGCTCCTCGATCACCGTCTCGACCCCGCCGACGCTCGCGTGCGCTGGTCCGGCGCGCTGGGGCGGGGAGCACCGATCGAGGTCGAGGTGTCGTATCCGGTGCGCGTCTTCGGAGTGCCCTTCGCCGGCGGTGCGTCGGGGCCGTCCGTGTGGGTCACGGCGCGCCACGTCGCGCGCGTGGATCCCTACCGGAGCCGGCCGTGACGGCACTGCGATCCGAGCGCGGTCAGGCGAGCGTCCTGGCGATCGGCGCCGCGCTGGTCGCGTTCGCCGTCGCGGGAGTCACGATCGACGGCACGCGCGCGTTCCTGTTCCGCCGATCGTTGCAGAACGCGGCCGACGCGGCGGCGCTCGCGGGCGCGTCGGAGATAGACGTCGAGACGTTCTACGCAGGCGGCGGCGCGCGCGCGGTGCTCGACCCCGCGGCGGCGCGGGCGACCGCCATCGACTGGTTGCGCCGCCGCGGGCTCGACGCCGTGGCCGACGTGGACGCCGACGACGGCGCGGTCGAGGTGACGCTGCGCGGCCGGATCGGGACCACGCTGCTCGCGCTCGTCGGCATCGACGACGTTCCGGTCGCCGCCGCGGCGCGCGCGGAGCCGCTGCCCGGCCGCCCCGCGCCCTAGCGTCGTCGCCGAGCCCCGTCTCGCGCGTGCCGCGGCCCGACTTCGTTGAAATGCCAAGGTTTCGTGCCGCCGCGCCTATAGGCTGAATCAAACTCGTTCGGTCTGCGCGACGTCGCAGGCGTCGACGTCAGAGGAGGAAGCTTGAACAAGCGGGAGCTCATCGAGCAGGTCGCGTCCAAGACGGGCGAGTCGAGGCGGTCCGTCCAGAACGTCCTCGACACCGCGATCGACCAGATCCAGCGCCAGGTCAAGAAGGGCGAGAAGGTCACGCTGCCCGGGTTCGGCACGTTCGAGCGCCGCGCTCGCGCCGCGCGCACGGCGCGCAACCCCCGCACGGGCGAGAGCGTCAAGGTGCGGGCGTCGAAGGTCCCGGTGTTCCGCGCCGGCACGGGCTTCAAGACGTACGTCTCCGGCCGCCGCAAGTAACCGTCCGGCGAGACGCGCACCGAGCGGGCGCTCCGGCGCCCGCTTTCGCGCGCGCCGACACGGCGACGACGCCGGGCGCGGGTGGGGGAGCGCGGCCCGCTCAGGTCACGAGGCGGTGGCGGAACACGTTCGGCGCGATCGGGAACAGCAGCGCGCCGAGCGCGAGCAGCCACGCGAGGTGGCCGGCGACGGCGGAGAAGTCGGTGCCGAGGGGGCCGTAGAGCTCGCGGAACGCGCTCGCGGCGTGGAACAGCGGCGAGAACCACGCGAGCGGCTCGGCCCACCCGGGCAGCGTCCGGATCGGGAAGAAGATCCCGGAGAACAGGAACATCGGCGTGACGAAGAGGGTGAAGTAGAAGCTGAACAGGTCGATGACCGGGATGAACGCGGTGAACGTCATGCCGAGGACCGAGAAGCAGAACCCGACGATCGCGGCGGCGAGCGGCGTCAGCAGCACCCACCACGACTCGACGAGCCCGAACGCGGCCGAGATCGCGACGAACGGCAGCGCGTAGATCAGGCTGCGCGTCACGCCCCACAGCATCTCGCCGACGACGACGTCCTCGGGCGACAGCGGCGTGACCGTCACCGCGTCGTAGAGCCGCGCGAAGTGCAGCTTGACGAATACGTTGAAGGTGACGTCGAACGACGAGCCGTACATCGTCGACGTCGCTGCGAGGCCGGGCGCGATGTACTTCGCGTACTCGACGCCGGCGACCGAGTCGACGAACTTGCCGAGCCCGAAGCCGATCGCGAGGAGGTAGAAGAACGGCTCGAAGAAGTTCGGCAGCATGTTCATGCGCCACGTGTGGGCGTAGCTGAGCGCGTTGCGCTCCCACAGCCGCGCCGCGCTGCGGAGGTCGACGTCGGGCCGGCGGTACGCGGCGCGCGGCGAGATCGGCGACGGCAGCGAGCCCGGGTGCTTCACTCCTCGAGCCTCCGTCCGGTGAGCTTGAGGAACACGTCCTCGAGCGTCGCGGCGCGAAACGTCGCCGAGTCGTACTCCACGCCCGCGTCGCGCGCCGTCTTCAGCAGCGCCTCGGCGTCGTCCGCGTGCAGGACGACGCGGTCCCCGGCGACCTCGTGGCGCGCCGCGTACGGCCCGACGGCGGCCGCGAGACGCTCGAGCTCGCCGGCGGACGCGGCCGTCAGCTCGACGACCGCGGGCTCGACGTGCGTGCGGATGAGCTCGGCCGGGCTGCCGGTCACGAGGATGCGGCCCTGGTGCATGATCACGATGCGGTCGCACAGCTGCGCCGCCTCGTCCATGTAGTGCGTCGTGATCACGAGGGTCACCCCGCGCCGGCGCAGCTCGCGCAGCCGGTCCCACACGAGGTGGCGCGCCTGCGGGTCGAGGCCGGTCGTGGGCTCGTCGAGGACGAGCAGCGTCGGGCGGTTGATCAGGCCGCGCGCGATGAGCAGGCGCCGCTTCATGCCCCCCGAGAGCGCGTCGACGTGCCACTCGGCGCGGTCCGCCAGCGACACGAACTCGAGCAGCTCGTCGGCGCGGGCGCGCGCCTCGGCGCGCGGCACGTCGAAGTAGCGCGCGTGCGCCACCAGGTTCTCGCGCACGTTCAGCACGCTGTCGAGGTTCGTCTCCTGCGGCACGACGCCGATCGAGCGCTTGACCGCGCGCGCCGCGCGCGCGGGGTCGAGCCCGAGGACCTCGAGGTCGCCTCCGGAGCGTTGCGAGCGGCACGAGATCATGCGCATCGTGGTCGTCTTGCCGGCGCCGTTCGGGCCGAGGAAGCCGAAGAACTCCCGCGTGCGCACGGTGAAGTCGATCGCCGCGACGGCGCGCTCGCCGCCGGCCGAGTAGCGCTTCTCGAGCGCGCGGGCGACGACGGCGTCCGGCATCGGACGAGCCTAAGAGACCGTGGACGCGCCGCCGCGCGCGGGGCGGCGGTATCGTGAACGCCATGAAGAGAGCGATGACCGGAGGCGCGCACCGAGGGCCGGTCGCGCACGGCCGCCAGCGCCGCACGATCCGCTTCGTGCAGGTTCTGCTCGCGCTGGTCGCCGCGGGGCTGCTCCTGTTCGCCGGGTACTCGTGGGGCCGCGCCGACGGCTTCGAGCGCGCGCGCGACGCGAGCGAGGTCGACGCGCCGCGCGCGCCGGGCGCGGGGCAGGTCGTCGTGCTCGTCGTCCTCGCGGCCGCGTCGCTCGGGGCCGCGTACGCGCTCGGGGGGCCGGGCGGCGTGCGCATCCCGACCCCCGCGCGCCTCGACGAGCTCACCGGGCGCGCCGAGCGCGTCGCGATCGAGCGCGCCGAGAGCGCGGCCCGCCGCGACGACGCCCCCGCGGGCCGCACGCCCTAGCGACCCGGCGACCGCTCCGGGCGCAGCCCGCGGCGGGCTCCAAACCGTTCCGAGTCGCCCACCGCAGGGCGTGCACCCTCCGCTCATCGGCGCGCCGGTCGCGCGACTGCGTCGGTCAGGCGGTCGGGGACCTCAGGCGCGCGAGGACCCGGCCCGCGTGCGTGTCGCCTGCCCCCGGGTGCGCGAGCAGCGCGTCGACGTCGTCGATCGTGTCGACGTCGAGGCCGAGGCGCGCCGACGGCAGCACCGAGCAGCGCACCCCGAGCCGGTCGGCGCGCGTGACGTGGGCGCGCAGGCTCTCGGGGCCGAACTCCGGGTCCATGACGCCCGGGGGCGCGAGGTGGAGCGCGTTCGTCCCGCCGCCGGAGCGCGCCGGCACGACGACGACGTCGGACGTCGCGCCGGTGTCGACGACGTCGGCGAGGTCGTCGGCCCGGGCGAGCGGCACGTCGGCGGGCACGATCGTGACCGACGCGGCCCCCGCGCGCGCCGCCGCGACCGCGCCCGCGGCGAGGGCCGCGTTGAGCCCCCGTCCGCCGTCGCGCAGCGTGTCGAGCCCCCTGTCCGCCGCCCTCCGGAGGACCGCGGGGTCGTCGCTGACGACCCACCAGCGCAGGAAGCCGACCGACGAGCACAGCGTGAGCGCGTCGTCGAGCAGCGCGGCGGCGACCTCGCGCCGCGCCGCGTCGCCGAGCTGCGCCGCGAGGCGCGCCTTGGCGCGGTCCAGTCGCTTCACGGGCAGCAGTCCGGCGTCCACGGCGCCTACCGTAGACCGGCTACGATGCCCGGTCGGCGCGACGGGACGAGAGGCCACGCGTGAGCGAACGCAAGCACTGGAAGCACCTCTACCAGGAGATCGTCGCCACCGAGATCTGCTGTGGCTGCTCCGCGTGCATCGTCGCGTGCCCGCACAAGGTGCTGCGCCTCGAGGACTTCGACCCCGTGCAGACCGACGCGCGCTCGCCGTTCGACAACTGCGTCCACGGCGAGGAGGGCTGCTCGCTGTGCGCGATGGCGTGCCTGCGCCTGCATCCGTCGCTCGACGTCATCGAGACCACGGTGCACGGACGACGCCGCAGCGACGACGCCCCCGAGGGCACGTACCGGTGGCGCACGCTCGCGCGCGCGACCGACGAGCGCGTCCTCGCGCGGGGGCAGGACGGCGGCGCGGTGACCGCGCTGCTCGCGTGGGCGATGGACTCCGGCGAGCTCGACGGCGCCGTCCTCTCGGCCCCCTCCGACGACGTCCCGTGGCTCGACGAGCCGACGCTCGTGCGCACCTCCGACGAGCTCCTCGCGACGGCCGGCTCGCGCTACACGTACTGCGCGACCCCGCTCGGCCTGAAGAAGGCGGCCGAAGCGCGCTGCAAGAACGTCGCCCTCGTCGGCGTGTCGTGCGAGTCGACCGCGGTGCGCCAGCTCGCGGCCGAGGGGATCAAGCGCTGGACGCGCATGGTCAAGCTGGTCGTCGGGCTGATGTGCTGCGAGACGTTCGACTACGAGGCGTTCATGGTCGGCAAGCTGCGCCACGAGCTCGGGATCCAGCTCGAGGACGTCGCGAAGGTCAACGTCAAGGGCAAGGTCATCGTGTCGTTGCGCAGCGGCGACGACGTCGTCATCCCGCTCAAGGACGCGCGGCCGTACGCCAACGAGTGGTGCCATCACTGCCCCGACTTCGCCGCCGAGCACGCCGACCTCTCGTGCGGGGGCCTCGGGATGGAGGGCTGGACGATGATCCTCGTGCGCTCCGAGCGCGGCGACGACTTCCTCCGGCGGGCGGTCGACGCCGGAGTGCTCGAGCTGCGCGACGCCGACGAGGAGCCGCAGGCGCTCGCGGTGCTCGATCGCCTCGCGCGCAAGCAGCGGGAGCGCGTGGGGCCGTTCGACCCGCACGCGTCGGCGCGCTGGCCGACCGCGCAGGCGCTCGCCGCGGCGCGCGCCGCCGAGGCCGGCGGAGGCTAGTCGACGACCTCGAAGTGCCGCACGATCGGCGACTTCTGGAACAGCGTGCGAAGCTCCGCGAGCGCGGCCTTGTAGTCGTCGCTCGACAGCGCCGTCTCGATCGCTTCGAGCGAGTCCCAGCGCGAGATCGCACAGAGGTCGGTGAGGTCGCCGCCGCGCTCCTCGACGCCGATGTAGAGCTCGATGCCGCTGCATCCCGCGAAGCGCTCGAAGGCCGGCCGCACGTCTCTCAGGAACAGCGCTCTACCGCGATCGACGTCCTCCGGGTCGATGCACGTGTCGAAGAGGCGGATGATCATCGACCCTCCCAGCGATTCGTCATACCGTCCACGCTCCGCGGTTGAACATGCCGGCGAGCTGCGGGTTGAGGCTCAGGCGCCTCTCGGCGCGCTTGTAGTTGGCGGCGACGATCTCGCCGAGACCCGGATAGCACTGCACGATGCGCACGCGCTCGTCGTCGATCTCGATGACGTTGTACGACGGGCGCGTGTAGCCGCGCACGCGGTAGCTCGACGCGGTCCCCGAGTTGACGAGCAGCATGTCGCCGAACTGCCACACGTTCGGAACGTGCTTGTGCCCGCACAGGACGAGGTCGACGCCGATCTCCGTCAGCAGCGCCAGCACGTCGCCCGCGTCCCACACGATGTTGCGCTCGCGACCCGTGCCCGGCACCGACACGAGGTGGTGATGCAGGACGAAGATGCGGTAGTCGTCCGGCCACTCGTACGACTTGCGGATCCAGTCGTAGCGGATGTGGCCGATCTCGCCCTCCGCGAGGTCGGGCTTCGACGAGTTGACCGCGACGACGGTGGCGTGCTGCTCCGAAGCGCCGTCGGCGCGCGCGAACGGCACTCGCATGGCGCGGTCCGAGCGGCCGAACGCGTCGCGGAAGTGCAGGAAGCCGACGTTCATGAGGTCGTGGTTGCCGGGGATGACGATCATCTCGAGGTCGGACAGCGCCTCGAGGTACCGCTTCGCCTGGCGGAACTGCGGCGCGTACCCCTCCGACGTGAGGTCGCCCGCGACGACGACGAGGTCGGGCTCCGCCTCGCGGATCTCCTTCAGCGCGTTGTCGAGGAGCTCCCCGTCGAACATGGGATGACCGCAGTGGATGTCCGAGATCTGGGCGATGGTGAGATGGTCGCGCTTCACGTCGGTCCGTATCATATGGACCCGACGGCTCCGGCCGCGTCGCGACGCGCGCCGGCGCGCCGGGACGCGCACGCGCGCGCGTCCCGCGGACGCTACGGGAGGGATCGTGGTCGACGGCGACGCACCGGCGCGCCGCACGCGCGCGGGCGACACCGAGGTCGAGGCCGTATACCGCCTCACCCGCAACGTCGTCATACCGTGGATGCACGTGTGGTTCCGGTGGCACGTCGAGGGACTCGAGAACATCCCGCGAACGGGGCCCGCGCTCGTCGCGAGCAACCACATCGCGTACCTCGACCCGCTCGCGGTGGCCTACGTCATCGACCGGGCCGGACGGCGTCCGCGCTTTCTCAGCAAGTCCGAGCTGTTCCAGGATCGCCGCATCGCGTGGGTGCTGCGCGGGTGCGGGCAGATCGAGGTCAAGCGCGGAACGCCGTCGGCGCCCGCCGCGCTCGACGACGCGCTCGCGGCCCTCGACCGTGGCGAGGTGGTCGCGATCTTCCCCGAGGGCACGGTGACGACCGATCCGGAGCTGCGGCCCATGCCGGTGAAGTCGGGCATTGCCCGTCTCGCTCTGCGCACGGGCGCGCCCGTCGTCCCGTGCGGGGTGTGGGGGACCGCCAACGTGTGGCCGAAGGGCCACGCGCACGACTGGCGCCCCGGTCAGGACATCGCGGTGCGCGTCGGCGAACCGCTGTGGCTCACGGGCGATCCCGACGACGTCGAGGACTGGCAGGCCGCGGGCCGGGCGATCATGGACGCGATCGCCGCGCTCGTCGCGAGCATCAAGCCGGCGATCCCGGACCGGCGACGGCCGCGCCGCGCAACCGCATGAGCGCGTCGTGGTGACCGGCGGTCGCGGCCGCTACACTGCCCGGATGTCCGTGGGCCCGGGGCGTCGTCAGCCTCGCCGCCGGCGCGCGCGACGCGCCGACCGGAGCGACGTCGCGGTGGAGCGCGATGTCCTGGCGTAGGCGCGCGGCGCAGTTCGACACCTCGTGGGCGCGCCGTCCCGCGGCGCAGGCGACGCGCGAGGTCATCCTCAACTACGTGCTCGGGCCGCTCATCGACTACTACACGGCCCCCATCGTGCTCGGCACCGACCTGTTCGACGGTCTCAAGCCGCCGGTCGTGTTCGTCGCCAACCACTCGAGCCACCTCGACACGCCGTCGGTGCTGCGCTCGCTGCCGCGCAAGTGGCGCCGCAAGACCGCGGTGCTCGCGGCGGCCGACTACTTCTACAAGAACCGCGTCTACGCGACGCTCGTGTCGCTGTCGTTCGCGGCGGTGCCCATCGACCGCAAGGGCGGGCTCACGAAGGGCACGACCGAGCGCATCGCCCGGCTCGTGGACGAGCAGTGGAACGTCCTGCTGTTCCCCGAGGGGACGCGCTCGCGCACCGGGCAGATGGGGTCGTTCCGCCACGGAGCGTCGTACATCGCGGTCGAGCACTCGCTGCCCGTGGTGCCGGTCTACCTCCACGGGATGCACGACGCCATGCCGGTCGGCCGCGGGTGGCCGCGCAAGCACCCGTGCTCGATCCACTTCGGGCAGCCCGTGTACCCCGTGCCGGGCGAGGATCCCAAGAAGCTCACGGTCCGCGTGCGCGACGCGCTGACGCAGATGCGCATCGAGCGCGCCGCGCTCGACTGACGCGCCGAGCTCCGTTTTTCGTCCTTGACTTTCGGCCCGGTTCGGTCTTTCGTCGGGACTATCGGGCTGGAAGTGGGTGGCGTCTTCGACGCGCCCGCGCCGGCGAGCGCTAACGGGAAGGGAGGCCATGGAAAACTTCACGGCCGAGCTGATCGGCACGGCGATCCTGATCCTGCTCGGCGACGGCGTCGTCGCGGCGGTGCTGCTGAACCACTCCAAGGCGCAGAACGGCGGCTGGATAGTCATCACGTTGGGATGGGGCCTGGCGGTCGCCATCGCGGTCTACGCGGTCGCGCAGTTCAGCGGCGCGCACATCAACCCGGCCGTCACGCTGGCGTTCGCGGTCGTCGGAGACCTCGACTGGAGTGACGTGCCGGTGTACGTCCTCGGGCAGTTCGTCGGCGCGTTCATCGGCGCGACGCTCGTGTGGCTCGCGTATCTGCCGCACTGGCCCGAGACGCCCGATCCCGGCCAGAAGCTCGCGGTGTTCTCGACCGGCCCGGCGATCCGCAACACCGGCGCCAACCTCGCGACCGAGATCATCGGCACGGCCATGCTCCTCGTCGGCGTCATGGCGATCGGCTTCGGGGCGAACGTGCAGGCCGCGGAGAGCGGTCTGATCCCGCTGCTCGTCGGCCTCCTCGTCGTCTCCATCGGCCTGTCGCTCGGCGGCCCGACGGGCTACGCGATCAACCCGGCCCGCGACCTCGGCCCCCGCGTCGCACACGCGGTCCTGCCGATCGCCGGCAAGGGCGACTCGGACTGGGGCTACTCGTGGATCCCGGTGGTCGGGCCGATCGTCGGGGGCATCGTCGGCGCCGGACTGTTCAAGCTGCTGTGGCCCGACGGGTGATCCGCCGAGACCGCGGCGTGGTCGTATACGCGCGCCCACGCGCGTGAGCGGGGGCGTGGCGAAAGGAGAACGATGGCGCAGTACGTAGGAGCGATCGACCAGGGAACCACGAGCACGCGCTTCATGATCTTCACGCACGACGGCGACGTGGTCGATTTCGACCAGAAGGAGCACGAGCAGATCTACCCGAAGCCGGGATGGGTCGAGCACGACGCCACCGAGATCTGGCAGCGTACGCAGGAGGTCGTGCAGGGCGCGCTCGACAAGGCCGGCATCCAGGCGAGCGACCTCGCGGCCGTCGGCATCACCAACCAGCGCGAGACGACCGTGCTGTGGGACCGCACCACCGGCGAGCCGGTGCACAACGCGATCGTGTGGCAGGACACGCGCACCGACAAGATCTGCGACGAGCTCGGGCGCGACGGGGGCCAGGACCGGCTTCGCCCCAAGACGGGCCTGCCGCTCGCGACGTACTTCTCGGGGCCGAAGGCCCGCTGGCTGCTCGACGAGGTCGACGGTCTGCGCGAACGGGCCGAGGCCGGCGACGTCCTGTTCGGCACGATCGACTCGTGGCTCATTTGGAACCTGTCCGGCGGCACGAACGGCGGCGTGCACGTAACCGACGTCACGAACGCGAGCCGGACGCTGATGATGAACCTCGAGACGCTCGACTGGGACGACGACATCACGTCGCTGATGGGCGTCCCGCGCGCGATGCTGCCGGAGGTCCGCGCGTCGGCGGAGGTCTACGCCGAGGCGACCGGCGCGCTCCAGGGCGTCCCCATCGCCGGCGATCTCGGCGACCAGCAGGCCGCGGTCTTCGGGCAGACGTGCTACTCGGTCGGCGAGGCGAAGAACACGTACGGCACCGGCAACTTCCTGCTGCTGAACACGGGGACCGAGGCCGTGCAGTCGAAGAACGGTCTGCTGACGACGCTCGGCTACAAGATCGGCGACCAGGACGCGGTCTACTGCCTCGAGGGAGCGATCGCGATCACCGGCGCCCTCGTGCAGTGGCTGCGCGACAACCTCAAGATGATCAAGGCGGCGCCGGAGGTCGAGGACCTCGCGCGCACCGTCGACGACAACGGCGGCTGCTACTTCGTGCCGGCGTTCTCGGGACTGTTCGCGCCGTACTGGAAGTCGAACGCGCGCGGCGTGCTGGCGGGCCTGACACGCTACGTCAACGCCGGGCACATCGCGCGCGCCGTGCTCGAGGCGACCGCGTGGCAGAGCCGTGAGGTCGTCGACGCGATGAACGCCGACTCGGGCGTCGAGCTGAAGTCGCTCAAGGTCGACGGGGGCATGGTGGGCAACGAGCTGCTCATGCAGTTCCAGGCCGACATCCTCGGCGTCCCCGTGATCCGTCCGAAGATCGCGGAGACGACCGCGCTCGGAGCGGCCTACGCCGCGGGCCTCGCGGTCGGGTTCTGGAACGAGGTCGAGGACCTCCGGGCGAACTGGCTCGAGGACAAGCGGTGGGAGCCGCAGATGGACGCGTCGGAGCGCGAGACGCACTACCGCTTCTGGAAGAAGGCCGTCACGCGCACGTTCGACTGGGTCGAGTAGCGGCCCCCGATGCGGGCGTGGCCCGGCGCGGCGGGGGAAACCTCGTCGCGCCGGGCGTCCCGTAGCCGTCCGGGCCGGTCAAACTACGGTCATGCGCTCCATCGAGGTCGACGTGCTGGTCGTGGGGGGTGGCGCGACGGGCGCCGGCGTCGCCCGCGACGCGGCCATGCGCGGCTACTCCGTCGCGCTCGCGGAGCGGGGCGACCTCGCGCACGGGACGACCGGGCGCTACCACGGGTTGCTGCACTCCGGCGCTCGCTACGCGGTCAAGGACCCCCGCTCGGCGCGCGAATGCATCGCCGAGAACCTCGTCCTCCGCCGCATCGCGGCCGACTGCATCGAGGACACGGGGGGCCTGTTCGTGTCGACGCCGGACGACGATCCTTCGTACGGCGACGAGCTCGTGCGCGGCTGTGTCGCCGCCGGCATCCCCGTGCGCGAGATGCCGGTCGCCGAGGCGCTCGCGCGCGAGCCGCGCCTCAATCCGCGCATCGCGCGCGCGTTCGAGGTGCCCGACGCGGCACTCGATCCGTGGAAGCTCGTGTGGGGCTGCGCGCGCTCGGCGCGCGAGCACGGTGGCGTGATCCTGAACTACCACCGCGTGACGTCGGTGCTCCGGTCGGACGGCGCGGTCGTGGGCGCGGTCGCGCGCGACGAACGCGCCGGCGAGGACGTCGAGATCTCGGCGGGCTTCACGATCAACGCGTCGGGCGCGTGGGCGGCGCAGATCGCGGAGATGGCGGGGTGCGGGGGCATCACCATCCTGCCCGGCAAGGGGATCATGATCGCGATGAACCACCGGGTCGTGAACACGGTGGTGAACCGCTGCACGATGCCGGCCGACGGCGACATCATCGTGCCGATCCGAACCGTCAGCGTCATCGGCACGACCGACGTCGAGGTGACCGACCCCGACGAGCTCGACGTCACTCAGGACGAGGTCGACCGCATGCTGGAGGACGGCGAGCGCCTCGTGCCCGGGTTCCGGTCGGGGCGCGCGCTGCGCGTGTGGGCCGGCGTGCGCCCGCTCTTCAAGGACGACCGCGCCGAGGTAGCGAGCACGCGCGACGTGAGCCGCTCGCACGCGCTCGTCGACCATCGCGCGCGCGACGGCGTCGACCGATTCCTGACGATCACCGGGGGCAAGGCGACGACGTTTCGCCGCATGGCGCAGGACGTCGTCGACGCGATGTGCGCGCAGCTCGGCGACGACCCTCCATGCCGGACCCACGAGGAGCCGCTGCCCGACTCCGGCGACGGACGCTTCTACTGGATCGGCGCGCGGCTCGCGGCGCGCGAGGAGGCCGCGCCAGACGACCAGCTGATCTGCGAGTGCGAGCTGATCGGACGCCGGCGTCTGGAGCGCGCGATCGCCGAGCGCGACACGGTCGACCTCGACGACATCCGCCGCACCTTGCGGCTCGGGATGGGGCCCTGCCAGGGCGGCTTCTGCATCTACCGCGCGACCGGCGTGCTGCACGCGCTCGAAAACCTCGACGCCGCGACCGCCAACCGCGCGCTGCTCGACTTCCTCCAGGAGCGGTGGAAGGGCGTGCGCCCGATCCTCTACGGCGACCAGCTGCGCCAGGCGCGCATCGACGACTGGATCTTCCAGGGCGTGCTCGACGTCGAGCACCTGCCGTCGTGACGCTCGACGCGGTCGTCGTGGGGGCCGGGCTCGCGGGTCTGACCGCGGGCCTCCGTCTCGCGGACGGCGGCGCGCGCGTGGCGGTCGTGGCGCGCGGCGTCGGGTCATTGCACGTGCGCGGCGGCGCGCTCGACGTCCTCGGCTACGACCCGGAGCGCGTCGAGCGTCCCGGCGAGCGCGTCGCGGCGCTCGCGGCGGCGCGACCCGAGCATCCCTACGCCTGCGTCGCGTCCGGCGCGCTCGAGCGCGCGCACGAGTGGTGGATCGAGCGCATGGCGACGCTGCGCTACGCGGGCGGCCTCGCGCGCAACATGCTGCTTCCGACGGCGGTGGGCGCGCTGCGGCCGGCCGCGTACGCGCCGGCCACGATGACGGCGGGCGACGCGCCGACGCGCGTAGCGATCGTCGGGCTCGGGCGCCTCAAGGACTTCTATCCCGCGTACCTGGCGGCGAACCTGCGAGCCGGCGGCGTCGACGCGTGCGCGTCGACGATCGACCCCGCGGCCGGGACGTCGGCCGACGTGCAGCCGCACGCCTACGCGCGCGCGTTCGAGCAGGCCTCGGTGCGCGACGCCGTCGAGCGGGCGCTCGACGGCCGTCTCGGCGACGCCGACGCCGTCGGGTTCCCGGCGGTGCTCGGCGTCGACTCGTGGGACGAGGTCCATTCCGACCTCGAGCGGCGCCTGGGGCGGCCCGTGTTCGAGATCCCGACGCTGCCCCCGTCGGTCCCCGGCATCCGCGTCTACCGCGCGCTGACGCGCGCGCTGCGCGGCGCGGGCGCGCGCGTCGTGCTCGGCTCCGAGGCGCGCGGCGCGGTCGCGCCGGGGCGCCGCGCCCGCGGAGTCGTAGTGCACGCGTCGGGCCACGCGCGCCCGCTGCGCGCCGGCGCGGTGGTGCTGGCGACCGGCGGCGTCGCGGGGCGGGGCATCGAGATGGACTCGCGCTGGCGGCTGCACGAGACCGCGCTCGGCCTGCCCGTCGCGTGGGCGCCGGAGCCGGGGGAGGAACGGTTTCGCGCGGGCTACTTCGAGTCGCACCCGGCGGCGCGCGCCGGCATCGCGGTCGACCGCTCGCTGCGCCCCGTAGACGCCGCCGGGGACGTGCTGCACGACGACGTCTTCGTCGCCGGCGCCGCGCTCGGCGGCGCGGAGCCGTGGAAGGAGAAGTCGGGGGCCGGCATCGACGTGACCACGGGATGGGCGGCGGCCGAATCCGTGCTCGGGAGGGACGCGTGACGGAGCTCGTCAGGGAGTCGCTCGACCACTGCGTGAAGTGCACCATCTGCGAGACGTTCTGCCCCGTGTCGAACGCGACCCCGCTGTTCCCCGGGCCCAAGTACGTCGGTCCGCAGGCGGAGCGCTTCCGCGCCGGCGACGTGTCGCCCGACGCGTCGCTCGACTACTGCTCGGGCTGCGGCATCTGCACGCAAGTGTGCCCGCACGGCGTGAAGATCGCCGAGATCAACACGCGGGCGCGGGCGCACCTCAAGGAGACCACCGGCTTCCCGTTGCGCGACCGGCTCATCGCGCGGCCCGACGTCGCGGGACGGCTCGGCACCCCGGTCGCGCCGGTCGCGAACTGGATGCTGCGGAACCGCGCCGCGCGCTGGGCGTTGGAGCGCGCCCTGCGCATCGACCGCCGCGCGCCGATGCCGCGCTTCTCGGGCCGCACGTTTCGCGCGTGGGCGCGCCGGCACCGTCCCACGGGCGAGCGCGCGGTCGTCTACTTCCACGGCTGCAACACGAACTACTTCGAGCCGCGCCTCGGCGAGATGACCGTCGCGGTGCTCGAGCACAACGGCGTCGGAGTGATCGTGCCGGAGCAGTCGTGCTGTGGCCTGCCGCTGCAGTCCAACGGGCTCTTCGACGACGCGCGTCGCTACGTCCAGCGCCTCGCCGCGGCGCTCGCGCCGTACGCGCGCCGCGGCTACGACATCGTGTCGACGTCGACGAGCTGCGGGCTCATGCTCAAGCGCGAGGCGCGCGAGATCCTGGCGCTGGAGGACGACGACGACCTCCGTCTCGTGGGCGAGCGAGTCTACGACGTGTGCGAGTTCCTCGCCGGCCTCCACGAGCGCGGCGAGCTGCGCACCGACTTCCGGCGCGTCGAGCTCACCGTCCCGTACCACGCGCCGTGCCAGCAGCGCGGCCACGGCGTCGGCAGCCCGGCCCTCGATCTGTTCGCGCTCGTCCCGGGGCTGCGTGTGGTCGAGCAGGAGGCGGAGTGCTGCGGCATCGCGGGGACGTACGGGCTCAAGAAGGACAAGTACGACGTCGCGATGGCCGTCGGCGCGCCGCTGTTCCGCGCCATCCGGGCGTCGTCGCCGGACGTGTGCGCGTGCGACAGCGAGACGTGCCGGTGGCAGATCGTGCACGCCACCGGCGTGCCGTCGGTGCACCCGATCGAGGTCCTGCACCGCGCCTACGGTCTCGGCGACGGCGAGAGGCCGCCGGACGGCGCCGCACAGTAGAGTCCCCACCGTGACCCGGCTCCCGCGCGCGCCCGCGCGACCGTCCCCGGCGCGGCGCGCCGGCGCCGCCCGCAAGGGCTCGCCGTGACGCGGCCCGCGGGCTCCACCGCGGTGTTGATGCGCATCACCTACCTGCGCATCGTCCTGGTGCCGGCCGTCATGGCGTGCATCCTCGCGGGCGACGACGTCGACGGCGCGTACGTCACCGGGGCGACCTTGTTCGTCGTCGCCGCGGGGACAGACTTCGTCGACGGGTTCCTCGCACGGCGCTGGCGCCTGACCACGACGCTCGGGTCGTTCCTCGATACGACCGCCGACAAGCTCCTCGTCTCGGGCGCGCTCGTCGCACTGGTCGCCGTCGGACGGGCGTCGCCGTGGGCGGCGACGATCGTCGTCGGGCGCGAGCTGCTCATCATGGGTCTGCGCGGCGTCGTCGCGAGCGGCGGCGAGGTCGTCCCTCCGTCGATATGGGGCAAGCTCAAGGCGACGGTGCAGTTCGTAGCGATCGGTCTCGCGATCGTGCGCGTCGAGGACGAGATCGGCCCCCTCCATCTCGACGAGTACGCGATGCTCGCGGCCGTCGTCGTCACGATCATGTCGGCGGTCGAGTACCTGTCCCGTTACGCGTCCGCGCTGAAGTCGGACGCGCCGCGATGACCGCCCCGCGCGCGTTCGTCACCGGCGGCTCCGGGGTCGTGGGGCGCGCGCTGGTCGCACATCTCACGTCGGAGGGCCGGGAGGTCGTCGCGCTGGCGCGCTCCGACGCGTCGGCCGACGCGCTCGCGGCGATGGGCGTCCGCGTCGCGCGCGGCGACGTCACCGACCCAGGCTCGTTCGACGCCGCGCTGCGCGGCTGCGGCGTCGTGTTCCACGTCGCCGGCGTGAACGAGTTCTGCGGACGCGACCCGTCGCGCATGTTCGACGTGAACGTGCGCGGCTCGTTGGAGGTCGTGCGCGCGGCGGCGCGCGCCGGTATCGGCCGCGTCGTCTACACGTCGTCCGCCGCCACGCTCGGCGAGGAGGCGGGCACGACGGGACGAGAGGACTCGCCGCATCGCGGCTGGTTCCTGTCCGACTACGAGCGCTCGAAGTTCGAGGCCGAGCGCGCGGTGCTGGCCGAGGGCGCGCACCGCGACGTCGACGTCGTCGCGGTCAATCCGTCGTCCGTGCAGGGGCCGGGACGCGCCGGCGGCACCGGCAGGATCCTCGTCCTCTACTTGCGCGGCAAGCTCAAGGCGTTCGTGCGCACGCGCATCAGCCTCGTCGACGTCGACGACTGCGCCCGCGGTCACGCGCTCGCCGAGACGCGCGGCGCGCCGGGGGAGCGCTACGTGCTCAACGGAGCGACGTTGCCGGTCGAGGACGCGCTGGCGATCGTGGCGCGCGTCACCGGCGTGCACCACCGGCCGCGCCTGGTGCCGGGGCGCGTCGCGCTCGCCGCGGCGGCCGCGATCGAGGGGGCCGCGCGCGTGCGCGGCCGCACGCCCTCGGTGTGCCGCGCGATGGTCCGCACGATGCTGCACGGACACGCGTACGACGGCTCGCGGGCGACGCGGGCGCTCGGCCTCGCGTACACGCCTGTCGAGGAGACTCTGCGGCGCACGGTCGAGTGGCTCGTCGCGCACGGGCACGTGCCGGCGCACGACTCCCGTCGCGCCGCGTGACGCGCCCGCGCGGCGCGGTCAGCGGCCCGGCGGCGTGTGCTCCTGCCCCTCGCTGAAGCGGCGCTCGACGTCCTTCTCGGGGGTGTCGGGCAGGCGCTCCTGCTCCCCCTCGCTGAATCGGCCCTTGTGCTCGTGCGGGCGATGGGGCAGCTCCTCCTGGCCCGTGCTGAAGCGTCCCTCGCGCTCGTCCTCGGGCGTGTCGGGAAGCCGCTCCTGGCCCTCGTCGAAACCGTCGTGCGGCTGCTCCGGAGACGCCGGACGGTCGTGGGTCACGGTCATCACCATCCTTTCCGCGCCGCTCCGTCGGTTCGTGCTCCCAGCGGGCTCTGCGGCGCCGCGCGTCGTGACCCGCCATTCCTACCCCGCGCGGTGCGATCGCGTGCGCCCCCGGACGCGCCGGCGCCCCCGGCCGGTGACCGGGGGCGCCGTACGCGTTGCGTGGCTCGACCGCGCTCCGCCTAGCGGAGCGGCTCCTGCGTCTGCGCGTTGAGGTACGGCAGCTTCGGAAGCCGGCCGGCCCTGATCGGGTCGGCGAGCGCGATCACGTCGAGACCCTTCTGAATGTCGTTGCTGAAGATGTGGCCGTTGTACCAGTACGACGACCACGATCCGCCCAGGATCAGCTGGGTGTCGCTGAGCGGCCCGCGGTCGAGGAAGCCGATCTCCTTGGGGTTCTGCGCGTTGGTGAAGTCGACCACCGAGACGCCGCCCTGGTACCACGACTGGACGTAGATGTCCTTGCCCGCGATCGGCAGGAAGTTGCCGTTGTGGGCGACGCAGTTCTCGGTGTTGGACTGCGTGCGGTCGATCTTGAAGTAGCTCAGGAACACCGGGTTCGTCGGGTCCGAGATGTCGTAGATCGCGTCCGCGCCGCGCTCCGGGCCGACGGTCGGGTTGCACGTCGGCGCGCCGCCACCGCCGAGCTCGTCGGTGAAGACGACCTTGCTGCCGTCGTTGGTGAACGTCGCGCTGTGCCAGAAGGCGAAGTTCGAGTCGAAAATCTTCGACAGCACCTGCGGGTTCATCGGGTTGGAGATGTCGAGGATGATGCCTTCGCCCATGCACGCGCCGGCGGCGAGGTCGAGCGCCGGGTAGACGGTGATGTCGTGACAACCGCTCGTGGCGCGGGTATACGAGTCGCCGGGGTAGCCGCCGTCGGGGAAGAGCACCGGCTCCGCCGCCACGTGCGCGAGCTGCGGCGCCGCCAGCGGGACGGCCACGATCGAGATCTTGTCGTGTGGCGGCTGGCAGTCGGGCTGGTTGGCCGCCGGGGCGTACGACTGGACGTAGAGGAGCACGCGGCCGTTGGCCTCGTCCGGCACGAGCGTGTGGGTGTGCGAGCCGCAGTCCGTCTCGACCGCGGTGATCATCGACGGGTTCGCCGGGTTCGAGACGTCGAAGATGCGGATGCCCTCCCACGACGCCGGGTTCGTGGCGCTCTGCGGGACGTTGTTCTCACATCCCGAGTGGTTGCGCGACGAGTCGGTCGACGTGAACAGCAGGCCCTTCCACACCGACACGTCGTTCTGCGAGCCGGGGCAGTAGATCTGGCTCACGATGCGCGGGTCGTCGCGCTCGGAGATGTCGGTGATCTGGACGCCGTTGTAGTTGCCCTGGAACGCGTACTTGCCCCAGAACGCGAGGTCCGAGCCGAACTGCGCCTCGCCCGCGAACGGGCCCGACTTCGGCAGGTTCGCGACGAGATGCACGTTGCGGGTGTTGGCCATCTGCCCCGGCGCGAGATTCGCCCCGGAGTCGTCGTAGCCGGCGATCTCCTCGTCGGAGATGCAGTACGAGTGGTCGTGCTCGTCGGTCTCGCCGGCGTGCGGCGAGCAGTCCTCGGGATGCGCCGCGACCTCGGGCGCCGCCAGCGCGAACGCCGCCGCCATCAGCGACAGCACGACGAGCAGACGGCCGTGGATACGCCACCGCGTCATACAACCTCCTTCACTCGAGCTCCTCCGCCCGCACTGGGGGTCGGGCCCCGCGAAGAGAGGTCGTGCGCGGGTGGGGTCCCGGCGGGGCGCGCGGCGCAGCGACGACGACACGAACGCGGAACCCCCCGACCGGAACGCCCCCGGTCCTCTCGACCTTGGACGCGCCCACAGGTGCTCAGCCCTTATATCGCACCGGGCGGGCGCTGACTAGGTACTTGGGGCTAGGCCGTCGCGGTCGGCCGCGCGCCTAGGGGCGCTGGCAGCGCCAGATCGACAGGCGCCACAGCATGCGGCTGCCCCGTCGCCGCAGCGACAGCAACCCCTGCTGCACGAGACGGGCGACCGCCTTGGACCCGGCGACGATGTGGCCCGGCAGCGGGAACTCGCGCTGCGCGACGAGCTCCAGGTTCGACGCGCCGAACACGCGCCGGGCGACCTCGAGCACGCGCGTCTCGGCCTGGATCGTGCCCGTCGGCAGGTAGAGGCGCCCGCCGGGCGCGAGCGAGTCGCCGAGGTCCTGCAGCATCGCGGTCGGCAGCTCGGCTCCCGTCGGCCCGCCGCTCCGTCCGTCGGGGAACCAGCCCGTGAGCTCCGCGATCGGGTCGGGGATGCCCGAGACGTCGCCGATGACGACGTCGGCGCTCACGTCGCGCACGGGCTCGAGCAGGTTGCCGGCGCGGAACTCGACGCGGTCGTCGAGGCCGAGGGCCCGGGCGTTGGCGCGTGCGGCCTCGACCGCCTCGGACGACGCGTCGCACCCGTAGACGCGCCCGGCCCCCAGGCGGGCCGCGACGAACGACAGGACGCCGCTGCCGCACCCGACGTCGATGACGGTCTCGCCGGGACGGATCTCGAGCGCGTCCGCGAGCACGGCGCTGGTGCTGCTCGGCGCGAACACCAGCGGCGTCAGCGTCAGCGGGAACGGCCCGGTGCGGCCCTTCCACTCCAACGTGCGTGTCTCCTGCTCGGCGCCCATGTCCTTCCTCCCGGCTGCCGCCTCCGCTAGAGATGCACGACCGGACAGGTCAGCGTCCGGGTGATGCCCTCGACGGCCTGGATCTTCGCGACGACGAGCTTGCCGAGGTCGTCGACGTTGCCCGCGCTCGCACGTACGATGACGTCGTACGGTCCCGTGACGTCCTCCGCGGCGTCGACTCCGCTGATGTCGCGCACCTCGTTCGCGACCTGCGCCGCCTTGCCGACCTCGGTCTGGATCAGGATGTAGGCCTGCACCTCAGCCACGCGTGTCCTCCTCCGTCGCGACGAACCGTTGGGGGAGCATAGTCGCCGCGGGCGCCGCGCGTGCTTGCGCGAGGTCGAGATAGGCTCATCCCTCCTCCGCCGACGACGCCGAAGGAGCTGGTACATGACGTTGACGGACCTCGCCGGCATTCGCGAGCCGGGCGCCGTGCACCGCAACCTCAGCGCCGCCGCGCTCGTGGAGTTGTCGCTCGCGCGCGGTGAGGGCATGCTTGCGTCGAGCGGCGCGCTCGTCACCGAGACGGGCGAGCGCACGGGCCGCTCGCCGGAGGACCGCTACTTCGTGTCGCACGGCGCCGCCCGGGACCTCGTCGCGTGGGGCGGCACCAACCAGCCGGTCGAGCCGCGCGACTTCGACGCGCTCGCCGGGCGCGTGCGCGACTACCTCGAGGGCCGCGAGCTGTTCGTCGTCGACGGGTTCGTCGGAGCAGATCCGGACTACCGCATCAAGCTGCGCGTCGTCACCGAGCTCGCGTGGCACGCGCTGTTCGCGCTGCAGCTGTTCCGGCGCCCGACGCGCGCCGAGCTCGAGGCGTTCGAGCCCGACTTCACCGTCCTGTCGGCGCCGACGTTCCACGCCGACCCGACCCGCGACGGGACGAGCTCGAACGCGTTCGTCGGGCTCGACCTCGAGCGCCGCCGGGTGCTGATCTGCGGGACGCGCTACGCGGGCGAGATGAAGAAGTCGCTGTTCACGTCCGCGAACTTCCTGCTCCCGCAGCGCGGCGTCCTGCCGATGCACTGCTCCGCCAACGTCGGGCCGGACGGCGACGTCGCCCTCTTCTTCGGGCTCTCGGGCACCGGCAAGACGACGCTGTCGGCGGACCCGACCCGGCGCCTCATCGGCGACGACGAGCACGGGTGGTCGGACAACGGCATCTTCAACTTCGAGGGCGGGTGCTACGCCAAGTGCATCAACCTGTCGCCGGAGCGCGAGCCGCAGATCTACCGGGCCATCCGCTTCGGGTCCGTCGTCGAGAACGTCGTCGTCGACGCCGCGACGCGCCGTCCCGACTACGACGACGCGTCGATCACCGAGAACACGCGCGCCGCCTATCCGCTCGAGTTCATCGAGAACTTCGTGCCCGAGGGCCGCGGCCCCCACGCGCGCACGCTCGTGTTCCTGACCGCCGACGCGTTCGGCGTCCTGCCCCCGATCGCGCGCCTGACGCCCGAGGGCGCGATGTACCACTTCCTGTCGGGATTCACGTCGAAGCTGGCGGGAACGGAGGCGGGCCTCGGCGACGAGCCGCAGGCGACGTTCTCGACGTGCTTCGGAGCGCCGTTCCTCCCGCTGCCGCCGGGCAAGTACGCGGAGATGCTCGGCGAGCGAATCGCGCGCCACGACGCCGAGGTCTACCTCGTCAACACCGGCTGGACGGGCGGGCCGTACGGGGTGGGCGAGCGCATGAACCTCGAGCACACGCGCGCGATGGTCAAGGCGGCGACGTCGGGAGCCCTGCGCGACGTCGCCACGCGCCGCCACCCCGTCTTCAACGTCGACGTCCCGACGTCGTGCCCCGGAGTCCCCGACGACGTCCTCGACCCGGTCTCGACGTGGGCCGACGCCGACGACTACGAGTCGGCGGCGCGCGAGCTCGCGGCGATGTTCACGAGCAACTTCGAGGCGTTCGCCGACTCCGTCCCGTCCGAGGTCGTCAAGGCGGGCCCGCACGCGGACTGAAGCGGCTCAGCTGCCCTCGATCTCGAAGAACAGGCGCACGTCGGTGTGGTACTCGACGATCTGACCGTCCTCGACGACCGCGCGGCGCGCGAGCACGTCCATCTTCGTGACGCGCCGGATGGTCTTCGACGCCTCCCGCAGCGCCTCGCGCGCCGCGTCGGCCCAGTCGTCGGCCGACACGCCGGTGAGGTCGATCGTGTTCATGACTGCCATCGCGTCCCCCATGATTGAGCCGTGGCCGGCGACGCGCGTACCGTATCCGAGGCCGGCGAGCTCGAGCTCGTCGCGCGCATAACGGCGCGCCTCGCGCCGCCGTCGTGGCCCCGCGACGACGCCGCCGTCGTGGCGTCGCCGGGCGACACGCTGCTGTGCACGACCGACGCACTCGTCGAGGGCGTCGACTTCGACTTCTCCTACTGCACCGGTGCCGACGTCGGATGGAAGGCGCTCGCCGTCAACGTCTCCGACGTCGCCGCGATGGGTGGCGCGCCCGCCTATGCGGTCGCGGCGCTGTCGCTGCGGCCCGACGTCGCGGTGGCGGTCGTGGACGAGATCGTCGACGGGCTCGAGGCGGCGGCGGCGCGCTGGGGCGTGGCGGTCGTGGGCGGCGACGTCGGCGAGGCGCGCGACGTCGCGCTGTCGGTCACCGTCGTCGGGTCGCCCTCGGCGACGGGGCCGGTCGGCCGCTCCGGCGCGCGCCCGGGCGACGCGCTGTGCGTGACCGGCGCGCTCGGCGGCGCCGCCGGCGGGCTCGCGGCCCTGCGCGCGCTCGGTCGCACCGCTCCGGCCGGCGCGCCGCGCGCGGTCGCCACCGCGCTCGATCGCCTCCGCGCCCGACACCTGCGCCCCGAGGCGCGCGTCGAGGAGGCGCGCGCGCTCGCGGGGGCCGGCGCGCGGGCGATGATCGACGTGTCCGACGGGCTGGCGGTCGACCTCGGTCACCTGACGCGGGCGAGCGGGACGGGCTGCGACGTCGACCGCGACGCGGTCCCCGTCGACGCCGACCTCGGCGCCGTCGGACGGATGCTCCCCGCGACGCGCGACGCCCTCGAGCTCCCGCTCCTCGGCGGCGAGGACTTCGAGCTGCTCGCGGCGCTGCCGCCGGAGCGCGTCGGCGACGCCCGCGCCGCGCTCGCGCATCTGGGCACCGAACTGACGGCGATCGGTAGCATCACGTCCGGCGACGCGATGCTCGCCGGACGTCCGCTCGAGGACTGGAGGAGGCTCGGATGGGAACACCTGCGGCGCCCGTGACGGGTATCCCGACCACGCTCACCATCGCCGGGTCGGACTCCGGCGGCGGAGCCGGTATCCAGGCGGACCTCAAGACGTTCTTCGCGCTCGGCTGTCACGGCATGAGCGCGGTGACGGCACTGACGGCACAGAACACCGTCGGCGTCACGGGGATCCACGAGGTGCCGACCCACTTCGTGCGCGCCCAGATAGAGGCGGTCGTCGGCGACATCGGCGTCGACGCCGCCAAGACCGGGATGCTCGCGTCGAGCGCGATCGTCGAGGCGGTCGCGGCGACGGTGCGGGACACGGGCATCGAGCGGCTCGTCGTCGACCCAGTGTCGGTGTCCAAGCACCGCAACGTCCTGCTCGCCCACGACGCGATCGAGGCGCTGCGCACCGAGCTGATCCCGCTCGCCGAGGTCGTGACGCCGAACGCGTTCGAGGCCGGCGAGCTGCTGGGCGGCACCGTCGACACGATCGCCGACGCGCGCAAGGCCGCCGAGGAGCTGCACGCGCTCGGGCCGGCCAGCGTGGTCGTCAAGGGCGGGCACCTCGACGACGAGCGCGCCGTCGACGTGTTCTACGACGGGCGGGACGTGGTCGAGATCTCCGGCCCCCGCTACGACACCGAGGACACGCACGGGACCGGCTGCGCGCTGTCGGCGTCGATCGCGGCCCAGCTCGCCCACGGCGACACGGCGCTCGACGCGGTGCGGGCCGGCAAGGCGTTCGTGAGCGAGGCGATCCGCCGCGCGCTGCGCATCGGCAACGGCTACGGGCCCGTCAACCCCGGCTGGCGCCTGGAGCGCTGAGCGCGCCCCTTCAGCGCTCGGCACGCGGCGCGCACAGGGACGCGGCGTCGAGGCCCTCGTCGCTGGCGCGCGCCTCGACGTACAACGTCAGCGCGGCCGCCGCGGCGAACGGCAGCGTCACACCCCCGGCGATCGCCAGCGCGGGGAAGTACGCGATCGACGCGACGGCGCCCGACAGCGTGACGGCGATCTCGACGGCCGCCAGGAGCACCACGAAGACGAGGATGCCGACGGCGACGAGGTAGACCCCGGTGCGGACGGCGTTGCCCCGCATCAGCGCCCGGCCGCGCGCGACCGCCGGCTCGAACGCGACCCCCTCCACGACCACGACGTGCGCGAGCACGGGCGGGCCGAGCACGACGAAGACGAGGACCGGAGCGAACCCGAAGCCCTGGAACCCCCCGAGCATGACCAGTCCCCACGCCATGATCGCGACCACGAGCGCCGCCGGCGCGACGTCGCGCCGCGCCCGCCAGACCGTCGCCGCGGCGTCGGACACGCGGACGTCGCGCCCGCATACCGAGCCCACCATCACGACCGCCGCCACGCACGAGGCGAACGACCCGACGAGCGCGATCGGCAGCGTCAACGTGCCGACGAACAGCACGACGTCGATCCCCGTCGCGGGGCCGCCGGCCGCCAGGACGCTGTGCGCGACGACCGCGAGCGCGCCGCTCGGGAACGGCGACACCGTGACCGCGAGCGCAGCGTAGGGCCAGAACAGACGGCCCAGCGTCGCGCGGTGCAGCCGCCACGACGACGCGAGCAGACGGCCGAAGCCGTCGGCGCGCGGCAGGGGACCGGGCTCGCCGTCGGGGGGCCGGGGCACCCGGCTAGCGGTCGACGCGCCGCTTGGCGATCCAGCCGAGCACGAGCAGCGCTGCGACCGCGGCGGCGCCGATCGCGGCCTTCTTGCCGGCCTCGCCGGCCTCGACGCGCGCGCGCCCGACGAGCTCGTCGACCTTGCGGGCGAGGTCCTCGCGCGTCCTCTCGATCTCCGCTACCGTTTGCCGAGGGTCTTGGCCCATTCGACGTCCTCTCTGATCGTCTTCTTGGTGAGGTCCGCCGAGACCGGCGTCTGGAGCTTCTTGCGCGCCACGAGCGCGGCGACGACGCCGATCAACAGCAGCACGGCCGCGGTGACGAGGTCGGCGGCCCACGTCCACATGAACTCGTCAAGACCGTCGCGCAGCGCCAGCAGGACGAAGATCAGCGCGAAGAGCCCGAGGACGCCGACGATGGCGAACATGACCGCGCCCTGCGTCTTGGCGGCGACCGACGATCCCAGCTCCTGCTTGGCGAGCTCGATCTCCTTGCGGACGAGCGTCGAGAGGTCCTCGGTCACCTCCTTCATGAGCTGGCCGGCCGACTTCCCCGGCGCGCCGTCACCGCGCCAGGGGACTCGAGTGCCCGGTTGTTGCGTCACCTGACCTCCCTCCGTTCGTCGACCATCGCAGATTGTCGCGTCGTCCGGCGCTCCGCGAGCACGGCGTTGAGCTCGGCGGCGAGGAGCGTGACCTGCGCGAGAAGGTACGAGGCCACGAGCAGGCCCGCGGCGGTCGCGAACGCGCCGAAGGTCCGGCTGCGCCCGGCCGCGCCCTGCTCGACGACGAATGCCCCGCCGATCTTCAACAGCTCGAAGACGACCGCGGCCGCCACCGCGCCCGGCAGCACCGCGCGCCACGACAGGTCCTTGGCGGTCAGGAACTTGAACGCGGTCGCGAACACCGCCGTGCCGACGGCAAGGCCCGCCGCGTGACCGAGCACGCTGCCGAGGGCGCGGGTCGCGGCGGCGTCGCCGATGACCTCCTCGGGGAACTCCGCCGCGGCGCCGAGTGCGATAGACGTCACCGCCGCGAGCGCCAGCACGCCGAGCCACTTGAGCGAGCGCAGGCGCTTGGGGACGAATCCGGGCTCGTGCTCGACGCGGTTGATCCGGTTGAGCGCGTGCTCGAACGCCACGATCCCCCCCGACCCGGCGTAGAGGCCGGTCACGAAACCGATGATCGCCAGCGTCCCGCGGTTGTCCTTCAGGATCTGGAGCACGCGCGGCTTGAGGATGTCCTTCACGAGCGGCGCGCCCTCGAGGCCGGCCCTCAGCAGATCCTCCTGCGTGTCGAGGCTGAGAAAGCTCAGGTAGCCGATCGCCGACGCGGCGAACAGCAGCATCGGAAAGATCGAGAAGAACATGTAGTAGGTCAGCGACGCGGCGTAGAAACCGCCGTCGTCGGTCGAGTAGCGCTTGAACGTCGTGACGACGACGTCGACGAGGTCGTTGCTCGCGCGGGCGCGCTCGACCCGCAGCTTGGCCTGCGTGCCGATGTCGCCCAACGACGCCATGCGTCCGTTGTTACCCGCGGCGGACGGCCGCTAACGGAGCAAGCAGCAGGACGCGCCCTAGATGGCGCGGCGGACCTTGTTGGCCTTGAGGCACTTGGCGCACACCGCGAGGCGCTTGGGCGCGCCGTCGACGATGACGCGCAGCTTCTGCACGTTCGGGTTCCAGCGCCGGCGCGTGCGCCGGTGCGAGTGCGAGATGTTGTTTCCGAAGTGCGGCGCCTTGCCGCACACGTCGCAGACGGAGGCCATAGGCGACCGAGGATACCAGAGGGGCGGCCGGGCCCGGGGAGTGCCGGCGACGGCGCCGCGTCGCGCGGAGCACGTCGCGTGGGCGCGAAGGATTGCCGCGCCGGCGTCGCGCGGCGTCGCTAGGGTGAGCGTGTGGCCGAGGTCGTCGCCGCCCCGCCCCGGGGGCTCGAGCTGTTCGCCGCGCCGCGCCGGCGGACGCCGCTGCGCGTCCCGCCGCGGCAGGCGGCCGCGCTCGCCAAGCTCGGGATCGAGTCGGTCCAGGACCTGCTGCAGCACTACCCCCGCTACCACGTCGACCGGCGCGACCTGCGCACGATCGCGCAGCTGAGCGCGCAGCCGCGCGGCGACGAGGTGCAGGTCCTCGCGCGAGTGCTGCGCGTCGACCGGCCGATCAGGACGCGCAGCGGCAAGCGCCTCGTCAAGGCGGTCGTCGGAGACGAGACCGGCCGGCTGTCGATCACGTGGTTCAACCAGGACTGGATCGCCCGTGCGCTGTCGCCCGGCGTCGAGGCGTTCTTCTACGGGCGCCTCGACGTCTTCCGCGGGCGTCTGCAGATGACCGCGCCGCGCGTCGAGCTCGTGCGCACCGGGCGCGAGCCGTTCAACGTCGGGCGCATCGTGCCCGTGTACCCGGCGACCGCGGAGCTGTCGAGCGACCAGCTGCGGCGCCTCATCTGGCAGCACATCGGCCGCGCCGGCGACGTCCTCGACCCCGTCCCGCCCGACGTCGCGCGCCGCTTCGGCCTCATGGCCCGCGGCGACGCCCTGCGCCTGTTCCACTTTCCCGACACCACGGACGACGTCGAGCGCGCCCGGCGCAGGCTCGTGTTCGACGAGCTGTTCACGCTCCAGCTCGGGCTCGTGTACCGCAAGGTGCGGCTCGAGCGCAGCGTGCGGGGCATCGCGCACCCCGTGCCGGCCCCCGCGTCGCTGCCGGAGACGTTCGTCGCCGGGCTCCCCTTCGAGCTCACCGGCGCGCAGCGCCGCGCGTGCGACGAGGTCGCCGCCGACATGGCGAGGACGTCGCCGATGCACCGTCTCGTCGAGGGCGAGGTCGGCTCGGGCAAGACCGTGGTCGCGCTGTACGCGTGCCTCGTGGCGGTCGAGGGCGGCAGGCAGGCCGCGTTCATGGCCCCGACCGAGGTCCTCGCGGAGCAGCACCACCTCACCGTCGACGACCTGCTCGGGCGCGCGTTCGGCGCCGAGGAGGGCGCGAACCTGTTCGCGGCGCTGTCGCGCCGGCCCGTCGTGCGGCTCCTTACGGGGTCGACGCCCGCGGCGCAGCGCGCCGAGGTGCTCGCGGGCGTGGCGTCGGGCCATGTCGACGTGCTCGTCGGCACCCACGCCCTCATCCAGGAGTCGGTCGCGTTCGCGCGTCTCGGGGTCGCGGTCGTCGACGAGCAGCACCGCTTCGGCGTCCACCAGCGGAAGCAGCTGCGCGACAAGGGGGCCGACGGGGAGCCCGACGTCCTCGTGATGACGGCGACGCCGATCCCGCGCACGCTCGCGGTCACGATCTACGGCGACCTCGACGTGTCGGTGCTCGACGAGCTGCCGCGCGGCCGGCGCCCGATTCGCACGGTCGTCGGGTCCGGCGACTCCGGCCGGGCGCGCGCCTACGACCTCGTGCGCTCCGAGGTCGCGGCCGGGCGGCAGGCGTTCGTCGTGTACGCGCTGCGCGACGACTCCGACAGGGTCGAGCTGCGGAGCGCCAAGGCCGAGGCGACGCGGCTCGCCTCCGAGGTCTTCCCCGACCTCGCCGTCGGGCTCGTCCACGGCGACATGCGCAGCGCCGACAAGGAGGCCGCGATGGCGGCGTTTCGCGACGGGCGCACGCAGGTCCTCGTCGCGACCACCGTGGTGGAGGTCGGCGTCGACGTGCCCAACGCGACCGTGATGATCGTCGAGGACGCCGACCGCTTCGGGCTCGCGCAGCTCCATCAGCTGCGCGGCCGCATCGGGCGCGGCGAGCACCCGTCGACGTGCGTCCTGCTCACCGAGCTCGACCTGACGCGCGCCGAGGACGATCCCGCCATCGGCCTCGCGGCGGAGCGCCTGAGGGCGGTCGAGACGACGACCGACGGCTTCGCGCTCGCCGAGGTCGACCTCCGCCAGCGCGGCGAGGGCCAGCTGTTCGGGGCGCGGCAGTCCGGGATGCCGCAGCTGAAGCTCGCGCGCGTCGTGCGCGACCGCGACGTCGTGCAGCGGGCGCGCGCCACCGCGCTCGTGCTGCTCGAGGGCGATCCGGAGCTGCGCGCGTACGAGCACCAGGCGCTCGCGCGCGAGATGCGCGACCGCTTCCCGGAGCGCGCGCTCGACGTCGTCCAGTCCGGCTGAGCAGGGCATGCGACGTGCGCGGCGGCGTCGTTGGCGCTAACGTCGCGGGCATGAGAGTCATCGCCGGGACCGCCAAGGGGCGGCGGCTCAAGGCGCCGGTCATGGGGACGAGGCCGATGACCGACCGGATCAAGGAGTCGGTCTTCTCGGCGCTGGGCGACGTCGACGGCCTCACGGTTCTCGACCTCTACGCGGGCTCGGGCGCGCTCGGGCTCGAGGCCCTGTCGCGCGGCGCGGCGCACGCCCGGTTCGTCGAGAGCGCCCGCGACGCGATCCTCAAGCTCGAGGAGAACATCGAGGCGACGGGGTTCGGTGAGCGCGCGGAGGTCGTGTGGGCCGACGTCGGCCACACGCTCGCGCGGACCGCCGACGAGCGCGTCGACCTCATCTTCCTCGACCCGCCGTACTCGACGCCCGCCGGCGCGGTGCTGTCCGACCTCGAGCTGCTCGTCACCGGGGGATTCCTCGCGGACGACGGGCGCGTCGTCCTGCACCGGCCCGCCAAGGAGCGGCAGAGCGAGCCGTTCGGGTTGCGCGTGTCGTGGCGGCGGGAGTTCGGCCAGTCGCAGGTCGTCGTGTTCTGTCACGAGGAGGACGAGGACTAGGTGGAGGCCCGGCGGGAGCGGCGCACGGCGCTGTGCCCGGGCTCGTTCGACCCGCCGACCAACGGCCACCTCGACGTCGTCGAGCGGACCGCGCGCTACTTCGAGCGCGTCGTGGTCGCCGTCATCGCGAACCCGTCGAAACAGCCGCTGTTCACGCTCGAGGAGCGGACGTCGATGCTGGCCGACGCCGTCGCGCACCTCGACAACGTCGAGATCGAGTCGTTCGACGGCCTTCTCGTGGACTTCGCGCGAGACCACGACGTCAGCGTCGTCGTCAAGGGCCTGCGTGCCGTGTCCGACTTCGAGTACGAGCTGCAGATGTCGCAGATGAACGCGGCGCTGTCGCCGGGGCTCGACACGATGTTCCTGACGGCGAAGCCCGCGTGGTCGTTCCTGTCGTCGAGCCTCGTCAAGGAGGTCGCGCGCTTCGGCGGCTCGGTCGACGGCCTCGTGCCGCCGGTCGTCGCCAAGGCGCTCGCGGAGCGCTTCCCGCAATCTCGGTGACGTCAGGCGGGTCGCGGTAGCCTAGTGCTGCGCCCACGGAGGCAGCGTGGCGGCCGCGCCCCGCCCCACGGCACGACGACCGCCGCCCCGACACGCGTCAGGAGACGATGACCATGGACCTCATCGAACGGATCGACGAGCTGCAGGTGCTGATCGAGGAGGCCAAGGCGGTCCCGCTGTCGAGCAGCGCGGTCGTCAACCGCGACGAGCTGCTCGAGCTCCTCGCACAGCTCAAGACCGAGATCCCCGACGAGATCCGGCAGGCCCGCTGGATGGCCCGCGACCGGGACGAGCTCCTCGGCCGCGCCCGCAAGGAGGCGGACCGCATCCTGGCCGAGGCGCGCGAGCAGCGCGACCGCCTCCTGTCCCGCACCGAGATCGTCCACGCCGCCCAGCGCGAGGCCGAGCGCATCGTCGACGAGGCCAAGGAGCGCGCCGCCAAGATGCGCACGGAGGCGGAGGACTACATCGACCAGAAGCTTGCGGGATTCGAGATCCTGCTCAACAAGACGCTGACCGTCGTCGGCAAGGGACGCCAGCAGCTGCAGGGTGAGCGCCAGCTCGGAGCGGTTCCGCAGGATGCCGACGGGCAGGTCGTGGCGCCGCCGTTCGACGCCGCCGCCGAGTTCACCGAGCCGGCCGTCTAGCCCGGCCCGCCTGGCACAAGCTGGAAATCGAACCCGTTCTGGTATCATCTCGCCCTGGCGCGCGCCGGGCGGCGCGCGCCGCACCTATCGACGCTCGGGGCGGAGACGCGCGCGTGCACACGCTTACGGTGCCGGTCGCCGAGATCCTCGGCGTACCCGGCGAGTACAGGGACATAACGATCCACGAGCCGCTGCCCGGAGTCGGGACCGTGCTGGCGCGCCTCGAGGACGCTCCCGTGCACGCCGACCTGCGGGCCGAGAGCGTGATCGAGGGCGTCCTCGTCACGGGGCGCGTCGCGGGCGACGCCTCGCTGCAGTGCGCCCGGTGTCTTGCGGAGTTCCCGGCGGGGATCGAGGTCGACGTGTGCGAGCTCTACGTCGGCCCCGAGCAGACGGTCGAGGAGGGCGAGGACGCCTACCGGGTCGTCGGGACCGAGGTGCACCTCGAGCCGATGCTGCGCGACGCGCTCACCCTCGCGCTGCCGGTCCGGCCGCTGTGCCGGGCCGAGTGCCGCGGCATCTGCGCGCGCTGCGGCGCGGATCTGAACTCGGGCCCGTGCGCGTGCACGGAGGACGACGTCGACCCGCGTTGGGCGCCGCTCGCCGCCCTGCGCGACAAGCTGGAGAGCTAAGAGGCGGGAGGACGCGATGGCGGTTCCGAAGCGACGCAAGACGAGGTCGAAGATGCGCATGCGGCGCGCCCACTGGCGTGTCGACGCGCCGACCTACTCCGCGTGTCCGCAGTGCCGGGAGCCGAAGCTGCCGCACCGCGTGTGCCCGAACTGCGGCCACTACGCGGGTCGCCAGGCCGTCGAGACGGAGTAGGACGACGGGCTCCCTCGAAGCGCTCGGGATCCCGCCCGAGAGCGGCCCGTTGTACGAGCTCGCGCTCACGCACCGCTCGTACGCGTTCGAGCGCAACGAAGAGACCGAGCACAACGAGCGGCTCGAGTTCCTCGGCGACTCGATCCTCGGCGCGGTCGTGACCGACCTGATCTACCGCACCTACCCGGATCTCGCCGAGGGCGACATGGCTCGTCTGCGGGCCGCGGTCGTCAACACGAGCGCGCTCGCCGACGTCGCGCGCTCGCTCGACGTCGGCCGCCACCTCAAGCTCGGTAAGGGCGAGGAGGCGTCCGGCGGCCGCGACAAGTCGTCGCTGCTCGCCAACACGTTCGAGGCGCTCGTCGGCGCGCTCTACCTCGACCGCGGCATCGAGGCCGTCCACGCGGCCCTCGCGCCGATCTTCTCGAGCCTCGTGTCGGCGATCGTGTCCGGCGGCGAGCGCTACGACGTCAAGACCGCGCTGCAGGAGGTCGTCGTCCGATCGCACTCGCTGTTTCCGTCGTACCGCGTCGCGTCGACCGGGCCCGACCACGACAAGCGCTTCACCGCGCACGTCTACGTCGACGACGTCCTGTTCGGCGAGGGCAGCGGCCGCAGCAAGAAGGAGGCGGAGCAGAACGCGGCGCGCGAGGCGCTCGGACGCATGCGCGCCCGCAAGTCGAACGCGTCGGGAGGGGGGGAAAGGGGATCGGATGCCCGAGCTTCCTGAGATCGAGGTCCTGCGCCGGGACCTCGAGAAGGAGGTCGTCGGCCGGCGCGTGAAGGACGTCCAAGTCCGGCCCGGTACGAACTCGATGAAGGTGATCCGCCGTCATGGGCGGCGCAAGGACTTCGCCGACTTGCTCGTCGGCGCCAAGTTCGAGCGCGCCGAGCGCCGCGGGCGCCGGCTGGTGATCGGGCTGGACAACGCCCGCGCCCTCGTCGTCGACCTCGGCCCCGACGGGCGCCTGCTGAAGACGAGCACGTCGGACGCGCTCGCGCCCCACACCCACGTCGTCATCTCGTTCACGATCGGGGGCCAGCTCCGCTACGTCGACCCGACCAAGCGCGGCGAGGTGTTCGTGTCCGAGGCGGGCGAGGTCGAGAGCGGCAACGGGCTCCCGCGCGCGACGCTCGACCCGCTCGACGGCCAGAACCCGCTGACGTGGCAGCATTTCTACAGCCTGCTCGAAGCGCACGAGGCTCCGCTCAAGGAGCTGCTGATGAACGACGAGTTCGTGTGCGGCCTCGGCGAGCTGTACTCCGACGAGGTCCTCTTCTGCGCCGGCATCCGCTTCGACCGGCCCGCCAACCGGCTCTCGTCGCAGGACGTGCGCCGGCTCTACCGCGGCCTGATGGAGACGATGCACGACGCACTCAAGGCGCGCGGCACGTCGCTGGGCAAGAACGGCTTTCGCGACCTGCAGGGGGGGCCCGGGTCGTTCCAGCTGGAGCTCAAGGTGTACCAGCGCGAGGGGGAGCCGTGCCCGCGCTGCCGGCACAGCATCGAGAAGCAGCCGGTCGACGGCACGGTGACGTACTTCTGCCCCCAGTGCCAGTCGTGAGGACCTGTCGGGCGACGCCCTGCGTCGGATGGAGGAGGGTGCGGATTGGAAGATAGGACGCGCGTCCACGTCTTCGTCAACGGCGATCTCGGCGGCGCCGACTTCCGTCAGGCGATCGCCGACAAGGCGAACGAGCTGGGCGTGACGGGGTGGGTGAAGAACCTAGCCGACGGGCGGATCGAGGCCGTCCTGGAGGGCCCGCGCGACGAGGTCTACCGCGTCGTGGGGCTGTGCCGGGCGGGTCCCGCCGGCACGCGCGTCTCGGGCGTCCAGGTCGACCGCGAGCCACCCAAGAACGAGCGCGCCTTCAAGGTCAAGTAGCTCCGCCGGGCGTCCGATTTCCGCCGTCGCCGGCGAACGCGCTGGTAGCTTGACCCGATGTACGTAAGGTCCCTGCGCCTCGCAGGCTTCAAGAGCTTCGCCGACCCGACCGTGCTCGAGTTCGAGCGCGGGATCAACGTGATCGTCGGCCCCAACGGGTCCGGCAAGTCCAACATCGCCGACGCGCTGTCGTGGGTGCTCGGCTCGCAGGCGCCGACCAGCTTGCGGGGCGCGTCGATGGAGGACGTCGTGTTCGCCGGCTCGCAGAGCCGCCCCCGGCTCGGGCTCGCCGAGGTCGAGATGGTCCTCGACAACGCGTCGCGCATCCTCCCGCTCGACCTCGCCGAGGTCACGATCGCCCGCTCCACGGACCGCACCGGAGCGTCGGAGTACAGCATCAACGGCGCCCCGTGCCGGCTGCTCGACGTCGCCGAGCTCCTGTCCGATACCGGCATCGGGCGCAGCCTCCACGCCGTCGTGGGGCAGGGCCAGCTCGACGCCGTGCTCCACGCGCGCGCCGAGGATCGCCGCGCGTTCATCGAGGAGGCGGCGCAGATCGGCAAGTACCGCCGCCGCAAGGACCGCGCCCTGCGCAAGATCGAGCGCGTCGACGACAACCTCGTGCGCCTCAACGACGTCCTCCAGGAGCTTCGCCGCGCCCTGCGGCCCCTGAAGCGCCAGGCGACCGCGGCGGCACAGCATTCCGAGCTCATGCGCGAGCAGCGCGAGCTGCGCCAGCGCCTCGCCGCCGCGGAGCTCGGCCGGTTGCACGACGAGGCGCGCCGGTGGGACCCGGAGGCCGACGAGAAGCGGTCGGCGCTGCTGGGCGACGAGCTCTCGTCCGTGCGGGCGCGGCTCGAGCGGGCCGGAAGCGAGCGGGCCGGGCTCGCCGCCGCGGCCGACGCGACGCGGGGCACGGCGGACCGCATCGGACGCGCCGTCGATCGGCTCGCGAGCCTCGCCCGGCTCGCCGACGAGCGCTCCGAGCGGATCGCGGCACGGCTGGCGGCCGAGACCGAGGAGGGCTATCGCGAGCGCATCCGCCTGCTCGACGCGGAGCGGGCGCGCTGGGACTCCGAGCTCGGCGGGTTGCGCGACGCGTCGGCGCGCGCCCGCGCCGCGGCGTCGGACGCCCGGGCCACCGCCGATGCCGCCCGCGCCCGGCGGCGGGACGCCGAGGGCTCGCTGGCGCGGGCGCGCGCCGAGGAGACGGCCGCGGCGCAGGCGCTCGTGCGCGCCGAGGGCAGCGAGGCAGCCGGCCGGGCGACGCTCGGATCGGTCGAGGCCCGCGCGCGGGCGATCCGCGAGCGCCGCGACGTCGCCGGGCACGAGCTCGAGGCGGATGCCCGCCGCGTCGCGACGGCCGAGACCGAGGTACGGGCCCTGGAGACGGAGCTCGACGCCGCGACGGAGGCAGCCGCCGCGGCCGAGGCCCGCCTGGAGGAGGCGCGCGAGCGCGCCGACCGCCTGCGGGAGAGGCTCGGCGGCAGCCACGCCGAGCGGGCGGCGGCCGAGGCGCGGCTCGCGGCCCTCGAGGAGGTCGTGGCCCTGTTCGGAGACCGGCCCGACGTCGCCGCGCGGCTCGCGCCGCTCGTCGACGACGCGCGCGAGCGCGTCGAGCTCGCGTCGGCGAGCGAAGACGACGCTCGGTGCATCCTCGGAGAGGCCGACGCCGAGGTCGAGCGGGTGTGGGTCGACGTCGGCAAGCAGGACGACGAGCTGCGCCGCCTCGATGCGCTGATGTCGGGGGCCGCCGAGCGCCTCGCCGGCGCGCGGCGGCGGCACGAGAAGCGCGAGACCGAGGTCGCGACGCTGTCCGACGAGCTCGCCCGCGCCCAGGAGGCCCTCGCCGGCGCCGAGCGCGCCGTGGCCGAGGAGCGCGCCGGGCTCCCCGCGCGCCGTGCGGCGCTCGACGAGGCGCGCGACGCGCGGCGCGACGCCGAGGGCGCCGTAGAGGCCGCGCGCGCGGCCGAGGGAGCCGCGGTGTCCGACGCGACCGAGGCCGAGATGCAGGCGCGCGCGGCCGAGGAGCGAGCGCTCGCGGCGCAACTGCGGGTCGAGGAGGCCGAGAGCGGGATCGCCGACGCGTCCGCCGCGCTCGCCGGGCTCGCCGACCTGCGCGCGTCCCTCGCGGCCGCGCGCGCCCGCGCCGCCGCGGTGGCGGGGGCCGCGCGCCGCGCCGCGGCCG
>DASZZZ010000015.1:0-10396 GCA_036260375.1 Actinomycetota bacterium
CGCGACGCGCTGCTCGAGAAGATCGGCTCGCTCGACACGGAGGGCTTCGGCGCGCGCTTCGACCGGATGGAGCGGGCGCTGTTCGACATCGAACGCGCGACGGTCGGCCTCGACCGCCGACTGGAGGCCGCGCTCGAGGCCCTGCCCGGGTTCATGACGAGACGCGTCAAGGACGAGGAGGCCAAGGCCGGCTCGGACGCGCGCGGCCCCCGCCCGTGACCACACCACACGGACACGCGCACGAAGAGCGCGGCCACCGGGAGAGCCAGAAGGAGCGGCGCGACCGCGAGCTCATCGAGATGCTCAACGAGCTGCGCGTCGCGCTCCCGGGCATCCAGGTCTTGTTCGCGTTCCTGCTCACGATCCCGTTCACGAACGCGTTCGAGCAGACGACGTCGATCCAGCGCGGGGCGTTCTTCACCGCGTTCCTCGGCGCGACCGCGGCGTCGCTGCTGTTGATCGCCCCGACCGTGTTCCACCGTCTCCGCTTCCGCGAGGGCAGCAAGGAGGACCTGCTGCGCGCCTCCAACGTCAGCGCCATCGCCGGCATGACGTTCCTGGCGATCTCGATGACGGCGACCGTGTTCCTCATCACCGACGTCGTCTACGGCGCGCCGACGTCGGTGCTCGTCGGCGTCGCCACCGGCGTCGCGTTCGCGGCCTATTGGTTCCTGTTCCCGCGCACGTTCTCGTCGGAGGAGGAGTCCGGCTGACCGAGCGCACGCGCATCTCGTCGGGCTCTCCGTACGAGGCGACGATCGGGTTCAGCCGCGCGGTGGTGAGCGGGCGGCGCGTCCTCGTGTCCGGGACGGCGCCGGTGTGGCCCGACGGCTCGTGTGACCCCGACGTCGCGGTCCAGGCGCGGCGCTGCTTCGAGATCGTCATCGACGCGCTGGAGCGCGCCGGCGCGAGCGCGCGCGACGTCGTCCGCACGCGCATGTACGTGACGGATGCGTCCTACGGCGACGCGGTCGGGCGCGTCCACGGCGAGCTGTTCGCGGACGCGAAGCCGGCCGCGACGATGGTCGTCGTCGCGGGCCTGCTCGATCCGCGCTGGAAGGTCGAGGTCGAGGCGGAGGCCGAGCTGCCCGACGCGTGACGCGTCAGTCGAGCGCGCGCAGGCCCGTGAGCGCCTCGCCGAGGATCAGCGTGTGGATCTCGCTCGTGCCCTCGTAGGTGAGCACCGATTCGAGGTTGTTCATGTGCCGGATGACCGGGTACTCCAGCGTGATGCCGTTCGCGCCAAGGATCGTGCGGGCGCTGCGCGCGATCTCGAGCGCCTCGCGCACGTTGTTGAGCTTGCCGAGGCTCACCTGCTGCGGCAGCAGCCTGCCGGCGTCCTTCATGCGCCCGAGGTGCAGCGCGAGCAGCGTGCCCTTCTCGATCTCGACCATCATGTCGACGAGCTTCTGCTGCGTGAGCTGGAAGCCGCCGATGGGACGGCCGTACTGCACGCGCGTCTTGGAGTATTCGAGCGCGGCCTCGTAGCACGCGCGCGCGGCCCCCATCGCGCCGAACACGATCCCGAAGCGCGCCTCGTTGAGACACGACAGCGGTCCCTTCATGCCGACGACGCCGGGCAGGACCGCGTCGCCCGGCAGCCGGCAGTCATCGAGGACGAGCTCCGACGTGACCGACGCGCGCAGCGACAGCTTGCGGTGGACGTCGCGCGTCGTGAAGCCACGCGTGCCGCGCTCGACGAGGAAGCCGCGCACGCCTTCGTCCGTGCGCGCCCACACGACCGCGACGTCGGCGATGCCGCCGTTGGTGATCCACATCTTCGTGCCGCGCAGGATCCAGTCGTCGCCGTCGCGCGTCGCGCTCGTGCGCATGCCGGCCGGATCGCTGCCGAAGTCCGGCTCGGTCAGCCCGAAGCAGCCGATCGCCTCCCCCGCCGCCATCGGCGGCAGCCACCGCTGCTTCTGCTCCTCGGAGCCGTACTTCCAGATCGGCCACATCGACAGCGATCCCTGCACCGAGCAGAAGCTGCGGAAGCCGCTGTCGCCCGCCTCGAGCTCCATGCACGCGACCCCGTAGCTGACCGCGTTCGTGCCCGCGCAGCCGTAGCCCTCGAGGTGCATGCCGAGCACTCCGAGCGCCCCGAGCTCGGTCGCGACCTCGCGGGGGAACTCGCCGCTCTCGAACCACTTGTCGATGTCCGGGAGGACGCGGTCGGCGACGAACTGCCGCACCGTGGCGCGGATCATCCGCTCCTCCTCGGAGAGGAGCGCGTCGACGCCGACGACGTCGAGCGGGTCGATCCGGGGCTTGCCGTCCGAGGGCATCATGGGTGCTCCTTGTGGTGTCGGGGCCGCGTCGCGGCGACCCTCAGGGTAGCTGCTGGGGGCGCGCCGTGGGCCGCACCGGCGCGCGCATCGACTCGACCGTCGCGGTCGTGCGCTGCCACGACGCGGCGAGCTCGGCGCGGCGGGCGGGGTCGTCGGACGCGGCGAGCGCCGCAGCCACGGGCAGGATGCGGTACGTGCCGGTCTCGACCCACGTCGGCGTGTAGCGGACGCTACGGACGCGCACTTCGTCGCGGCCCGCGATCTCGACGTGCACGAGGAGGCCGTCCTGCGTCTCGGCCGGGCAGCACGTCGCGCTCGCGCCCGGGTGCTGGTTGGACAGGAAGTTGCCGAGCCCGTAGACGACGAACTCGCCGCCGACGCGGTCGATCGGCTGGACGACGTGCGCGTGGTGGCCGAGGAGCAGGTCGACGTCGTCGGACCGCAACAGACGGCGCGCGAGCGCGACCTGGTCCGCGGTCGGCTCCGACTGGTACTCCAGCCCCCAGTGGAGGCTCACGACCACGACCTCCGCACCGGCGGCGCGCGCCGCGCGCGCGTCGCGCAGGATGCGGGGCGCGTCGATGACGTTGACCTCCCAGCGCCGTCCGGGCGCGGTCGTCATGCCGTTGAGACCGTACGTGTAGCTGACGTGGCCGACCTTCACGCCGCCGGCGTCGAGCACGAGCGGGCGGCGTGCCTCGGCCCGCGACCGCGCCGTGCCCTCGTGCTCGAGGCCCGCGGCGTCGAGCACGTCGAGCGTCGTGCGCACGCCCTCCGAGCCCTGGTCGAGCGCGTGGTTCGACGCGACCGAGCACGCGTCGTAACCCGCGTGCACGAGCGCGTCGGCGAGCTGGCGGGGCGCGTAGAACAACGGGTACGTGCTCAGCTCCGCGTTGTCGTCGTCGAGCGGCACCTCGAGGTGGCACAGCGCCAGGTCCGCCGCCGAGATCTCGTCGCGCACCGGCTCGAACATCGGACGGAAGTCGTACGCGCGGCCGCTGGCACGTCCGTCCTCGGCGGCGCGCAGCCTCACCGGGTCGTGGACGAGGAGGTCGCCCGACGCCACGATCGTCACGCGCCGCAGCGGCTCGCGCGCCGGAGACGGGGACGGCGACGGCGCGCCCGCCTGGCGGGAGCCGTCGCGCTCGTCGCACGAGTAGAAGCCGAGCAGCGCGACGGCCAGGACCGCGACACCGGCGGCCCGCGCGCGCCGCCGCCGCAGTGCGACGTCCGACCGCGCGCGCGAACTCGCCGCGGCGCGACGGCGCTCGTCGATCCTGCGGCGCGCCGCGTCGCGCGTGCTGTCGTCGATGGTGCACTCCTCGCCCGTGTCTGCCCCGCACAGCCTAGTGGACCCCGCCGCGCCGACCCGGGAGCCCGAGCGTGCGGCCGCCGTCGTGGGCGCCCGTCGTCGTCGTGGTCACCTGCCACGCCACGCCCGGAGCGCTCGTCGTGTCGCCGACGCTCTAGGGTCGCGCGCACCCGACGCCAGGAGGATCGATGGAGCACTTCGACGCACACGCCGTCGCGGGGCGCGCCGTCGCGCGCGGCGAGCTCTACACCGAGACGCTGCGGGTGCCGGCGCTCAGCGCGGGCGTGTACAGGCTCGCGGCCGGCGCCACCGACCCTCAGTCACCGCATCGCGAGGACGAGGTCTATTGCGTCCTGTCCGGGCGCGCGCGGCTGTGGGTCGAGGATGCCGACATAGCCGTCGGACCGGGGTCGGTCGTCTACGTCGAGGCGCGCGCCGAGCATCGCTTCCACGACGTCGCCGAGGACCTGACCGTGCTCGTGCTGTTCGCGCCCCCGGAGACGGAGCCCGCGTGACCGCGCGGCCCTAGCGCTCCTGCGCGCCGCCCTCCTCGCGCGCCGCGTCGACCTTCGCCTCGGCGAAGCGCGCCGGCTCGCTCGGCAGCGACATCTGCGCCTGCACGTGCTCGCGCGGCGACACGATGTCGTCGATGAGCCCGTAGCTCTTCGCCTCCTCGGGCGTCATGAAGCGGTCGCGCTCGATGTCCTTGAGGACCTGCTCGCGCGTGCGGTTGGTGTCGCTGGCGATGATCTCCGCCATCTGGTTGGTCATCGACACGATCTCGCGCGCCTGGATCTCGATGTCGGCCGACGTGCCCTGGAAGCCGGCGCTCGCCTGGTGAATCATGATCTTGGCGCGCGGCAGCGAGAAGCGCTTTCCCTTGGTGCCGCCGCCGAGGATCATGGCCCCCGCCGACATCGCCATGCCGACGCAGATCGTCTGGACGTCGGGGCGGATGTACTGGATCGTGTCGTAGATCGCCATGCCCGCGTACGCCGAGCCGCCCGGCGAGTTGATGTAGACGCTGATGTCCTTCTCGGGGTTCTCCGATTCCAGGTGCAGCAGCTGGGCGATGATGAGGTTGGCGCCCTCGTCGCTGATCGCGCCGCCGAGGAACACGATGCGCTCGCGCAGCAGGCGGGAGTAGATGTCGAACGCCCGCTCGCCGCGGCCGTTGCTCTCGACGACCATCGGGACGAGGTGGTTCGTCGGCTCGTGCGGCATCTCGGGGTCCTCCTCGCAAAGCTTTCGTCGGATCGACGGCCAGCTTACAGCGCCCCCGGCCATGCCCCGTTCGGCGCCGGCGACGGCCGTCTAGCCGTAGCGCGCCATGAGGCCGGCGGCGCGATCGAGCTCGTCGGTCGTCAGGACCCGCGGCGTTCCCAGCGCGCTCGCGCGCCAGAAGGTCGCCGCGAGCCATTCGAGCGTGAGCGCGCGGGAGTACGCCGCCGGAAGGTCGTCGCCGACCGTCACCGCGCCGTGGTTGCCGAGGATCGCGCCACTGCGCGCGTCGAGCGCCGCGGTGAGGGCGTCGGCGAGCGCGTCGCTGCCGGGATCGGCGTACGGCGCGACGCGCACCGGCCCGCCGAGCGTCGCGATCAGGTAGTGGATCGGCGGAAGCTCCTCGACGACCGTCGACAGCACGGTCGCGTACGGCGAGTGCGTGTGGACGACCGCGCCGGCGCCCGTGGCGCGGTACGCCGCGAGGTGCATCGGGAGCTCGGTCGACGGCGGCGCGGGCGCGTCGACCGCGATCCCGTCGAGGCCGACGACGCACACGAGACCGGGGTGCAGCTCGTCGTACGGCACCGCGCTGGGGGTGATCGCCACGAGGTCGCCGGCGCGCGCCGAGACGTTGCCCGCGGTGCCGACCGCGAGCCCGTCGGGCGCGAGACGCTGCGCGTGGCGCACGACGACCTCGCGCTCACGCTCGAGCAGCACCGGCGCCCTCCAACGCGGCCGGGATCGTGGCGTCGTACGGCGGGCGCAGGACGCCCGCGTCGGTGACGAACGCGGTGATCAGCTCGCCGGGGGTGACGTCGAACGCCGGGTTCCACACGTCGACGTCGGGCGCGACGACGGCGCCGCCGGCCGTGCGGACCTCGTCGGCGGGGCGCTGCTCGATCACGATGTCGGCCGCCGAGCGCGCCGACGGGTCGAACGACGACAGCGGGCCGGCGACGTAGAACGGCACGTCGTGGGCTCGCGCCAGCACCGCGAGACCGTAGGTGCCGATCTTGTTGGCGGTGTCGCCGTTGAGCGCGACGCGGTCGCAGCCGACCACCACCGCGTCGACGCGTCGAGTCGCGAGCGCCGCGCCGGCCGCGGGGTCGGCGACGACGGTCACCGGGATGCCGGCGTCGACGAGCTCCCACGCGGTCAGGCGGGCGCCCTGCAGAAGCGGGCGCGTCTCCGAGGCGACGACCTCGACGGGCTCGCCCGCGAGCGCCTTCGCGTAGACGACGCCGAGCGCGGTCCCGAGGCCGGCGGTCGCCAGCCGGCCCGTGTTGCAGTGCGTCATGATGCGGCGCGCCGCGGCGAGCTCCGTGCGGCCGTGCTCGCCGATCCGCCGGCACGCCTCCTCGTCCTCGGCCCTGATCGCGTCGGCCTCCGCGAGCGCGAGGGCGCGGACCTCGGCCGGCGTCGTCCCGGCGCGCGCCGAGGCCGCCACGCGGCTCGCCGCGGCGGACAGGTTGACGGCCGTGGGGCGGGCGCCGCCGATCTCGGCCGCGACCCGTTCGAGCGTCGCGCGCGTCGCGGCGACGTCGTCGCTCGGATGCTCGTCGAGCCCGACGACCACGCCGTAGGCCGCGCACACGCCGAGGGCCGGCGCGCCGCGCACCACGAGGCGTCGGATCGCGTCGACCACGGCGGCGACCGTGCTCAGGCGGCGCAGCTCGACGCGCCCCGGCAGCAGCGTCTGGTCGACGACCTCGAGATGGTCACCGCGCCAGTGCAGCGCCGGCAGCAGCTCCTCTACGCGCTTCAGGATCCCTCCCCAAGCCGTGCGACGGGGCGCCAGTATGTCAGCCGCCCGCAGCGCCCCCGCTACGCCCCCGCGTCGCGGCGGGCGCGGACGCGCTGCTGCAGCGCCTGGCGCGTGATCCCGAGCGCGCGGGCGACGTCGTCCCACGACGCGCCCCGCGCGCGCGCTGCGGCGACGTGCCGGTGCTCGAGCTCGACCAGCTCGGCGCGCAGCTCCCGGATCGCGGCGAGCGCGTCGAGGGGGAGGTCGGCGTTGGCGGCGCGGCGCACGAGGCGTCCTGGCAGGGACACGAATCACACGCTATCAAACCGCAAGTCAACTTGCGAGTAATCGCCGTGTCGCCGTCCGTGGGTCGACCGTCCCGTTCGTCCCGGGGGCTCGGGCAAGGTCCAAAAGAGCACGTCGGAGGCCCGGTGCTCGCCCGGCCGGTCCGGCCGCGACCTCGGTCAACCTACGTATGGTGTTTCTTTCCAGTGCAAGGAAGACTGCGAATCACGAGCGTAGCGATGACCCTCGGGCCGAAATCTGGTCGCCTGGCCCGCGGCGAGCGAGTGGCGAAACCGGACGCATCCGAAGGCCCCGGCCGAGCGGGCCGACCGAGCAAGGAGCCGCTCCGTGCGTTCGCCGTCTCTCTCCGTCCGAGCCCTGGTCTCCGTCGTGCTGGTCGCCATGCTGGTCACCGCCGCCGCGCCCGCCGCGGTCGCGCAGTCGGCCGGCGACTCGAACGTGGGCAGCTCCGGCGACCCGGCGCCGCCGACCGACGATCCCACGTCCGGCGACGGAACCGACGGCTCCGGCGAGGAAGGGGCGGTCGAAGCCGACGACGACGCGTCCGACGCCGGCGCACCGCCCGCGCCTCCCGAGGCGGACGCGCCGCCCGACCCCGTCGAGCAGACACCGGGCGACGACGCCGCGTCGGACCCGGCGGCGGCGCCCTCCGTGACGAGCGACAAGCCCGACTACGCCCCCGGAGAGCTCGTCACGCTGACCGGCGTCGGGTGGGCGCCGGGAGAGACGGTCCACGTCGAGGTCGACGACAACGTCGGCCGCACGTGGACGCGTGCCGCCGACGTCGTCGCACGCGACGACGGCACGTTCGAGGACGCGTTCACGCTGCCCAACTGGTTCGTGGCGACGTACGACGTCGTCGCGACGGGCGCCGAGTCCGGCGTCGCGCGGACGTCGTTCACCGACGCCGCGGTGAACCTCGAGGGTCAGTCGAACCCGCCGTGCTCGAGCGGCGGCGGCTGCTCGGGCGGGTGGCAGAGCGGCAACCTCACCGGATGGAAGGAGCTGCAGGACATCCCCATGCGCCTGCGCTTCACCGCGACCGGCGCCTACACCGTCGTCGTCGAGTTCGATCACACCACGACGTCCGGCAACGTGCCCGGGATCCAGAACCTCTACAACTGGGCCGCGGGCGCGGGGGTCACGCTCACGAGCGCCCCCACGCTGACCGACTCCACCGGCCCCAAGTGGGGCTACACGGTCCCGGCCAACGTCACGACCGCCGGTGCCGTCGTCGCGTTCAAGGCCAACCTCGCCGCCGGCGCGCACAACTTCACGGGCAGCTCGCTCGCGATGAGCGCCGACAACGGCGGCGGCACGGTCCAGGTCTCCAAGCCGGGGGCCGCACCGGGCAGCCCCGACCTCGCCGTCACCAAGAGCGGGCCCACGAGCGCGTCGCCCGGCTCGACGATCACCTACACGCTCAACTACCAGAACCGCTCGAGCGCGGCGAACGCCGCGACGGGCGTTCAGCTCACCGACTTCCTGCCCGCGGGCGTGAACTACGTCGCCGGCAGCTGCTCGGGGACGTGCACCGTCACGGGCAACGAGGTCTCGTGGGTCATCGGCAACCTCGCGATCGGCGCGAGCGGGAGCCGGACGCTGCAGGTCACGATCCCGTCGGGTGCGTCGTTCGGCACGAGCTACACGAACCAGGCGCGCGTGCTCAGCGCCGAGAACGACGCCAACATGGCCGACAACACGTCGTCGCTGACGACGACCGTCAGCTTCAACCGAAACCCGTCGGCGACCAACGACTCGATCACCACGGCCGAGGACACCGCCGGCGCCGTCAACGTGCTCGCGAACGACTCCGATCCCGACGGCAACTCGCTGAGCGTCACCGGCAACACGCAGCCGTCGAACGGCTCCGCGTCGTGCGCGGCCGGCGGAAGCTGCACCTACACGCCGAACGCGAACTTCAACGGCAGCGACTCCTTCGACTACACCGTCTCCGACGGCAACGGCGGAACCGCGACGGGCACCGTCAACGTCAACGTGACTCCGGTCAACGACGCGCCGAGCGCGCAGTCGCAGAACGTGAACGCCGACGAGGACACGCCGAAGACGATCACGCTGCAGGGCTCGGACGCCGAGGGCTCGGCGCTCTCGTTCTCGATCGTCGGCGGGGGCCCGTCTCACGGATCGCTCGGCGCCATCGGGACGCCGAGCTGCACGGGCAACACGTGCACCGCCCAGGTGACCTACACGCCGGCCGCGAACTACAACGGGCCGGACTCGTTCCAGTTCAAGGTCCACGACGGCTCGCTGGACTCGTCGAACGCGACCGTGGGCATCTCGGTCGCAGGCTCGAACGACGCGCCGGTCGCCGCCGACGACGACGCAGGCTCGACGCCCGAGGACACCGCGAAGGACATCGCTTCTAGCTCGCTGCTCGCCAACGACACCGACGCCGACGGCGACTCGCTGTCGATCGCGTCGGTCGGCGGCGCGACCCACGGAAGCGTCTCGCTGAGTGGCGACGGAACGACCGTGACGTTCACGCCGGATTCGAACTACAACGGGCCGGCGAGCTTCACGTACCGCGCCAGCGACGGGGCGCTCCAGTCGAACGCCGCGACCGTGTCGCTCAGCGTGACGGCGGCCAACGACGCGCCGAACGCGCGCGACGACGCCATCGTCACGAACGAGGACACCGTGGGCGCCGTCGACGTCCTCGCCAACGACGACGACGCCGACGGCGACTCGCTGTCGGTCACCGCCTACGACCAGCCCGCGCACGGCGTCGTGACGTGCGGAGCCGCCGGCTCGTGCACGTACTCGCCCGCGTCGAACTTCGACGGCGACGACTCGTTCGAGTACACGATTTCGGACGGCAACGGCGGCAGCGACACCGCGACCGTCGACGTCACGGTCGTCGCGGTCAACGACGCGCCGAGCGCGCAGTCGCAGAACGTCGACGCCGACGAGGACACGCCGAAGACGATCACGCTCGAGGGCTCCGACGTCGAGGGCTCGCCGCTGTCGTTCTCGATCGTCGGCGGCGGCCCGTCGCACGGGTCGCTCGGCGCCGTCGGCGCACCGAGCTGCAGCGGGACGACGTGCACCGCGGACGTCACCTACACGCCGGCCGCCGACTACGACGGGCCCGACTCCTTCGACTTCAAGGTCTCCGACGGCTCGCTCGACTCGTCGAACGCGACGGTGACGATCGACGTCGCCGGCTCGAACGACGCGCCGGTCGCCCACGACGACTCCTACGACGGCGTCGAGGACGAGGCGCGCGACATCGCGGCGAGCTCGCTCGTGTCCAACGACGACGACGTCGACGGCGACGCGCTGAGCGTGAGCGCGGTCGGCTCGGCGACGCACGGGAGCGTCGCGCTGAGCGGCGACGGGGCGACGGTGACGTTCACGCCCGCGGGCGACTTCAACGGCGACGCGACGTTCTCCTACACCGTGTCCGACGGCAACGGCGGCAGCGACTCGGGCGACGTCACGATCGACTTCGCGCCGGTCAACGACCGCCCGAGCGCGGCCGACGGGGACATGAGCGTGGCC
>DASZZZ010000016.1:0-14964 GCA_036260375.1 Actinomycetota bacterium
GCGTCGGCGCGCGCCCGGCGCGTGCGCGCGCGCTCGCGCTCGAGGAGCTCGGCCTCGTCGTCGTCGCGCGCCCCCCCGTCGTCGGGCGGCGGCGCCGGCTCGACGGCGGCGGCGAGGCGCGCGCTCCATCCCTCGGCGCGCTCGGACGCCACGCGCAGCAGCTCGGCGTCGCGCGTGCGCAGCGACGGACGGTCGTCGAGCCACTCGACGACGCGCGCGCGGAGCGCGTCGTCGTCCATCGCCGCGAGCAGCTCGTCGCGATGGCGCTGGAGCGACTTCGGGCGGAAGCCGCGCAGGCGGCGCAGCCGCGCCGGCAGCTCCGGCGCGGGCGTCGCCCGCAGGTACGCGCCGAGGCCGCGGACGAGCGCGGCGGCGACGTCGTCGGGCAGGCCGTCGGCGCTCACGCGACGACCCCGGCCCCCCGCAGGCGCGCGATGCGATCGTCGTCGACGCCCGCGGCGCGCAGCACCTCGTCGGTGTGCTCGCCGAGGGCCGGCGGCGGCAGGCGCACGAGGTCGCGCGGCGCCGACGCGAGCCGGATCGGGTTGCCGACGTGGAGCCATCGGCCGGCCCCCCGCGCGTCGCCCTCGACGACCATCCCGCGGGCGCGGACCTGCGCGTCGTCGAGTGCCTCGGCGACGTCGTTGACGGGCGCGACGCACACGTCGAGGCCCTCGAGCGCCTCCATCCACTGCGCCCGCGTCCGGGTCGCGAACAGCGCGTCGAGCTCCGCGACGACCTCGTCGCGGCGCGCGCCGGTCGCGTACGCGTCGCCGGCGAGGTCGGGGCGGCCGAGCGCGGCGCACAGCGCGTCCCAGAAGCGCGGCTCGAGCGCCGCGACCGTCACGTGGCCGTCGGCGGCCCGGTACACGCTGTAGCACGGCCAGCCCCCGTTGAGGGGCGCGCGCCCGGCGCGCGGCGGCGACCCCGTGGCGACGTAGGCGGCCGCGTGGAGCGACAGCCACGACACGACGCCGTCGGTCATCGACACGTCGCAGAAGTCGCCCTCGCCGGTGCGCGCCCGGCGGGCGAGGGCCGCGAGGACGGCGACGACCGCCGCCATGCCCCCGCCGCCGAGGTCGCCGATCTGCACTCCCGGCAGGACCGGCGTGCCGTCGCCGGGCCCGGTCATCGACAGCACGCCCGCGTAGCCGACGTAGTTGGCGTCGTGGCCGGCGACGCCGGCGCGCGGCCCGTCCTGGCCGTATCCGGTGATCGCGCAGTAGACGAGCGCGGGGTTTGCGGCCCGCAGCGCGCCGTAGCCGACGCCGAGCCGGTCCATGACGCCGGGACGGAAGCTCTCGACGACGACGTCGAAGCCGGCGACGAGCTCCCGCAGCAGCGCGACCCCGTCCGGCGACTTCAGGTCCAGCGCGAGCGACCGCTTGTTGCGGTTCAGCGCGACGTGCGCCGCCGAGTGCTCGCCCGCCGCCGGGGGGGTCCACCGGACGTAGTCGCCGCGGCCGGGCTCCTCGACCTTGACGACGTCGGCGCCGAGGTCGGCCAGCATCAGGGTCGCGTAGCCGCCGGGCAGGAGCCGGCTGAGATCGAGGACGCGCAGCCCGTCGAGCGGCCGGCTCACCCGCCGGTCGGGGGGGCGTCGGCCCCGAGGTCGCCCGCGGCCCGCGCCGCGCCCTCGACGTCGTGCGAGCCGCACCACCGGCACACGACGCGCTCGACGCGCGCGTCGAGGACCTCCTCCTCCTCGACGGTCGGCTCGCCGCCCAGCGTGAAGTGCTCGAACCTGCGCACGCGCTTGGTCTGGAAGACGTCGAAGCGGGTCCGGTTCCCGCACGCGCTGCAGCGGTACACGTCAGTCTCCGAGGTTGCAGCCGAGAACGAACACGACGGCGTCGTCGTTGACCTCGCCGAAGTCCGTGGCGTCCTCGTAGATCCGGCGCGTCAGCTCCTCGGGCGTCGCCCCCGGCGCGAGGCGAGCGATCGCGGCCTCGAGCCGCTCGCGTCCGTAGAGCTCGCCCCCGCGGCGCGCGTCGACGAGGCCGTCGGTGTACGCGACCAGCAGGTCGCCCGGCGCGAGCGCCAGCGTCGCGGCGGAGAACTCCTGCCCCTCGAACGCGCCGATCAGGCCGCCGCTCGGATCGACGACCTCGACCGACCCGTCCTCGGCCCGGTACCGCAGCGGCGGCGGGTGCCCCGCGACCGCGAGCTGGCAGCGCCGGACGGCCGGCTCGTAGACGGCGTAGACGACGGTCGCGAAGCGGTCCTCACCGAGCCCGCTCACGAGCGCGTTGTTGAGGTGGAACATCACGCTCGCGGGGGCCGGGTTGCGCATCGCGAACGCGCGCAGCATGTACTTCGTCTGGGCCGTGTGCGCGGCGGCCTCGGCCCCCTTGCCCGACACGTCGCCGACGACGATGCCGAACACCCCGTCGCCGAGGTCGAAGACGTCGTAGAAGTCGCCGCCGATGTCCGACTCGCCGCTCGCGGGCTCGTAGATGGCGCCGATGCTGCACCCGACCATGGGCGGCATCTCCGTCGCGAGCAGCCCCTGCTGGAGGCTGCGCGCGACGCGGCGCTGGCGCTCGAAGCGCTGCGAGTTCTCGATCGCCATCGCCGCCTGCGCGGCGAGCACGCTGAGCGCCTCGATCTCGTCGGCGCCGAGCGCCAGCGAGCGCCCGAAGAACACGACGACCGCGCCCAGCACGGGCGACTCCGATCCGAGGATCGGGGCCGCGACCGCGCCCACCGCCCCCTCCGGGTCGCTCGACGCGTCGCCGAGCGCGGGCACCGTCACGGTCTTGCCGTGCAGGAGGTCGTTCCACGGCTCGAGGCGCAGGTCGATGCGGGCGAAGCGCTCGGCGCCCGGAGGCCGCACGCCGTAGTTGGCGGCGCCGACGAGCACCGAGCGCGACTGGTCGAGCAGGTAGATCGCCGCGCCGTCGCCCGCGAGCAGGGTCGCGGCCCCCGCCGCGACCTCGTCGACGACGGCGCCGAGACGCAGCCGCGACCCGACCCGCAGGCCGAACGCGCGCAGCGCCTGGAGGAGGTTGAACTGGCGCGCGTTGGCGAGGGCGGCGCCGACCTGGCGCGCCACGCCCCGGGCCAGCGCCTCGTCCTTCGGCGAGAACGAGCGCGCGTCCGAGAACTCGATCGCGAGCGCGCCGAACTGCTCGCCGCGGCGCAGGAGCGGGATGCCGACGAACGCGCCCATCCCGCGCCGCCGCGCGAGCGCCGCCCCGAGGCGGCCGTCGGCCACGACGTCGGGGACGAACACGGGCGCGTGGCCCTCGACGACCTCCTCGAGCAGCGGGAGCCCGTCCTCGTCGCCGGCGAGCTCGTCGAGGAAGCGCGCCCGGTCGTCGTCGTAGCCGAAGTGAGCCTGGATGGCGAAGCGCCGGCGCCCGGGGTCCCACGTCGCCGCGAAGCACCGGTCGGCGGACAGCAGCTCCGGCACGGTCCTCACGGCCATCTCGAGGGTCTGCTCGACGGAGCGGACCTCCGACAGGGCGCCGGACAGCCCGAGCAGGACGTGGGCGACCTCGGACTCCTCACGCAGCAACTCGAGCGTGCGCTCGAGCTCGCGGATGCGGACGTCGTCGCCCGGGGGCGTGTGGGGGAAGGTCTCCGTCGCCATGGTCGGGTCACTCTAAACCCGACCGCCCTCGTGGCCGCGGCGGCACGCCTCCACCCTAGGCGAACACACGTTCGCTATAGTGGCCGGCGTGCTCGCCCAGCGGACGTTCGAGGACCTCGGCACGCCGCTCGCCGCGGTGACGTTCTGCGTCGTCGACCTCGAGACGACGGGAGGGTCGCCGGCGACGTGCGGGATCACCGAGATCGGCGCGCTCAAGGTCCGCCGCGGCGAGGTGACGGGGACGTTCCACACGCTCGTCGACCCGGGCACGCCCGTCCCCGCGTTCGTACGGCTGCTCACCGGCATCGACGACGCCATGCTCTCGGACGCGCCCGGCGTCGAGGCGGTGCTGCCGAGCTTTCTCGAGTTCGCCGGCGGCGCGGTCCTCGTGGCGCACAACGCGCGCTTCGACGTCGGGTTCCTCGACGCGGCGCTGCGCCGCGCCGGCTATCCCGCGCTCGCGAACCGCGTCGTCGACACCGCCGCGCTGGCGCGCAAGGTCCTCGCCGGCGAGGTTCCCGACCACCGGCTCGCGACGCTGGCGCGCCACCTCCGGTGCGCGCACCAGCCGTGCCACCGCGCCTTCCAGGACGTCCTCGCGACCACCGACGTGCTGCACGCGCTGATCGAGCGCGTCGCGGGCTTCGGCGTCACGACCCTGGAGGACCTCGTCGCGGTGTCGGCGGCGCGCCTCGACGGCACCTTCGCCAAGATCTCGCTGGCCGACGATCTCCCCCGGGGGCCGGGCGTGTACCGCTTCGTCGACGCGCGCGGGGCGACGCTCTACGTCGGCAAGGCGGCCGACGTGCGGGCCCGGGTGCGGTCGTACTTCTACGGCGACGCGCGCCGGCGCATGCGCGACTTGCTGCGCGAGGCGCAGGGCGTGCGCGCCGAGACGCACGCGACGACGCTCGAGGCGGAGGTCGCGGAGGCGCGCGCGATCGCACGCGAGACGCCGCCCTACAACCGCTCCGGGAAGCGCGCGCCGGCGTGGTACGTCAAGGTGTCGCTGCGCGGACGCGGCGCCAAGGTGGCGCCGACGCGCACGCCCAAGGACGACCGCGCGGTGTACCTCGGCCCCCTGCCGTCGCTGCGCGTCGCGCGCGCGCTCGTCGATTGCCTGCGCGACGCGCTGCCGCTGCACCGCTGCGCCGCTCCGGAGCGTTGCCGCGGGTGCGCGTTCGCCGAGCTCGGCACGTGCGCGGAGCGCGGCGAGCCGCTGCGCGCCGCGGCCGCCGCGCTCGCGGGCGACCCGCGTCCGGTCGTCGCCGCGCTGCACGAGCGGATGGCGCGCCTCGCGCGCGACGAGCGCTTCGAGGAGGCCGCGGAGGTGCGCGACCGGGCCGCGCTGCTGGCGCGCACGCTCGTGCGCGCCGCGGAGGTGCGCGCGCTGGTCGACGCGGGCGACGTCGTGCTCGCGCTCGGACGCCGCGTCGTGCTCGTGCGCGCGGGGTCGGTCGCGGCGGCGCTCGACTGCGCGCCCGGCGACGAGCGGGCGGCGTGCGACGCGCTCCTCGCCGGCACCGGGCCCGCGCCTCGGGCACACGCGCACGTCGACGCCGCGCGGCACCGCGAGGCCGCGATCGTCGCGTCGTGGGTGCGGCGCGAGGGTGCCGGCGCGCGCGTCCTCTACGCGCAGCGCGCGTGGGTCATGCCCAGCGCGCTCGCGCCGTGCGCCCCGACGCGCGCGTTCAGGCCCGCCCCGCGCCCCGGTTTTCCGGCCGCGGCGCGCGGGTAGGCACCGAAGCAACCGCAGTCACCCCGAGCACAGAGGAGGGATGCACCATGCCGGACGACGTCCCGGGCGGTGTCGTCAAGATCACCGAGCTCGTCGGGAGCTCCCCCAACTCCTTCTCGGACGCCGTGCGAAACGCAGTCAAGACCGCGTCCGAGACCATCCGCAACATTCGCGGGGTCGAGGTCCTGAGCAGCAACGCCGACGTCGGCGAGAACGGCGAGCTCACCCTCTACAAGGTGCACTGCAAGATCGCGTTCCTCGTCGAGCGCTGACGCGTCGTGCGCGCCCGGCCGCGGGTCGACGGACGACGGCCGGGCGCGCACGTCGACTTCGGCGCGCCCGCCGGTCAGCGAGACGTGTCGGCCGCCGAGCTCGTCGTATCGGTGTCGAGCCGGCGCAACGCCCGGCCCCCGACGATCGTGCGGTGCACCGACGTGAGCGTCCCGAGCACGGCGACGATCACGAGTCCTTGCGATATCCATCCGAACACGGCCGTGACGACGATGACGAGGATGCGCGTGTCGCGGCCCCCGATGCCCTCGGGACAGTCCGCACCGAGCGACTGCGCGCGCGCCCGCGTGTAGCTCGTGAGCAACGAGCCCACCATGGCGATCGCGGCGAGCGCGCCGTAGCGCTCGAAGTCCGACAGTCCGAGCCCCAGCAGCATCGCGGCGTCCATCCAGCGATCGAGGACGCTGTCGAGGAACGCGCCGCGGCGCGACGACCTGCCGGTGACGCGCGCGAGGTCGCCGTCGATGCAGTCGGTGATGACCGCGGCGAACGTCAGCGCCGCGCCGACGACGTACTGGTCGACCGCGAACGCGATCGCGCCGAGGAACGCGATGCACGCGCTGACCCACGTGACCTGTATCGGCGTGACCGGAGTGCGCGCGAGAAAAGCCGCCGCCGGGACCGACAGCGGCCGAAACAAGTAACGAGTCACTACGTAGCGCAAGTTCAAGGCTTCGCTCCCCGGGCGCACAGGATAGCCGACCCTAAACGTTCGACACGCATGCGCCTACGCCTCCGAGGACGCCTCCACGAGCCGCTCGAGCGCCGCGCCCGCGGCCCCCGAGTCGAGCGCGTGGGAGGCGGCTTCGACGCCGGCCGTTACGTCCGCGGCGATGCCGGCCGCGACGAGAGCGGCCGCCGCGTTGAGCACGACGACGTCGCGCCGCGGGCCGCGCTCGCCGTCGAGCACCGCGCGCACCTGCGCCGCGTTCTCCGCCGCGTCGCCGCCCGCGATCGCGTCGACGGGGGCCGGCGCGAACCCGAGCGCGACGGGGTCGACGCGCCACCGCCGCACGTCGCCGTCGCGCAGCTCGACGACGTCGGACGGGCCCGAGGTCGACAGCTCGTCGATGCCGCCGTGGCCGTGAAACGCAAGGACGTGCACGCTGCCGAGGCGCGCGAGCACTTGAACCATCGGCTCGACCATGCGCGGCTGCGCGACGCCGATGGCCTGCCGACGCGCGCCCGCGGGATTGGTCAGCGGGCCGAGGAAGTTGAAGATCGTCGCGACGCCGAGCTCGCGCCGCGGCGCGGCCGCGTGGCGCAGCGCGGGATGAAAGCGCGGCGCGAAGCAGAACCCGATGCCGGCGTGCTCGATACACGTGGCGACGCGCGCGGGCGGGAGGTCGAGGCGCACGCCGAGCGCCTCGAGCACGTCGGCCGAGCCGCAGCGTGACGACGCCGCGCGGTTGCCGTGCTTGGCGACGCGCGCGCCGGCGCCCGCGCACACGAGCGCGGCGGTCGTGGACACGTTGAACGTGCCGGCGCGGTCGCCGCCCGTCCCGCACGTGTCGACGACGTCGCCGGCCGCGTCGACCCGCACCGCGTACGCGCGCATCGTGCGCACGAGCCCCGCGATCTCGTCGATCGTCTCGCCCTTCGCACGCAGCGCGACGACGAAGCCCGCGATCTGCGCGGGCGTCGCGGCGCCGTCCATGATCTCGGTCATCGCGGCGGCCGTCTCGTCCTCGGCGAGCGACTCCCCCGCGAGCAGCTTCGACAGCGTGTTGCCCCACGAGAACGGCGCGCTCACGCGCCGCTCCCCGACAGCAGCCGCGCGAACGCGAGCGCGTACGCGAGCGCGCAGCGCTCCAGCTCGTCGAGGTCGATGAACTCGTGCGCGGTGTGGGCGACGCGGATGTCGCCCGGCCCCATCACGACGACGTCCGCGCCCGCCTCGTACAGGAAGCGGGCGTCGGACGCGCCGCGAAAGCCGACGAGTTGCGCGTCCCTGCCCGTCGCGTCGGCGACCGCGCCCGCCACCGCGCGCACGACCGCGCTCTGCTCCCCGACCTCGAACGGCTCGCACGCGAACGGAATCTCGACGCGCGCGTCGAGCTCGGGGAAGCGCTCGCGCGCGAGCTCGATAGCACGCGCGACCTCGGCCTCGACGGTGGCGCGCGACTCTCCGGGCACGGTGCGGCGGTCGACCTCGACGACGCACGACGCAGGCACGATGTTGACCTTCTCGCCGCCGCGGATCGTCCCGACGTTGATCGACGGCGCGCCGAGCACCGGATGCTTCACGTCGCCGACCGTCTCCTCGAGGCGGCGCACGAGCTCGGCCATGTGACGTATGGCGCTGACGCCGCGCTCGGGCGCGGAGCCGTGCGTCGCGCGGCCGAGGGTCGTTATGCGAAGCCAGCATGCGCCGCGCTGCGCGCGGACGACGCGCAACGACGTCGGCTCGCCCACGATCGCGACGTCCGGGGCGACGATGCCGCGCTCGACGAGGTATCCCGCGCCCTTGAACCCCATCGCCTCCTCGTCGGCGACGAGGTCGAGCTCGAGCGTGCCGCGCGGCTCGAACCCCGCCGCGCGCAGCATCGCGACGGCCTCCAAGGCGGCGGCTATGGGGCCCTTCGCGTCGCTCGAGCCGCGTCCGTGCATGCGTCCGTCGCGCACGGTCGCGCCGAACGGCTCGTGCTCCCACAGCGACGGGTCGCCCGCCGGCACGACGTCGATGTGCGAGCAGTACGCGAGCGTCGCGCCGTCACCGCCGCGCCAGCGCGCGACGACGCTCGGGCGACCCGGCTCGGCCGCGTGCTCGGCGACGTCGAGACCGAGCTCCTCGCACTGGGAGCGCGCGACGCGCGCCGCGGCCTCCTCGTTGCCCGGTGGGTTCTCGGACGGCGTTCGTACGAGCTGCTCCAGGCGACCTACGAGTCGGTCGCGGTCGAGACAACCGGCGAGGATGTTCGCCTCCGGCACACCGTTCTGAGACACTTGCCCCGTGACCCCCTACCAGCTCTTCCTGCTCGCGGTCCTCGTGCTGTGGCCGGTCGCCATCGCCGGCCTGTTGTGGCTGATGTCGAAGCTGGAGAGCTACGTCCGCCGCATCGACGCCGACACTCCCGAGGAGGCCGGGCTCGAACCGGTCGCCGGCACCGCGCCCGAACGCGAGGTGCAGATCGTGTTCGGCGACCAGGTCGTAGAGCCGAAGTAACCCACGGGGGCATGGTAGCCGGGCGGTGCGCAGCCCGGCGCGGTCACAGTCCCGCGATGCACTCGACCTCGACGCGCGCGCCCTTGGGGAGGGCCGCGACGCCGACCGTCGCGCGCGCCGGGGGGTCCGCAGTGAAGAACTCGCCGTAGACGTCGTTGAACTCGGGGAAGTCGGCCATGTCCGTGAGGTACGCGGTGACCTTGACGACGCGGTCGAAGCTCGACCCCGCGGCCGCGAGCACCGCGCCGAGGTTCTCCAGCGCGCGGCGCGTCTGCTCGCCGACCGTGTCGCCGACCAGCTCGCCCGTGGCCGCGTCGAGCGCGACCTGACCCGAGCAGTACACGACCGTGCCGCCCACGACGACGGCCTGCGAGTACGGCCCGATCGCCGCGGGCGCGTCGCCCGTCGTCACCACTGCCTTGTCCACGTCCGTCTCCTTCCGACGCCGAGAAACGACGCCGACAACATACGGGCGCCGGCGCGGCGCGTCCGACCATCGCCGCGCGCCACGGCGCGCCCTCGGTCCTGCCGGCGTCCGCCGGGCTCGAAACCTCCTCGCGCACGCGCTGGCCGCCGTGACGACAAGGGGTCGTGGCGCCGACGGGCATCGGGAAGCGACCGGGAGGCGGACGTCGGAGCGTGCTACGAGCCCGGCTCGTTGCCGCGCTCGTAGTTGCCGGTCATCCGTGCCATCGCCTGCTGCGCCGTGTTCGTCCCGGGACCCGCCGCTCGTCGCGTGGCGGATCAGCCCCCTGCACCGATGCGCTCGTGCAGCATGATCCAGTTGGGCACGAAGCTCTTGCCCCCGTCGAACGAGAAGGACTGCTCCCATCGACACGATGAGTCGGTGATCTCGGTCCACAGGAACCGGACGCCGATCTCGCGTCCGTCGACGACGTCGCGGCCCCGGAAATCACCGACGCCGTCGCCGAAGCGCCCGATGACCGGAGCGTCGAGCTGACCTCGACCCGCAGTCGACGCCCACCAGATGCGCCACTGCCGGGTGTCCGGATCGAACAAGCGCAACGCGAATCCCTCGAACCCGGGGCGCCCGGGGAAATCGGGCGCGTCGTAGACCTGGACGTTGCCGAGCTTTCGGAGGATCGGGTACGCCTCCGCGGTCGCCTCGAACTCCGACCACGTCGCGGCGTCGTCGAAAGCGTCGTCTCGGCGACGGTTGTGGATCCGCCAACTGCCGTAGAGGAAGTCGAAGTCGCCGAGCTCCGCGAAGGTCGAGAGATCGTTCGTGTCGTCGCTCATGGATAGACTCCTCGCGCTCGGGGCTCCGGCTCTCTCGTCTCGCTCTCGCACTTTACCTACCACCCGGTAGGAGCGCGGCGACGAGCGCGCGTCGAGCGGAGCCGGACGCGAGGAGCAGGCCTGTAAGCCGGATTCTGTGCCGCCCCGGAGGGCGGTGGTGGCCATCCATCTGGGGTGGGCGTCGCCGCCCACCTCGTGCGGCCTACCCGGGGGTGCCCGGCGAACCGGGCGAGCGGGTCGCTCGACCCCCTGCTTGGCCTTGCTCCGGACGGGGCTTGCCGAGCCGCGCCGGTCGCCCGGCGCGCTGGTGAGCTCTTACCTCACCGTTTCACCCTTACCGGCCCTGGGGCCGGCGGTCTGCTCTCTGTTGCGCTGTCCGCGGGTCGCCCCGCCTGGGATTTTCCCCAGCGTCCTACCCTGTGGAGTCCGGACTTTCCTCACCGCCACGCGCACGCGGCGGCGCGGCCACCCGGCCTGCTCCTCCGCCCCATTATGCGCTCGGCCCCCGGCCCGCGCTCGCGGACGCGGCCGCGAGGCGCTCGTGCGCCAGGCGCTCGGCGGCGTCGAGCGTCGTCACGCCGTCGCGCTCGGCGCGCTCGAACACGTCTCGCAGGGTGTCGCCGATGCCCTCGAGGCTGCGCTCGACCTCCTCCGGGCCCCACCCGAGGACCTCGAACCCGCCGCCGTGCAGGACTCCGCCGGCGTTGGCGACGAAGTCGGGCGCCCACAGGATCCCGGCCTCGTGCAGCCGGCGGGCGTCGGCCGGGGTCGCGAGCTGGTTGTTGGCCGCGCCGGCGACGACGCGACAGCGCAGACGCGGGATCGAGCGCTCGTCGAGGACGCCGCCGATCGCGCACGGCGCGAACACGTCGCACTCTTCGTGAAGCACGTCGTCGGACGGGACGGCCACGGCTCCGGACGCGCTGGCGGCGGCCTCGGCGCGCGTCTGGTCGACGTCGGCGACGCGCACGCGCGCGCCGGCCGCGACCAGCAGCTCCGCCAGACGGGCGCCGACCGCGCCGGCTCCCTGGACGGTCACGATGCGGTCGCCGAGGTCGTCCGAGCCGGTCGCGTGCGCCAGCGACGCGCGCACCGCGTGGAACACGCCCGTTGCGGTCGCCGGCGCGGTGTTGCCGGAGCCGCCGCGCTCGGGGCTGCGGCAGAACGCGTAGCCGCACACGTCGCCGACGATGTCCATGTCGCGCTCGCTCGTGTTCATGTCGGGCGCGGTGCGGTACGTCCCGCCGAGAGAGCCGACGAACTCGCCGTAACGCCTCATCAGCGCGACGCGCTCGTCGCCCTGCGGGATCTCCGGGATCGCGATCACGGCCTTGCCGCCGCCGAGCGGAAGGCCGACGACGGCGAACTTCAGCGTCATCGCGCCCGACAGACGCATGCCGTCCCGCAACGCATCGTACGGCGACGCGTACGACTTCATGCGCGTGCCGCCCGTCCCGGGGCCGAGTTGCGTCGAGTGCACGCACACGAACATCCACACGCCCGCGTCGCGCTCGTAGCGCGTCGCAACCATCTCCCCGTCCCACGTCTCGAACAACTCCTGCAGCACCGACGTCTCCTAACCCCGCCGGCCGGCAGTGTACGGGGACCGGCGCTCGACGCGAACGTTCATGCGGCGCGCGGCGCGATCGAGCGCGGCGAGCAGCGGACGGCCGAGGACCGCTACGAGCACCGCGTTGCCGACCGCGCCGAACGCGTCCCACGGCGCCGACGTCACCGCGTAGAAACGCGCGTAGCGCGCCGCGTTGGCGGCGACGCCGGCGCCGGGAACCCATCCCAGCTCGGAGCCGCGCGTCGCGAACGGCCAGAACCACAGGTTCATGACGGCGCCGAACGCGAACGCGGCGACGAAGCCGTACGCCGCGAGCAGCGCGACGCGGGCACGCCGGTCGCGCGGGCGGGGCACGAGGCCCGCGCCGGCGCCGATCCAACCGGCGGCGACCATCTGGAACGGAAGCCACGGGCCGAGGCCGCCGACGAACAAGCCGGACGCGAACATCCCCGTGGCGCCGAGCACGAAGCCGAACGCGGGCCCGAACGCGCTCCCGCCGGCGAGCAGCACGACCCACGTCGCCGAGAACCCGTTGACGAAGCCGGGAAGGCGCAGCGCGACCATCACCGCGCCGAGCACGCCGACGAGCGCGACCGTCTTCGGCCCCATGCCCCCGCGGCCGAGCTCGAGCCCGAGCAGGACGGCCAGGAGCGCGACGAGCACGACGAGGACCCACGGACCGTCGGTCGCGTGCGCCTCGGTCCCGACCGCGGCCGGGAGCGCGAACGGCCACGCGAACGCGAGCGCGCCGGCGACGTTGGCAGCGACCAGCGCCCCGGCGCGCACGCGCCCACCGGGCGCGGGACCGAGCGCGTCGTGCGCGCCGACCGACACTTCGAGCGCGGGGGCCGCGCTCACCGCGCCGCCTCGTGGCGCAGCGCCGTTGCGACCGCGTCGGGCGTCAGCCACTCGGGCCCGAACACGCGCGCCGTCTGCGGCGAGAACACCGGCGAGTCGCCGAGCACGGCCTCCGGGGCGCCCTCCGCGACGACGTCGCCGCCCGCGAGCATGACGACGCGCGTCGCGACCTCGGCCGCGAGCTCGACGTCGTGCGTCGCGCACACGACCGCACCGCCGCGCGCCGCGTGGGCGCGCATCCAGCGCGCGAGGCGCGCCTTGGCGTCGGGATCGAGCCCGCGCGTCGGCTCGTCGAGCAGCACGACGGGCGCGCCGGTCGCGACGACGGCCGCGATCGCGACCAGCGCGCGCTCGCCCGCGGAGACGTCGCGCGGGTGGCGCGGCCCGAGATGCGCGATGCCGAGGTCGTCGAGCACCGTGACCGGCGCGCTCCGGCCCCCGCTCCAGCGCCGCGTCGCGGCGATCTCGCCCGCGACGTCCTCCGCGAACAGCACGGAGTCGGGCGCCTGCGGGCACAGCGCGACGTCGACGCCCGGACGCGGGGCGCCGGCGCGCGCCTCGACCCGTCCGCGCTGCGGCTCGTGGAGACCGGCGAGACAGCGCAGCAGCGTGGTCTTGCCGGCGCCGTTGCGGCCGACGAGGACGACGACCTCGCCCGCCGCGATCGCGACGTCGACGCCGCGCAGCGCCGGCGCGCGTCCGTAGGCGGCGTGCAGCGCGCGCGCCGCGACGAGCACGTCGCCGCGCCGCGCGCCGGCGTCGCGCCGGGGCGGCCGCGGGAGCTCTACGTCCGCGGCGCGCCGGCGCGCGTCGCGCACGGTCAGCGGCACCGGGTCCCATCCGAGCGCGCGTCCGAGGCGCGCGACCGGGGGCCCGGAGCCGGCGCGCGCCAGCACGTCCGACGGAGCACCCGACGAGACGCGGCCCCCGGGCTCGCACGCGACCGCGACGTCGGCGAACCCCGCGACACGCTCGAGCCGGTGTTCGGCGAGCAGCACCGTCGTGCCGAGGTCGTGCACGAGGCGCTGCAGCGCGGCGAGCACGTCCTCGGCGCCCTGCGGGTCGAGCTGGCTCGTGGGCTCGTCGAGCACGAGGACGCGCGGCCCGGCCGCCAGGGCGGCCGCGATCGCGACGCGCTGGCGCTCGCCCCCCGACAGCGTGCGCACGCTGCGTGCCCGGAGGTGCGCGACGTCGAGCAGGTCCAGCGTCTCCTCGACGCGCCGGCGCATGACCGCGGGCGGTACGCCGAGGTTCTCCATCCCGTAGGCGAGCTCGTCCTCGACGCGGTCGACGACGAACGCGGCCCCCGGGTCCTGCGGCACGAACGCGACCGCGTCGGCGAGATGGCGCGGCGCGGACGCGGTCGCAGAGCGCCCCGCGACGACGACCTCGCCCGACATCACGCCGCCGGAGAAATGCGGCACGAGCCCGTTGACCGCGCGCAACAGCGTCGACTTGCCGGCCCCGGTCGGCCCGGTCACGAGCGCGAACGCGCCCTCCTCGATCGTCACGCGCACGCGCTCGAGCGCGGGCCGCGGCGCGCCCGGGTAGCGAAACGTCACGTCGCGGAACTCGATCGCGCTCATGCGTCCTGCGCGCGCGGCGCGACGAACGCGGGCACCACGAACGCGAGCGCCGCGACGACCAGCGCCGGAGACGCGTCGGGCCACGCGACCGGCCACGTCGACACGACGAGCGCGCCGCGACCGCCGAGCGCGGCCGCTCCGAACGTGCCGAACGCCAGAGCGGAGACGGCCGCGACCGCGACCGCGCGCGCGTCCCAGCGGTCGGGGCGGTAGCGGGACCGGCGCGCCCGGCCGTGCCCGCGCGCGTCCATGCTCTCGGCGAGCGTGACGGCCTCCTCCATGCCGGTCTCGAGCACCGGCACGGCGAGCGCCGGCAGCGCGCGCAGGCGCACGCGCGCGAGCCCACGCATGCGCTGCGCCTCGCGCACGCGGCGCGCCGCGTCGATCGTCCGCGGCGCGAGCGACAGCGCCAGGGCGGCCGCGAGCGCGGCCTCGTGGAAGCGGCGGGGCGCGAAGCGCAGGATGCGGAACGGATCGGCGACCGAGTTGAACGCGCCGAACACCACGAGCATCACCGCGAGCCGCAGGCCCTCGAGGAACGCGGCCGCGACGCTGGACGCGTCGACGGGGCCGAGCACGACGAGGGCCGTGCGCGCCACGAGCGCGACCGCGGCGAACAGCGCGAACGCTCCGAACGCGCGCGCCGACGGCCCGTCGTGGCGGCACGCGGCGTGCACGAGCACCGCGCTCGCGGCGACCGGCGCGAGGTAGAAGGGATTGGTCGTGGTCATCGACGCGAGCCCGGCGCACGCCGCCCACGCGAGCCACGCCGCGGGATGCACGGCTCAGACGCGCGCCCGGCGGCGCGCCACGACGCCCGCCGCGAGCGCGATCACGGTCGCCGCGCCCAGCGCGACGAGACCCGCGGGCGGCGGCGCGCGCCCCGACGCGGGCTCTGCC
>DASZZZ010000017.1:0-70541 GCA_036260375.1 Actinomycetota bacterium
TCGAAGCCGTCCATCTCGACGAGCAGCTGGTTGAGCGTCTGCTCGCGCTCGTCGTGGCCGCCGCCGAGACCGGCGCCGCGGTGGCGCCCGACGGCGTCGATCTCGTCCATGAAGACGATCGACGGCGAGTTCGCCTTCGCCTGTTCGAACAGGTCGCGCACGCGGCTCGCTCCGACGCCCACGAACATCTCGACGAAGTCGGACCCCGAGATCGAGAAGAACGGCACGCCCGCCTCGCCCGCGACCGCGCGCGCGAGCAGCGTCTTGCCGGTGCCCGGGGGCCCGAACAGCAGGACGCCCTTGGGGATCTTGGCGCCCATCGCCTGGAACTTCTGCGGCGCCTCGAGGTACTCCTTGATCTCCTGCAGCTCCTCGACCGCCTCGTCGAGACCGGCGACGTCGGCGAACGTGATCTTGGGCTGGTCCTTCGTCACGAGGCGCGCCTTGGCCTTGCCGAACGACATGACGCGGTTGCCGCCGCCCTGCATCTGCTGCATGAGCAGGAACAGGAACCCGACGATGAGCAGGATCGGGAGGATCTGGAACAACACGGACAGCAGCAGCGAGCCCTGCTGCGGGTCGGCGCTGACCTCGACGTCGTTGGCGCGCGCCATCGCAGAGAAGTTGTCGACGGTGTCCTTGGGGAGGTAGACCTCGTACTCGGTGCCGTCGGTCAGCTCGCCGACGACCTTCTCGTCCTTGGTGAGGAACTCGGCGCTGTCGACGCGGCCGTCCTGCACCAGCGTCTCGAACTCGTTGACCGACGACAGCTCCTGGGGCGCGTCGGCGCCGGAGCGGTACAGGTTGAAGACCCACACGACCGCGACGATGAGGACCAGGTAGAAGATCGCCGACCTGAAGATGCGGTTCATGGTCGCTCCAGGTTAGCAGTACGTCGCGCTTAGTTACCCCCTGGAGGGGCGTCCCCGGACGCGCCGCGGCGGGTCAGGCGGAGCCGTCCGCGGGGGCGTACGCGGACTCCTTGAGGACCCCGATGTAGGGCAGGTTCCGGTACTTCTCGGCGTAGTCGAGGCCGTACCCGACGACGAACACGGGCGGGATCTCGAAGCCCGGGTACTTGACCTCGAGGGGCACCGCCTGCTCACCCTTCTTCCAGAACAACGAGCAGATCTCGAGCGACGCGGGGCCGCGCGCCTGCAGGTAGCGGAGCAGATAGGAGATCGTGAGGCCCGAGTCGATGATGTCCTCGACGAGCAGCACGTCGCGCCCCGTGATCTCGTAGTCGAGGTCCTTGAGGATCCGCACGACGCCCGACGACTTCGTCGACGACCCGTACGACGACACCGCCATGAAGTCGAACTCGATCGGCAGCCGGATCTCGCGGGCGAGGTCGGCCATGAACACGAACGCACCCTTGAGCACGCCGACCAGGAGCGCGTCGCGGCCCCGGTAGTCCTCGGTGATCTGCTTGGCGAGCGACGCGATCTTGTCGTGGATCTCGTCGGCGGTTATGAGGACCTCGGCGATGTCCTCGTGCGTGGCGGCGTCGGTCCCCATCACGCCATCCTACGCCGGACGACGACGGCGTCGTCCGCCACGGCGATCTCCGCACCGGCCGCGACGTCGAAGCGAACGCCGGCCGCGTCGGGCCGCTCGAGCGCGTCGAGCGCGGCCTCGATGCCCCCGGCGCGGTCACGCACCCGGCCGACGGCGCGCTCGAGCACGCGCCTCCGCAGCGCGCGCGGCAGCGCGTCGAGCGCGTCGCGGCGGACCCGCACGCCGTCGCCGTCGTCCGCGGCGACCTCCGAATAGATCCGCTCGGCGAGCTCCGCGAGCGCGGCGGCGTCCTCGGCGAGGCGCGTCGCGCTGCGCGCCATCGCGCGCACCGCGCCGTCGCCCCAGCCGCGTTCGACCGCGGCGACGAGCGAGCGGCGCACGCGCACGCGCTCGAAGCGCTCGTCGTCGTTGGCCGGGTCGTCGACGAAAGAGAGCCCGCGCTCGGCGCAGTACGCGCGCGTCTCGGCGCGCCGGACGTCGACGAGCGGGCGCACGCGCGCGCCGTCGGCGGGCGGCAGCCCCGCGAGGCCCTCGGTCGCGGCGCCGTGCACGAGGCGCGCGAGCAGCGTCTCGACGCGGTCGTCGAGCGTGTGGCCGGTCGCGATGCGGCGCGCGCCGACGCTGCGCGCGACCGTCTCGAGGACGCCGTAGCGAAAGGCGCGCGCGCGTGCCTGGAGGTTCGGCCCGGCGAGCTCCGGCGCGCGCACGACGTGGACGTCGAAGCCGGCCTCGGCCGCAGCGCGGGCGACGTCGTTGGCGACGACCTCGGAGCCGGGCGCGAGGCCGTGGTCCACGTGCACCACGACGACGCCGATCTCGAGTCGCTCGGACGCGCGCGCGAGGACGTCGAGCAGACACGTCGAGTCGGGCCCTCCCGACGCCGCCGCGACGACGGTGTCGCCCGGCGCCGTCATGCGGTGGCGGTCGACCGTCGCCAGCGCGCGCTCGACGACGTCGAATCCCGGCCCCCCGAGGCCGCCGCCTATGCGACCCGGTCGAGCCACCGGGTGGGCTCTCTCAGCTCGGCGAGCGTCGGGAGGTTCGACTCGTCGCTCCACAGCGCCGCGAACGCGTCCGCGCCGCGCCGCCGCGCGATCTCGTCGCAGAAGCTCTGCCCGAGCTCGTACTGGCGCAACTTCATCTCGATGCCGAGGACGTTGTTGAGCGCCCGCTGCGCGACGCTCGTCTGGCGACGTCGCTGCGCGAACACGAAGCGCATGCGCCGGAACGTCGGGATGACGTCGGCGCCGACCGCGTCCATGACGTAGTTGCCGTGGCCCTCGACGACCGCCATGAGCGCCTGGATCGCGTCGAGCACGCCCCGCTGGCGGTCGGACGCGAGCAGGTACACGGGGTTGCGCTCCTCGGGCGGCGCGTCGCCGCGCGCGAGGCGCGCCGCGGCGCCGGCGAGGCGGCTCACGAGCCCTCCGACGTCGAGCTCGACGCTCGTCATGTAGTCGTCCACGAGCGCGAGGAAGCGCGGCCGCAGCCATCCGACGCCGGCGAACTGGAAGCGGTGCGTGACCTCGTGGACCGCGACCCATAGCGCGAAGTCCTCCGGCACGAAGCCGAACTTGCGCTCGGTCTCGACGACGTTGGGACCGACGAACGACAGCGCCGCGGCGCCGCGGCCCCCGACCGCGCCGTCCTCGGGCACGAGCACGTCGTACTGGCCGAGGACGCGGCGCGACACGTAGCCGAGCAGCGCCCCGATCTCGACCGACACCGCGGCGCGCTGCGCCGCGCGCAGCGGCAGCGGGGCGGCGTCGAGGCGCGCGCCGATGCGCGCCTCCAGCGGCTCGAGCAGCAGCGCCATCGACGAGATGTTGGCGTCGGCCCACGCGTACCGGTCGACGACCCGCCAGTGCACCGGCGGAGGCGTCGGGATGCCGCTGGCGGCGGCGACCAGCGCCTCGGCGCGCGGCACGGCGTCGTGGAGGTCGCGCTCGAGCCGCTCGAGCAGGTAGGAGCGTTCGAAGCCGGCGTCGCCCGCGACCCGGCGCGCCACCGAGCGGGCGATCCAGGGCTCTATCAGGCGCGCCACGAAGGGGGCCGACGCGTCAGATGGCGCCGCGGCGACGGCCGACCACGAGGCGCCGGTACAGCAGCACGACGGCTACCGCGAGCAGGAGCAGCATCACGAGCGCGATGCGCGCCATCTGATAGGTCCACGGGGGGCCGGTCTCGGCGGCCGCACCCTCGGTCTCGCCCGCGTCGGCGCCGGTCTCGGCCGTCGAGCCCTCCGCGTCCTGGCCCTCCTGGCCCTCCGTCTCGGGGTCCTGGCCGGTCTGCTGCGCCAGCACGGTGGAGTCGTCGGGCGCGGCGTACGACACCGTCGCCGCGCCGGTCGCGCCGAGCGCGGCCAGAACGAGCACAATTGCGAGCCGTGCGCGCATCCGAGCCCCTCCGTAGAGACGTCGTCGTGACGAGTTGCGCGTCAGGATATCTCGCACGCCGGTGGGCGAGCCGCGGCCGACGGGCTACGCCGAGCCTGCCGCGGGCTTGCGCCCGCGCAGGCGCGGCACCTTCATCTCGGCGTGCGCCCAGCACTTGTCGCGCCGGTTGTAGGTCGACAGGCGCGTCTCGCAGCCCGGATGTGCGCACACGCGACCCTTCGGGTAGGTCTGCGACGCACGCGGCATGGCGACCGGCTTGGAACCGTGGATCGCTGATTGGTTCTGCGGCATTGCAGCGTCCCTCCGTCGAACCGGGCCCCGCCTCCCGTGGCGGTGTGCCGCGGGGAGCCCAAGACGGCGCCGTGGTCCTCGTCACCCATTCGAACGTACGAACCGAGGCGGATTGGAGTTCCCCGTCCGGATGAAAAAACACCCGCGCCCTGCGAAAACTTCCCTCGCGACCCCCATTCGTTGGGTCGGTCTCGGCGTGCGCGCGCTGCTCGGGCCGCCGGCGCGCGCGGCGCGGGGCACGGCCCGGCGCGTCGGCGACCCGGCGCGCCAGGTCGTCGTCTACTGGGCGTCCGAGCGCGTCACCATGCGGCAGGGGTTCGTGGCCGTCTGCATCGCGGCCGTCACGTCGCTGCTGGCGGGCCTGACGCTCGCCGGGATGGCCGAGCGGATCGAGGAGATCCCGGGACTGTTCGTTCTCATCCCGGTCTCGATCGGCATGCGCGGCAACATCTTCGGCGCGCTCGCGGCGCGCCTCGGGACGTCGGTCCACACCGGTCTGTTCGAGGCGACGTTCGACCGCGACGGGACCCTGTACCAGAACGTCTACGCCGCGACCCTGCTGACGATCGCGACGTCGGTCGCGATAGGTCTGCTGGCGCGGTCGATCGCGGCGCTGCTGCACCTCGAGACGGTGTCGTCGTGGGACCTGATAGCCGTCGCGCTCGTCGGGGGCCTGCTGTCGTCGACGGTCGTCCTCGGCGTCACGATCTACCTCTCCGTCACGGCCCTGCGCCGCGGCTGGGACCTCGACGCGGTCGGCGCGCCGCTCATCACCGCGATCGGCGACGTCGTGACGCTCCCGTGCCTGCTGCTCGCGTCGTACCTCGTCGGCATCGACGTCGTGACGCCGGTCGTCGGGGTAGTCGCGCTGGTCGCCGGCACGGTCGCGCTGGCGCGCGGGTGGACGACGGCGCGCGCCGCGACGCGCCGCATCGTGCGCGAGAGCTTCCCGGTGCTGTGCATCGCGATCGTCCTCGACGTCCTCGCCGGCACCGTCGTCGAGCCGCGCGTGTCGGACGTGTTCGCGCCGTTCCCCGCGTTCCTCATCATCGTCCCCGGCTTCCTCGAGAACACGGGCGCGCTCGGCGCCATCCTGTCGGCGCGGCTCGGCTCGAAGCTGCACCTCGGCGCGGTGACGCCGGCGGCGCGACCCGAGGCCGCCGCGCTGCTCGACGGCACGATCGTGCTCGTGCTCGGGCTGACCGTGTACGCGATCACCGCGGTCACGACGCTCGGCGTCGCCGAGCTGTTCGGGAGCGCGTACCCGGGCGCGCTCCGGTTCGTCGGCGTGACGATGGCCGGCGGGGTGATGGCTACGGTCGTCGCCGCCGTCATCGGCTACTACGCCGCGGTCACGACGTACCGCTTCGGGTTCGATCCCGACAACCACACGATTCCGCTCGTCACGAGCGGGATGGACCTGCTCGGCGTCGTCTGTCTCGTCGCCGCGCTCGTGATGTTCGGAGTAGCCTGATGGGACCGCGACGCGGTCCTCGGACGGAGCGGCACGGAAGCCGCGCCGAGAAGGGGGAGACTGAGATGGACTCGGGCGGTCCGTATACCGTCAAGGGGCTCCTTGCCGAGATCAAGGACTCCTCGGAGCTCATGGTCGACCTGGCCTACGCGGCCGTGTTCTTCTCCGACGCGGACCTCGCGAAGGAGGTCCGCAGGCTCGAGGAGCGGATGGGCCGCCACCTCCACCAGCTGCGCAAGCTGTCGATCCTCGCGGCGCGCAGTCCCGAGGACGCGGAGCACATGGCCGGCGTGCTCGGCATCGCGTCGGCGGTCGAGAAGATCGCGGACGCGGCCGAGGACATCGCGGGCGTCGTCTCGCTCGGCATCGTCGACGACCTCAAGAAAGACCTGCGCCACGCGGACGAGATCGTGTCGCGCATAAAGGTGCGCGAGGGCGCGCCGGGGGTCGGGCAGACGCTGCGCGACCTCGCCATGCCCGTCGAGATCGGCATGTGGGTGATCGCCGTGCGGCGCGGCGGCGAGTGGGACCTCGACCCGGGCCCCGACTTCGTCGTGTCGGAGCACGACGCGCTGCTCGTCAAGGGGCCCGAAGACGGTGTCAAGCTGGCGCGCGGGCTGATGGGCGCGCCGGCGCTGCCGGAGCCCGCCGAGACCGAGATCGTGCTGTCCGACCTCGACCGCGCCGTCGACCTGCTCGTCGAGATGAAGAACTCGGCCGAGGTCGCGGTCGGGCTCGCGTACAGCGCGCTGCTGTTCGACGACCAGGCGCTCGCGGCCGAGGTCGCGAGCCTCGAGGCGCGTTCCGACACACTGCACGACGAGCTCGAGTCGTGGGTCCTGCGCAGCGCGCAGGAGGCGCGCAATCCCGACGAATTGCGCGGGCTGATCCGGCTCGCGGGCGCGTCCGAGGTCATCTTCGACTCGGCGCGCGAGATGACGCGCCTGGTCGAGGAGGGCGAGGAGCTGCACCCGGTCATAGCGGCCGCGTTGGTCGAGTCCGACGAGGTCGGCTACGAGACCGTCGTGCAGCCCGGGTCGGCCGCCGACGGGCACTCGATCAAGGAGCTGTCGGTCGAGACGGAGACGGGCATGTTCGTGCTGGCGGTGCAGCGCGGCCGGCGCTGGACGTACCGGCCCAAACCGCGCTTCGTGCTCGCCGCGGGCGACCGCGTCGTCGCCATCGGCCCCGCGGAGGGCGGCGAGGAGCTCGACCGTCTCGTGGGCGCGGCCCCCGAGTACGCCGACGCGTGAGCCGTTTCGCCGCGCGCCGGCACGGGCAGGTCATCGAGGGAACCGAGACGACCGAGGAGGGGTCGTAATGGCCAAGGGCAAGATCACCGGCGAGCCGACCGCGAGCGGCGTGCCGGCGCGCAAGCCGACGTTGTTCCAGAACCTCGCCGCGATCGTCGCGGGCGTGCTCGCGGTGAAGCTCGCGACCTACGTCGTGACGACGATGTGGCGGCTCGCGACGCGAGAGAACCCGCCGCAGCTCGACGAGCCCGTCCCGGCGCTCAAGAAGGCGGCGTGGCTCGGGTTGATAGGAGCCGCAACCGGCGCCGCGCGGCAGTCCGCGCGCGATCTCGTCAAGCCCCCGACGGGCAAGCCCGCGTAGCCGCCCGGCGCACGACGCGCGCCTAGAGGGGACGGTCGGCGGACGAGCCCGAGCCGCGTCCCATGAAGCTCTCGTAGAGCCTGCGGATCTCCTCGTAGCGCTCGCGTCCGGCCTTGGCTCCGAGGACGTATCCGAGCGCGAATCCGAGCACGAAGCGCGGCGACGGCAACATGGCGCCTCCCGACGTCCGACGGCGATGACTCGCGGCACCTTATGACGAACGCCATCGACATCGGTACTCGGCGCCGCGTAGGGTGCCTGCGGGAGACCGTGCTAGGGAGGAGGTTCGGGGGATGCATCGGAGCCGGATCGGTTCGGTGGTGATCGACTGCAACGACTTCGACGCCGGGGTGCGCTTCTGGCGGGAGGCGCTCGGCGTTCCGGAGAACACAGTGCAGATCGGTTCGAGGTTCGCTTCGCTGGGACAAGTCGGAGGCGGCTGGCGCGTGCTGATCCAGCGCGTGCCGGAGCCCAAGACGTGCAAGTCGCGCGTGCACCTCGACATCGAGAGCGACGACATCGACGCCGAGGTACAACGCCTCGAGGCACTCGGCGCGACCCGCGTGGAGCCGTTCGGGCACGCCCCCGGATGGGTCATGACCGACGTCAACGGCAACGAGTTCTGCGTGTTGTCGTCGGGGACGACGCCGGGATGGCCGCACGGGATCGTGGAGTGGCCCTAGCGCGACGCGCGTCGTTTGCCCACCGCGCGCCGCGGGTAGCACGACCGCGTGCCGTCGTCGCCGCGCCGCAGTAGTCGCCGCGCTCCCGCGCGCGCCCGTCGCGCCGCGGTCGTGACCGGCGGCTCCAGCGGCATCGGCGCCGCGACCGTCGACCTGTTGTCGTCGAAGGGCTGGAACGTCGTCGCATGCGCGCGCTCGCGCGACGCTCTCGCGCGCGTCGCGCAACGCTGCGCCGGCCGCGCCGGCCGCGTCGTGACCGTCACGGCCGACGTCGCCGACGCCGACGCCGTCGCGCGCGTCGCGCGCGTCGCGATCGAGGAGCTCGGCGGCTTCGACGCGTGGGTCAACAACGCCGCGCTGCTGGCGTACGGCCGCTTCGAGGACCTTCCGGCCGAGGCGTTCCGGCGCGTCGTCGACGTGAACCTGTTCGGCTACGCCAACGGCATGCGGTGCGCGCTCGAGCACTTTCGCGGCCGCGGCCAGGGCGTCGTCGTCAACGTCTCGTCGCAGTTGGGCAAGTTCGCGTCGCCCCACGTCGGCGCGTACGTCACGAGCAAGTTCGCGATACAGGGCCTGTCGGAGACGGTGCGGCTCGAGCTCGGCCCGCGCTCCCCCGTACGGATCTCCGTCGTGCTGCCGGGCGGCGTCGACACGCCGATCTACCGGCGCAGCGCCAACTTCAGCGGCGCGCGCGCGTCGCCCTCGTATCACCTTCAGGACCCGCGCCGGGTCGCGCGCGCGGTGTACCGGTGCGTCCGGCGGCCGCGGCGCGAGATCGTCGTGGGGCCGAGCACGCGTCCGCTCGCCCTGCTGCATGCGGTCGCGCCGGGGTTGTACGAGCGCCTCGGAGCGCGTTTCGGCGAAAGCGTCCAGCTGTCGGACGACCCGGCCCCGCCGACGGACGGCAACCTCTACGTCGCGTCGGAGCGCGTCGTCGACTAGCCGCGCCGTCTCCGCGTCGCCAGCGCGCCGACGCCCGCGACGCCGAGGGCGGCGAACGCGCGGCCCCGGCGGCGCGCCGCGAGCGCGGCGCGCGCCGCGTTCGACCCGGGCGCTCCGTGCACGCCGCCGCCCGGGTGCGCGGAGGCCGACGCGAGATAGAGTCCGCGTATCGGCGTCTCGGCGCGCGCGGCGCCGGGAGTCGGACGGAACACGAGCTGCTGATGCAGCTGCGCGGTGCCACCGTTGACCGACCCGCCCACGAGGTTGCCGTCGAGCTCCTCGAGGCGCGGCGGCGTGAGGACGTGGCGCGCGCGCACGAGCGCGCGGAAGCCGGGCGCGAGCCGCTCGATCTCGGCCTCCATTCGGTCGGCCATCGCGTTGGTCTCGCCGTCGTCCCACGTTCCCTTGATCTCGCCGCGCCCGTCGTCCTTGACGCTCTGCGGCACGTGCGTGTACGCCCACGCGGTGTGCGTGCCGGGGGGCGAGCGCGTCGGGTCGGCGACGTTCATCTGACCGAGCACGAGATACGGACGCGCCGGCACGACGCGGCGCGCGAGGTCGGTCGAGACCTCCGTGAGGTGGTCGAGGCTGTCGGCGACGTGGACGGTGGCGGCGCGCCGCGCCGGCTCCGACGTCCACGGGATCGGGCCGTCGAGCGCCCAGTCGACCTTCACCGTGCCGTTGTCGTGGTGGAAGCGGCGCAGGTCGCGCGCGAACGCGGCGGGCAGCTCGTCCTCGCCGACCATGTCGAGGAACAGCGCCGGCGCCGAGACGTCGGCGAGCACGGCGCGGCGCGCGCCGACCTCGTCGCCCGACGCCGTGCGCACCGCGACCGCCCGACCGTCGCGGATCACGATGCGCGCGACGCGCGCGTTGCACTCGACGCGGCCGCCGCGGTCGCGCAGCCGCGCGACGAGCGCGTCGGTGAGCCGACCCGCGCCGCCCTCCGGCGTCGGATAGCCGTACTGCTGGCCGAGGCAGCACAGGAGCCAGCCGAGGAAGCCGCTGAGAGCCGATTCGGGCGTCAGGTCGGCGTGCAGCGCGTTGCCCCCGAGCAGGACGCCGCCACCCTCGCCCGCGAACGTCTCCTCGGCGAGCCGGCGCAGCGGCAGCACGGCGAAGCGCGCGAACCGAACGAGCTCCGACACGTCGAGCGCGGCCGCGATGCGCGCCGCGCCGCGCACCGGCGGGAACGGACGCAACAGCGCGTCGAGAACGCCCGGGCCGACCCTGCCCCACAACTCGTACAGGCGCCGCCACGCGTCGCCGTCGCCGGGCGCGAACGCGTCGAGCGACGCCGCGGTGACGTCGAGGTCCTGGGACAGCACGGCGCAGCGTCCGTCGGGCGTCGGGTGCGCGACGACGAGCTCCGAGCGCGCCCAGCGCAACCCGTAGCGCTCGAGCGCGAGCGCGCGCAGCGTCGGCGACGCGTAGCCGAGCGGGTAGAACGCGCTGAACACGTCGTGCACGAAGCCCGGCTCGGTGAGCTCCGCGCTGCGCACCGCGCCGCCGGGCTCGGGCGCGGCCTCGAGCACGACGACGCCCCACCCGGCGTCGGCGAGGAGGTTCGCGGCGACGAGCCCGTTCGGCCCCGCGCCTACGACGACCGCGTCGTGCATGTACGTCTCCTTCCTCGCGTCACGCCGGCCTCCACGCTCCCGTACCCGTTTTTCGCGCCGCGGCCTCGGGTAAGACGCCGCTCGAACCGTACGCCGAACCGGAGCTGCCATGGCCGTCGTGCACGCCGACATCCTCGCCCCTCCCGCGCGCGTCTTCGACACGCTGACCGACGCGTGGCGCTTCGACGAGTGGGTCGCGGGCGCCAAGGACGTGCGCGACGTCGACGACGAGTGGCCCGCGGTGGGCGCGGCGTTCCACCACACCGTCGGCGTCGGCCCCCTGTCGCTCGACGACCACACCGCGATACGCGTGCTCGAGCCGCCGCGTCGCCTGGTGCTCGAAGCGAAGGCGCGGCCCGCCGGCGTCGTGCGCGTCGAGTTCGACCTCGTGGCGCGCGACGGCGGAACGCATCTGCGAATGGACGAGCGCGCGCTCGCGGGCCCCGCGCGCTGGATGGTGCCGAAACCCGTGTTCGACGCGCTCGTCTCGGTCCGCAACCGCGAGACGTTGCGCCGGCTCAAGCGCCTCGTCGAGCGCGAGCACTCCACCGCCTGACGCGCGCCGCGGTCGGCGCGCCGCGGGCCGCGCCTAGCGCGCACTAGGCTCGGCGTCCACGACTCGACGGAGGACCATGGCCGACAGCTGTGACGTCGCGATCGCCGGAGGGGGCATCGTCGGGCTCGCCTGCGCGCTCGAGCTTCGCCGGCTCGGCGCCGGGCGGGTCGTCGTGCTGGAGCGCGACGGTGCGTTGGGGCGCGGCTCGTCGGCGCGCGCCAACGGCGGCGTGCGCGCGCAGTTCACGACTCCGGTCAACATCGCGTTCTCGCTGCACTCGATCGGCGAGTACGAGCGCCTCGCGCACGACGACGCCGCGCTCGCCTTCCATCAGACCGGCTACCTGTTCGTGACCGGGACCGAGGGCGGCGAGCGGTGGTTGCGCGACGCGTGCGAGCTCCAGCGCAGGCACGGCGTCGCGACCGAATGGCTCGACGCCGACGCGGTCGCGGCGCACGCACCGGTCGTGCGCACCGAGGGGTTGCGCGGCGCGACGTTCCACGGACGCGACGGCTTCCTCGATCCGCATGCCGCCGTCGCCGCGCTCGGGCGCGCGGCGCGCGCCGCGGGGGCCGAGATCCGGACGTCGTGCGCGGTCGAGGGCTTCGACGACGCCCCGGGCCGCGCCGTGCGCGTCGCCACCGCGCGCGGCCCCCTCGACGCGCGCGCCGTCGTCGTCGCCGCGGGCGCGCACGCCCGCGCGGTCGGCGCGCTCGCCGGGATCGACGTGCCGGTCGACCCGATCCGGCGCAACCTCGCGTTCGTGCGCGCGCCCGGGCATCCCGACGACCTCATCCCGATGTGCGTCGACGTCGACACCGGCGTGCTCGTGCGTCGGGAGGCCGGCGGCGGCTACCTCGTCGCGTACTCGAACCCCGGCGATCGCCCGGGTTGGGACACGTCGCTCGATCCCGCGTTCCTCGACGACGTCGCGGAGCGCATCGGCAACCGGTTCCCGTCGCTCGAGAACGTGCCGATCGACCCGCGCCACTGCTGGGCCGGCCTCTATCCCGAGACCGCGGACCACCACGCGATCGTCGGCCGCGCGCCCGAGCGGCCGGAGCTCGTCGTGTGCGCGGGCTTCGGCGGGCACGGGCTCATGCACGCGCCGGCGGCCGGGCGCGCCGTCGCGGAGCTCGTCGTCGACGGCCGCTGCACGAGCTTCGACCTCCACGCGCTGCGCCCGAGCCGCTTCGCCGAGGGCGACCTCGTCGTCGAGAGCGCGACGCTGTGATCCGCGCCGCCCGACGGGCGGGATGGCGGGACACGCGGCGTACTGGGTGCGCGTAGGGGCTTGATTCCGAGACCGGATCCGGGCCTGCTATCGGCATGGAGATGCCCGAGAGACTCACGCGCTACTACTTCCGCAGCTCGTGGACGACGACCCACGACCCGCGCGACCTCTACTCGGCGTTGGCGGAGCTCGGCCGCTACCCCGAGTGGTGGCGCGAGGTGCGCGTCGCCGAGGAGGTCGGCGACGGCGTCTTCCGCCTCGAATGCCGCTCGCTTCTCCCCTACTGGCTCCGGTTCACGTCGACGCGCGCCCGCGCCGACGAGGACGAGGGCGTGCTCGAGAGCACTCTGGCGGGCGATCTCGAGGGCTACACGCGCTGGGTCGTATGGCCGGCCCCCGGCGGCGCCGAGCTCGTGTTCGAGGAGGACGTCGTGACCAACAAGCGGTCGCTGCGCGTGCTCGCGCCCGTGGCGCGGCCCGCGTTCCGCCTCAACCACACGCTGATGATGCGCAACGCGCGGCGCGGCCTCGAGACCTACATGGCCGGCTACCGGCTCGGCCGCGCCGACGCGTCGTAGGCGCCGGCGCGGCTCGAGACGCCGGCTCCGCTACGACAGGACGTCGCAGAACGCGGCGAGCAGCTCCTTGCCGACCGCCGGGCTCGTCGCGAGGTCGCGCAGCGGGTGCGGGCCGGCGGAGAAGACGACGTCGTACTGACCCGGGCCGATCTCGATCACGTAGCGGCCGACGTCGCGGAAGCCCTCGGAGCCGGCGCGCACGTTGACCGACAGCCCGTTGATGACGATCGTCGTCGTTCCGTCGGGGTTGGGGATCACGCGCTGCAGGAACGCGTCCGGGCCCTCCTGGATCGTGAGACCGGTGTCGAGGTTCGCGATCGTGTTGTTCTCCTTGACGTGCGAGTCGATGCGCACGAGCCGGCCGTCGGAGTCGAAAAAGCGGTACTGCTCGACGGTCAGGTCGATCGTCCAGCGGACCGGGAACCCGCACACGTCTCCCTGGTCCTCGACGACGTTGTGGATCGTGAACTCGCGGCGCGTGGGCGCGTCGGCGGACGCGGGCGCGGCGAGCGCGAGCGTGAGTCCAGCGACGGACGCGAGCACTGCAGCACGGCGAAGCATGGAAGTCCTCCCCCCTGTCGAGCGGTACCTACGCAGCCTGAGGCCGGGAGCCGGACGGGTCAACGGGGGTCGGCGACGAGCCGCGCGGCCCGGTCGCCCACGGCGCGCCGCGGGCTCGGCGAGATCGGTCGGGGTCGGCGCCGCCCGGCGCCCCGTGCCGCCCGCCGCGCGGCACGGGGCGACGTAACATCGGCGCAGGATCGAGCGGGCGCACGGGCGGCCGCCGGCAAGGGGACGAGGACGTGACGACGGCGCGGACGCGCACCATCGAGGACATCGTCGACCGCCACCTTCGGGACTGGGCGGTCGAGTTCCCCGAGCTCGACCTCGCGTCGGAGGGCGTCGTCGAGCGCATCCAGAAGCTGTCGCGCTACTTCACCAAGAGCTGTGCCGAGACCGCCGCCGACTACGAGCTGACGCTCGGCGACTGGCAGATCCTCTCCGCGCTCCGCCGCGTGGGTCCTCCCTACGAGCTGTCGCCGGGCAAGATCGCAGACGACCTGATGCTGTCGCCGGCGGCGGTGACCAACCGCCTCGATCGCCTCGAGCAGGCCGGCCTCGTCGAGCGCCGCCCCGACCCGTCCGACCGGCGCGCCCTGAAGGTGCGCCTCAGCGTCGAGGGCAAGCGCCGGTGGGGCGCCGCCGTCGGCGCGCAGGGCGACCGCGAGCGGCGCATCACCGACGTCCTGACGGACCGTGAGAAGGAGACGCTCAACAAGCTGCTGCGCAAGCTGATGGTCCAGTGCGAGGCGATCGAGGGCCCGGTCCCACCGCGCCGCGACGACGTCTGAGCCGCGCACGCGCGCGCTAGCATCTCGATCCTCAACCCGAGCCCGAGGTCGCGATGCCCACACCGGCCCCCATCGATCCCGACGCGCTGCGTCGCTGCGTCGCGCCCGACCGCGACGTGCGGACGCTGCCGGCGGCCGCGTACGTCTCCGACGCCGTGCACCGGTGGGAGCTCGAGCACTTCTTCGACGCGTCGTGGGTCTGCGTCGGCCGGTCGTCGGCGCTCGCGACGCCCGGCGACCAGGCGGCCGTGCGCGCCGGCACGCAGGCCGTGCTCCTCGTGCGCGGGACCGACGGAGAGCTGCGCGGGTTCTTCAACACGTGCCGTCACCGGGGCCACGAGCTCCTGCCGTGCGGCGGCGGGCCGGTCAACCAATCCGTGGTCCGCTGCCCGTACCACCGCTGGACGTACGCCCTCGACGGCGCCTTCAAGGGGGGGCCGGGGCTCGCAGGGCAGGCCGGCTTCGACCGGCGCGACCGCGAGCACGACCTCGTCGCGGCGCGCGTGCGGGAGTGGCGCGGATGGGCGTTCGTGAACGTGAGCGGCGACGCGCCGCCGTTCGACCGTCACGTCGGACGGCTCGACGAGCTCGTCGCGGCTCACGAGCTCGAGCGCGTCGTGCCCGCGGCGTCGCACTCCTACGACCTGCGCGCCAACTGGAAGATCGCGGTCGAGAACTACCACGAGTGCTACCACTGCAGCGAGATCCATCCCGAGCTGTGCCGCGTGACGACGCCGGGCAGCGGCGATCATTTCGCGCCGTCGGGCCTCGTCGTCGGCGGGTCGATGCTGCTCGACGACGGCATGGCGACGATGTCGTTCGACGGCGCCAGCCGGGCGGCTCCCTTCCGCCGGCTGAGCGGGCGCGCGTTGCGCGAGGTCCACTACGTGCAGGTGTGGCCGAACCTGTTGCTCAGCGTCCACCCCGACTACGTGATGACGCACGTCCTGACGCCGCTCGCGGCGGGGCGCACCGAGGTCGCGTGCGAGTGGTCGTTCGCGCCCGAGGCGCTCGAGCGTCCCGGCTTCGACCCGTCGTTCGCAGTCGACTTCTGGGACCTGACGAACCGCCAGGACTGGGCCGCGTGCGAGTCGGTCCAGCGCGGAGCCGCGGGGCGCGGCTACCGCCAGGCCCCCCTGTCGCGTCACGAGCGCAACGTCGCCGACGTCATCGCGATGGTCGCCACCGGCTACCTCGACGGCGGCCCGCCCACGCCGGTCGACGCGCAGCCCCGGGAAAGGTCGAGATCCGTGGCCCGAACCACCTAGTTCCCGTCCGCTACGCCGTCTCGAGATCCGACGTGCACGCCGGGCAGCGGCGGGCCTTCGCCGGGATGCTCGTCGTGCAGTACGCGCAGCGCTTGACCTCGGGCGGCTCGGCACGCTCGCCGCGCAGCCGCCGCGCCCGCTCGAACGCCTTGACGATCAGGAACAGCGCCAGCGCAACGAGCAGGAAGTTCACCACCGCGTTCAGGAACGCCCCGTAGCGGACCTCGCCCTCCCCGACGGTCCACGTCAGGTTCGAGAAGTCGGGCTGGCCGAAGAGGGCCGCGATCAGGTTCATCAAGACGTCGTTCACGAACGACTGCACGACCGCGTTGAAGGCCAATCCCATGATCACGGCGACGGCGAGCTCCAGCACGTTGCCGCGCAGCACGAACGCCTTGAAGTCGGACAGCAGACCGCCCACGTCGCCTCCAATCACCTCGAACCGGACGAACGCGGGAACCCCATTGTGCGGAGCCCCCCAAGACGCTTGGATACCCGGGGCAGCCCGCCCGTCACCGACCAAGGGGGATCCATGACGAAACGCTCCACGTTGCGGCGCGCACTCGCGCCGCTGGCGGCCGTCGCCGTCGTCGCCTCGCTGCTTGCGCCGCAGGCGGCCGCCGACGAGCGCGCCAACACCCAGGGCCTGCGCAAGGCCGTCACCCTCGCCGGCGTGCGAGACCACCAGGCCGCGCTGCAGGCGATCGCCGACGCGAACGGCGACACGCGCCTGTCGGGAACGTCGGGCTTCGACGCGTCGGCCGAGTACGTCATCGACAAGGCCGAGGCGGCCGGCTACGACGTCTCGGTGTTCGAGTTCGAGTTCCTGCTCGTCGGCGACCGCACGCCGCCCGAGATGGAGCGCGTGGCGCCGAACCCGCGCACGTACGTCAACGGCCAGGAGTTCCTGACGATGAACTACTCGGGCAGCGGCGACAGCACCGCGCCGCTGACCGCGGTCGACGTCGCGGGCGGCACGAGCGGCTGCGAGCCCGCCGACTTCGCCGGGTTCCCGGCCGGTGACATCGCGCTGATCAAGCGCGGCACGTGCACGTTCCGCGTCAAGGCGGACAACGCCGTGGCCGCCGGCGCGTCGGCCGCGATCATCTACAACGACGGGCTCGCGCCCGACCGCATGGGCGTCATCAACGGCCGCCTGAACCCGCCCGAGACGCTCGTCGCGATCCCGACCGTGGGCACCAGCTTCGCCATCGGCCAGGAGCTCGCCAACGGCGTCGTCAACGGCGCGACCGGCGTCACGATGCGCGTGCGCGTCGACTCGATCGCCGAGACCCGCACGACGCGCAACGTCATCGCGGAGACGCCGGGCGGCGACCCGGACCACGTCGTCGTCGTCGGCGCGCACCTCGACAGCGTCAGCCGCGGCCCCGGCATCAACGACAACGGCAGCGGCTCCGCCGCGATCCTCGAGCTCGCCGAGCAGCTCTCGGCGCGCGACATCGAGCCGCGCAACAAGCTGCGCTTCATGTGGTACGGCGCCGAGGAGCACGGCCTGATCGGCTCGACGCGCTACGTCCAGGCGCTGCCGCAGGCCGAGCGCGACAAGATCGAGCTCATGCTGAACTTCGACATGATCGGCTCGCCGAACTTCGTGCGCTTCGTGTACGACGGCGACAACTCGGCGTTCCCGGTCGGCCCGGGCGTCGCGGCCGGTCCTCCGGGGTCGGGTGAGATCGAGCAGACGTTCCGCGACTACTTCGCGTCGCAGGGGCTGCCGGTCGAGCCGACGCCGTTCAACGGACGCTCGGACTACGGTCCGTTCATCGCCGCGGGCATCCCGGCCGGCGGCCTGTTCACCGGCGCCGAGGGCATCAAGACGCCGGCGCAGGCGGCGGTCTACGGCGGCACGGCGGGCGCCCAGTTCGACCCGTGCTACCACCTCGCCTGCGACACGTACGACAACAACAGCGACACCGCGCTCGACCAGATGTCGGACGCGATCGCGCACACGGTCCTCGTGTACGCGAAGCGCAACTTCGTCCAGCGTCCCCTGACCGACCCGGCCCCCGCGGCCGACGCCGGCGCGGGCGGTGGCGGCGGTCTGCACGACGACCACGACGACCACGCGCGCGTGTCGATGTAGCGAGCGACACCGCACGACGCACCACCCGAGAGGGGCGGCCCCGGCCGCCCCTCTCTCCGCGCGCGGGCTAGCATCCGGCGCGTGCGCGCCGCCGTCGTCGGTCACGTCGAGTTGGTCGAGTTCGTGCGCGTCGAGCGCATGCCGCGCGCGGGCGACATCGTCCACGCGCTCGAGTGGTGGTCGGAGGCGGCCGGCGGGGGGCCGGGCGCCGCGGTGCAGCTCGCGAAGCTCGCCGGCGGTGCGGCGCTGTTCACCGCGTTGGGGGACGACGACGTCGGCGACAGCGCGCGCGACGCGCTCGCCCGCCACGGGCTCGTCGTGCACGCCGCGACGCGGCCCGAGCCGACGCGGCGCGCGATCACGCACGTCGACGCGGGCGGCGAGCGGACGATCACGGTGCTCGGCGAGCGTCACGCGCCGCGCGGCGACGACGACCTGCCGTGGGACGAGCTCGACGGCGTCGACGCGCTCTACTTCACCGCGGGCGACGAGGCGGCGCTGCGGCACGCGCGCCGGGCGCGCGTCGTCGTCGCGACCGCGCGCGTGCTGCCGCTGCTCGCGCGCACCGGCGTGCAGCTCGACGCGCTCGTCGGGAGCGCGACGGACCCGGCGGAGGCGCACGCGCCCGGCGACGTCGAGCCGCCGCCGCGCCTGTCGGTGTGGACCGCGGGCGAGCGCGGCGGCCGCTACGCGCTCGCCGACGGCGCCGAGGGAACCTACGACGCGGTCGCGCCGCCCGGCCCGGTAGTCGACCGCTACGGCGCGGGCGACTCGTTCGCCGGCGCGCTCGCGTACGGCCTCGCCGCGACCGGCGACGCGCGCGCCGCGCTCGAGCTCGCGGCCCGCTGCGGCGCAGCCGCGGTCACGGGCCGCGGCCCGTACGAGGGCCAGCTCCGCCGCCACGGCGCCTGACGCCCAAGCCGCACCGCGGCGCCGCCCGTATCCCTCGGAGACGCGCGTAACGCGTCGCGATCCGCCCCCGTTGTACGGGCGCACGACGCGACTACGGACAGGAGAGACGAATGCGCACAGCGACCATCGCCGCGGCCGCGGCCGCGCTGATGCTCGGCGCGTGCTCGAGCCCGTCGCCCGACGCGCCGGCGGATCCGGCGGGCGGCGGGGGCCGGGCGCGGGCGGCGTCGTCGTCCGAGGGCGACGGCGGCGGCAAGGGCGGCGGGCAGCGAGCCGGCGGCAAGCACGGGGCGAGCCACTCCGCGGCCCGCGTCGACCCGCGCACGGGCGGCTTCGAGATCGTGCTCGGCGAGTGGGCCGTCACGCCGGAGGCCGAGGCGATCCGGCCCGGCCCGGTGACGTTCGTGATCCACAACCGCGGCACGATGGCGCACGGCTTCGAGATCGAGCTCGAGGGCGACAGCAGCGGGTCCGGCTCGGGCGACCTCTTCAAGGCCGAGTCCGAGCTGCTCCAGCCCGGCGAGTCGACGCGCATGTCGGTGACGCTCGAGCGGCCGGGCACGTACAAGATCGAGTGCCTCGTCGACGGTCACGACGACATGGGCATGGAGGGCCCCCTCGAGGTGCGTGCCGACGCGCCGCTGGTGCGCTCGGAGCCGAAGGTCGCGCGCGAGCGGGGCGACGGGGGCGGCGTGGCCATCGCCGACTTCGCCTTCTCGCCGCCTGAAGCGCACGTCGGCGCGGGGACGAAGGTGACGTGGAGCAACGACGACCCGACCGCGCACACCGTGACGGCCGAGGACGGCACGTTCGATTCCGGCACGCTCGACGCGGGCGAGTCGTTCGCCGTCCGCTTCGACGAGCCCGGCACGTATCGCTACCGGTGCGAGATCCATCCCGACATGAAGGGTTCCGTGACGGTCGAGTGAGAGGAGAGCGCATGAAGAGGAGGTACGGGCGCGCGGCCGCGGCCCTCGCGCTCGTCGCGCTGACGGGCGCGGCGTGCGGCGGCGGCGAGGACGACGCGGGCGCCGCCGGCGGCGGGTCGAGCGCCACGCTGACCGCGTCCGAGTTCAAGTGGGACCCGACCTCGCTCAGCGTCGCCGCGGGCGGCACGATCGAGGTGACCAACGAGGACGACGCCAAGCACAACGTCACGGTCGAGGAGGCCGGCATCGACGAAGACGTCGACCCGAACGGGTCGGTGTCCGTCGACGTCGGCGACGCCGAGCCGGGCAGCTACGACTTCGTGTGCGAGTACCACCCCGACACGATGAAGGGGACGCTCGAGGTCACCGAGTAGCACGCCGAGCGTTCTCTGCGCGACGCGGACGGGCCCGCAGCGTTGTCGGCTGCGGGCCCGTCGTCGCGTCGTTACGGAGCGCCGGCTACGGCGCGGGCCGCGTCCAGGCGATGAGGTTCTCGAACAGCTGGTAGCCGGTGTACGTCAGCGCGTACGACGACAGCCCGAACGGGTGGTAGTTCGACTCGGTCGGGTCCGGGAGCAGCGCGCCGGCGACGCGAATCGTGCCGGCGCCGTGCGCGAGCTCGCCGAGCGACACTCCCGTCGTCGTGGCGCTGCCTGCCGTCGGCGTCGCGCGCACGAGCGTGCGCGCCGCGGTCGTCCCGCCCGCGGCCTCCCACGCGGCCTGGTCGACGATCCAGTTCGGCGAGTCGCACTTGTCGCTGTCGCAGCCTGCGTTCGCCGAGCCGGACGCGCTGACGTAGTAGCCGAGCGGGACGGGCTCGTAGGTCTGGTGACGGTTGTCGAACGTCTCGTCGCCGATCGTCCCGACGCCCTCGGCCGTGCCCTCCTTGTTCACCGCGTTGGAGAGATGGTGACGGTCGTAGGTGGGGCCGTTGCCGTCGTCGAAGTCCATCCACCCGGCGTAGAAGTAGCCGCTGTCGACCGCGTCGGCCGCGATGCCGGTGCCGAGGTACGGAAGCGCCCACATCGCGCCGTCGGTCAGCACGAGGTTGCCGCCGCGGCCGGCCCACTCGGAGAGCGCGGCCGCGTACTTCTCGAACTGGCGCTGCGTGTAGCGGCTCTGCGGCGCCACCGGCGGCGCCGGGTCGGCGAAGAACTCGATCGTGCCGCTCACCGGCTGCGGCGCGGCGAGGAAGTTCTCGATGCGCACACGCCAGCGCCCGACGTCGGGCTCGAAGATCGTGAGCTCCTCGCCGTTGTTGACGAACGCGCACGGGCAGCCGCGGTCCTCCCACGTCTGCGTCGCCGGGTTGAAGTACTCGGCGTGCACGTCGTAGTCGCTCGGCAGCTCCCACGACGCGCTGATCACCATGCGGTCGTTGTCGAAGCCGGGCTCGACGTCGAACTCGTACACGCCGCTGAGCGTGGGCACGGGCGCGCCCTCGGGACCGAGCGAGAACGTCTCGGACGGCTGCGGCTGACCCGGAGGCTCCGGCGCCGACGTCGCCGGCACGAAGCCCGGCATGAACTCGTTCGCGAGCACGAGGCTGTCGTACGAGCTCAGCGTCTTGGGCTTGCGCAGGACGCTCTCGACCGACACCGGCGTGAGCTCACTGCCTGCCGCTGCGTACTTGTTGAGATCGGTGAAGAAGTCCATCCGCGAGACGTCGTACGGCGCCTGCTCCGGCACCGGGTACGACGAGTTGCGGCTGAAGCTCACGTCGAAGCGCGTGGGCAGCACGCGCCCCGCGTTCGAGCGGATGCGGTAGGGCCCCGGCCGCGGGTCGTTGAGGTCGATGCGCGCGCCGGCCTGGAGGTACGCGAAGCTCTGGTTGAAGTAGCGCGCGACCTCGTGGCAGCCCTCGGGGTCGCCGACGTGCTCGGGCGGACCGCAGTACTCGAGGACGAGCTCGGCCGCGGTGTTGGTCGAGATTCCCTGGAGGTTCCCGAACGTCGCCTCGATCGTGAGCCCGCCGTTGTAGAAGCCGTCGTCGGGGCCCTTGACGTCGAAGCGGAACTCCTGGATGCCGGTCAGCTGCGTGTGCGTGACGTCGGGTTGCGTCGGGAGGCCCGTCGGCGCGCCCTCGGCGGGACCGCCGCCCGGGTTGACGATGCGGTCGGGGTCGTTGACGTAGCCGACCTTGCCCTGCGTGCGGAACGTCACGTCCTTCTCCTGCAGCAGCGCCGCGATCTGGGAGTAGATGAGGCCCTTGTTGCCGTCGATGTGGAGCTGCTCGATCTGCGGGTCGAACACCGTGTTCGGCGCGAGGTGCGACAGCGCCATCTCGTTGTTGATGCCGACGCCGTCGAGGCCGAGCGGCGAGTCCATCCAGTCGCCGAACGAGCCGCTGACCTGGTAGTTGATCGTGTCCCAGACCGTGCCCCACTGGTCCGAGCACATCGGCACCGCGCCGGTCTCGCCGGGGCACTGCCCGCTCGGCGCGATCAGCGGGCTCCACGCGAGCCGCGCCTCCGAGTCGCGGAACGTCAGGATCGAGGTCTCGACCGTCCGCTCGTTCTTGCGGTAGTCGCGCTGTCCGGCGCCGAGCAGCGTGAACGAGAACGACGGCGCGTCGAGCATGCCGTGGAGGTCGATGCCGCCGGCGAATCTGCCCGCGGCGGTCTGCTCGCGGACCCAGCTGAGGTACTTCGCGTAGCCGCGCGACTCGGGCTCGCTGAACGGCGTGTAGGGGGCCTCGGTGTAGCCGACGGTCGCCCAGTCGCGGTTCACGTCCATGCCGTTGCCGTTGTAGCGCTGGAAGAACACCCCGCCCTCGGTGACCTCGCCGCGGTGCCAGCCGTCGGGGTTGGAGAGGACGAAGTAGATGACGGAGTTGTCGAGCACCTCACCCGCGGTGGGGCCGGAGTCGCTCGGCTCGAGGATGCGCTTGGGGAACGGTCCCTCGGCGGCACAGGCGGGGGCCGCGTCGGGGTCGTCCTCGCACGCGCTCCACGTCACGAGGTCCTCGATCGCGCGGATGCCACCCTCGATGCCGGCGCGCTCGATGCCGTGGATCGACAGCGAGTACGCGAAGTGCTTGCGCTGAGCCTCGGGGACCGCCGAGTCACGGTTGGTGACCTTGACGACGTAGAGGTCGCGCTTGTCGCGCGTCAGGTCGGCGCGCGGCAGTCCGGCCGAGCGCAGCTCCTCGCCGCTGAACGCGGGGTGGTCGCCGAACATCGTGCGCAGGTTCTGCACCTGCATCAGACGGGGGAAGCGCGACTCGAGGAACTCGAGCCCCGAGATCGCCTCGTCCCACTGGATGAACTGGATCGCGCAGACGTTCCCCTTCGCCCACGGCGACTTGCCGGGCAGGCCCTTGACGCACCCATGCGGGTCGGGGAACACGCGCCCGTACGTGGAGTACGTGACGTCGTCGACCGCGGCCGGCGTCGCGATCGTGTACGCGGGGCTGCCGATCACGAACGTGGACGCGACCAGCATGCACGCCGCGCCGAGCGAGATGATTCTCTTCATGTCCTCCCCCGAGGCTTGCGTCCCGCCGCGCCGGGTACGGCTCCGGCGACGGAACTAGTTCGATCGGCCCATTGGGCGTAGGCATTGTGGACGGGGTGCGCCCGACCCTGCAAGGGGAGAAACGGGACACGACACCCAATCGACGCAGCCGGTTGCCGTTTTCATGCCGGAAGAGGGTCAGGTTCGCCGTCGCGGCCCGCGCTCCTGCCCGCCGGCCCGGCGCCGTCGGCCGGATTGCCGTGGCCGGGCGCCCCCCTACGCGCTCCGGGCGCGCCCGTGCCGGCGCAGGACGCCGGCGAACTCGTCGCCGCGGTGTGCGACGCGCGCCAGCGTGCGGTGGGGCCCGAACGCGAGCGCGGCCCGGCCCCCGCCCGCGACGCGCTCGACCTCGTCCCACGACATCGGTGCCGACACGAGCGGCCACGACGTGATCCGCAGGGAGTACGGCGCCGCCGTCGATCGGAGCATGCTGTTCTGGCGCCAGTCGACGAGCACCTTGCCGGCCCGTTCGGCGCGCGTCGCGCGCGCCGTGACGTCGTCCGGGCGCATGCGCGCGAGGCGCTCGGCGAGCGCGCGCGCGAACGCCTTGCACGCCTCGAACGACGTCCCGCTCACCGGCGCGCACACGTGGAGGCCTCCGGCCCCCGACGTCTTCACCGACGCGCGCAGGCCGGCGCGCCCGAGCTCGTCGCGCACGAGCAACGCGACGCCGGACGTCCTCGCGACCGAGACGAGGGGGCCGGGGTCGAGGTCGAAGACGAGGGCGAGCGGATCGTCGAGGGCGTCGGCGCGGCCCGGCAACGGGTGCAGCTCGTAGGACCCCGCGTTGACGACCCAGAGGAGCGACGCGACGCCGTCGATCACGCAGCAGCGGAACGCTCCGTCGCCGCCCGCCTTCGGCACGGGGTGGACGCGCAGCCACGGCGGCGGCGCGGGGCAGTTGTTCTGGTACCAGACGCGCGCGTCGACGCCGCCGGGCGACCGGCGTAGCGTGAGCGGCCGGCCCTCGACGTGGGGCAGCAGCACCGGCGCGACGCGCGCGTAGTAGCGCAGAGCGTCGCGCTTCGTGAAGCCCGCGGCCGGCCAGATCACGCGCTCGAGGTTCGTCAGCCGCACGCGCGCGCCGTCGGCGTCTATTTCGGCGGAGCCGTCCGATCGCGCCACGACGTCGAGCGGCGTCATCCGGAGAACTGCTCCAGCGTGCACGACGCCGGGTCGCGGTCGGGGCGCCACCGGCGCCACCGCGGCGGGTGGCGGAAGCGACCGGCGTCGAAGTGGTCGTAGGCGACCTCGCACACGCGCTCGGGGCGCAGCGGCACCCACGTCAGCGAGCCGCCGTCCGCCCACCGGCTCGCCACCCCGGGAAGGCGGCCGACCGGCCCCCCGGCGAGCGCGAAGCCCCGCTCCCATGGGTGACCGGCGACGTCGGCGACGAGAGGCCGCACGTCGTCGAGGAGCTCGTGCCGCAACGACGCTCGCAGCCCCGTGACGAGGCCGACGTGGCGCAGCGCGTCGCCCGTCCACACGCCGAGCAGCAGCGACCCGACGACCGGCTCGTCGCGGTGCCATCTGAAGCCCGCGACGACGCACTCTGCGGTCCGCTCGCGCTTGACCTTGACCAGCGCACGCGCGCCGGGGAGGTACGGCAGCCGCTCGTCCTTGGCCATGACGCCGTCGACGCCGGCGCTCCCGCCGTCGAGCCACCGGCGCGCCACGCGCGCGTCGCGCGTCGCGGGCGTCGGCAACACCGGCGGCGCGACGCCGTGGAGGATGCGCTCGAGCGCAGGGCGCCGGCGCGCGAACGGCTGCGTCCGCAGGTCGTCGCGGCCGGCGCCGAGGACGTCGAAGGCGACGAAGCAGGCGGGGGTCTCGCGGGCGAGGCGCTCGACCCGCGACGCGGCCGGGTGGAGCCGCTGCAGCAGCGCCTCGAAGTCGGGGCCGTCGCGGCCTTCGACGACGATCTCGCCGTCGAGCACGACGGCGGTCCCCAGCGCCGCGAGCGCGTCGACGAGCTCGGGGAAGTAGCGCCCGAGCGGGCGCAGGTTGCGGCTCGTGAGGACGACACCGGACGGCGACGCGAACGCCAGGCACCGGAAGCCGTCCCACTTGGGCTCGTAGAAATACGGTCCCTCGGGTAGGACGCGCTCGAGACGCGCCAGCATGGGCGCTATCGGGGGCGGGGGGACGGTGTCGACGTCGATCATCGTGTCGTGGCGGGAGGCCATGATGCTCCATCTGCGGCGTTACTCGCCACGCCGGCGCGGGCCGCGCCGGTGAGCGCGCACGGCGCCGGCGCGCGCCGGCCGGGGGCGCTGCCGAACCTCGTCGTCGTCGGGGCGATGAAGTCGGGGACGAGCGCGCTGCACGCACTGCTCGACCGCCATCCGCAGATCGCGATGTCCGACCCGAAAGAGCTCAACTTCTTCTTCGGCCCCCCGGTCCTGCCGCGGGAGCTGGCCGCGATGCGGCCCGCCAAACGGGCGCGCGACGTCGCGTGGCAGATCGGCAACAGGTATCGCGGCGTGGCGTGGTACGCGCGCCATTGGGGGCCGGACGCGCCGGTGCGCGGCGAGTCGTCGCCCGGGTACACGTCGCCGGACCGTCCCGAGGTCGCGGCCCGCATGGCGTCGTTGCTGCCCGACGCGCGCCTCGTGTACATCGTCCGCGACCCCATCGAGCGCGCGCTGTCGCAGTATCGCCACCACCGCGCCGACGGCAGCGAGCGGCGTCCGATCGACGACGCGCTCCTCGACCCCCACAGCCAGTACCTCGCGCGCAGCCACTACTACGAGCGTCTGGAGCCCTTCGTCGACCGCTTCGGCGCGCGCCGCGTCGCCGTCGTGTCGCAAGAGGAGCTCGCGGTCGACCCGCGCTCGGCGTTGCGGCGCGTGTTCGAGCACGCGGGCGCGGACCCGTCCGTGCGCGTGGACGTCGGCGCCGCCCCGGTCGCGCGCCCCGATCGCCCGCACGCCGGGGACCGCCTGCGGGCTCGGCTCGTGGAGGCGCTGCGCGACGACGCCGCACGCTTGCGCGAGCTCGCGGGCCGCGACTTCCCGCTCTGGTCGGTCTGAGCGCGCGTCAGCGCCGCATCGTCTCGGCGGTGCGCGCGACGAGGACGAGCGCGACGGCGACCGGCGCCGCGGCGAGCGCGAACGCCCACCGGAACCCGAAGCCCGACGCGATCGAGCCGACGAGCACGGGCGCGACGAAGAACGACAGGTCTCCGGCGAAGCGGAACATCCCGACGCCGATCCCCGAGCGCTCCTCGGGCACGACGTCGGACAGCATCGCGGCGGGCGGCACGCCGGCGAAGCCGGACGCGATCCCCAGCACCGCCATGACGGCGCCGAACGCGACGATCGTGGGGGCGAACGCGACCGCGGCCGCCAGCACCGACAGCGCGGCCAGCGACGGCACGAGCACCGCCTTGCGCCCGTGGCGGTCGGCGAGCGTCCCGGCCGGGTACAGCACCACGAACTCCGTCGCGAGCGTGATGCTGAAGACGACGCCGATGCCGGCGGGCGACATCCCGAACTCGTCGGACGCGAACAGCGGCACGAGCGTGTCGAACAACGCCGCGACGACCCACATGTAGGCGAAGTTGACGACGATCGTCGTGACGACCTCGCGGCGCCGCAACAGCTCGACGACGGCTCCGCGCGCGCGGGTCGCGCGGGCCGCGTCGTGCGGCGCCGTCTCGGCCGGGGCGGCACGGCGCGGCTCGGGCACGAGACGCCAGTACAGCACCGCGGCGAGCGCGAGCAGCGCGGCGTACGCGTGCAGGGGGCTCGCGAGTCCGAACGTCTCCGCGAGCACGCCGCCCACGAACCCCCCTGCGACGAGACCGGCGTTGAACGAGCCGTAGAACAGGCCGAGCGTGCGCGCCATGCGGTCGCGCGGCACCGTCCGCAGGAGGTAGCTGTACTGGGCGGCGATCATCACGGCCGAGCCCATGCCCCCCACCGACCAGGCCAGCACCGCGGCCCAGTACGCGGGCGCGAGCCCCGTCGCCGCCGAGCACACCGCGAGCAACGCGAGCCCGCCCGACGACGCGCGGCGCTCGCCGACGCGGTCGATGATCGAGCCCGCCACCGCGCCCGCGCCGAGGCGCGCGAGGCCGAACCCGCTCACGATGAAGCCGGCGGCGGCGTAGCCGACCCCGAAGCTGCGCGCGTACAGCGGCAGCACCGGAAGCACGATCCCGAGGCCGAACATCATCACGAACGACAGCGCGATGACGGTCGTCACGGCGCGGTCCGACAGGATGTCGCGCACGCCGGCGGAGCGGTTGCTCTCGGTGGTGGACGTCATGGCCCGACCGTATCGGGACGCGGTGACACTCCATGACACGAGCGCCCGTCGAATCCGTATTGACCCTTTCGCGCGCCGGGTGCTTTGATCGCGCGGCTGGGTGAACGAGGAGGCCGTGGTGCCCGAGTCACCTCCCCCATGACCGCCGACCTTCCGGGCGGGCCGGGCGACGCGGTGGGCACCGGACGAGCACCTTGCGAGCACCGCGCTCGAGGCGGTGCGACGACGGGGCGGACGGGATCGATTCGCGGCGCGGCGGACGAGCGACACGACCAGGAGGTGCGACGGTGAACCATCCCTTGCTCAAGCGTGGATCGAAGGGCGTCGAGGTCCGGCGCCTGCAGAGCGCCCTGCGCGACGCGGGCTTCTCGCTCGACGTCGACGGCGACTTCGGCGAGCGGACCGAAGCCGCGGTGCGGGACTTCCAGCGAAAGAAGGAGCTCGACGTCGACGGCGTCGTCGGCGACGACACGTGGAAGGCGCTGCGCAAGTTCCTCGGCGACAAGGCCGACGAGCGGCTCAACCAAGTCGGCAGCGTCGTCGAGCTCGGGCACTGGATGCAGGACCGCGGCTTCGTCGTGTCGGAGCATCCGTCGTTCGGCATCGTGCACCAGGTGCACACGACCGGCTCGCTGCACTACGTCGCCCAGGCCCTCGACGTGAACCACAACTTCCACTCGGCCGACGACGCGCGCGAGTGGGCGAACGAGACCGAGGCGCTGAAGTGGCTCTACGACCGCGTCCTGCGCGCCGCGCGCAAGCACGACTGGCCCCTCGACGAGATGTTCTTCGACGGCTTCGGGTTCAAGAAGGAGGCGCCGGGCTCCAACTCGCCGATCGGCGGGCACGACACGCATCTGCACGTCGGCTTCTTCGCCAAGACGTGGTGAGGGCCGCGCCCGTCGCGCCCGCTCCGTGAGCGGACGCGACGGGCGCGATCCGGGCGGCGGCTAGTCCGACGCCGTCCAGTAGAGCGCTGCGGCGACCTGCGCGAACAGGCCCTTCGGGTGGTCGCGGAACAACGGGTTCGTCCCGAACAGCACCGCGCGGCCCCCGTCCGACGTCCCGTGCACGATCGACGCGTGGCCGGCCGCGTCGTCCTGCCCGCTACCGGCGCGCGCGCCGCTGCAGTCGTTGGCGCCTGCCTCGTCGTCGCCGAGCCAGTGCCCGCCGACGAAGAAGTCGCCCGGCGCGAAGCGCTCCGACACGGCCACCCCGGGACCGAGCTCGGTGAACCACAGCGGGTCGTACACGAACGAGGTGTCGTGCGGCGCGTAGCTCGCCGTGACGGGCGAGCCGCCCGGGTGCTCGACCTCGACGACGCCGTTGGCGATCGAGCACCACGGCCCCGCGCCCGTGTCGACGGGCAGCACGCCCGCGGCGTCGTTGAACGCGACGCCCTCGAAGCCGCGGCCGACCAGCCCGCCGCCCGAGGCGAGGAAGTCGTCGACCTCGGCGCGCGCGGTCGCGCCGAGCGACTCGTAGTCGAGGCCCGACGACACCATGAGCACGTCGTAGCCCGACAGGTCGAAGCCGGCGTCGAGGTCGTCGCCGGTCACGGGGTCGACCTCGAACCCGAGCTGGTCGAGGACGAAGAGCTCCGAGCCCTCGACCGCGGCGGCGATCTCGGGCCGCTCGAGCGGGGCGCGGTCGTCGGGCGCGCGCCGCAGCGCGTCGAAGTCGAGCCCGTACGTCGCCGCGAGCGTCGTGAGCTCCGGCTTGGCGTCGGCCGGCACGAGCACGCGCCCGTCGTCGGTGCGCTCGAGCGAGAAGCTCATGTCGAGCAGGTCGTTGACCGCCAGGACCGCGGCCACGTCGTCGAGCTCGAGGGCGTACGCCGCAGCCCGCCCCCCGTCCACGCCGCCGTCGGCCTCCTGCCCACCGCGCAGACGCACCGCGCGGACGTCGAAGTCGGTCCCGCGCGCGACGACGTCGACGGTCGCCCCCCACAGCAGCGAGTGGCTCCAGCCGGAGATGTCGTACATCTGCGGGACGCGGTCGCTGATGTCGTGGCCGCGCTCGAGCATCGTGTTCGCGAGCCCGCGCTTGGGCTGGTTCATGTCGACGACGTACGAGTCGCGCGGGTACGTCTCTCCGCCGACGGTGAACGACTCCGTCGCGCGCCACACCTGTACGTCGTTGACGAGGAGATGGTTGACGAGGCGCGCCGCGGCGGTCTCGCTGCGCTGACCGCCGCCGACCGGGATGACGTACGCCTCGGGGAACGTCGTCGTGTAGACGTCCTCCGGCCCCCACAGCCCGCCGAACGGGATCGGCACGCCGGGCTCGCCGGCCGTGCCGCGCCGGAAGATCTCGATCTGGTCGCGCACCATGCCGAGCCGGTTCTCGGACGCGAACTCGAGCGCCTCCCACACCGCGCCGACGTGCCAGCGCGTGTTGATCTCGGCGCGCCGGCGCCGCTCCTCCGGCGGGAGGTTGACCGCCGAGTTGTTGACTCGCAGCGGCGACTCGAGCGTGTGGCCGTAGGAGCCGTGGTACATGGCGTACATCGGCGTGAAGATCGGGGGCCAGTCGTCCCAGTCGCCGGGCGCGAAGTCGCGGTACGGGATCCACGGCTCGAGCCCCGTCGCGGCCTCGCTGCCGGCCGCCATCGCCTCGGCCTGGTCGAAGGCCCACTTGATGTAGAGGTCGTACTCGTAGTTGGGGTTGTGCGGCGGCGTCGCCGGCTCGATGAGCCCGCCCGGGCCGACGTAGCCGTGCAGGTCGAGCGTCACCATCGGGTTCCACTCGGCGAGCAGCCGCTGCGTGATCGAGGACTCCGGCTGCGACAGCGTGGCGAAGTCGCGGTTGAGGTCGAAGTCGTTGACGTTGCGGCGCTGTCCGAGAACGCGTCCGTCGGGGTTCTGCACGACGTTGAACAGCACGATCGTGTTGCGCAGGATCTTGCGGGTCTCGGCGTCGTCCGAGAACGCGAGCTGCTCGATCAGGCGCAGCGAGGCGTCGACGCCCTCCCACTCGTTGCCGTGGATCGAGCCGTTGACGAACACCGGCACCTTGAAGTCACGGAACTCGTCGATGCGGCGCTGCGCCGCCGCGGGGTCGCGCAGCATGAGGTTGCGCAGCGCCATGTAGCGCCCGAGGCGGCCGAACGAGCGCGGCTCGCTCACCATCGCGAGGTAGAGGTCGCGGCCCTGCACCGACTCCCCGATCACCTCCACCTTGACCCGCTCGCTCGCGGTGTCGATGGCGCGCAGCCGCGGCCCGATCTCGTGGTACGCGACGAGACCCGGGGGCAGGTCCTCGTTGACCTCCGCGGGAGGGTTCCACGGGTCCGCGCCCATGACCGGCGCGACCGCGCCGGCGAGCAGTACGAGAGACGAGACCAGCACCCACAGCCGCCGCATGAGAACCCTCCGAGAGCTTGCGCGGGCGGCGAGCGCCGCCCCCAGGTGTACGCCGAGGGCGCCAGCATCCGCCCGCGCGGACCGGCGCGTCAAGGCGCGTGGCGGCGCGGCGTGGTAGACCCTCGACCATGACTCGGACCGGCCCCGAGAGCGAGCCGCGGGCGGCGGGCGCGGACCTCGGCGAGCACCTCGACGCGGTCCTGATCGGCGGCATGGAGCCCGTCATCGTCGAGCTCGTCGACTACCGGCCCGAGTGGCCGCGCACCTTCGAGTCCGAGCGCAACCGGCTGCGCGCCGCGGTCGGGCCCGTCGCCCGCCGGATCGAGCACGTGGGTTCGACATCGGTCCCGCGGCTCGCCGCGAAGGACGTCGTCGACGTCGTCATGACCGTGGACGACGTCGAGCAGGAGTCCTACGCCCGCCCGGTCGAGGCGCTCGGCTACGCGCTGCGCGTGCGCGAGCCGGGACACCGCTGCTACCGGCTGATGGACCCGCGCGTGAACCTCCACGTATGGGGCGACGACGACCCCGAGGTCGCCAAGTACCTCGCGTTCCGCGACCGCCTGCGCGCTCACGACGAGGACCGCGCGCTCTACGAGCGCGTCAAGCGCGACCTCGCGGGCCGCGAGTACGACGACGTCAACTTCTACGCCGACGCCAAGGGCGAGGTCATCCACGAGATCCTCGCGCGCGCCGAGCGGTCCGGGGGCAGGACCTCGCCGGCCCAGCGTCCGACGTAGATCGCCGACGTGCGACCGCCACGGCAGAATGGGCCGGTGCGTCGCCGGAAGGCTCCACGACACGTCCCGCGCGCTCGGCGACGCATCGCGCGCTTCCAACCAACTGGACACGGCGCCCGCCGCGCGCACATAATCGCCCCCAACCTACTCCTTGGAAGGTTTCGGATGCAGCGTGCAAGCTACTTCCCGTGCGCGACGGCGCACGTGCGCGACGGTACGCACGGGGTGGCCGAAGCCGCGGTGGCGCTCGTGGCGGTACCACCGCGCCTAGCCGGCGCCATCGCCGAGGCCCTCGACCGCAAGGGGTTCGTGTGCGTCGTGACGTTCGCGCCCGGTCGCGTCCTGAAGTGCCTGGTCGAGGCGGCCGTCGACGTCGCCATCGTCGACCTCGACTACGTGCCGCTCGAGCGAGCCGTCGTCGAGGCCGCGCGCGACGGCTCGCCGGTCCCGTTGGTGGAGGTCGCACGCGCCGCGGTCCCCGGTCGGGCTCGCGCCGCCGTGACGCGCGGGTCCATAGACGCCCTCGCCGATCGCGCTCTGCTCGCTGCTCGCCGCAGGGCGCGGTCGGAGGACGCGCTCCAGTGGGGCGCGCTGACGCTCGACGTCCCGAGCCGGCGCGCGTGGTGGCGTTCGGTCCCGATCGACCTGACCGCGCTGCAGTTCAGGATCCTGCGAACGCTCGTGGCGGCGCGCGGCGCCGTCGTCACGGGCGAGGACCTCGCGCGCGTCGTCTGGGGGACGTCGGCCTTCCACGACCACGAACGGCTGCTCGCCCACGTCCGCAGGATCCGCAAGCGCATCGAGAGCGATCCGTCACGTCCGCGCTTCCTGCTCACCGTGCGCGGCGAGGGCTTCCGCCTCGCGGCCGACGACGACGCCGTCCGTAGCGAGGAGCCGGCGTACTCGCTACGGACGCGTGAGATGGACGCGACCACGACGCTCTAGCGTCCCGGCGCCTTCCGCTCGTTCGCCTCGATCGCGGCCCGAAGCCGGCGGTGCCTCACGCGCATCCCCGCGACGTAACCGACCGTGACGCCGGCCACCGTGACGATCGACACCTCGTCGAACAGGACGTAAGCGGTAGCCGCCGCGATCAGCGCCGCGAACGGCGCGCCGAGCCAGGGGTTCTCGTACCACGCCGACAGCCTGCGCCGCGCGAAGCCTGCGACGAGCCCTGCGGTCTCGGCGTCGGGCGCCTCCTCGCCCTTGTGCGCAACGCGCGAGATGCGGCGGCGCTCGGACCAGCCGAGCGCTGCCCATCGTCGCTCGAAGCCGTCGCCGGTCAACGCGCGGGCCGCGCCACGAGGCGGGCGTCCGCGCTCACGTCGACGACTCCTTCATCTTGCGGTTCGCCCACACCATGACGGCGATGCCCGCAGCGATCGCGACCGCACCGAGCGCGGCCGCCCACACCGACGACTCGTCGCCGACGATCTCGACGACGCCGATGCCCTGGAGGAACGCCGCGGCGCCCGCTCCCGTGATCGCGCCGCCGGCGTGGCGAATCCCCCTGAACAGGGCCGCGCCTGCCCAGCCCCGATGGTGGTCAGCTGCCATGCCGTCCCTCCGACTCGCGTGCTCGTGTCAATCCCAGAACGTCAGCAGTCCCTCGGGTCCCGACGTCAGCGACTCCAGTCCGCCCGCGACGTCGCCGGCGAAGTCCTGGACGTCGCCGGCCCAGTCGGAAACGGTGTCGGACACGCTGTCGTAGGCGTCGCTCGCCGTGCTCGACACGTCGCTCCAGAGCCGCTGCGGGCCGCCGCCCAACATCCAGTTGTTGAACCTCTCGACCCCTTCGCCGGCGAGATAGCCCGCGGCCGCGCCCGCCGCCGGGCATGCCAGCGTCGCGATGCCCGCCGTGACGGCGATGCACCCCGCCGTCGCGGCCCCACCGGCGATCGCGTCGGCGACGTTCTCGCTCGCCGCCCGATAGAGCGCCGCGCCCGTAGAGTAGCCCTCGTCCTGGTACTGGCGGAAGTCTTGGTACCCGCCGACGATCTCGAGCCCGGTGCCGACGCGTCCCGCCCAGTCGCCGATCGTCCTCCCGTGCCGGTCGAGGAAGTCGGCGGCGCGGTTGGTGCCGCGCTCGAACGCGTCCGCGTACTGCTCCGGCACGATGAGGTCGAGCAAGTCGTCCGCCTCGTCGCCGAACTCGCGGAGCGCGTCGGTGACGGTCTCGCGGAGCTCCTCGCCGAGGTACTCGCTGACCGCCTCCGCGGCGTCGCCGACGGCGTCGGTCACGGCGTCCCAGTCGAAGCCCTCTCCGTCGCTCCCGTCGTCGGACGACGATCCGCCGTCGCTCGTCGTGCTTCCGCCGGCGCCGTCCGCATAGAAGATGTGGCCGTCGACCTCGACGAAGCTCACCGGGTTGCCGCCGGCGAACGAGTACCGGTTCTGCGTCAGCGGGTCGAGACTCAGGCCGAGGTTGGCGAGCGACGAGTACAGGACGTCCTGCTGCAGGAAGCGCGTGTCGTCGGGCGAGAAGCGCCGGGCCCCCATGTCGACCGTCCCCGACGCCGTGTCGAAGCGCTTGCCCGTGTAGCGGTAGGCGTTGACCGGGTCCACGGGGTCGTCGCCCTTGGTGAGCTCCGGGTCCTCCTCGCCGTAGGGCCGGTACCCGTAGCTCGCACGCACCTGGCCGGCGTCTCCGACCAGCAGCGAGACGCTGCCGTGCACGTCGTAGCCGTACGTGAAGTGCTCGGTGGGCTGACCCGTCTTGGTCTGCGTCATCGAGATGCGATGCCCGTACGCGTCGTACGAGTACGTCTTCCTGTTGGTCAGCGAGCCGGACCCGTCCCTCTGACGCTCCTCCGTGACGCGGTCGGTGAGACCCATGTACGAGAAGTCGGTCGTCTTCGTGCCGTCCGCGCCTCCGGTCTGCGTCTGTCTGACGAGCCGGTCGAGCGCGTCGTACGCGTACTCGGCGGAGTCGCGCTGGGTCCCGCCGGCGTAGGAGCGGTAGCTCTCGAGGCGGTTGAGGTAGTCGTAGGTGTAGTCGACGAGCAGGCTCGAGCCGCCCTGACCCGCCGGCGAGCAGTCCGACTGGTCGCCCGCCTGGAGCGTCACGCAGTCGACGTTGCCGAAGTCGTCGTACCAGTACTCGGCCGTGGCGCCGGGGACGCTGAGCGTCGTGAGGCGGCTGCCTTCGTATTCGCGCGTCGTCACGGGGTCCTCGGGGGTGTCCTCCGTCGTCACGTTGCCCGCTCGGATCGTCGAGTCGCCGATGAGGTGCGACGGCTCGTCCAACGCGTACGTCGTCGTGCCCCCGTGGCCGTCACGGTGCTCGATCAGGCGGCCTTGCGCGTTGTAGAACCATCGCGCGGTGCAGGGGTCGAGCGCGTTCGTGCAGACCGTCGCGTTGGGCCCCTTGAGGACGTAGTCGTCGCGCGTGCGGTGGCCGTTGACGTAGTTGCCCGCAGCGTCGAAGTACCCGACTTCGTGCGACTCGAGAAGTGATCCCGAGCCGTTACGGGTTTCGAGCGTCCGGAGCTTGCCGTTGGCGAAGTAGGTCCACGTCGTCGACTGCTTCTTGTCGTACTGGTCGCCGCCGGTGCACGAGTCGGGGGCCCGGAAGACGTCGCGCTGTTTCTCCCAGCCCGTGGGGAAGTAGGCGTTGACGACCTTCTGGTCGCCCTTGCACGCGCCGTCCTTGCCGAGGTCCTTCTGAAGCTCGAGCCAGTCGGCCGCGTCGTACTGGAGGACGTGCTCGCGCGGCGCCTCGATCTGGGCGCCCGTCGACGCGCTCTTCTTGCCGTCCTCGAGCCGCCTCTTCACGTTGCCGTTGAGGTCGTACTCGTAGCGCGTGAACGTCCAGTCGTGCTCGGGCCCGCTCTCGGGACGCTTGCGGTGACGGACCTCGAGCACCTCGTCGAAGTCGGTGTAGTCGGCCTGCGTCTGCACCGGCGTCTCACCCGGCGCGACGACCCCGGCGGCGTCGAGCGCCGACACGAGGTTGTTGTTCGGGTCGTACCGGTACGTGCTCGGGTGCCCGTCGTTGTCCCTGCGCGCCTGGAGCATCCCGTCGGGGAAGTACTCCCACGTCATCCTCTGGGACTCGTCCAGCTCGCCCGGGTTGCGATTCTGCTCCGGCACGCGCAGGACCTGCTCGCCGCGCGCCGAGTAGTCGTAGTGGATCTTCGGGTTGGGCGTGATCTCCTGAGTGCGCATCCAGCCCGGGTCGAAGTACGTCATCTCGGTCTTCGCGGTCCTCGACACCTGGAGCGGGTCGAGCCGAGTGGTCGGCAGCGACGTCCACAGCAGGTTCCCGTTGCCGTCGTACTTCTTGTGGACGTACGACTGCTCCGGGAACTGTGTGCTGGTCGGCAGGTCGACACGGACGACACGGTTGTTGCCGTCGTAGTGCGCCTGCGTCACGTACTGCGTGAAGGCGGCCTTGTCGGCGGACGCGTCCCAGCCGCGCGGGCTGATGCGCCTCACCATGTTGCGCGCGCCGTCGTACTCGAACTTCGTCGTGAGCGTCCGGCCCGTGGCGTTGTTGAACGGCTCGACGATCTTCACGAGCAGATCACGCTCGTCGAACTCGCGCCTGAACGTGTCCTGGTTCTCATTCGTGACGAAGTCGACGTTGCCGTTGGGGTCGAAGTGCTGACCGCGTGCGTTGCCCTTGGGGTCGATCGACTTGACGAGACGGTGTGCGAGGTCGAACTCGTACTTCCACGTGAACGGCACGCCGGTCGCCGGGCACGGCGCGGCACCGGCGATGGCCGCCCTCGGCGTCGTGACGGAGACCATGTCGCCGGCCGCGTCGTAGCAGAAGTGCGTGAAGCGGCTCTCGACGACGCCGCCGCCGTCTCCGACCTCGTGCCGGGTCTGCTTCACGACGCGATCCAGGACGTCGTAGTCGTAGATCACGGCGAAGTCGTTCGGGACCCCGGTCGTCGCGGCGCCCCGCGGCCGCGTGACCCGGGTGAGGCGACCGGCGGCGTCGTAGGCGTACTCGGTCTTCTCGCCGTCCTGGTTCGTCGCGCGCGTCTGACGGTCCATGGCGTCGAAGTCGAAGCGCGACGTCGGCGCCGAGGTCGGCGGGTTGTAGCCGAACTCCGGGTCCGTGCGCGCCACGACGTTGTCGTTCGGGTCGTACTCCGCCGAGCTCCACAGGAGGCTGCCGCGCTCGAACCGTGTCGACTTCGGGGCGCTCTGCCGGCCAAGCCTGTGGAAACTGTCGTACTCGAGGAACACGCGGTAGCTGCGCTCGTCGGTCCCCGAGTCGCCGGCGTGGCGCGCGTCCTGCATCCAGCGGAGGAGACCGTCGTCGTCGTAGAAGAAGCGCGTCCGGTTCTGCTCCGGGTCGACTATCTCGGTCGCGAAGCCGTTGGCGTCGTAGGCCGGGAACGACGTCTGCTCGTCGCGCTGGTCGGTCACGGACGCGAGCGTCCCGTTCGGGTTCCACGTCAGGCGCGTCGTGTAGCGCTCCGTCACGGGCTTGTCGGCGGGCTCCGGGTCGATCGCCTTGATCATGTTGCCCGCGTCGTCGTACACGTAGTTCCACTGGTAGTCGTCCGGGTCGGCCGTCGGCACGCCGCGCGGGTTCGTCTTCTTGACGACCTGGCTGACGTGCGGGATCGTGCGCCCGGTCTTCCAGTAGGGGCTGCGGTCCCTCGCGTCGACGGCGAGGTTTTCGTAGATCAGCTCGGTGCGGTCGCCGACCTGGTTCGTGAACGACGTCACGTAGCCGTTGTCGTTGTACGTGTACCGCAGGTAGCGCGCCGGCGAACCGGGCTCGGCGACCTCTGTGACGTGGAAGTCGGAGTTCCACGTCAGGCCCGTCGTGCGGTTCGCCGGGTCGACGATGCTGGTGACCTTGCCGTCGGTGTCGTATGAGTACTTCGTGACGCGCGCAAGAGGCGCGGTGACGGTCGTCCTCCGGTTCACGATGTCGTACGCGAAGCCGGTCGTGTCGTTGCCCCGGTTGGTGCGCGACTGCAGCTTCGACCGTAGGTGGCTGCCCTCGGAAGGCCCGTAGTAGTCGAACTTGGTGACGTTGCGGCGCGGATCGGCGACGCTGTACACGAGGTTCGCCTGGTTCGGGGTCTTCGGGTCCGGATCGAGCAGGTTCGTCGAGGCCGGGCCCTCCCCGTCGGACTCGACGTAGGTGATGACCCAGCTCCGGTCCGCGAGGAAGCTGCCGTCTGCGTTCGTGCCGCCGCGCTGCGTGATCCGCATCAGGTTGCCGTCGTCGTAGTACGAGAAGTGCAGGACGCTGCCGGTGTGGTCGGTGATCGTCTCGATGTTGCCCCGGACGTGCGCCTTGCGAGCCTCCGTCTTCGAGTAGTAGTCGATGCGGAACGAGCGCCCGCCCGGGTCGACGATCTGCGTGATGCGCTTCTTCGGGCCACCCGGATCCTCGCCGGGCGGCGTCGTCTCGAGCACGAACTTGATCTCGTTGCCGTTCCTGTCGCGGACGAACGTGGGGAAGCCGTCGACGTCGTAGAAGTACGTGACGCGATCCGGACGCGTGAACGCCCACTTGCGTGCCGGGTCCGTGCTCGAGTACTCGCGCAGGTACAGGTGGACGCCCGGAGGCTCCTTCCAGTACACGGTGCCGTCCGCGGCCTGCTCGCCCTCGAAACGATGCGTCGTTCCGTCCCCGTCGGTGATGACGACGTAGCGGTTGGAGACGCCGCCGATCTCGTCGGCCTTGTTCGGGTGGATGTCGATCGGGTTGCCGAAGCGCGTGAGGCTCGAGATCGACAGCGAGAAGTTGTTGCCCACGGGCGACTCGGAATGGTCCTCGAGGCTGTTGTACGTCAGGTCGACGACGGTCGACAGCCCGCGGCCCGGCGAGAAGAAGGGTGAGAAGCGCAGCAGCGAGTTGCCGTTGGCGACGTTGGTCAGCTGCGACACGCCCCCACCGACGTTCTCGCCTTCGTACTGGTAGTACTTCTCGAGTCCCAGCGCGGAGTCGAGGGCCTTGTTGACGATGATCGGGTTCGTGACCGGCCTGTTGCCCTTGCCGCCGAACCACCTCCCCGCCGGCGCGTCGTAGATGTCGAAGCGGAGGTTGTACTGGCCGAGCTGCACGCCCGGAGGCAGCTTCGGGGCGTAGACGTCCATCGGGATCGTCTTCGCCTGACCGGGCCTGACCGTCTGCGGGAACCAGTCGTTGCCCGGCCCCTCGTAGAGGATGTAGCCGTCCGGCGTGAACCAGCGGTACCACAGCTGCATGTCGCCGCCGCGCCACGACGAGTTGCTCGTGTTCGTGACGGTGACGTCGAGGCAGAAGACCGTGCCCGAGCGACAACTGCGCGCGGGCACGCTCGCGGCGTCCTGGAGCCCGCCGCCGCCCGTCGACGTGGAGTCGACCGGCGCCGAGTCGAGCGTGCGCTTCGGGTCGTTCGGGTCGTAGGGGTCCTCCTGCGGCGCCGTGGCGCTCTGGTTCTCGAGCACCGCCTGGGGGATCGAGACGACGTCGTCCTGCGATCCCGGCTCGTTGACGTCGAACGTCGCCTTGTACTTGGTGCCCGCCGTGTTCGCCACGGTGACCGAACGGGCCGCCGACGTCGTGACGTTGCCGCTGCTGTCGTACGCCTTCGTCGTGAGGACGTGACTGCCGTCGAACGCGGTGTTGAGCGGGTCGAGGGTGTTCCACGGAGCGCTGTACGGCGACGTCGCGTCTTCGCCGAAGAGCATGTCGTCGAAGTAGAACTCGACCTTGGTGATCGTCTCGCCCGAGGGCGGCGTCGCGCCGGCGGTGACCGTGTACGTGCCGGCGACGGTCGCGCCGGCCGCTGGCGACGCCACGCTCGTCGTCGGCGCCGCCGTGTTGTCGACGACGACCTGCCGCGCGCTCGTCGTCGCCGTGTTGCCGACGTCGTCGTACGCCTTCGCCGACAGCGAGTGGTTCCCGTTGGTGGCCGAGGTCGACCTCCACGAGATCTCGTACGGCGCGGACGTGTCCGTCCCTATGACGGCGCCGTCGAGCAGGAACTCGACCTTCGCGACCGCGCCGTCGTCGGTGGCGACCGCTCCGAGCGTCGACGTGCCGACGACGCGCGTTCCCGGCCCCGGCTTGCCGAGCGCGACGCTCGGCCCGCGCGACGCGCTGTTCTCGGCGAACGTGACGGCCAGCTGCGGGCGCGCCGACTCGGTCGCGTAGTCCGAGCTCCGCAACGCGAGCCAGCGACCGGCCGCTCCGGTCTCGTCGGCGAGCTTGAGGACCACGCCGTGGTTAGCGCGCTCGCCGCCGACCCAGTCCTGGACGAGCGCCTTGAGGCCCGCGCCCGAGAACTGCCACAGCCCGTTGCTCGGGGTGGACGACGACGCGGCCGCGGGCGACGCGAAGTCGCCTCCGTCCGACGCCCACGCGACTCCCGCGTGCGCCTGGTACCAGTTAGCCCCGGCGCCACATCCTCCCCCGCCCTCCGTCCACGCGCGCGTCGCGCGGTGGACGTCGATCGCGCCGAGCGTCGCCGGCACCGTCGCCGACGCGCCGCTCAGCGACAGCGTCGCCGACGTCACCGTCGCCGAGACCGGGATCCCGCGCAGGTCGAAGCGCAGCAGCGCGCGATACCTCGACGTGTCCGTCGCGCCGACCTTGAGCTCCGTCGCCGGCCCGTGATTCGTGCACACGGTCGACGACGACGAGCGCTCGATGAACGTGTCCCTGCCCGCGGCCGCCGCGGGCCGCAGCAGCGCGCGGCCCTCGCCGGCGGGCGGGAGCGTCACCCGCTGCTCGTTCGACGCCGCTCCGGCGACGACGACCTTGTAGCTGAACGCCTGGCTGGGTGCGGCGGTCGTGTCGCGAAAGTACGTGCGGGTCTGGTCACCGAGCACCGCGACGCGCGTCGCTGCGGACGGGGTGAACGACGGCGCCGTCGAGCGATGCACCTCGTACGCGACGAACCCCGCGGCCGAATATCGGCTCCACCTCAGCTCCGCGCCGTTCGCGTGCAAGAGCTGCGGCGCGGCAAGCGTCACCGCCGCGGTCTGCGCCGCGGCGGGACGCGGGCGCAACGGCGCGAGCGGCATCTGCGGCAGGACGGTCGCGGCGACGAAGAGCGCGATCGCGATGCTCGCCGACCTCCACGCGCGGCTCCGCACGTTTCTTCCCATGACCCACCCCTCTCACCAGACCAAGGCGCAACGCTGGCGCAACTCTTGGCCAGGCGGGGGTCGCGAGGAAGGTACAGAACGCCGACATCTAGCCGACAGTTTGCCGCGCGCTTGTGCACGCGTTCACGATCGGCACGCGCGTCGACCGCCCGTCGTCCTCGAATTGTCGTCGACCGATTTGGGCGCAAATGCTCGATCGCTACCGACATAGCCCGTTCGGGCTATGTCGTGAGCCAAACGGACTAGTCCGCGAACGTAAGTGGCCGGACGGGGGTACCGGCGCGGCGCCGTCCGAAATCGCGAATTAGTCGCCATCCTTATTGGCCGACGGCTTAGCGCGCTGCTAGCCTGACCGACGCCGAGCGCGCCCATGCGCCCGGGGGGAACCGCCGTCCGGACGACGGTCACGGCACCGGCGCCCAGGGGGGGCCGGGGCGGCGAGAGAGGGGAGCGACATGAGCGACGCGATCGTGATGGGGATCAACTCCGTGTACCACGAGTCGTCCGCGTGCGTGCTGTCGGGCTCCGACGTGCGCGCGATGGTCGAGGAGGAGCGCCTGTCGCGCGTCAAGCGCGCCAAGCCCTCGCGCGTCGACAACGCCGACGTGCTCCCCGAGCGCGCGATCCGCTGGTGCCTCGACACGGCAGGCGTGCGCGCCGACGACGTCGACTTCTTCGCCCTCTCCTACGACCCCGAGCTCCGGTCGACGCCCGACGAGCCCTACATCGAGGGCGACTGGGGCAGCCCGACCGGCGAGGCGATGTTCCTCGACAAGATCCGCTCGATCCCGGCCCGGCTCTCGGAGCTGCTCGGCATCGACGTGACGGAGCGCGTCGTGTGGGTCCCGCACCACGTCTCGCACGCGAGCAGCGCGTACTTCGCGTCGCCCTACGACGACGCCGCCATCCTCAGCATCGACGGGATCGGCGAGGCCGCGACCGTCCTGCTGGCGCGCGGCCGCGGGCTCGACGTCGAGCCGCTCGGCGAGGTCATGTACCCCCACTCGCTCGGGATGCTGTGGGAGCGGTGCTCGATGTTCGTCGGGCTCGGGCTCAACGACGCCGGCAAGATCATGGCGCTCGCCGGCTTCGGCGACCCTCGCTTCTTCGGCAACGAGTTCGAGAAGCTCGTGCAGCTCACGCCGGACGGCTTCACGGTCGACACGGACTACGTCGCGTTCCGCGCCAACCGCGACCGTTTCGACGAGCTGTTCGGCCCCCCGCGTCCGCGCGACGAGGACGTCAGCGCGCGCGACGCGCACATCGCCGCCGCGCTGCAGACGACGACGGAGCGGATCTTCGTGCACCTCGCGTCGATCCTCGAGCGCAAGACCGGCCTGTCGAAGCTGTGCATGGCGGGCGGCGTCGCGCTGAACTGCATCGGCGTCGACGCGATCGCGCGCGAGACGTCGTTCAAGGACATCTTCGTGCAGCCGGCCGCGAACGACGCCGGGACCGCGCTGGGGGCCGCGCTCTACACCGCGCACACGCGCGCCGGAGTGCAGTCGCGCTACGTGATGCGCCACCCGTACCTCGGCCCCCGTTTCGACGACGCCGACGTCGAGGCCGCGCTGCGCGACTCCGGCATCGCGTTCGAGCGCTCCGCCGACGCGCCGGCGGAGGCGGCTCGCCGCATCGCCGCGGGCCAGGTCGTCGGATGGTTCCAGGGCGCCACCGAGCTCGGGCCGCGCGCGCTCGGCAACCGCAGCATCCTCGCCGACCCGCGCACGCCGACGTCCAAGGAGCTCATCAACCTGCTCGTCAAGCACCGCGAGTACTTCCGCCCGTTCGCGCCGAGCGTGCTCGAGGAGCACGCGTTCGAATGGTTCCACGTGCCCGTGCGCTCGATCTCGCTCGGCTTCATGTCGTTCGCGTGCGCAGCGCGGGCCGACAAGGCCGCGCACATCCCGGCGGTGCTGCACGTCGACGGCACGAGCCGGCTCCAGGTCGTCGGGCGCGAGCTGAACCCGCGCTACCACCGGCTCATCTCCGAGTTCCACGCGCTCACCGGTGTGCCCGTCGTGCTGAACACGTCGTTCAACGGGCCCACGGAGCCGATCGTCAACACGCCGGCGGACGCGCTGCGGACGTTCCAGACCTCGGGCATGGACGCGCTCGTCCTCGGCGACTACGTCGTCGAGCGGCGCGAGCGCCGCGTGCGCGCGACGTACTCGTAGCCCGGGTCCCGGCTACCCGAGCGCGTCGAAGATCGCGGCCCCCGCGACCGCGAACGCGAGCGACGGCAGCAGGCTCACGACGCGGATGCGCGCGACGTCGAGCAGCGTCAGCGCGACGCCGAGGACAAGCAGGCTGCCCGTCGCGCCGAGCTGCTCCACGACCTCGTCGGTCAGCACCGGGCTGACGAGCTCGGCGGCGACCGTCAGCGCGCCCTGGTACAGGGCGACGACGCCCGCGGAGGCGATCACGCCGCGGCCGTAGACGGACGCGAAGCCGGTCGCCGAGATCCCGTCGAGCGCGGCCTTGACCGCCAGCAGGCGGAAGCCCGCGCCGAGGCCCTCCTCGACCGCGCCGAGCACCGCGAGCGGACCGACGCAGAACACGGTCGTCGCGACGACGAAGCCGTCGGCGAACGAGCGCTCGTCGCGACGGTCCGGCGCGCGCCGCTGCAGCGCCGCGGCGAGCGCGTGGAAGCGCTCCTCGAGCCGCAGCGCCTCGCCGCAGGCGGCGCCCGCGACGAGCGCGCCGATCAGGATGGCGAACCGCCTGAGGCCCGCGTCGTCGTCGCCGAGCGGCTCGAGGCCGACGATGGCGACCGCCGCCGTGACGAGCCCGAACGCCTGCCCGATCGTGCGCCGGATGCCCTCGGAGATCCGGTCCCCCAGCACGAGCCCGGCGATGCCGCCGAGCACGATCGCGACGACGTTGACGACGGTGCCGAGCCCGGTCATCGCGCCGGCGCACCCATGCCCATCATGGCGACATCATGCGGCCGCGGTCGCGGCGCGGCGCGTCTTACTCGGGCGAGATGTGCAGCGGACAGCGCCCCTCGGGCAGCTCCTCGCCGTCGGGCAGGAAGTACTGGACCCATTCGAGCGTGTCGCCCTGCCCATACGTCCCGAGGCGCGGGAAGGGAGGGACGTCGTCGTAACGCCCCAGCCGGCGGCGGATGATCTCGCGCGCGGCGCGGCCCTCGGGCGTGTCCTCGCCGGTCCCCTCGAACACCCAGCGCGGCTGCAACACGATCGTGAAGACGTCGGCGTGCCGGCTGCGACGCCTGACGTGCGCCGGCGTGCTGCAGTTGGTGAAGATCGGCTCGCCGCCGTAGCAGAACTCCCAGCGCGGGTCGTGCGGGTCGCGCGGCACGGCGTCCGGCCACGGGCTCGGGTCATGCTCGTGCAGCCACTGCAGCACCGCCCAGAACTTCGCCTCCCACTCCTCGACCGTCACGTCGCGCTCGACCGGCGGGAACATCGCCAGCAGCGACGTGTTCCGGTGGATCGTCCGGTAGACGTCGAGGTACTCGAGCAGCGCGGCGCCGAGCAGCTCGAGGCCGCGCTCGGTGTCCTCCTCGACGAAGAAGTAGCGCAGGTAGTCCTTGCGCATCCCGTCGACCCCGAAGGTACAGGGGAAGCGCTTGGGGCCGAGGAGGTCCTGCTTGAGCGCGGCGTACGCCCGCGCGCCCCACTCGGGCACGCCCTCGCCCCGCTCGATCGCCTCGCCCGTCAGCACGAGGCGGGCGTTGCCGCCCGAGCCCGGCGCGCCGTCGACCGCGACCTGCATCCCATTCACCCCCCGACCCCGCGGGCCGACTAAGCAGACACGTTGGCTGGATGCCAACGACTGGCTACTCTCGGCGGCGACCGTCGGCCTGTCAAGCGGGTTGCCGGGGGGCCCGGCGGGCAGCCGCCGGCTCAGTCGGAGGACGGGGCGCGAGCGTCGAGGAGGAGGCCGACGAGGTCGCGCATCGACAGCACGCCGGCGACGCTGCCGTTGTCGTCGAGCACGAGCAGGTGTCGGAAGCCGCGGTCGCGCATCTCGCGGGCCGCCTCCTCGGCGTCCCACGAGCGCGTCGCAGTGATGGCGTTCGGCGTCATGTAGTCCCCGACCGTGACGGCGTCGAGGTCGCCGCCCGACGCGACCGCGCGCAGCACGTCGCGCTCCGTGATGATCGCCGGCCGGCCGTCGTCGGTCGTCACGACGGCGGACCCGACACGTCGCTCGGCCATCGCGCGCGCCGCCTGGCGCACGGTCGTGTCGGGGCCGACCGTGAGCAACGACGTGCTGGCGAGGCTTCCGATCTCCATCGCCGCCATTGTCGCACCCGATGCGCCCGCCGTCCCCGACCCGGCGGCGGATCGGTGTCGGATCGGCGCGGGCGTGCGCCGACGCGGACACGACGGCGCCGACGCGACGGCGAGCGCCGATGAGTTCCGCTCGGCCGGGCGTCTTAACTTCGAGCGGCGGACACGACGACACGGAATGGCGCCGGGGCCGGACACGCCGGTCGCCGGGGGTCGAAAGGAGACTGACGTGAGAAAGCTGATCGTGAGCACGTTCCTGACGCTCGACGGCGTGATGCAGGCCCCCGGCGGTCCGGACGAGGACCGCGACGGCGGCTTCGCGTGGGGTGGATGGTCGGTCACCTACTGGGACGACGACATGGCCCGCATCATGGGCGAGGCGACGAGCCGCCCCTTCGCCCTCGTCCTCGGACGCAGGACGTACGAGATCTTCGCCGCGCACTGGCCCCACGCGAGCGAGGAGGAGGGCGCGCCGATCTTCAACGAGGCGACGAAGTACGTCGCGTCGCGGACGCTGCGCTCGGTGGAGTGGAGCAACTCGGTGCTGATCGAGGGCGACGCGGCCGAGGGCGTCGCCGCACTCAAGGAGCAGGACGGGCCCGAGCTCCAGGTCCACGGGAGCGGCAACCTGATCCAGACGCTTCTGCGCCACCGGCTCGTCGACGAGCTCCGCCTGTGGACGTTCCCGGTCGTCGTGGGCGATGGCAAGCGTCTGTTCGCCGGCGGCGCCGTGCCGAGCGGCCTCGAGCTCGTCGACCACAGGGTGTCGACCACGGGCGTCGTGATCGCGACGTACGTCCCGGCGGGCGAGCTCGTGGTGGGGTCGTTCGCCTTGAACCAGTCGGACGGCGCCGAGGGCTAGCGCACGTCCGCGTCCTACCGCGACGCCGAGTCCACCACGGCGGCGCAGTAATGGATGCCGGCGATGCGCCAGCCCGCGTCGTCCCGCTCCACCGCGACGACGACCTGCACGCGGTCGTCGCTCGAGAACGCGTAGGCGCCCGCGCGCTCGGTGCCGCGGAAGCGCCCGGAGTCGAGCCGCGCTCGGTCCGCGTCGATCGACGACAGGACGCGCTCGGCGGCCACGCGCGCCGTGCGGTGCGGGCGGGAGGCGTACGGAACCGTCGCCACGGAAGGACGGCCGTCACATTCCAGGACGGGCGTCGTGCCGCGGGTGGCCTCGGGGGCCGCGACCCGGTCGCCGGCGTCGCGGGTGGCGGCGTCGTCCAGGAACGAAGCGGACGCCACGCCGATCGCCGCGACCGCTCCGACCGCTCCGATCCCCGCGACGAGCCGGCGGCGCAACGCTCGTCGCCGCGCCGCGCGCCACACGTGGCCGAAGGCGGGCGGAGCGGGGGCCGGCGGGACGGCGTCGGCGAGCACGGAGTCGATCGATCGATCCATCGAGGCCTCCTCGTCCATCGCTACCTCTCCCTCATGGGCGCGCGGTCGTCGATCTCGAGGGCCGTCCGCATGCCGGCGATCGCCTGCTGGAGCAGCCGCTTCGCCGTTCGCTCGGAGCAGTCCATGAGGTCCGCGGTCTCGCGGGTCGAGTAGCCGAGGTAGTGGCGCAGCACCAGCGCGGCCTTGGGACGCTGCGGCAGGCGCGCGAGGGCGGCCATGACGTCGCCGCCGGGCGGCGGGTCGAGGTGCTCGCCCGCGTGCGCTGCGCGGCTCAGCGCCCTTCTCTCCGCCGCCCGGCGGCGGAAGTGGGACGTCGCGAGGTTGATCGCGACGCGATGGACCCACGCTGCCGGGTTCCCCTTGCGCACCGTCCGCCACGACGCCACGGCCCTCAGCAGCGCCTCCTGCGCGATCTCCTCGGCGACGGCCGCGTCGCCGCAGTACAACGCGACCGCGCCGAACACGCGCGGGAACTGCTCCCTGTAGAACGCCTCCACCTGCTCGCGCTCACGGCCTGCTGGCACTCGGCTCTCTCCACGACGTCGGCTGCGGACGCGTTCGGTGCGCCATCGATACGACGCACGAGGGGGCGCCGGCTGGCCCCCCGGATTCCCACGACGCGACGCGCTCCCCGGTGCGAGCCGCATCGGTCGGCCGTGGGACCCTCTCGACGACGTCGTCGTTACGAACAGGTATCTCGCACGCGGCCGCCCTCTCGTGCCGACTCGAGGCACGCGCCCTCGGACACCACGACGGTCGACGAGTAGGCGGCGCGCCGCGACTCGGCGGCGTTCAGGTACCAGACGATCGTTCCGGCGTAGGAGTTGCGGCCGTCGAAGTCGTCCGGCATCGGCAGCTCCATCCGGAAGCGAACGCTCCCACCCGCGGGCACGGCCGGCGGCGCGTCGTCGCAATTGAGCAACCCCGGGCCGAACACGGCCGTGCCGCTCTCGCCCCACGCCTGGTAGAACGCTGGGCACGGGTCGAGGGACACGTCTTCGTCGCTGTCGTTGCGAAGCTCCACGACGTACGCGAGCACCCCGCCGAGCGCGGCGCTCTCGGGCACGCGCAGCAGGCGCGGCTCGAGCGAAGCCTGCGCAGCGGTGACGCGCGGGGCGTCGTCGAAGTCGCCGGGAAGAGGACGCCGCTCGAACGGGACGACGTCGCCGGCGGGCTCCGACGAGCCGCCGCACCCCGCGGCCGCGAGCGACAGCGCGACGACGCCAAGGACGATCACGCGGCGCGCGAGACCCCGGCCACCCATCGCTCCAGTGGACCACGCGTCGCGACGCACGGTCGCGGGCGTCGCTCGCGACGACGCCCTCGTCGGGCCGGTGGAGAGCCGGGGAGGGGAATCGAACCCCTGACCTGCTCATTACGAGTGAGCCGCTCTGCCGACTGAGCTACCCCGGCCTGCGATTCTCGGCGCGCCTCCCGACGGCGCCGCACTGCTGGCTTCGTCGACGCGGTCTACGGCAGTCGACTGTAAACCATGCCGCGCGCCGTGGAGCAAGTGGCGGCCCCACGAAGCCAGAAGGCAGAGTCAGGCGGCGGTCTCGGCGCGCGGGGCGCGCAGCATCACGAACATCGCCACCGACTCGACCGTGAGCACCGCGAGCGCCATGGCCGGATGGAGCAGGGCCGTTGCCGAGGCCGCGACCGCGACGGCGGGGACGACGAGGCTGTGGTGTCGCCACACGCGTTCGAGGTCTTCTCTCGCCTCGCGGCGGAGGTGCTGCGCACGGGCGACGTGATGCGCGAACAGCCCCAGGGTGAGCGCCGAGAGCCCGAGGCCCAACGCGAAGGCGACGAGCGGCCCGGCGCTGTGGAACTCGTAGGTCCCCACCAACGACGCCGCAAAGGGAAGCAGTGAGATCGTCATGAGGAACACGAAGTTCCACACGATCGTGCTCATGGAGACGCGCGCCAGGGCGTCGACGACGTGGTGATGCACGGTCCAGAAGCGCGCCAGCACCACGAAGCTCACGAGCCAGCCGAAGAAGGCCGGGACGTTGGCGACGAGCTCGTGGGCGAGCTCCCGGTCCGGCAGAGGCGGGTCGGGCAGCTTGATGTCGAGGACGAGCAGTGTTGCGACGATCGCGAACACGCCGTCGCTGAACGCGCCCAGCCGTTCCACGCCGTAGGTGCGCATCGGCCCTCCGATCCCCTCGCCAGGACGCTCATCATCGCGGATGACGCCGGGGGCGGGGCGTATGAGCGACAAGCCGCTCGAAGCAGCCGCCGAGACGCTCGACGTCGCGCTCCGCGCCGTTCGTGAACGCCCGAGCCGAGCAGCGACCGGTGACAAATCCCCCCAAACACGGTCTAATGCGGGAACCGTCCCGCGAGGAGTCGACAGGGAGCTTGGCATCGCAGAGGGACTCGTAGAGCTTCGCAGCAACGATGCGGTCGTCGAAGTCGCGCCCGGCGCCGGCGGGGTGATCACTCGCTACGCGCGGCTGCGCGGGCTCGAGTCGCTCGACCTCTTCAGGCCCGCCCTGCCGCACGCGGTCGAAAGGCGGGTCCCGACCGACACGTCGTGCTTTCCTCTGGTTCCGTTCTCGAACCGGATCCGGGACGGCCGCTTCACCTTCGACGGCCGGGAGATCCGGCTGCCGCCGAACTTCCCACCGGAGCCTCATGCGATCCACGGGCACGGGTGGCAGACGTCGTGGGCCGTGAGCGAACGGGCGGACGACCGTCTCACGATCGGCTTCCGCCACGATCCCGACGCGTGGCCGTTCCCCTACAGCGCGCGGCAGTCGTTGTCGTTGTCCGGGGACGAGCTGACGGTCGCGCTCGCGGTGACCAACGAGGGCGACGAGGCCATGCCCGTCGGCTTCGGCCTCCATCCCTACTTCGTTCGCACGCCCCGGACGAGGATCTCGGCCGCCGTCGACGGCGTGTGGCTGAGCGACGCCGGCTCGATGCCGACCGAGCTCGTGGAGCTCCCCGCGGATCGCAGGCTCGACCGAGGCATCGACCCCGACGACGTGTCGCTGGACAACAACTTCACCGGATGGGACGGAGTCGCCGAGATCGAGTGGGCCGATCGCGGGCTGCGCATCACGATGACGGCGGAGGGACCGTTCGAGTTCCTCGTCGTCTACACGCCTCCCGGCGAGAGATTCGCGTGCGTCGAGCCGGCCACCAACGTCATCGACGCCTTCAACCAGGCACGCACGCGGACGGACACGGGCACGATCGTGCTCGAGCCGGGAACGGAAGTTGCGGGGGCAGTGACCTTCTCTCCGGAGGACCTTGCGTGAGGAATCTCTAGGTTCATCCCTAGGACGGCCGTGCCTGTACAGCTAGGCTGGCCGGGTGGGGCCCTGTACGGCGCGGACTCTCAGGGAGGCTCGGAGTGACCTATCAACCGCTCGAGAACTATGGCTTCGTCGGCGACCTCCACACCGTGGCGCTCGTCGGCGTCGACGGATCGATCGACTACATGTGCTTCCCGCACTTCGACTCGCCGAGCGTCTTCGGCGCGTTGTTGGACGACGACAAGGGGGGCCGGTTCCGGATCGCCCCGCGCGGCGAGGGGACGCGCCACAAGCAGATGTACCTGCCGGACACCAACGTGCTGCTCACGCGCTTCCTGAGCGCCGACGGAGTAGCCGAGATCACCGACTTCATGCCGGTCGGAGAGATGCGCCACACCCACATCCTCGTTCGGCGGGTCAGGGCGGTACGAGGGCCGTTCGACCTGCGCCTCGAGTGCAGTCCGCGTTTCGACTACGCGCGCGCGTCGCATCGAGCCGAGGAAAGAAACGGCGAGGTCTGGTTCACGTCGGATGGCGACGACGCCACGACGTTGCGCTTGCGCACGCCGGTTCCGGTCGAGATCGAAGACGGTAGCGCGGTCGCCGATTTCACGCTCCAGTCGGGCGAGTTCGTCGACTTCATCCTCGAGACCGTCTACGCCGAGACGCAGAGCCCGACCGAGGCCGCCGACTACGTCGAGCGAGCCTTCCAGCACACGGTCGACTACTGGCGCGACTGGATCGCGCAGACGTCCTATCGCGGCCTGTGGCAGGACATGGTCACGCGCTCCGCGCTCGCCTTGAAGCTGCTGACGTCGCAGCGCTTCGGGTCCATCGCCGCAGCCGGAACGTTCGGCCTTCCCGAGGAGATCGGCGGTGTCCGGAACTGGGACTACCGCTTCACGTGGGTGCGCGACGCGTCGTTCACCGCCGCCAGTCTCATCCGTCTCGGGTTCCACGACGAGGCGGAGAGCTTCATGCGCTGGATCGAGGACCGCTTCGACGAGTCCGACACGACCGGCGAGTTGCAGATCATGTACGGCATCGACGGGCGCCACGACCTCACCGAGGAGATCCTCGACCACCTGAGCGGCTACCGGGGATCCGCGCCGGTGCGGATCGGAAACGGCGCCTACGACCAGGTGCAGCTCGACATCTACGGCGAGTTGCTCTACTTCGTCGATCTCTACGACGATAGCGTCGAGCCCATCTCGTACGACATGTGGCGGGACCTCGCCGCGGCCACCGACTGGGTGTGCGAGCACTGGGGCGACACCGACGAGGGCATATGGGAGGTGAGAGGGGGCAAGCGCGCCTTCCTCTATTCGCGCGTCACCGACTGGGTCGCGATGGACCGCGCGATCCGCATCGCCCAGCGACGGTCGCTTCCCGCGCCGCTCGGCCGCTGGCTCGAGGTGCGCGACGCGATCCACGACGAGGTCTACAACGGCTTCTGGAACGAGAAGAAGCAAGCCTTCGTCCAGTACAAGGGATCGGAGACGCTCGACGCGTCGGCGTTGATGATGCCGCTGGTCGGCTTCATCGCGTCGCGCGACCCCCGCTGGCTCTCGACCCTGGACGCGATCGAGGAGGAGCTCGTCGACGACGCGTTGGTCTACAGGTACCTCCCGGAGGCGGCCGCTTCGGACGGGCTCGAGGGAGCGGAGGGAACCTTCGGCATCTGTTCGTTCTGGTTCGTCGAGTGCCTCGCACGATCGGGACAACTCGACAAGGCGCGGCTGGTCTTCGAGAAGCTGCACGGCTACTCGAACCACCTCGGGCTCTACGCCGAGGAGATGGACTCGACGGGCCGCTTCCTCGGCAACTACCCGCAGGCCTTCACCCACCTCGCGCTGATCAACAGCGCGCTGTTCCTCAACGAAGCCCTAGAGCGACGCAGGCGCTGAGCGGGTGCCCTCGAGCCGGCCGAGCTGCGCGCGCACCTCGGCGAGCGACTCCCTCGCCACCGTGTAGGCGTCGGGCGTCCCGGGATCGGGCTCGTCCTCGCCCGGAACCCAGAACTTGCGCCGGACGAGGTGCAGCGGCGCGTAGAAGACCGGTATCGCGTTGAAGGTCTCGACGAGCAGCGGCCCGTCGTAGCGCTCGAGCACGGGTTCGAGGAACCGGTCCCACGAGATCCAGCTGTCGCGCACCGCGCCGCGGCCCGGGGCCGAGACGTGCACGTAGTGGAGTCGCCCCTCGTCGGCCGCGCGCTCGACGTCGGCCGCGAACGCCGCGGGCCCGTCGTCGCCGAGCGCGACGTGCGCGCTGTCGGGGCAGACGCCGACGTTGCGCGAGGGCACGGTCTCGAGGAAGCCGAGCACATCGCGGACCGAGTTCGGCGCCGGCTGCTCCCACCGGTCGACGGGTTCGATGGCGACCTTCACGCCGCGTTCCTCGGCGTAGTCGGCGAGCTCGGCGACGACGGGGCGAGCGCGCTCGTAGCCCGGCGCGAGCCAGTCCTGCAGCGCGTCGCTCCACAGCGGCTCGCCTGCGTCGCCCGTCGGGAACGCGTTGTACGGGAACACGATCGGACCGGCCATGATCCGGCCCCCGAGCACGGCGGTGATGTCGACGCGCGACTTCAGGTAGTCGAGCGCCGACGCGCGCCGATCGGGGTCGGGCGACGACGGGTCGAACGCGCTCGTCGCCGCGACGTTGGTCGTCACGCCGACGTCGCCGAGCCCGGCGGCCTCGATCGCCGCCCGCAACTCGCGGTACGCCTCGATCTCGCGCGCGTGGTCGGCCGGACGCCCGTGCCCGCCGACCGGCGCCGTGCGCGGCGAGACCGGAAGGTCGAAGCCCGTGTAGCCCATCGCGGCGAGCCCCGCCATGTGGCCCACGACGGCCCGGCGCGACGCGTCGTCTTCCGGCCTCAGGTCGACGGTCAGTAGGAAGAAGCTGCAGTAGAGGTCGCGCGCCGTCACCTCACCACCCGAGGACGTCGCGCAGGTAGTCGCGCGCCTTCAGCGCGTACTCGAGCGGGCGCGCCTTCGCGGGGTCCTGCTCGGCCTCGACGACGAGCCACCCCTCGAAGTCGGCGTCGGCGAGCGCCTCGAGGATCGCGCGCATGTCGAGGTCGCCGTCGCCCGGGACGGTGAACACGCCGTCCTCGACGGCCTCCTGGAACGACAGGCTCTCGGCGTGGGCGCGCGCGACGACGTCCGTTCGGACGTCCTTGAGATGGACGTGCTTGATGCGCTCGCCGTAGGTCCTGACGACGTCGACGGGGTCGCCGCCGGCGAACCCCATGTGGCCACTGTCGAACAGCAGGTGGACGAGGTCCGGATCGGTCGATTCCATCAGCCGGTCGAGCTCCGGACGCGTCATCACGCCGGTGCCCATGTGGTGGTGGTAGCAGAGCCGCATGCCCTCGGCCTTCGCGATCCCGCCGAGCTTGTCGAGGCCGGCGGCGAGCGCGTCCCACTGCCGGTCGTCGTAGACGGCCTTGTTGGCGAAGACGGCCACGGGAAGCGGGTGCGCCGATCCGCCCAGCTCGGCGACGACCATGTCGGTGCCGCCCATCGCCCGGATGAACTCGAGCTGCTCGTGGAAGCTGCGAAGCGTGTGCGTCTCCATGTCGTTGATCGTGAAGTAGGTGCTCACCCACGGCTCGGAGACGTGCAGCCCGCGCAGGTCGAGCTCCGACTTCAAGACCGCGGGGTCGGTCGGGTACTTGTGGCCGACGCTGCAACCTTCGAAGCCCGCGAGCGCCATCTCGCTCACGCACTGACCGAACGTGATCCCGGCGTCGATCGACGGGAAGTCGTCGTTCCACCACAGCGTCGGGGTCACGCCGAGCCTCACCTTGCTGCGATCCAGCATCAGTCTTCTCCGATCCGTGGCGGCCCGGTCCACGACGCGTAGCCGGGGGCCTTTGCGCCCGGAGGGTTGGCGCCCATGGCAGGCCACAGCAGTCCCTCGGTGTACGCGGTGGGCGAGACGGTGAACGTCACGTCGCGCTCGCGCGCGCCGTAGGTTTCCGACCACTCCTTCGGCAGCTCGTACCACATGCCGACGTACCAGAGCTTGATGACGTTGCGGGCGATCGGACCGAGATGCGGATCGTCGAAGATCTCGCGACGCAGCACGTCGTCGAGATCGCCGCCCCGGTCGGCCTCCTCCAGAGCGCGCGCCCACGCGTCGAGCAGCGCGTCGAGCACCGCGCCGCCGACGACGTCCGTGACCGTGGAGTAGTACGCCTCGGACTGGCCCGTCCCGCGCAGGCGGAGCGTCGAGAAGCCCGTTGCCGCTCGAGAGAAGTCGAGGAAGGCGTCGAGTCGCTCGGCGGTCACGACAAACCCCCGACCTCGAAGGTCGGCCCCGCCGTCAGTCCCTCACGACCTGGCAGGGGGTAACGGATGAGGCCGAGCATCGCGTCACGCAGGCGGAACATCTCCGTAACGGCGTCGATCAACAGCGAAGGCTCGCCCGTGTAGGCGCGCGTGACAAGGCCGAGGAAATCGGCGTACTGCCGGTTGAATGCCGCCGCGCCCTGATAGAGCTCGGGAGCGTCGCGCATGTCGTCGAGAACACAGTTCCTCTTCACCGGATAGACGGCATCCCAGTCGACGGACAGCTCCGGTCCGCTGGGGGTGCCGGGCTCGTCGCCGGGCTGGTAGTGCCGGCCCAGCTTCAGCTGCTCGAAACGGTAGTAGTGCGAGATCTCTCCCTCCTCGTCGAAGATCGCGCCGCCGTGGCCTTCGCCCTGCTCCGCGATCAGCTCGAGTGCCGCCTTTGCAGAGTCGAGGTCCTTGACCGGGACGACCTCGCCACCGCCGGAGTAGTAGTACTCCGGCGTGATCTGCCGCTGTGGGTCGCCACAAAAGAGATCGTCGCCGAGCTCACCGTGGAGGTGATCGAGTCCCCGCTCGATCTCCTCGTAGAACTCGCCGATGCTGTAGAAGCGCTCCGAACGGTCGTCGGGCGCTGCGAGCAGCGCGGAGCGCGGGTTGTGATTGGCGACGACGCGCGCCTCTTCCTCCGGGGCCGCAGCCGGGCGCTCGATGTTCAGGAACGTCTCGACCGCCTCCGGCGAGAAACGCTGCAGGTCGACCTGGAAGTCGTCCTCGCCATCGGGCAGATAGGCAGGGTACGACGGTACGAAGCCGGAACGGGTGAGGTCGGCGGTCCCACCGGTTGCGTTCATCACGTTCGCCGCGAGCGTCAGATGCAGCATCTCCTCCACCGCCACGACGCGGATCACCATGAACGCGTCGAGGTTGGTGCCTTGATGGATCGAATAGAGCGCGGTCAGGTACGGCGGGATCGTCGCGTGCTCGAGTTGCAGCGCTGCATACAAGTACGCGTGCAGTGACTCGACGGTGGTGATGCGAGGCAGCGCCACCTCAGGCCCCGCGTACTTCGACCGGCCGGGCGTCGTCACGGAGTCGCTCGAGGATCTTCTCGGAGGTCCTGAAGCAGAGAGCGGCCAAGGTGAGCGTGACGTTCGACGACCCGATCGTCGGCATGCTGCCGCCCCCTGCGAGGTAGAGGTTGTCGTGGTCCCATGAGCGTTGGTAGGAGTCGACGACCGAATCCCTCGCGTTCGCGCCCATGATGTGCGTACCCCCGAGGTGGTTGCCGCCGCGGATGGCGTAACCCTCCCCGTCGTGGGTCACGTAGCCGTAGTCGTCCGCGTCGTAGGCGGTGTGATCCTCGGCACCCAGGCGCGCGAACACGTCGCGGGCGAACCGTCGTGCGAAGGCGACGCCGTTCATGCTGTATTCGGGCACCTGGAACGAGATGAACGGTCGCATGTTTCCGAGCGGGTCCCTGTGCGAGGGGTCGACGGACACCGTGTTGCTCTCCTCCGGCATCACCTCGACCATGAAGGCGAGTAGCAGCTGGCGGGTCAACTTCGCGACGAGCTCCGTGCGCAGCGCCTTGCCGAAGCGTCTCTTCTCGTCCACGAACTCGGCCAAGTCGGGGTACGGCGAACCGGTCGCCCAAGCCCAGCCTTCGTTGTGGATGTCGCAGTTGAACGCAGCCTGGTCGCGGCGGAAGCCGCCGCCGCGGAGCTCCTGGATCCCGCCGGTGCAGACGCTCCCCCGCCCGGTGCCGCATACCTGTGGCATGAGGGCCCAAGTCAACAGGTAGGCGTGGTCCATGAGGTTGCGCCCGACGAGCCCGCTCGTGCTAGGGAGGCCCGAGGCGAGCATCAACCGCGCGTTCTCGATCGCGTTCGCGGCCAGCACGAAGACCTTGCCGCGCACCGTTCCCGTGACGTGCTCGGGCGAGTTCGGATCCGCGTAGCTCTTGTACTCGATCCCGGTGACCTGGCCGCTGACCGAATCGACGACCACCTTCGAGGCGACGGTCTGGGCGAGGAGGTCAACACGACCGGTGCTGAAGGCGACGGCCAGCGTCTTGCCGGCGTTGTACTTCGCCTGGACCGGACAGAGCGGGACGCAGTTGATGTTGCCCTGGCAGCGGTGCCCCTCCTCGACCTGGTGGGTGCTCACCGCGCCGACCGGCACGTAGCCCTTGCCCCCGTCGTAGTCGGGATTGGGGATGCCGTTGCGGGCTTGGGGGAACGGCCGCACCTTCAGCTCGTAGGCCCCGCCGCCCAGCTCCACCGTCGTCCCCCTGATGCCGGCATCAACCTGCTGGTCGAGATACGACAGCGGGAGGCCCTTCATCGGGTAGACGTAGCCGTCGTCGAAGTGGATGCCCAAGAACGCCTGGTCCTCGACGTCGGCCGAGGTCGCGAGCTCCAGCTCGGCCCTGTTGTAGTAGCCGGCGAGGTCCTCGTACCCGATCGGCCAGTCCCGGCCCTGCCCGTAGCGCGTGCGGGTCTCGAAGTCCTCGGGCAGCATGCGCAGCGTCTTGCCCTCCCAGTGCATCGTCGTCCCGCCGAACACGCGCGTGTACGTGGTGTCCGTGCTGAACGGACCCTCCTGCACGAGGTACGCCGACGAGTCGACCGCCCCCGCCGCGACCCGGCGCGCGTCGATGCTCTTGGGCATCGGGGCGTTGGGGTTGTCGGGGAACGGAGACTGGTTGTGTTTGATCGCCTGCCCGTAGAAGCGCTCGAGGTACGACTTGTAGCCGGCGAGGGTGATGTCGTCGCCGGGACCGGCCTCGAGCATCAGGACGCGCTTGCCGGCGGCGCCGAGCTCGTTGGCGATGATCGCGCCGCTGATGCCGGCGCCGACGATCACGACGTCGTAGACGACGTCGGCCGCGGCGTCGTGGTCGGTGCGTCGGGCGGCTCCGCGGGGAAAGATCATGGGTCGGTCCAATCGAAGGTCGGCCCGGCGTTGCGGCCGGGATGGTCGGGCAACGGGTTGGCGAGCAGCACGAGCATGAGGTCGCGCAGCCGGAACATGCTGTGGACGGCGGGGACCAACGCCGACGGGTGGCCGTCGAACGCCTCGTCGATCTGCACGAGCAGCTCCGACCACGTGCGGTTGGCGGCGTCGCTCGCGGCGCGCAGGTCGGGATCGGCGTACTCGTCGGCGCGCGGGTTCTCGATCATCGGGTAGACCGCTCCGAAGTCGACGTCGAGCTCCGGGCCGGTCGGCACGTCGGTGTCCGAGGCGACGTAGGCGCGGTTGTGCTTCAGCTGCTGGAACCGGTAGTAGTGCGCGAGGTCGGCGTCGTCGTCGAACATCGAGCCCATGTCGCCCTCGCCCTGCTCGACGATCTCGTCGAGCGCGCGGGTCGCCGACGCGAGGTCCGTCACCTCCAGCACCCGCCCGCCGCCGGCGTAGTAGTACTCGCGCGAGACCTGACGCGCGGGGTCGCCGCAGAACAGCGCCCGCTCGCCGATCTCGGCCGCCGTCTCGCGCAGCAGTTGCTCGATCTCGGCGTAGAACTCGCCGATCGTCCCAGGCCGCGCCGCGGTCGCCTTCGTCGAGTGCGCGACGTGGGTCTCGTGGCGGCGATCGGGCGGCACCGGATGCTCGGGATCGGCCGAGGCATGGTCCGAGTGGTGACCCGGGTTCTCGACGGTGAGAAACGCCTCGACGGCCGCCGGCGAGAACGGCAGCAGGTGCAGGACGACGCCGTCGGGCAGCTCGTGTGGGTAGCGCGGCGCGTTGTCGGGGCCCGCGACGCGCGGCTCACCTCCGATCGCGTTCATCACGTTGGCCGCGAGGACCATGTGGAGCATCTCCTCGACGACCACCGAGCGGATCACGAGCTTGGCCTCGTCGTTGCCGTGCGGGTGGATGGAGTAGAGCGCACACAGGTACGGCGGGATCGTCGCGAGCTCGAGCTTCACGGCCGCGTCGAGCAGCTCCTTGAGACGATCGACGCTCATGCGGAGAGCTCGCGCTCGATGTGAGCGGCCGTGCGCAGCGCGAGCGCGGCCAGCGTCAGCGTCGGGTTCGACGTGCCCATCGTCGGGCAGCTCCCCGATCCGACGAGGTACAGGTTGCGATGGTCCCACGAGCGCTGGTCGGCGTCGACGACGGAGTCTTCCGGCGCGGCGCCCATGAGATGCGTGCCGCCGAAGTGCCCCATGCCGTGGTAGTGGAACGTCCGCTCACCGTGGGTGACCGACGGGAACCACGTGCCCTCCTCGGGATTCGTGCAGTCGACGATGCCGGCGCGGTCGAACATCGCGCGCGCGACGTCGGTCGCCGCGGCCATCCCGCCGAGCGTGTACTCGTCGATGCGGTAGTCGATCACCGGGCGCGGGTTGCCGAGCGCGTCGACGTAACGTGGGTCGATCGTCACCCGGTTGTGGGCCGCCGGGAGCTGCTCGACCGCGAGCGACATGCGCACCTGGCGCGACAGCGTGTCGGTCAGGCGCGCGCGAAGCTCCGTGCCGCGCAGCCCTTCGGCGACGGCCTTCGCGACGGTCGTCTCGGGAGCCCCGGTAGCGGAGCGCCAACCGTCGTTGCCGATGTCGAAGCGGAAGGCCGCGTGGCGAGCGCGGAACGCGCCGCTGCGGACGTCGTCCATCCCCGAGGTCGACAGCGGGCCGCGAAACGGTCCCACCGGGACCGGCGACAGGCCCCACGCGTACAGACAGGGATGGTCCATCAGGTGGCGGCCGACGAGGTCGCCGCCGGCGCCGGAGGCGAGCATGATCTTGGCGTTCTCGACCGCGTGGGCCGCGAGCACGAAGGCGCGCGCGCCGACGCGGTGCACCGTGTGGCGCGGCGAGCCGGGATCGTCGTAGCGCTGGTACTCGACGCTCTCGACCGCGCCGCTGGTGGGGTCGACGTGCAGCTTGGTGACGACGGCCTGCGTCACGACCTCGAGCCGGTCGCGCTGCGCCTGGGCGATCGTCTTGGCGGCGTTGTACTTCGCCTGGACGGGGCAGATCGGCGTGCACGCCGTGTTGCCCTGGCAGCGCTGGCCGAGATCGCGCCCCAGCGCCTGGCCCTCACGGCGCTCGTCGACGGCGCCGACCGGCTCGTAGTCGCCGCGCGGCATTCCGTTGCGGGCCGCGGGGTAGTTGCGCACCTTCAGCGTGAACCGCTCGTCGCCGACCGCGACCTCCATGCCGTCGACGGCGCGGGCGAGCACCTGGTCGGAGTAGCTCGGCGGGATCCGCTGCATCGGATAGTCGTAGCCGGGCGCGAACTCGACGCCCGAATGCGCCTGGTCGACGACGTCCGCGGCGACGCCGAGCTCGAGCTCCGCCGCCCGGTAGTACGGCTCCAGGTCGCGGTAGCCGAGCGGCCAGTCGCGCCCGACGCCGTGGCGCGTGCGCATCTCGAAGTCCTCCGGCAGCATCCGCAGCGAGACGCCGAGCCAGTGCAGCGTCGAGCCGCCCAGCAGACGCGTGTAGCTGCTCGCGTGCGGATGCGGGCCGTTCTGCACGAAGTAGCCGTCGCCGGACTTGACGTCGTGCGTGTCGGGCTGCGGCGCGTTGGGCGACGGCGGCCACGGGGCCTCGGGGCCCTTGGCCGACGACGCGTGGAAGTGCTCGAGGTGGCGGAGGTAGCCGCCGAAGTCCGCCGGCGTGCCGGGGCCCGCCTCGAGCATGAGGACGCGCATGCCGGCATGCGTCAGGCGCTTGGCGACGAGCGCTCCCGCGGTGCCGCCACCGACGATCACGACGTCGTGCGTCACGTGCTCGCTCACGGCGTCGCGCTCTGCGGGGGCACGGCCCACGCTCCGTATCCCTGCGCGCGCCCGCCGACGGGGTGGGCGCCCGCGGCCGCCCACTGCAGCCCCGCGATGTAGGCGTCGGCGGAGACGGTCTCGCCGCGCCACGTCCCGCAGTACCACAGCAGGATCACGTCGCGGGCGGCGTCGCCATCGGGGTCCGCGGCCCCCAGCAGATCGTCGAGCACGCCCGCGTCCTCCACCGTCTGCGCGTACACGTCGACCATGCCGGTCCCGTGGAGGTCCACCGGACTGAACCCCGTCAGCCGGGCCGAGACCTCGACGAACCGCCGCGTGCGATCGCTCATGGCTTCTCGCGCGCCCACGCGAGCTCGTTGACGACCGTGCCGGCCGCCGTCTCCATCGGCGGCGTGCGCAGCACGAGCTCGTCGCCGTCGAGCGTGAACGGGCGCACCTGCTCGTCTCCGGACCAGTTCGGGAACAGCGCCGTATCGACGCGGTGCACGACCTCGTCGTCGCGCACCGCGTAGCTGCCGTAGTAGGCGAGGCACGTCGAGTACGCGTCGGCGCGCGCCCGGACGTCGCCGCCGAGCGGATCGGCGGTCTCGATCTGCGGGCGCCCCGCGGCAGCGAGCACGACCGACATGCGGCCGTTCGCGGTGTAGACGAGCAGGCCGCGCGCGCGCGGGCCGAGCGGGTGGCTGACCGAACCGTCCTCGGCCACCCGCCGCCACGCAACGAGGGCCCACGTCCCGGTGAGATCGACCGTCACGCGTCAGAATGCCTTCGTGAGGGTGCCCACGGAGACGTGGGGAAAGCTCATCCCTCGGAAGTTCAACAGCGCGGTCTGCGCGTACTGCAGCTGCAGCAGCTCGTCGGGCGAGTCGTCGTCGGCGGCCGAGCCGACGTCGGCCGGGCGCTGCACGCGCTCGATCGCCCAGACCGACTCGAGGGCCGGCGTGTCGGCGTTCCGCTCGATGAAGGGGATGTTGGCGACGCCGCCGCCGTCGGACGCGGTCATCGCGAACAGCCGGGTGATGTGCGTGAGCGTCTGGCCCCGCAGCGCGTCGCGCAGCACGTTGATCGGGTCGTCGACCATCGCCTGCGTGATGCTCTCGGGAAGCGGGTGCGTCCGGTACTTGCAGTCGGCGCTCAGGTCGTAGGCCTTGTACGGGTTCTTCGTCCCCGGCGGGGGCGGCTCGGCGCCGACCGGAAACGGGACCGTGTTCGACGGCGGGATCTCCGGCGGCCCGTCCGGGACGACCTCCTCGACGGGGCCGAACGCGCACACGGCGCTGCCGTGCGGGATCGTCGCGAGGCGGGCGACGCTCGCGTCGGCGGGCGGATCGGTGGTCGCGGGGATGCTCAGCCACACGCCGGGCTCGATGTGCAGCGCCCCGCCGCTCCGGGCGTCGGTCACGCGGTGCAGGTAGGTGACGCCGAACAGCGCGATGTCGTCCTGGACGCTGCCGCGGTTCATCACCGGCGAGCCGATCGGGGTGAACTCGATCGACTCCTGCAGCATGTTGAGCTCGAGGAAGAACCCGTCCTCGTTCGCCGGGTCGTAGTCCGGCCGGGCGATCAGGTTGAAGCCGGTGCCCTGCCAGAAGCCAGGCAGGTCCTTGAGCGGGCCCATCGCCTCGCCGGTCGCGGCGTGCGGCGCGACGGTACGGAAGGAGCTCACGTTGTTCTGGGTGGCGCCGCCGTTGCCGGCGGCCGGCGGCGCGGACGCGCCGAACTGCTGCGAGGTGGTCAAGCCGATCCCTTCGTCGCCTAGCCGTGGACGAAACTACGCAACCCTGCGACAAAGCGTATGAAACCGCCGCGTCGGAGCGCAAGGGGCTTGGCCGTCGAACGCCCCTCCGGCCGATCGTCGGTGACGGTCTCCGCCCACGCCGTCGACGCGACGCCTACGCGTCCGCACGTCGGCCTCTGCGCCCGGGCGCGGCGGGGTCGATCGCGCTCGCCGGGGCCGGACGCCCGAGCAGGAAGCCCTGTGCCTCGTCGCACCCCGTCGCGCGCACCGCGTCCCACTGTGCGTCCGTCTCGACGCCCTCGATGAGCGCCCGCATGTGCAAGGAATGCGCGAGGTCGACGACCGCGGCGGCGACGCGCTCGGCGCCGTTGCCGTCGCCCGGCACGAACGACCGATCGACCTTCAGCACGTCGAGGGGCAGCCTCCTCAGCTGCGCGATCGACGAGTAGCCCGCGCCGAAGTGGTCGATGGCGACGCGTACGCCGACGTCCTTGAGACTCGCGAGGACGTCCGCGGCGGCGTCGCCGTCGCTCGCGAGCGCCGCTTCGGTCACCTCGACGCACAGCGACGACGGGGCGACGCCGGCGGCGCGCACCGCCGCCTCCGCCGCCGCCGCCAGCGACCGGTCGTGCAGCTGTGCCGGCGACAGGTTGACGGCGACGTGCGGGCGCCGCTCCGGGACCGCCGCGGACCAGCGCGCCGCCTGCGCGCACGCCTCGCGGAACACCCACGTCCCGAGCGCGTGGATGCAGCCGTCGTCCTCGGCGACCGCGAGGAACTCCGCGGGGGCGAGCAGGCCGCGCTCCGGGTGCGCCCACCGGACCAGCGCCTCGTACCCGACGACGGCGCCCGACGCGACGTCGACCTGGGGCTGGTAGTGCAGCACGAAGGACTCGTCGCGCACCGCGTCGGAGAGCTCCGCCTCGATGCGCTTGGTCTCGTGCAGACGGCGGCGCAGCTGCTCGTCGTACATCTCGACGCGCCCGCGGCCGAGCTCCTTGGCGCGGTACAGGGCCGCGTCGGCGTCGCGCAGGAGCGCGTCGGGATCGACCGCGGCGGAACCCAGAGCGATCCCGACGCTGGCGCGCGGCGAGAACCGTCTGCCGGCGACGGTCACCGGTTGCGACAGGCACTCGCCGACGCGGGCCGCGATGGTCGCGGCGACCGCCTCGTCCGGGATCCCGTCGCACACGATGGCGAACTCGTCACCGCCCAGGCGCGCGACCGTGTCACCGGGCCGGACGGCATCACGAAGGCGACGCGCGGTCGCGCTCAGCACGAGGTCGCCCGCGGCGTGCCCGTACGTGTCGTTGATGCTCTTGAAGCGGTCGAGGTCGACGAAGAACAACGCGACGCGCTGACCGCTGCGGCGCGACCGCCGCAGCGCGGAAGCGAGGTCCTCGAGGAGCAGCGGACGGTTCGCCAGTCCGGTGAGCGGGTCGTGCAGCGCCTGGAACGCGATCTCCTGCTCGAGCTTCTTGCGCTCCATCGCGTAGCGCACCGCGCGCGCAAGGAGCCTGGAGTCGAGATGGTTCTTGGTGAGGTAGTCCTGCGCGCCCTGCTGCAGCGCCTCGAGCGCGAGCTCCTCGTCGTCGAGCCCCGTCAGCACGATGATCGGCGTCTCGGGCGCCCGCTCGCGTACGCGCGCCACGACGTCGACGCCCGTCGCGTCGGGAAGGCCGAGGTCGAGAAGGACGCACGACGCGGGATGAGCCGACAGATGCTCCTGGGCGCGGTGGAGCGAGTCGACGTGGACGAGCTCGAAGCTCGACACCCACGCCTCACCGAGCATCTGACGGACGAGCAGCGCGTCGCCGGCGTTGTCCTCCACGAGGAGCACGGTCCTCAGGTGCTCGAGGGACGAGGCGGGCGACGCGATCGAGCGAGACGGCACGCCGGTCACTCGCGCGGGAGCTTGACGACGGAGAACCAGAACGCGTCGATGCTCTGGACGACCTTGATGAACTGCGTGAAGTCGACGGGCTTGGTGATGTAGCAGTTCGCGTGCAACTGGTAGCTCCTCAACACGTCCTCCTCGCTCTCGGACGTCGTGAGCACGACGATCGGGATCGCCTTGAGGTCGTCGTCGCCCTTGACCGCCTGGAGCACCTCGCGACCGTCCATGCGCGGGAGGTTGAGGTCGAGGAAGATGACGTCGGGCCGGTGGCCGGCGCGCAGGTACTCCATCGCCTCGACGCCGTCGCGGGCGACGTGGAGGTTGTTGTTGACCTTGCCGTCCTTCAGCGCCTCGATCGTGAGCTGGACGTCGCCGGGATTGTCCTCGACCAACAGGATCTCGATGGGCTCCACCGGCGTCGCCATCGCGTCACCTCTCCTCTCGCGCGTCGTCCAGCCCGCCCGCGGGCGAGCTCTCCGCGATGCTCGTACGAGCGGGGACGGTGAAGCGGAACGTGGCCCCCGCGCCCTCCCGCGACTCGACCCAGATGCGGCCTCCGTGGCGCTCGACGATCCGCTTGCAGATCGCCAGGCCGATCCCCGTCCCCGTGTACTCGTCCGGACCGTGCAGGCGCTCGAAGATCGTGAAGATCCTCTGCGCGTAGGCGGGCGAGATCCCTATCCCGTTGTCGGCGACGGAGAAGACCCACTCCGCGCCCCGGCGCTCGGCCGAGACGTGGACCTCCGGGGGCGACTCCCCTCTGAACTTCACGGCGTTGCCGATCAGGTTCTGGACGAGCTGCACGAGCTGCGTCACGTCACCGTGGACCACCGGCATGACGTCGTCGCGCGTCACGCGGCCGCCGGCGTCGGCGACGGCGAGCGCGAGGTTGGAGACGGCCTGGTCGACGACCGCGCCGGTGTCCACGGGCTCGAGCCCGCCGCCGCGCCTCTGGACGCGCGAGTACGCGAGCAGGTCGTTGATGAGCGAACGCATGCGGTTGGCGCCGTCGACGGCGAAGTCGATGAACGTGTCGGCGTCGTCGTCGAGCTCGCCGCGGTAGCGCGAGCGCAGCAGCTCCACGTAGCTCGCCACCATACGGAGCGGCTCCTGCAGGTCGTGCGACGCGACGTACGCGAACTGCTCCAGCTCCGCGTTCGAGCGCTCGAGGTCTCGCGCGCGGTCCTCGAGGATGCGCTCGGCGCGCGCACGCTCGACGACGCGTCCGAGCTGCACGCCGGCCTGCTCCATGGCGGCGAGGACCTCGTCGTCGACGCGCATCGGCCTGTCGGCGAAGAACTCGACCGCTCCGACGGCCTCGGACCCCGCGAGGATGGGGAACGCGACGCCGGCGTGGAGGCCTACGCGGCGCGCCGCGCCCTGCCTCAGAAACGTCTCGTCGACGGTCGAGTCGTCGACCGCCACGATGCGGCGCTCGGCGATCGCGCGGCCCGGGAGCCCGACGCCGGCGCGGAACACGACGCGCCGGCTCGCCTCTGCGAACGCCGCGTAGCGCTCGCGGTCCGTGGACGCCACGACGTCCGTGTGGACGAGGCGGCCGGGCTCGTCGTCGGAGAGCAGGTACGCGCCGCCGAAGTTCCATCCCAGCGCGTCGAGAAAGGCCGCGATCGCGACGCTGAGCGCGTCCTCGACCGAGGCCGCCTCGTTGGCGGACGTCGCCACGAGCCCGAGCGCCGCCAACAGCCCGTGTGTGCGCTCGCGCGCGGTGACGTCGCGGATCGTCGCGATCACCAACCGCTCGTCGGCGCGCTCGAGCGGGGCAAGACTGATGTCGACGGGGAACTGCGCGCCGTCCTTGCGCCGACCGCGCAGGTCCATGTCGCGCCCCATGGGCCGGCGCGTGGGGGCGTGCTGGAACGCGGCCCGCTGCCGCCGGTGCGCGTCGCGCCGGTCCTCGGGGATCAGCGTCTCAACGGGCCGTCCGACGAGCTCGGCGCGGCCGTGACCGAACAGCTCCTCGGTCTGCTGGTTCACGAGCGTGACGACGCCCTCGGCGTCGACGACGACCATGGCGTCGGGAACGGCTTCGACGAGCGCGCGCAGGCCGGCCTCCTCGTCCGCCAGCAGACGCTCGGCGCGCTTGCGCTCCGTGACGTCCCAGAACACCGCGGTCGCGTACGCGACGCCGCCGTCGTGGTCGAGCACGGGCGCGGCCGAGATCTCGAGCTGCACGGTGCGGTCGGGGCGGCGAATCTCGAGGTCGTCGGCCACGCACCGCTCGCCGCGCAGGGCGCGGACGATCGGCTGGCGCTCCGGTGGGTAGTGCTCGTCGGTCCCGACGACGTAGGCGCCGTAGACACGGGCGAGGTCCTCGACCGAGGCGTCCGGATCGATGCCCTTACCCAGCAGCTCGATCGCCGCCTTGTTCGCGTACGCGGGACGTCCGTGTGCGTCGACCACGAACGCACCGAGAGGAAGGTCCTCGAGGAGCCGGAACAGCACGTCGCTCCTCTCGGCGCGGTGAGCGGCGCGCGGCAGCTCGCGGTTGACCTCGAACACGAGCGCGCGCCCGTCCTCGTGCGACAGCGCCCACCTCGACTCCACGACGACGCGCCGCCCGTCCTTCGTCGTGTGCTCGAGCTCGCCGACCCAGTCGCCATCGCGCGCGAGCGTCTCGGCGATGCCCTCGAGCGGGACGGGAAAGCGGGTGAGGAGGAGCTCGTGCGATACGCGGCCGATCGCCTCCGCGGACGCGTATCCGTAGAGCGCCTCGGCGCCTCGGTTCCACATCTCGACGACGCCGTCGACTCCACGGACGATCATGGCGTCGTGCGCGAGGTCGACGAGGCGCGCCTTCGTCTCGAGCGTGACGCCGCGCACCGCGGCGTCGTCGTGTAGCACCGGTCGTCCGCCTCCCCGGTCCGGCTCGCGTCGCTACAAGGCAACCATATACGTGGTCGCCCGTTTGGTTACGTTTCGGCCGTGAGTCGCCACCGGTTGAGCTTGCTCGAGCCCGCCTCGTCGGTCACGGTCGGCGTCCACTCCCCCCGGCGGGCCGCCGACGAACGCGGCGAGCCGGCCGTCGTCGGACGTGTAGGTCGCCGCGCTCCGCACGGCCGCTCGCGTCGCGTCACGCGGGCGATGCGACTCCCGTGGTCACGGTCGCACGTGCCGACCTGATAGAACCGCCGCGACCGTCGACGTCGCGGAGAGGGAGACGCATGCGCAGCGATTCGGGTTTCCTCGACTTCGTGCTCGATCAACTGCGCGCGCTGGACGACGTCGAGCCGCGCGCCATGTTCGGGGGGCACGGCCTCTACGCCGGCCCGGTGTTCTTCGGGGTCGTCTACGACGAGCGCCTGTACCTCAAGACCGACGACGCGACGCGCGGCTGGTACGAGGAGCGCGGCATGCCCACGTTTCGGCCGAACGAGCGCCAGAACATAAAGAGCTACCACGAGGTGCCGGCCGACGCGCTCGAGGACGCGGACGAGCTCGTCGAGCTCGCGCGCCGCGCGATCGACGCGCAAAGGTCCGCCTGACCGAGGAGGAGGGAGCGATGATCGGACGCATCTGGCACGGCTGGACGGCGCCGGACGACGCCGACGAGTACCAGAAGCTGTTGGAGCGCGAGGTGCTGCCGGGCATAGAGCGCGCGAGCCGCGGCTACGAGGGCGTGTACGTGCTACGCCGCGACGGCGGCGACGAGGTCGAGTTCGTGACGCTCACGCTGTGGCGCTCGATCGACGCGATAAGGACGTTGGTCGGCGACGACTACGAGCGTGCTTACGTGCCCGACGCGGCGCGCGCGTTGCTGGCGCGCTTCGACGAGACGTCGACGCACTACGAGCTCGTCATCGAGAGTCACTGACGCCGGGATCCGCCCCGCGTCGGCGCGCGGACGGCCCTACGTCAGTGCGCGACGGACGCGCTCGCCGAGACGTCGTAGCCGCTCGACCGGCTCCCGGCTGAACACGAAGCGCACGTAGCGAGGGGCGATCGTCTCGCCCCACGCCGTCATCGGCGTCGCCGCGACCTTCTGCTCCAGCAACCGGCGCGACGCGTCCGGCGGCGCGACGCCCATGGCCTCGGTGTCGAGCAGCAGCGCCCAGCCCCCGGACGCCGCGACCGCGGGCAGCCCGTCGAGCTCCTCCATGACGACGTCGCGCCGGCGCTGGAGCTCCGCGACCGCGCGCTCGAGGTCGGCCGGGTCGGACCGCAGCGCGGTGACCGCGCCGGCCTGGCAGAAGCCGCTGGCGACGAGACCGTTGTAGACGTGCGTCAACCCGACCGCCTCGGCGGTCTCTCCGCTCGCCACCGCCCATCCCACGCGCCAGCCGATCATGCGGTAGTCGATCGAGACGCTGCCGAGCGTCACGGTGCGGTCGCGCATCCCATCGAACGCCGCCGGGTGGACCAGGGGAAGGCCGTCGAACCGCACGCCCTCCATGAAGCCCCAGTAGATCAAGTGGAGGTCGCGTTCGAGGACGACGTCTGCGATCGCGCGCCACTCGCGCTCGTCGAGCACGAGCCCGGACGGGAACGTCGCGTTCTGCACGAACAACGCCCTCGTGCGGTCGGTGACCGCGGCGCGCAGGGAGTCGAGGTCGAGGCGCCACCGTCCGTCTTGGACGCGGCACGCCGCGAGGCGCGGCACCGCGCCGGCGAGGCGCACGCGGTTGATCATCCCGGCGTACGTCGGGTCGGTGAGCACGACCTCGTCGCCCGGGTCGGTCGTCGCGAGGAGCGCGTCGAGCAGGCCGGTGCCGTCGGACGTCGTGATGACGACCTCGGTGCGCGCGTCGTAGCGCACGCCGCTGCGGCGCTCGACGTGGTCGGCGACCGCGTCCTTGAGATCGTCGCGGCCGCTGAACGGGAGCCAGCTGTTGTACTCGGGGTCCCCCAGCGCGGCGCGCGTCGCCTCCACTACGCCCGGCGGGGGCGGGATGTCGGTGTCGAGGTTCTCCATGCGAAGGACCTCGGGGTCGTCGCCGGCGGCCGCGGCGACCTTGTCGATCCCGAACCCCGGCACGTCCCGCAACCGTCGAGCGCGCACATTCTCCTCCTGTCCCGTCCGCGGCGCGAGCGTCGCGTGCGACGTTACGGGACGCGACGCCCGCTCGTCTCCACGGCGAGACGCGCGCCGTGCGGCGGTCAGGGGCGGCGGGTCGCGAGGACGCAGAACTCGTTGCCCTCCGGGTCGGCGAGGACGACCCAGCTCGCGTCGCCTTGGCCGACGTCGGCGTGTCGAGCCCCCAGGTCGAGCAGCCGACGAACCTCTTCCTCTTGGTCCCTGTCGGTCGGGTTGACGTCGATGTGGACCCTGTTCTTGACGGTCTTGCGCTCGGGCACGCGCGCGAACGTTAACGTCGGTGGCACCGGGCCGGCGTGGTCTCCGGCTGCGGGCGCCATGGGCGAGCCGATCGTGACGATGCCGTCGTCTTCGTCTTGCATCTCGTAGTCGAGGACCGCGCACCAGAACCGCGCGAGACGGACGGGATCGGCACAGTCGATGCAGAGCTCGGTGAGCTTGCTCGCCATGTCGGGACCTCCCTCCCGCTTCGACGCACGGAGCACGGCGCGCGCGCGGCGCGCACCGGTTCTCAGGTCGACGCCTGCCAACAGATCGCGGCGACGACGATCCACAGTAGAGGGACCGGCAGGCGCCGGATGCCCAATACGAACGCGCGCGGCGATCCGAAGCTTCGTCCGGTGACCCACGCGGCCATGACGGCGGCCGCGAGCCACGTCATCGCGAACGACCGCAGGACGAACCTCTCGAGCTCGCTCGAGTCCCACGCGATCGCGACGAGCACGGCGCCGACGGTCGTGGCGAAGATCGTGACGACGTACCAGGCGACGCGGATCATCGCCTCGGTCAGCGTGCGCGACCCGAACGGCGTGGTCGGCAGCCGATCGCGCGCCAGGCCCGGCAAGACCCAGACGACCCCGATCACGGTGTGACCGAGCGCCATCAGCAGGCACAGCACGCCGGCGATGCCCAACGCGACATCCATGTCGACTCGCGACTGTAGCAACACGCGCCGGCGAGTACGCGATCAGACGCGCATCAGACGGCGCATGGCCTCCATGCCGACGAGCGGCCCGGGCACGAGCAGCAGGAACGCGAGCCGCCACGACACCGCGCCCTCGAACAGCGGCACGAGCCATATGGTTACGACCGTCAGCATGAAGCCCGCGGCGAGCTGCAGCGTCAGCGCGGTCCCGACGTAGCGCTGGTCGGCGTGCTCGGTGACTAGCGTCGAGTACTGCGCCGAGTCGGCGACGATCGCGAAGCCCCACACGAGCGCCAGCGCGAGCACGAGCCACGGCGCGCGCCCGAACGTCGCGCCGATCGCCGCCGCGCACGCGCCCGAGAGCGCCAGCGACCACAAGCTCACGCGCGCCCGCCCCCAGCGGTCGCTGAGCACTCCGCCCACGTAACAGCCGATGCCGCCGATGCCGATGACGGCGAACGTCGCCACCGCGGCGAACGCGCCGTCGCGCGTCTCGCTCGCGGCGAGCGACGACCGGAAGAACACCAGGAACCACGCCCACATCGCGTACAGCTCCCACATGTGCCCGAAGTAGCCGACGGACGTGAGCACGATCGCCCGGTTGCGGAAGACGCGCCGCGCCTGGCGCACGTCGAACACCGCGGCGGGGAACGGGAACGGACCCTCGTCCACGAACGCCCACACGATCGCCGCGCCGACCGCGGTGGCGGCCGAGGTCGCGACGATGACGGTCTCCCATTCGAGACCCCCCAGCGCGTTCACGAGGTGGGGGAGCGCGCTGCCCAGCGTCAGCGCCCCGACCATGACGCCGAGCGCGGTGCCGCGGCCGCTCTTGAACCACGTTGCCATGAGCTTGAGCGCCGGCGGGTAGAGGCCGGCAAGGAACGCCCCGGTGAGGAACCGCAGGGGGATCGCGGCCCCAGGTCCGTCGACCGTCAACAGCAGGAGGTTGACGGCGGCGGCTCCGAGCGACGCGACGATCATGACCCGCCGCAAAGGCAACACATCGGACAGGTTGAGCAGCGACGAGGCGACGGCGCCGCCGACGAAGCCCAGCTGCACCGCGATCGTCAGCCACGCCGCGGCGCCGTCGCCGAGGCCCCATTCCTCGCGAAGCTGCGGAACGACGGCCGAAGCCGAGAACCACGTCGACATCGACAGCACGAGCGCGGCCGCGAGGACGAGGAGCGTGCGCCTAGGGAACCTTCCGGGCGGGTACACCCCTCTAAGGTAGGAGACTCCCCCCGGCCGAAGGAGAAGACCGATGTCGCGCATGCTGCGGGTGCTGGCGATCGTCTGCGCGCTGGTCGTGCTCCCGGTGCAGCCGGCGAAGGCGTGCTCGTGCTTCTACGGCGATCCCCGGGACCGTTTCCAGGAGGCCGACGGGGCGTTCGTCGGCACGTTCCTCGAGAGCCACCCCGTCGAGCCGAACCCCTCGAGCTCCGGCGCCGACACCATCTACACGTTCCTGCTCGACGAGGAGTACAAGGGCGAGCTCGGCGAGCCCGGCGACA
>DASZZZ010000018.1:0-108544 GCA_036260375.1 Actinomycetota bacterium
ATGCGGACCTCGCCCGCGCCGTAGTTGCCCGCGGGGATCGTCCCGGAGAACGAGCCGTACTCGAACGGGTGGTCCTCGACGTGCACCGCGAGGTGCGGCTTCCCCTTCTTCAGCGGGAGGTTCTTCGGTACCGCCCACGAGACCAGCACCGGGACGTCGCCGTTGTACATCTCGAGGCGGAGGTCGAAGTGGAGCCGGCGCGCGTGGTGCTGGTGGATGACGAACGCGCGGCCCGGCTTCGCCGCCCCCGGATCGACGTTGCCCGGCGTCGCGCGGCCCGCGGGCTCCGGAGTCGCGTCGAACGAGCGCTTGTCGGCGTACGTGTCGCCCGCCACTACGCCGTCCACTCCTCGGCCGTCACCGCGAACAGCACGTGGTCCTCCCACCGTCCCGCGATGCGCAGGTAGCGGGGCGCGTAGCCCTCGCGCCGGAACCCGGCCTTTTCCACGACGCGCAGCGACGCCGCGTTCGAGGGCATGACGCCGGCCTGCACGCGGTGCAGCCCCGCGTCGCGGAACGCGAACGTGACCGCGAGCCTGACCGCGTCGGTCGCATGGCCCTTGCCGTTGTGCTCGCGCCCGACGTAGTAGCCGAGGTTCGCGTTGCACCACGACAGCCGCACGATCGACGTCAGCGCGACGCGCCCGACGAGCGTCGCCGACGCGTCGAAGATGCCGAACACGTACGACCGCCCGGCGCGCGCGTCCTGCCGGCACGCCTCGACGTCGAAACGCTGGCCGTCGAGCGTGAAGTGACCGGGCGCGGGGACGGGCTCCCACGGACGGAAGAAGGCGCGGTTGCGGACGCGCAACTCGAGCAGCTCCTCGGCGTCCGACGGCTGCAGCTCCCGGATCGACGTAGTCGTGGTCCGAAGGTCCATGTGTTTAGCGGGTGGGGGACGGGACCGGGCGATTCTAGGTGAGGCGCGGCGCTCCGTTACTGGCGGGTGGTGTCGGGGTAGTCACCTCGCATGAAGGCCGTCGTGTGGCACGGCAAGGAGGACGTGCGGGTCGACGACGTCCCGGACCCGTCCATCCAGGAGCCGACGGACGCCGTCGTCCGTATCACGTCGACGGCGATCTGCGGCTCCGACCTCCACCTCTACTCCAAGCTCGGGCCGGTGATGAAAGAGGGCGACATCATCGGCCACGAGCCCATGGGCTACGTCGAGGAGGTCGGCCCCGACGTGCGTCACGTCGCGCCGGGCGACCGCGTCGTCGTGCCCTTCAACATCTCGTGCGGCCACTGCTACTTCTGCGACATCGAGATGTACTCGCAGTGCGAGACGACGCAGAACCCCAAGTACGGCAAGGGCGCGAGCCTGTTCGGATACACGCATCTCTACGGCGCGGTGCCGGGCGGCCAGGCCGAGTACCTGCGCGTCCCGCAGGCCCACTTCGGGCCGATCAAGGTCCCCGAGGGTCCGTCCGACCTTCGCTACCTCTACCTCTCCGACGTGCTGCCGACGGCGTGGCAGGGCGTCGTCTACGCCGACGTCCCGCGCGGCGGCACGCTCGGCGTGTGGGGGCTGGGGCCGATCGGGCAGATGTGCGCGCGCATCGCGCCGCATCTCGGCGCGGAGCGCGTCATCGGGGTCGACTTCGTGCCCGAGCGGCTCGAGCTCGCGCGCCGGTGGGGCGTCGAGACCGTCGACGTCGCCGAGGTCGACGACGTGACCGAGGCGGTGCTCGGGATGACCGGGGGCCGGGGTGTCGACGGCGCGGTGGACGCGGTCGGCATGGAGGCCGACGGCTCGCTGTTCGACAAGGTGCTGATGACGCTCAAGATCCAGCCCGACCGCATGAAGGCGCTGCACAGCAGCATGAGCTGCATCCGCCGCGGCGGCGCGCTGTCGATCGTCGGCGTCTACACGGGACCGATGCACATGTTCCCGCTCGGCGACCTGTTCGACAAACAGATAACGCTGCGCATGGGCCAGGCGAACGTCCGGCGCTGGGTCGACGACATCATGCCGCTGCTCGACGACGACACCGACCCGCTCGGCGTCGAGTCGCTCGCGTCGCACGTCGTGCCGCTGTCGAAGGCGCCCGACGCGTACGCGATGTTCCAGGCCAAGGACGACCGCGCGATCAAGGTGGTGCTCCGGCCCTAGGCCGGCGCGCGGGTCTGCTCGTGGAGCCACGCGGCGAGCCCGACGCCGCCGTACGGGTCGCCCGCCGGGATGCCCTCGTGCTTCGCGAAGACGTAGACGTCGCGCGCGCGTGCCTCGGACGTCAGGAGCTCGAGCCAGCCGTCGCGCTCGCGCGCGCCGTAGCGCTCGGCGCGCAGGCGGACGTACGCACGAGGTCCGGGCGGGAGCGCGTCCGGCACGCGGCCCGCGGTCTCCGACACGCACACGGCGTGTCCGGCGCGCGCGAGCGCGTCCTCGACGCCGCGCCACGAGTCGTTGCGGAACTCGAACGCGCACGGCAGCTCCGGCGGCAGCGCGCCGGTGAGCCCCTCGAGCGCGTCGTCGTCGCGCGCCCGGTACGGGGGAAACTGCCACAGCACGACGCCGAGCTTGTCGCCGAGGTTCGACAGCGAACGCACGAACGCGGCGAGGAAGTCGTCGCCGGCGCGCGGCCACGCGCGCGCGTGCGTGAGGCGCCGGTGTGCCTTGGCGGCGAAGCGGAAGTCGTCGGGCACGGCGGCGGCCCAGCCGCGCAGCGTCTCGTCCGATTGCAGCCGGTAGAAGGTCGCGTTGACCTCGCACGCGCCGAGCGCGCGCGCGTAGTGCTCGAGGAAGCGCCGTTGCGGAAGGTCGGCGGGGTAGAACGCCGGCTTCCACTCGCGGTACGCGTAACCCGACGTGCCGACGTAGAGAGTCACGCGGGCGACACTAACGCCACCGTCGTGGCGCGCCGAAGGTTTGCCGCGACGCGCGCCTGGGAACGTCTGGCTCCAGCCGGTGCAGCAGCTGCCGGTCCGCTGGTGGAGAGAACGGACAAAGGGGGCAGCGTGGAGATCGTCTGGCTCATCCTGGTCGGCGCCGTCGTAGGCGTCCTCGCACGGCTGTTGCTGCCGGGCCGGGACCCGGTCGGCTTCATCGGCACAATCCTCGTCGGCATCGTCGGCGCGTTCCTCGGCTACTACCTGAGCGACGTCCTGCCGGGCGACAACGAAGGAGTTCCGTGGATCGCTTCGATCATCTGCGCCATGATCCTGCTCTGGATCGCGCGCATGGTGATGGGGCGACGCCCCACGACACGCGACCGCGTCTGATCATCTAGACGTCACGACACGAGCCCTCCGCACGCCGGAGGGCTCGTGCGCGTCACGACCTGATCATGCGCGCCTTGCGCGGGCGCGCATCGAGGGTCTCGATCGCCGCGTCGAGCGACTGACCCGGCCCCCGCGCGACGGGCAGGAACGGGTCGCCCGCGTCGGCGACGCGCTCGAACATCGTCTCGATCGTGAAGCGCGACGGATGCACGTCGTCGATCTCGTCCCACGAGAACGGCGTCGACGCAGTCGCGCCCGGCTCGGGCCGCAGCGAGTACGCCGCCGCGATGTTCGCCCCCGCGCGATTCATGTTGACGTCGAGGAACACCTTGCCCGCCCGCTTGCGCGTCTCCCACTCGAGCGTGGTCGTCGACCTGTCGGCGGCGTGGACGAGGTCGGACACCGCACCGACGAAGCCGCGCACCATGTCGTAGTCGACGCGTCCGTCGAGGGGAACCATGATCTGCATCCCCGTCGCGCCCGACGTCTTCGGGTACGAGCGCAGCCCGAGCCGGTCGAGCACGACCTTGACGAGCAGCGCGACGTGCTTGACCTCGTCGAACGTGGCCGGCTCGAACGGGTCGAGATCGAAGAACGCGTACGACGGGTGGTCCTGGTCGGCGCCGCGTCCGTGCAACGGATGGAACTCGATGCAGCCGAGGTTCACGACCCACAGCACGTGGGCCGCGTCGGACACCGACAGGTACCGGATCGGGCGTCCTTCCTCCGACGGCACGACGTAGGTCGGCATCCAGTCCGGGGTGTGCGACGGGGCGTTCTTCTCGTAGAAGAACCCGCCGGTCGCGCCGTTCGGCATGCGCTTGAGCGTCAGCGGCCGCTCCTCGAGATGCGGAAGCATGACCGGCGAGATGTTGAAGTAGTACGTCAGGAGGTCCGCCTTCGTGTATCCCTCGTCCGGCCAGAACACCTTGGCCAGGTTCGACAGGCGGAGCGTGCGGTCGCCCGCGCGCGCGTACCAATGCTCGCCCCGCTTCTCGACCGGCAGCTCGACGGGGAACTCGACGGTTGTCGGCGTCGGCATCGGGTAAGTAGACCTCATACCCCCGTCCGATGTGGCCGTCCTTCTGCGCGGAGGTGATGCGACGTGGCGAAGGTTGCGTTCATAGTCGACGAGATGTTCGAGGACTCGGAGTTCCAGGTTCCGTACGAGCGCGTGCGCGACGCCGGGCACGACGCGGTGATCGTGGGCCTCGAGGCGAACAAGCCGCTCCAGGGCAAGAAGGGGAAGGTGTCGATCACGACCGACGTCGCGATCGACGACGTCCGCCCCGACGAGTTCGACGCGCTCGTGATCCCGGGCGGGTACTCGCCCGACAAGATCCGCTCCAACGAGGGGATGGTCGCGATCACGCGCACGCTCGCGGAGACGGGCAAGCCCGTCGCGGCGATCTGCCACGCCGGCTGGATGCTCGCGGAGGCCGGCGTCGCGCGCGGCCGCACCGTGACGTCGTACCACTCCATCCGCACCGACCTCGTCAACGCGGGCGCCAACTGGGTCGACCAGGAGGTCGTGGAGGACGGGAACGTCATCACGTCGCGCACGCCCGACGACCTCGAGGCGTTCACCAAGGCGCTGCTGTCGCAGATCGAGCAGACGTCGTAGGCGACGACGCGCCGCCGTTTGTTTCGCGGGGCCCGCGCGAGCGGGCCCCGCGCGCGTCTACAGCGTGCGCCGCGCCGGGTCCTGCTCGACGACGAGCACGTCGTCCTCGGGAGTAGCCGCTCCGGGCCGCGGCGCGGGCGCGACGCGCTCGAGCCCGGTGACGTTCTCGTACAGCAACGCCGCCGCGGTCGCGCCGAGCAGGGGGCCGAGCGCGTAGACGAACAGGTCGCCCCACGGGATGGCGCCGACGTCGAACGCCAGCGACGCGGCGAACGGGCCGAGGCTCCGCGCGAAGTTCGCCGAGCCGCCGGTCGCGGCGCCCGTGACGAGCGCCCCGGCCGCGAGCGAAAGGCCGATGACGAGGCCCGACCAGCCCTTTGGCGCGCGGTGGTCGATCGCGACCGCCATGACGGCGGTGACGAGCACGAACGCGATGAGCGCCTCGGCGAGGATCGCCTGCCACTGGTTGACGCCGTCGGACACGACGGTCGCGCCGAACAGCACGTCGGTCCCCGCGAACGACGCGCCGTCGCTGCCGTAGACGCCGGCCACGACGAACGCGCCGGCGATGCCACCGAGGCACTGCGCGACCCAGTACGGCGCGACGTCGCGCCACGCGAACCGGCGCGTGACCGCGAGGCCGAACGTCACCGCGGGGTTGAAGTGGCCGCCCGACACACCTCCGAACGCGTACACGAGCACCGCCAGCGTGAGCCCGAACGCGAGCGCGACCGCGAGCACGTCGCCGATGTCGCTCGAGAACAGCGGCTCGTAGAAGCTGCGCGCCTCCTCCGGATCCCTGCCGACGGCGGCAAGGCTCTGCACGACGCTCTCGACGCGCTGGAGCGCCCCGAGAGCGAGCACGGTCGCGGCCCCCGAGCCCACCGCGACCAGCACGAGGGTGCCGAGGAACTCCGCGCCGACGCGGCGACCCAGCGACGCAACGCCCGCGTCGCCGCGCCGGCCCGCGTCCGCCGCGAGGGCGTCGTCGGAGCGTGACCGCGCGCCGGGCGGATCGTCGGAGCGCGCGTCGCCGTCGTGGGGGCCGCGGCCCCCGTCGCGCGGAGGCAGCGGCCCGGCGTCGTAGGCGCTCACTCGTCGCGGCCTCGGAGCGTCTGCGCCTTCGTCTTGATCTCGTCGAGGATCGGGGCGTTCTGCAGCGTGGTGACGTCGCCGAGCTCGCGGCCCTCGGCGACGTCGCGCAGCAGGCGCCGCATGATCTTGCCCGAACGCGTCTTGGGGAGGTCGTCGGTGAACACGATGCTGTGGGGCCGCGCGATCTTGCCGATGACCTTGGCGACGTGCTCGCGGAGCTCCGCTATGAGGTCCTCGTCGCCGGTCACGTGACCCTTCGGGGTCACGAACGCGACGATCGACTCGCCCTCGCGCGGGTCCTGGCGCCCGACGACCGCGGCCTCGGCGACGTCGTGGTGGTCGACGAGCGCGGACTCGACCTCGTAGGTCGAGATGCGATGGCCCGCGACGTTCATGACGTCGTCGACGCGGCCCAACAGCCAGAAGTAGCCGTCGTCGTCGAGCTTCGCGCCGTCGCCGGGGAAGTAGATCTCGTCGCCGTACTTGGAGAAGTACGTGTCGCGGTAGCGCTGGTCGTCGCCGTAGATCGTGCGGAACATGCTCGGGATCGGGCGCGTCAGCACGAGATAGCCACCGCCCCCGCGCCCCACGGGCCGGCCCGACTCGTCGAAGACGTCGGCGAAGACGCCCGGGTACGGCTTGGTCGCGGACCCGGGCTTGAGCGTCGTCACGCCGGGCAGCGCGCTGATCGCGATCGCCCCGGTCTCGGTCTGCCACCACGTGTCGACGACGGGCGTCCGGCCCCCGCCGACGAACTCCTGGTACCAGATCCACGCCTCGGGGTTGATCGGCTCGCCGACGCTGCCGAGCAGTCGCAGCGACGACAGATCGTGCTTCTGCGGGTACTCGGTGCCCCACTTCATGAACGTGCGTATCGCGGTCGGAGCGGTGTAGAGGATCGTCGCCCGGTACTCCTCGACGATCGACCACCACCGGTCCTTGTCGGGATAGTCGGGCGCGCCCTCGTAGAGGATCGACGTCACGCCGTTCGCGAGGGGGCCGTAGACGATGTACGAGTGTCCCGTCACCCAGCCGATGTCGGCGGCGCACCAGTACACGTCGTGATCGGGCTTGACGTCGAAGACGAGGTGGTGCGTCGACGCGACGCCGGTGAGGTAGCCGCCCGTCGTGTGCACGATGCCCTTCGGCTTACCGGTCGTGCCAGACGTGTAGAGGATGTACAGCATGTCCTCGGCGTCCATGGGCTCCGCGTCGCACTCGTGGCTCGCGGCGCCGACGAGCTCGTGGTAGTCGAGGTCGCGGCCCTCGGTCCATGCGACCTCCTCGTTGGTGCGCTTGACCACGAGCACGTGCTCGATCGACGGCGTCTGCTCGAGGGCCTGGTCTGCGTTCGCCTTGAGCGGAACCACCTGGCCGCGCCGGTACCCGCCGTCGGCCGTGATGAGCACCTTGGCCTCGGCGTCGTTGATGCGGTCGCGCAGCGACTCGGCGGAGAAGCCGCCGAAGACGACCGAGTGCGGCGCGCCGATGCGCGCGCACGCGAGCATCGCGGCGGGGAGCTGCGGGATCATCGGGAGGTAGACGGCGACGCGGTCGCCCTTGCGAACGCCGAGGTCCTTGAGGACGTTGGCGAGCCGGCAGACCTCCTCGTGAAGCGCGCCGTACGTGATCGACTGCTTCTCGCCCGGCTCGCCGACCCAGTAGTACGCGACGCGCTCGCCATGCTCCTCGAGATGGCGGTCGAGACAGTTGTACGACGCGTTCAGCTTGCCGCCGAGGAACCAGCGATGGTGCGGCGGGTCCAGCTCGCTGACCGTGTGCCAGCGCTCGAACCAGTGCAGCCGCTCCGCCTGCGACGCCCACCACGCGTCGGGGTCGTCGGCCGCCTCGAGGTAGACGGAGTCGTCGCGCACGTTGGCCTGGCGCGTGAAGTCCTCCGGGGGGACGAACGTGCGGCGCTCCTCGAGGAGCGCCTCGATGGTCCGCTCGACGTCCTTGTCCGTCATCCGGCCCTCCCCTCGATCGCGCGCTGCGTCGCGGCGTGGAGCGCACGGCCGCGTGTGCCCGGCCCCCTCGGCCTGCGCTCCTTGGACTATTCCACAACTCGCGGCTCGAGGCGGGCCCCGCGCGGGGCCATAATCGCCCGATGAGCGAGCCCGCGACGCGCCGCGCGGTGGAGCGGGCGCGCGCCGTCGTGGTGCGCGGCGGGCGCGCCGCCGAGCGGGTCGACCGGGTCGCCGGGGAGGAGCCGCTCGAGATCCGCGCCGCGGGCCCGGGGCAGACGCCGGTGCAGGTCGCCGTCACGATGCGGACCCCGGGGCACGACTTCGACCTCGCCGCCGGGTTCCTGTTCACCGAGGGCCTCGTGCAGCCGGGCGACGTCGCGCGCGTGAGCTACTGCGACGACCTCGACGACGACCAGCGCTTCAACGTCGTGACCGTGCGGACCCGCGCGCGCTTCGACGCGGAGTCGCTCACGCGCCACTTCTTCGCGACGTCGAGCTGCGGCGTGTGCGGCAAGGCGTCGCTCGACGCGGTCGCGGTCGCGTGCGAGCGCGTCGGTCCCGGCCCCCGCGTCGCGCGCTCGGTCCTCGAACGGCTGCCGGACGCGTTGCGCGCGGCCCAGCGCGTCTTCGAGGCGACCGGCGGCCTCCACGCCGCCGGCCTGTTCGACGCGCGTGGCGACGCCGTCGTCGTGCGCGAGGACGTCGGCCGTCACAACGCGGTCGACAAGGCGATCGGCGCGCTGCTGCTGCGCGACGGCACCCCGTTGCCGGACGCGCTGCTCATGGTCTCGGGCCGGGTCAGCTTCGAGGTCGTGCAGAAGGCCGCGGTCGCAGGCGTGCCCGTCGTCTGCGCCGTGTCGGCGCCGACGAGCCTCGCGGTCGACGCGAGCCGCCGTTTCGGGATGACGCTCGTGGGATTCCTGCGAGGCGACGGCTTCAACGTCTACAGCGCGCCGGAGCGCGTCGACCTCGACGCCTGAAGCGCTCAGCCGTGGTGCGTGCGCCCGGCGAGGAGCTCGAGCGCGTGCGGCAGGATCGGGACGAGCGCCGCGAGGCTCTCGCGCACCGCCTTCGGGCTCCCGGGGAGGTTGACGACGAGCGTTCGCCCGCGCGCGCCCGCGACGCCCCGTGACAGCGCCGCGTGCGGCGTCGTCGCGAGGCCCGCGGACCGCGCGAGCTCGGCGAGCCCGGGCGCCTCGCGCTCGATCACCGCCCGGGTCGCCTCGGGCGTGACGTCGCGGGGGCCGAGCCCCGTCCCGCCGGTAGTCACGACGAGCGCGACGCCGCGGTCGCACAGCGAGCGCAGGACCCGTTCGACGTCGGCGCGCTCGTCGGGGACGACCACGCGCTCGGCGTCGCCGAGGCCGGCGGCGCGCAGCAGCGCCACGGCGGCGTCGCCCGACTCGTCGGCGCGCGCCCCGGCCGTGACCCCGTCGCTCACGGTGACGACTGCGACATGGTGTGTCATCTGGCAGATCCTCTCAATCCGGTCTCGAGGTTGGTGGCGCGCGGCGCTCGGCGCAACTACTGTTCCACGGGAGCGAGATGGCGGACGAGTCCAGGTCGACCCCGGAGAGGCCCACGGGCCGCTTGCGTGGGCGCGCCGCGCCGGGCGCGGCCCGAGACGCGCGCGTCGCCGGCGCCCTGGTCGCCGCGCTCGTGACCGCCGTCTCCGTCGTGACGGTGCTACGGCCGGCGCTCGCCGGCGGGTGCGAGTACTCCGACGGCAAGCTCCTCGGAACCCCGGGCCCGGACCGCTGCCGCGGGACGCGCGACCGGGACCGGATCTACGGCTTCGGGGCGGGCGACCACCTCCTGGGCAGGCGCGGCCGCGACGTCCTGCGCGGCCACGAGGGGGGCGACAGGCTGGCCGGCGGACGCGGCCGCGACCGCCTCCTCGACGCCGGCGACCGCGGCGACCACGACGTCGTGTGCGCCGGCGGCGGCGCCGACGACGTCAACGTCATGGACGGCGACGGCGCCGACGAGGTCTACGCCCAGCTCGCCGCCGACGACGTCTCGTGGGACCCGGGCGACCGCGTCGACAACGCCCCGTGTCCGTTCTGACGTGCGCGGCGAAACCGAGGCGACGCCTCGTTCGTCTGTCCTGCGAGCACCGCAACGAGAACCGGGACCGAGGCGCGTGGACGAGTCGCTGGAGCTAGCGGCGTTCTGCCGGCGGGAGCACGGCCGGCTCGTCGGCATGCTGAGCCTGTACTGCGGCGACGCCGACGTGGCGTCGGAGCTGGCGCAGGACGCGCTCGCATCCGTGTGCCGTGACTGGAGGAAGGTGTCGCGTATGGACGCACCCGGGGCGTGGGCGCACCGGGTCGCGATCAACCTCGCGAACTCCCACTACCGGCGCAAGGCGGCCGAGCGGCGCGCGCGCCAGAGGGCCGAGTCCGGCGCCGTCTCCTCGTACAACGACCCCGACGGCGCCGCGCGGGTCGCGGTGCGGCGCGCCGTGGCGGGCCTGCCGCGCCGCCAGCGCACCGCGCTCGTCCTGCGCTACTACCTCGACCTCTCGGTCAGGGACACCGCGTCCGTGATGGACTGCCCCGAGGGGACCGTCAAGACGCTGACGCACAAGGCGATCGCGTCGCTGCGCCGGGACGCCGGGCTCGTCGAGCTGTCGGAGGCCGTCGATGTCGCCTGACGTCAGGACGCTGCTCCACGACGCGGCGGCGACGCCGGAGGCGCCGCCGGACGTCGCCGCCGCCGTGCGCGCGGGACGGCGTCTGCGGGCGCGCCGCCACGTCGCCCGGACGGCCGCCGGCGCTCTCGCCGCGGCGGCCGTGGTCGGCGTCGCGTCGGTCGCGTCGGCGCCGAGTGGGCGCGACGCCACGCCGGCGACGTCGCCCGCGATGACGATCGACGAGGCGCGCTGGTTCGCGGGGCGCGCCGCGGTCGAGGCGTGGCTCGCGAGCGGCGGGACGCGCGAGTACGAGCCGGGCCTTCCCGCGGCCTCCGGCGACCACTGGCTCGTGGGGATGGCGCGCACGCCGTGCCCGACGCCCCGGACGCGGTGCGTCGGCGTCCTGCGGATCGAGTCCGACGGCGACGCCGCAGTGGTCGCCGACGCCGTGGGCGACTGGCTTGCGGCGGAGCGAGACGCCCTCGTCGGCTTCCGCGGCGCCCCCCTCGAGGCGGAGATGATCTTCCGGATGGTCGAGATCGAGCACTTCGACGAGGGCGCCCGGCTCGTCGCGCGCTCCGCGTGGACGGGGCCGATGCCGTCCCGCGGCTACGGCGTCGACTGCGTCGTCAACGCGTACGACGCGTCGGGTGCGCTGATCGAGTCGCGCCCGCTCGACCCGACGCTGGTCACCGTGCCGCAGGACGACGCCGAGCGCGTCGGCGGCTTCGTCGGCGTCGCGGTCCCGGCCGCCACCGACAGCGGCACCATCGACTGCACGACGGTGCGCGCGGAGGACGCCGCGCCCTGACCGGCGGGCGGTCAGCTCCCGACCGCGTCGCCGAGCGCCTCGAGGCTCTCGACGTCGTGGCCCGACAGGAACGTGTCGACGTGGGGCAGCGCGGCCGCCATCCCGCGCGCGAGCGGCTCGTAGCGCGGGTCGCCCTTGAGCGGGTTGACCCACACGACCTTGTGCGCCAGCCGCGCGACGCGCGCCATCTGCGCGCGGAGCACGTCGGGGTCGCCGCGCTCGAGGCCGTCGGAGCACACCACCCACACCGCGCCGCGCAGCGCGGTCGTCTGCCCGTAGCCGTCGACGAGCTGTTTGAGCGACTCACCGATGCGCGTGCCACCGGACCAGTCGACGACCGTCGTGGCGACCCCCGACAGCGCCGCGTCCGGGTCGCTCGACCGCAGCGCGCGCGTCACCCGCGTGAGGCGCGTGCCGAAGCAGAACACCTCGACGCGCTGACCCGCGCGCAGCGCGGCGTAGCCGAATTGCACGAGGGCGCGCGCGTACGCCGACATCGAGCCGGACACGTCGAGCACGAGCACTAGAGGGCGCAGCTTCGCGCGCCGCGCGCGCCACGCCCGATCGAGTGGGTCCCCGTGCGTGCGCAGCGAGCGACGCAGCGTCCTCCGCATGTCCAGCGCGGCCCCCGCGCGCGCGGCGCGCAGCCGGCGCGCCTTGCGGACGGGGATCGTGACCGCGATGCGACGGATCATGCGCGCCGCGCGCACGTGCTCGTCCTCGGTCATGGCGTCGAACGACTTGCGTCTCAGGACCTCGGCCGCGCTCGCCACGAGACGCACGACGTCGTCGTCGACGTCCGGAGGCTCGTCGCCGGCGTGCTCCGACGCCGCGTCGGACGGATGAGGCGCGGCGTCGTGCTCGCCCGGAGCGCGCACCGGTGCGGGCTCGAGGCGCTCCGGCGCGCGGCCAGGCGCGTCGTCGTCGCCGCGCCCGAAGTACGCCGCGAACGCGTCGTCGTACGCGTCGAAGTGCTCGGGCCGCGCGACGAGCGTCGCTCGTCCGGCCCAGTAGAGCCGGTCGCGATCGAGGGGCGCGAGCGCCGCCGCGGCGCGGCAGAACGCGACGACCCTGTCGGTCCCGACCGGCAGGTCGCGCGCGCGCAGGTGGCGCCCGAAGCCGACGAGACGCGCGAGCGCGTCGTCCACGGTCAGTCGCCGACGACGTCGTCGAGGCGCGCCCGCACGAGCGTCTGGTCGTCGTGGTCCTTGATGACCGCGCCGAGCGTCGCGTCGGCGAGATCGCGGTCGAGGCGCGACGCGCCGAGGAACGACAGCGCGTCGGCCCAGTCGATCGTCTCCGCGACGCCGGGGCGTTTCGCGACGTCGAGCGCGCGCAGCCGCCCCACCGCCGCGGCGACGTCGCGCGCGAGCGCCTCCGCGACGTGTGGCGCGCGCACGCGGACGATGTCGACCTCGCGTTCGAGGTCCGGGTGCTCGATCCAGTGGTACAGGCAGCGGCGCTTGAGCGCGTCGTGCAGCTCGCGCGTCCGGTTGGAGGTGACGACGACCGCCGGGGGCCGCGTCGCGGCGACGTTGCCGATCTCCGGAATCGTCACGGAGAACTCCGACAGGACCTCGAGCAGGAACGCCTCGAACTCGTCGTCGGCGCGGTCGAGCTCGTCGATGAGCAGCACCGCGCCGGCCCCCGCCCGGATCGCGGCGAGCAGCGGCCGCTCGACGAGGAACTCGTGGCCGAAGAGGTCGCGCGCGCCGCCCTCGAGCTGCGCCGCGCGCACCGCCACGATCTGGCGCGAGTAGTCCCACTCGTAGAGCGCCTGCGACGCGTCGATGCCTTCGTAGCACTGCAGCCGTATGAGGCGGCGGCCGAGCGCCGCGGCGAGCACCTTCGCGACCTCGGTCTTGCCGACGCCCGCCTCGCCCTCGAGCAGCAGGGGGCGGTCGAGCGACAGCGCGAGGTAGAGCGCGGTGACGAGCCCGTGATCCGCCAGGTACGCGCGCGCGACCAGCGCCGCCTCGAGCTCCTCGGGCGAGCCGAACGGGAGCGCCGCGACCCTGCGGGTCCCGGACCGCCCGTGGCTCAACGCGCTCCTCCTCCCTCGAGCGCGCGAAAGCGATGCGTCCACCCGCTCACGTCGTCCGCGCGCTGCGGCGCACTTGGCGACCGCTACGAAACGCACGTGCGAACCTAAGATATACCCGGACCCCGATCCCACGACCGTTGCGCGGAGGCGTGCGCGTGAGCGAGACGACCGACGTACTGGCCGCCATGAGCGCGCTGTGCGAGCGAGGCGAACGCATGGCGCTGGCGACGATCGTCGGCGTGCGCGGCTCGACCTACCGGCGCCCCGGCGCACGGCTGCTCGTGCCGGAACGCTCGGAGATCGTCGGCAACCTGTCCGGCGGCTGCCTCGAGGGCGAGGTCGAACAGGTCGCGCGCGACGTCATCGCGAGCGGCGAGCCGCGCGTCGCGTTCTACGACCTGACCGCCGACGACGAGGTCGTGTGGGGGTGGGGTCTCGGCTGCAACGGCGCGATCGAGGTGTTCGTCGAGCCCGGTGAGCGCGCCGCGGAGGTCGCCGAGGCATTGCGGCTCACGATCGAGCGGGAGCGGGCGGTCGCGCTCGCGACCGTGCTCGAGTCGGGCGTCGACGGGGTGGCGCGCGGGGCGCGCATCGTCGTCGACGCGGACGGGGGGCGCGCCGGCGGGCTCGGCGACGCGTCCGTCGACGCGGCCGTCGAGAGAGTGTGCCGGCACGCGCTGCTTTCGGGAGCGTCGCAGACCGAGCGCGTCGCGCTCGACCGCGGCGACGTGCGCGTCTTCGTCGAGGCGATCCTGCCCCCGAGGCGCGTGCTCGTGTGCGGCGCGGGTCACGACGCGCCGCCCGTCGTGCGTCAGGCCGCGGCTCTCGGATGGCGCGTCGCCGTGTGCGACGACCGCCCGGCGTTCCTCGACGCCGATCGCTTCCCGGACGCGCACGAGCTCGTCGACGTCCAGCCCGCCGACGCGGCGGTCGCGGCGCGCGTCGACGACCGTACGTACGCGGTCGTGATGAGCCACAACTACCTGCGCGACCGCGACTACTTGCGCGGTCTGCTGGCGAGCGACGCGGCCTACATCGGCATGCTCGGGCCCAAGGCGCGCCTCGAGCGGCTGCTCGACGACCTCGCGCGCGACGGCGTCCGTCCCACCGAGCGCGACCGCGCGCGGTTGCACGGACCCGCGGGCCTCGACCTCGGGGCGGAGGGGCCCGACGAGATCGCCGCCGCGATCGTGGCCGAAGTGCTGGCCGTGAGCCGGGGCCGCGGCGCGGGGTTCCTGCGCGCGCGCTCGGGTCCGATCCACGACCGAGCCGGACAGACGGTCGCGTAGGAGGCGCGCGTGCGCACGTGGGGCTCGTTCGGTCGTCGGCGTTTCTCCGTCGAACGCTGACGCGTGCTCGCCGCCGTCGTCCTCGCCGCGGGCACGTCGTCGCGGCTCGGGCAGCCGAAGCAACTGCTGCCGCTCGACGGGCGTCCGGTCCTCCAGCACGTCCTCGACATCGCCGCGGCCGCGGGCGCCGGTGAGATCGTCGTCGTGCTCGGGCACGCGGCGCGCGACGTGCGGCGCGCGCTGACGCTGCCGGACGGCGCGCGCGTCGTCGTCAACCCCGACTACGAGCTCGGGCAGTCGACGTCGTTGCGCGCCGGCCTCGCCGCGCTCGGCCCCCACGTCGACGCCGCCGCCATCCTGCTCGGCGACCAACCGCGCCTGCCGCCGGACGTCATGCGCGCGGTCGTCGACGCGCACGCGCGCGGCGACGCGGCCGTCGTGAGACCGTCGTACCGCGGCGTGCCGGGCCATCCCGTCATCGCGACGCGCGCCGCGTGGCCCGCGTTGACGGCGGTGGCCGGAGACGCCGGCGCGCGCACGGCCATGGATGCCGCGCGCGTCGACGTGCGCGTGCTCGACGTCGACATGGACGCCCCCGCGGACGTCGACACGTGGGACTCGTACGTCCGTCTGCGCGACGGCTGATCGCGCCGTCGTACGCTCGTGCGATGAGGTCTCTGTCCCCGGAGTTCCGCGCCTACGAGTGGGCGCCGTCGACCGCGGAGCTCGCGCGCCGCACCGGCATCGACGAGGACCGCATCCTGCGCTTCGACGCGAACGTGCCGCCGCGGCCGTCCCCGGCAGCGACGCCCGAGACGATCGCGGCCGCCCTCGACGGCATCAACGAGTACGCGCACGGCGGGTATCCGGAGCTCGTCGGCGCGATCGCGCATTACGCGGGGGTCGAGCCGCGCAACGTCGTCCTCGGCGCCGGGGCCGACGACCTCATCCTGCTGTGTGCGCGCGCGTTCGCAGGGCCCGGTGACCGCGTCTCGATCGCCTACGAGCCGACCTATCCGCTGTATCGCAGCGCTGCGTGGCTCGCCGGCGCGGAGATCGGCGACGACGCGCCCGCGGTGACGTTCTGCTGCCGCCCGCACAATCCGACCGGCGCGCTCGTCGACCTGCCCGCGGCGCGCCCGCTCGTCGTCGACGAGGCCTACGCCGAGTTCGCCGGCGTGTCCGCGATCGCGTCGTTGCGCGACGGCGTCGTCGTGCTGCGCACGTTCTCGAAGGTCTTCGGGCTCGCCGGGGCGCGCGTCGGGTACGCGCTCGCGGACGACGCGCTCGCCGACGAGCTGAACGCGCGGCAGGCGCCGTTGCCGGTGGCGCGCACCTCGGCGGCGCTCGCGCTCGCGGCGCTCCGCGATCCTCCCGACGTCGCGCCGTTCGTCCGAGAGCGCGAGCGCGTCGAGCGGGCGTTGCGCGACTGCGGCCTCGAGCCGCTGCCGTCGTGCACCAACTTCCTGTTCCTGCCCGTTCCCGACCCGCACGCGGTCGCGTCGGCGCTGCTCGCCGACGGCCTCGTCGTGCGCGCGCTGACCGGCGGCGTGCGCTTCAACGTGCGCACGCCGGACGACGACGACCGGCTCGTCGACGCGCTCGCGCGCGCTCTCGCCCGGCCCGTGCGCGCCCGTTAGGGCGTCGGGTCGCGCGCGTCGTAGCGGGCGAACTCGGGCAGCAGCAGCGCCATGACGCCGACCCCGACGATGCACGCGAGCCCGCCGCCGACGACCGCGACGCGCGCATTCGTGAGCGACGCGACGACGCCGGCCTCGACGTTGCCGAGGCTCGGCCCGCTCGCCACGACCGCGAGGCTCACTCCCTCCATGCGCCCGAGCATGTCGTGCGGCGTCGCCGTCTGGAGGATCGCGGTTCGGAACGTCGCGCTGACCGCGTCGGCTGCGCCGGCCGCGGCGAGCGCGGCGAGCGCGACGGCGACGTTCGGCGCGAGACCGAACGCGACGAGGGCCGCGCCCCACGCGACCACGGCCGCGTACACGATCACGCCGTGGCGGTGCACGCGGCTCGTCCATCCGCTCACGAGTGACGCGAGCAGCGCCCCCGCGGACGGCGCCGCGTACAGGAGCCCGACGATCTCCGGACCGCCGAAGCGCTCGATGGCGAGGGCCGGGAACAGCGCCTCGGGCATGCCGAAGACCATCGCGTTGACGTCGACGAGGAAGGAGCCGAGCAGGACGCGGCGGCCCTTGAGCCACCGGAGCCCGTCGAGCGCGGCGCGCAGCGTCGGGCGTCGCTCGCCCGCGACCGGGGGTATCGGCCGGATCGCCGCGAGCGCGACCAGCGACGCGCCGAACGTCAGCGCGTCGAGCGCGTAGGTCCACGCGAGGCCGACGGTCGCGACGAGCACGCCTGCGACCGCAGGGCCCGCGACCGACGCGAAGTTCTGGTACGCCCCGGTGAGGACGGCCGCCGCGGTGATCCGCTCCGGGCGCACCAACAGCGGCGTCGCCGAGCGCAGGGCGGGGGAGCCGATCGCGTACGCCGCGGCGAGCAGCGTGTTGAGCACGTACATGACCCACAGGTGCTGCTCGTCGGCGCGCGCGTGCACGAGCAGCGCCAGGACCGACAGCGTCGCGACCGTCTCGGTGGCGAGCAGCAGCCGGCGCCGGTCGACGTTGTCGGCGAGCGCGCCGCCGATGAGCGGAAGCGTCAACAGCGGCACGAGATCGCTGACGCCGAGGAGGCCGACGGCGAGCGACGACTCCGTCATCCGGTAGACCTGGATGGGGATCGCGACGAACGTCACCTGCGTCCCGAACCACGAGATGGCGTTGCCGAGCCACAGCAGGCGGAAGTCGCGCGACTCGCGCAGCGGCGACGCGTCGATCGCGAGCGACCGCAGTCGCGCGCGCCACGACGAGGGCCGCGCGCCGCCGTCTTCGGGAAGGCGGGGTTCGACGTCCATGACGGCGTGACACCGTACCCGGCTGCGTGCCGTCGTCGGAAGCGTTTCGGGGTGGGGACCCCCGAACGGTGTCGCGCCGCGCCGACCGGCGGGCGCCGCCGCAGAGTACGGGCCGCTCGCGACCGCTACGAGCCGGCTACGTTGGCGGCGACGAGGATCACGAGCCACACCGCCGAGAACGCGACCGGCGCGAACAACAGGTACCACTTGGAGGGGATGCCGCCGAGCGTCTGGAGCAGCTTCGGCGTCTCCTTGCATTCCGCCCTGGTGTCGTGGATCCAGAAGCGCGGGTCGTCGGGATGGGCCCCGGCGATCTTGTTGAGCTTGCGGTTCCACGCCTCCTGGAACAGCGACGTGCGCCCGATGGAGAACGTCCACACCAGGCTGAAGGTGAACCCCGCCGCGTAGACGAACGTCTTCTCGTCGGTGAGGCCGTCGCCGAGCGCGCTGACCGACGCCAGCAGCGCGTTGACCGCGAGCAGCACCTGCAGCTTCGTCGTCTTGATCGGGTTCTCGCGCGACCACAGCTCGAGCAGCATCTTGTAGCGCTCGAAGTCGTGCGCGTCGTCGACGTCGGTGTCGCTCACGCGGCAGCCTTTCTCCCGAGGACGGTCACGCCGAGCGTAGCGCCCGGACGCGATCGACGGCCGCCATGCGACTCGCTCGGCGCGCGTCGTCACGCCCCGACCCCTCCGAAATCCGACTCCGGGCCGGCGCCCCCTGAGACGATGGCCGCGCCCTGGTGCGGGCGCGACCGGACGCGGTCGCATCGACGACGAGCGACCCGGACGGACCCGCGCCGCGGCGACCGGGTCGACGAAAGGAGAGGCCCGTGGGCGCTGTATGGCTCGGCGTCGCGCTCGCCGTGATGGCGGGCATCGCGCTGTACCTCGTCGTGTCGATGGTCCGCAGCATCTACAGCGAATCGCAGAAGCCGCGCGTGAGCCCGTGGAAGGACTTCGGGTTGAGCATCGTCTTGTGCGTGCTGTTCTTCCTGAGCTGGGGCGGACAAGCGATAGCGCAGTGGCAGACCTTCACCGACGAGCAGCGGGAGCACGGCGAGCCCGTGGAGCTCGGCGACTTCATGTCGGACTTCGGCAAGGCGACGTTCGAGAACTGGCAGAGCGAGTTCCTGCAGCTGTTCTCGTTCGTCGTGCTGTCCGCGCTGTTGATCCACAAGGGCAGCGCGGAGTCCAAGGACAGCGACGACCGCATGGAGGCCGCGTTGGAGCGCATAGAGAAACGTCTCGACGCACTGGACGGGGGCAAGTCCGGCTGACGCCGGCGATGTCGTAGCGGCGCGGCGCTCTCAGCGGAGGGTCACGCCGACGCGACCCGTGTCATCGAGCGCGACGCGGACGCGCTCGGGCGCCGCCGTCGCAACCTCGACGCGATGCCGCCGCGCGCTCAGTGTCGTCGGCATCCACGGCCGGCCCTCGCGCGCGAGGATCAACACGCCGTCGCGGCCCCCCATGAACGCCAGGCCGTCGGGGCGATCGAGCGTGCCGTCCCACAGCTCCACGCCCGCGTCGATCAGCGGGCGCGCCGCCGCAGCGATGTCTGGCACCACCACGCCGACTTCGCACACGCCGATCAGCTCCCGTCCGTCGAACGGTCCGGACGCGTGGCTCTCCTCGGGCAGTTCGTGGTGCGCTATGAGCTCGACGATGTTGCCGGCGGGATCCTCGAAGTAGCACGCGTCGGCGTTCCAGCTCTCGAAACGGAACGTCGTCCGCCCGCTGGCGGCGTCCGCGAGCAGGCCGGCGCGCTCCTCGATCCACGCGCGCGCCGCGTCGAAGCGATCGCGCGGGACGCGCACGGCGAAGTGATAGAAGGGCTCTGCTCCGTCGGGCGCCGCGTCGAAGACGATCTCGGTCGCGCCGGCGCCCACGACGACCGAGCCGCGGCGCCGCGCGACGTCGAGCGCCAGCCGCTGCCCGTAGAAGTCGGCGAGCGCCGGCAGCACGCCCGGAGCGGCGTCGAGACCGATCCGTACGATCCTCACCGTGAGCTAGAGGTCCAAGGTGAGCGTGACGCGCGCCCCGGAGGCGTCGTGCGCGAACACCGCCTCGCCGCTCAGGCCGGCGAGCTCGCCGGTGCCGGAGCCCGGCACGACGTGCCCGAACGAGCGCGGCTCCGTGCCGTCGTCGAGGCCGCCGTGCTGGACCACGAACGTGCCCGTGCGGCCCTCGAGCGTCCCCTCGACGCGCTCGGACGCGACGTAGCCGCGGCCCCCGGCTCCCTGCGCCGTGAGCACCTCGGCGACACTCGTGCCGTCGAGCGCGCCCGTGAAGCGCTTGCGCACGGTGGCGCGCGTGAGCCTGGACCCGTCGGGTGGCTCGTCGTAGGTCGTCTCGTCCCACCCGGTGACCTCGAACGAGGCGACGATCGTTCGCCTGGAAGTCGTCATGCCGGCGACCCTACCGCCGTCGCATCGCCCGACCGCCGCGCGCGCAATTCCGACGCGCTTCTAGACTCGGTCCGTGAGCTCTCCCGGCCTCGTGTGGCAGCCGTCGCTGCTCGCCGCCACCGAAGCGGTCGGCTTCGATCGCTCGTTCGCGCGCGTGCGGCGCGTCGAGCTCGATCCCGAGTCGTGGGTCGACCATGCCCCCGGATGGGTGTCCGGGGCCGACCTCCTCTTCGAGCAGGTCCTCGCGGCGCGCGACTGGGGGCAGCGGTCGCGACGCATGTACGACCGGCGCGTGCTCGAGCCGCGGCTCACGTCGCCGTGGAACGCGGCGTCGGGCGCGCCGCTCGAGCCGGCGGTGCTGGAGGAGATACGCGTCGCGCTCTCGGAGCGCTACGGGCGCACGTTCGACTCCGTCGGCTTCAACCTCTATCGCGACGGCGACGACAGCGTCGCGTGGCACGGCGACCACATCCACGAGGAGATCGCCGACCCGATCGTCGCGCTCGTGTCGCTCGGCGAGCCGCGCAAGTTCCTCATGCGTCCCGTCGGCGGGGGCCGGTCGCGTGCGTTCATGCTCGGGCGTGGCGACCTGCTCGTGACCGGCGGCCTGGCGCAGCGGACGTGGGAGCACAGCGTCCCGAAGGTCGCGCGCGCCGGCCCCCGCATCAGCCTCGCCTACCGCCACGACCTCGACGCCCGCGCCTACGCGGGCAAGAAGGGCGAGTCGCCCGGCGGCGACGAGCCGGAACCGGGCGCCGACTGAAGATCAGCTAGCCTCCTAGCCCCTTCTTCTTCGCCGCCATCCGCTCGCCGAGCTCGGTGAGGCGGTCGTCGCCGAACACCTTGCGGGCGATCTCGAACATCTCGCCCTCCTCCTCCTCGATGTGGTGCTCGACGTTCTCCTTCATGACCGCGAACTTGGCGGCCCAGCGCTCGTCGTCGACATCGGTCGACTCGAGCTCGGCGATGAGCTGGTCGACGACGTGGTGCTCCTCGAAGCCCTCGAGCACGATCCCCTTGGCCTCGTCGTGCTCTCTGAGCGCGGGGTAGAAGATCTGCTCCTCGATCGCCTCGTGGACGTCCATCTCGTGCTTCAGCTTGCGAAGCAGGTCCGTGCGCGTCTTCACGGCGCGCTCCGTGGTGTCCTCCCCGCGTTCGAGCAGCTTCTTGACTTCCTCGTGGTCCCGCTCCAGCAGCTCCAGGGCGTGCATGTCGTCTCCTTCGTTCTCGTCGTGTCGGCGCGACGGCGACGGCGCCGTGCGCCCCATGAGCCGACGACCGGCGGGCCGGCCCGCCGCCGCTCAGTCGAGCAGTACCCATCCGGCCCAGCACGCGATCATCAGCATCCCCGCGCCGAGCTCGACGAGCACGCCGACGCCGAACCCGACGATCGCGGCCTTGGTGGACCGCCACGCGCGCGCGCCGTCGCCGGTGCGCCGGTACTCCATCGCGTACAGGGCCGCGACCGCTCCGAGCGGAAGGCCTACGACCGGGATGACGAAGAACCCGACGAGCCCGGCGACGGCCGCGACGAGGATGCTCGAGCGCGGCGCGCCGCCGGCCGACGCGGCGCGCTGCGGGATCACGAGCTTCGCGACGCTGCCGGCGACGAGCAGTCCCGTGATGACCACCATCGCGACCCACCCGACGGTCCCGAAGCCCTCGACCCACCCGTAGAACAGCGCCGCCCCCCAGATCACCGGGAGCCCGGGGACGAACGGCACGACGACGCCGATGAGGCCGCCGGCCATGACGAGCGCGATCCCGGCGAGCTCGAGCGCGCTCACGGTGTGCGCCGCACTCCCTGGTCGCGTCGTGCCATCTCTCGTTCCTCCCGCTGAGCCGCGTCGCCGGGCGCGACGTTACCGCTCGGTGATGGTTTCCTCCACGGCGCGGGAGAGCGCGGGCGCGCCCGGGTACGAGGGGCTCACGGATATCGGCGACACGGGAGGTGGCGATGGACCGGCTCTACGTCGGCGCGGTGGTGATCGACGTCAACGAGCTCGCGCCGATGCGCGGGTTCTGGAGGGACGCGCTCGGCTACGAGATCGATCACGAGAGCGACGACTGGGTCAAGCTCTCCGACCCACGCCAGCGCGGCGCGTCGGTGTCGCTGCAGCTCGTCCCCGAGCCGCGCCGGGGCAAGAACCGGATCCACCTCGACCTCTACGCGCAGGACCAGATGGCCGAGGTCGAACGCCTCGAGCAGCTCGGGGCGACGCGCGTGCGGGGGCCGGAGCCCGGCAACGACTTCGTCGTGCTCGCCGATCCCGAGGGCAACCTCTTCTGCGTCATCGACGTCGACCACACCGGCTGACGCGTCGAGCTACGACAGCAGGCCGTTGATCATGCCGCCGTCGACGACGACCGTCACGCCGGTGACGTACGACGCGCGCTCCGAGGCGAGGAACGCCACGACGTCGCCGAACTCGGCCGGCTCGCCGTAGCGCCCGAGCGGGATGCGGCCGACCGATTCGGTCTTCACGTCGTCGGGCGTGCGGCCCGTCCGGCGCGCGACCGTGTCGTCGAGCGCGCGCACGCGGTCGGTGTCGACGCGCCCGGGCGCGACGCACAGCGCGCGGACTCCGTCGGGGCCGAGCTCCTTCGACAGCGTCTTCATCATCCCGACGACCGCGGCCCTCATCATGTTCGACAGCAGCAGGGCCGGAACGACCTCTTTCGTCGTGCTCGACGTCAGGTAGACGAGGCACCCCGAGCGCCGCGCGCGCATCGCCGGGAGCACGGCGTTGGTGAGCCGCCACGCGGACGCGGTCGTCAGCTCGAACGCCGCGTGCAGCGCGTCGTCGTCGAAGTCGGCGAAGCCTCCGGCCGGCGGCCCGCCCGCGTTCGCCACGAGGACGTCGACCTCTCCGAGGCCGTCGCGGACGCGCTCGTGGGCGGAGCCGATCGCGCCCGCGTCGGTTACGTCGAGCGGGACCGCGAGCGCGCGGCCCCCGCCCTCCTCGACCGCGCGCACGACGTCGTCGAGCGCGTCGGCGCGCCGCGCGGACACCGCGACCGCGGCTCCCTCGCGCGCGAGGGCGAGCGCGGACGCGCGTCCGAGCCCGGCCGACGCCCCGTGCACCCACGCGACCTTGCCGTCGAGCCCGAGATCCACTCGCTCCCCCTTCCCTCGGCGCCCCGATCGCTACGGCGCGCGGACGGCCGCCGCCCTCAGGACGCGCCCTCCGCGCCGACCCACGCGGAGCCGTCCTCGTACACCTCGCGCTTCCAGATCGGGACCGTGGACTTGATCTCGTCGATGACCCAGCGGCACGCCTCGAGCGCGTCGGCGCGGTGCGGCGCGCCGCACGCGACGACCACGGTCGGCTCGCCCAGCGGACAGCGTCCGACGCGGTGCACCGCGACGACGCGCCGGACGTCCCACTTCGCAGCCGCGGCGCGCGCGATCGCCGCCAGGCGCTCGGCGGCGAGCTCCCCGTGCGCCTCGTAGTCGAGCCGCACGACGCGCTTGCCCGCCTCGGACGCCACCGCGGCCGACGCGCGCACGGTGCCGACAAAGAGCGCGACGCCGCCGCACTCCGGCGCCGACGCCGCGGCCGCGGCGGCCGCCACGTCGAGGGGCTCGGCGCTCACGCGCGCGGTGACGACGGCGTCGTCGCTCGAGGCGGGCATGCGGCGAGTCTCGCACGGCCCCCGCGGCCGCGGCGCGGCGCCCGGCGCCGTTTATCCTGTCGCCCGTGCAGATCCTCGTCCTCGGCGGCGACGGCTACCTCGGGTGGCCGACCGCCATGAGCCTGTCGGCGGCCGGCCACGACGTCGCCGTCGTCGACAACTTCGCGCGGCGTGCGATGTCGATCGAGCTCGGGGCCGGCTCGCTCACGCCGATCCGCTCGCTGCACGAGAGGGTGCGGGCGTGGCGCGACGTGTCCGGGCGCGACGTCCGCGCGTTCGTCGGCGACCTCACCGATCCGTACTTCACCGACGAGGTCGTGCGGGCGGTGCGCCCCGACGCGATCGTGCACTACGGCGAGCAGCCGAGCGCGCCGTACTCGATGATCGACCGCAAGCACGCGGTGTCGACCCAGCGCAACAACGTCGAGGGAACGCTCAACGTCCTGTTCGCGATGCGCGACATCGTGCCCGAGGCCCACCTCGTCAAGCTCGGGACGATGGGGGAGTACGGCACGCCCGACATCGACATCGAAGAGGGCTACATCGAGATCCACCACAAGGGCCGCCGCGACGTGCTCCCGTACCCGAAGCTGCCCGGCTCGATGTACCACCTGTCGAAGGTGCACGACTCGCACAACATCCACTTCGCATGCCGCGTGTGGGGCCTCGCCGCGACCGATCTCAACCAGGGCGTCGTCTACGGCATCCGCACCGACGAGACGGACCTCGACGAGCGCCTGTGCACGCGCTTCGACTACGACGAGGTCCTCGGCACCGCGCTGAACCGTTTCTGCGTCCAGGCGGTCGTCGGCTACCCGCTCACCGTCTACGGCAAGGGCGGCCAGACGCGCGGCTTCCTCAACATCGTCGACACGCTGCAGTGCGTGCGGCTCGCGGTCGAGAACCCCGCGGCCCCCGGCGAGTTCCGCGTCTTCAACCAGTTCACCGAGCAGTTCTCGGTGCGCGACCTCGCGGAGCGCGTCGTGCGCGTCGGCACCGAGATGGGCTTCGCGGTCCAGGTCGAGGCGCTGCCCGACCCGCGCGTCGAGGCCGAGGAGCACTACTACAACGCGGCGCACACGAAGCTGCTGGAGCTCGGGCTTCGTCCGCACCTGCTCGACGACGGCGTCGTCGAGCACCTGATCGAGACGATCGAGCGCTACAAGGACCGCATCCTGCTCGACCCCATCGCGCCGCGCACGAAGTGGGACCCGCGCCGCTGACGCGTCACTCGCCGCTGCGCCAGAAGTCGTAGAGATGCGCCACCGGCTCGAAGCCGAGGCGCGCGTACATCTGCTTGGGCCAGTCCTCGTCGTCGGCGACCAGGAACGTGACGTCGTGCCCGGCGGCGAGCGACGCGTCGACGGCGGCGAGCACGACCGCCGTCGCGTGTCCCTGCCCCCGGTGCCCCTCGAGCGTCCCGACGTCCTCGATCTGGCCGGTGCGGCCGTCGGAGTAGAGGTCGCACGACGCCACGACCGCGCCGTCGTCGCGCCGCGCCGCGAAGTGCCGCGCGGCGCGGGCGTCGTGGAACACGCGGTCCTTGTCGACGAGCTGGCGGACGACGTCCTCGTCGGACGCGAACGGGTACGCCCGCAGCGCCGCCTCGCGCATGGCCAGGACGTCGGCGAGCTCGACCTCCTCGCCGCGCCGGCGGCCGGAGGGCGGAGGGGCGCGCAGCACCATGACGACGTCGCGCTCGGTGTCCCACCCGAGGGCGACGAACGCGGGGCGCAGCCGCTCGCCGCGCTCGTCGCGCACCGAGACCTTGCGGTGCCGCACGCCGCGACGGGCGTGGGCGTCGTCGGCGGCGCGCGCGACGGCGTGTGCGGTCACGTCGCCCGGCGCCTCGAGGAGGGCGAAGTTGAGGTCGTAGACGCGCGGCATGTCGTCGCGCCAGAACGCCGTGCCGAAGCGCCACGGCTCGGCGGCGGTGGCGCACGCGACGTCGAACGAGCGCAGGAACTCGAGGATCCGCGCGCGCTCGGTCACCGCGACGCCGCGAGGGCGTCGCAGATCGCGCCGGCGACCTCGTCGGTCGTCGCCGGCGCGCGCGCGGGCCGGAGGTCGGCGGTCCGCACGCGCCCGTCGGCGAGGACGCGCGCGACGGCGCGCTCGAGCGTCGCGGCGGCGTCGTCGCGGCCGAGGTGCCGCAGCATCGCGACCGCCGAGAGGATCATGGCGATCGGGTTGGCGAGGTTCTTGCCGGCGATGTCGGGGGCCGAGCCGTGGGTCGGCTCGAACACCGCGTGCTCCTTGCCGAGGTTCATCCCGGGCGCGAGACCGAGGCCCCCGACGAGGCCCGCGCAGAGGTCGGACACGATGTCCCCGTAGAGGTTGGGGAGCACGACGACGTCCATCTCGTGCGGCTGCCACGCGAGCCACATCGCGAGCTCGTCGACCTGGAGCGCCTCGAAGCCGACGTCGCGGTAATCGCGCGCGAGCCGCTCGCCGGCGTCGAGCCACACGCCGTCGGAGAACTTCATGATGTTGGCCTTGTGCCCGAGCGTCACCTTGCGCCGCCGGTGACGCCTGGCGTACTCGAACGCGTACTCGACGATCGAGCTGCTCGCGCTCACCGATATCGGCTTGACCGACACGCCGGCGTCGGCGGCCACGGCGAAGTTGTGCATGTACTTGAGGTAGCCGCGCAGCTTCGCGACCTCGCGCGACCCGCACTCGAACTCGATGCCCTCGTAGAGGTCCTCGGTGTTCTCGCGCACGACGACGATGTCGATCGCGTCGAAGCGCGACGGCACGCCGGGGTAGAGCCGGCACGGCCGCACGCTGGCGAAGAGATCGAGCTCCTTGCGCAGGGCGACGTTGACCGACCGGAAGCCGCTCCCGACCGGCGTCGTGACCGGCCCCTTGAGCGCGACGCGGTTGCGCACGATCGACTCGAGCACGTGCGGCGGCAGCGGCGTGCCGTGGGCGTCGATGGCCGGCAGCCCCGCGTCGTGGACCTCCCACTCGATGCCGACGCCGAGCGCGTCGACCACGCGGCGCGTCGCCGCGGCGACCTCCGGCCCGATGCCGTCGCCCGGGATCAGCGTGACCGTCGTCATCGCCTCAGGATATTTGTCTCCCGCGAGGCAACCAACCTCGCCCCTCGTGCGTCTGATGGTCGTCCGTGCACCGCGTCCCGCCGGGTCGGCCGGGTGACGGCGGCGGGGACTCCGCATGCGGCGGCGTCCAGACGAAAGGGGAGCACATGAGGGCGCTGGGGAGATGGAGGGTGGGCGCCGGGGCGGCCCTGTCCGGCGCGTTGCTGGCGGGCGGGCTGTCGGCCCCCGTGGCGACCGCGCAGGCGCCGGCGCCGGCGATCGACTGTCCGACGGTGATGGCGGTCGACGACGTCGCCGCCGGGATGACCGGCACCGGCTACACGGTGTCGCACGGACGCACGCCGGAGCCGTTCTCCGTCGAGGTGCTGGGCGTCATGCGCGACGCGATCCTTCCGGGCCGCGACCTCATCGTGGTCGAGGCGGACAGCCCGACGATCGACCGCATCGGCGGCATCTGGGCCGGGATGTCGGGATCGCCCGTCTACGTCGGCGACGAGCTGCTCGGGGCGGTCGCGTGGGGCTTCTCGTGGGGGCCGTCCAAGATCGCCGGCATCACCCCGGCGGAGGACATGGACGACCTGTTCTCGTACCCGTCGGGCGGCGCCGCGCCGCAGCGCGTGCAGCTGAGTGGCTCGACCGCGCGCGCCGTCGCGCGTCGCACGGGCACGGAGGCCGGCAGCGGCGACATGATCCGCCTGCGCGTCCCGCTCGCGATCTCGGGCGCCAGCCGCGGGCTCGGGATGATCCGCGAGGCCGTCACGCGCGAGAAGCTGGCGCTGATCCCGCACGTCGCGTCGACGACGTCCGCGGCCCCCGGCGTCGACGACCCGCTCAACGCGGGCGACAACTTCGCGGCCGCGCTGTCGTACGGCGACGTCACGGCCGCCGGCATCGGGACCACCACGATGGTGTGCGACGGTCAGGCGATCGCGTTCGGGCATCCGTTCTTCTTCGAGGGCGACACGATGATGGGTGCGAACCAGGCCGAGGCGCTGGCTGTGATCGACGACGAGTTCGGCCCCTACAAGCTCGCGAACGTCGCCGAGCTCAAGGGCGCCGTCGACCAGGATCGTTTCGCCGGCATCCGGGCCGACGTCGGCTCCGTGCCGTCCACGATCCCGGTCACGTCGACGACGAACGCGCTGAACACGGGACGGTCGCGCGACGGCCGTACCGACGTCGTCATGCACGACATCGTGCCGAGCCTCACGTTCGTGCACGCCTACACGAACGTCGACTCGGCGTTCGACGAGATCGGCGAGGGCAGCGCCACGATCACGTGGCGCGTCACGGGCACGACGGCGTCGGGCCGGGCGTGGGGTCTCGACCGGACGAACATGTACACGTCCCGCTGGGACATCTCGTTCGCGTCGCTGTTCGAGCTGCTCGAGCAGCTCTACATCCTGCGTTCGAACGACTTCGAGGACATCGAGTTCACCGGCGTCGACCTCGACATGACGGTCGACGACGTGATCAAGCAGTACAAGTTGGTCGATCTCCTGGTGTCCCGGACCGGCATCGCCTACCGCGACGTGCGCAGCATCCGCGTCGACGGTGGCGAGCGCCTGTACCTGCGGGCGATCCTCGAGCCGTACGACGGAAGCGCGACCCGCAAGGTCGACCTGACCGTGCGCGTGCCTCGCAACGTGCGGCGCGACGGGACGCTGTGGGTCCGCTCGGCGGGCGAGTCGTTCAGCGAGTTCTGCTTCTACCGCCCGCGACGTTGCGCCGACGAGCTGGGTGGCGGGATCGAGAGCTTCGGCGACCTCGTCCAGGCGATGGAGAACGCGCCGACGAACAACCAGGTCGAGGCAAAGCTGTACATGGGCCGCAGGTGGAACGTGCGCGACCGCGACGTGGAGACGCTCGACCAGGTCGTGGCGGGCCGCAAGCGGCTCGAGATCGACGTGCGCAGGCACCGGGGCCGCGAAGGGCCCGACGAGGGCTAGCCGCGCCGCACTGACAAGGCCATCGGGCCGGGGCGTGCGCCTCGGCCCGATGCGCGTCTACGTAATCCCTACGATCTTGTCGCCGACCGCCTTGTCGCCGCCGCGGCCGCCCGAGACGATTGGCGCGCAGGCGGCGCAGGCAACGACGAGCAACGGGAGAGCACGTGACGGACCCGCGCGTGGACGACGACGTCGACGTGATCGTCGACATCGACCGCAACGAGCTCCTCGTGATCCTGCGCGACGTCCAGGAGCTCTCCACCGAGACGCCCTAGACGCTCCGCGTCAGTGGCGCACGCCACTGCGTCGTGAGCGCGTCGCCGCGACTCTCAGCGCATGCGACTCCTCTGTTGCGCGGTCTCGCTCGCCGTCGTCGCCGGGGTGACGGCGGCCCCGTCCGACGCGCGACCGTTCGTCTCGCTGATGCGTGCGACGCGGCCGCGCCTCGTGCTCGACGCGCCGGTCGACGGCTCGATCGTGCGCGGGTTCGACCCACCGCGCAGCGACTGGGGGCCGGGACACCGCGGCGTCGATCTCGCCGCGGCGGCCCACGAGCCCGTGACCGCGGCGGCGCGCGGGCGCGTCACGTTCGCGGGCCCGGTCGCGAGCGTGCTCGCGGTCACGGTCGACCACGCAGGAGGCGTCGAGACGACGTACTCCGACCTCGGCTCGATCGCGGTGTCGGCGGGCGACGTCGTGGCGCGCGGTGCGCGCGTCGGAGGGGCCGGGAGTGCGCACCCGACCGTCTCCGGCGTGCACTTCGGCGTGCTCGTGGACGGGCGCTACGTCGACCCCGAGCGGTTTCTCGCACGCGACGCCGCGGTGCGTCTCGTGCCGGTCCAGGGCGCCCGCGGGGCGCGCTCGCCGGCGCCCGCCGCGGTCGCTGCGGCGCTCGCCGCGGCGGCGCGGCGCGTGGCGGGCATGGCGGCGGCCGGCGCGGCCGGCGGGCCGGGACGCGGCAAGCAAGAGCCCCCTCCGCCGGGGGGATGGGCGGGTAACGGAGGGGGCTCGAGTCCCGGGTGGGGGACGGGTATGCGGTCCCGGGAAGGTGGGACTTTTGTCTGTGGGATCGATTGTGGAGCACTTAGCGCGCGTTCTCAACTCCCACGCAGGCGAAGACACCGGAAGTCTTTTGTGCCCAAGAGACAAAGCGGCGTCCAGCGCGGCGCGCCCCCTAGGATGAGCGCATGACCGCCAACCGCCTGCCGGTTGCGATCCCCGGGCTCGAGGAGGAGTTCCGGCGCGTCGAGGTCCGGCGCAGCGGCCGCCGGCGCAAGACCGTCTCGGCCGAGATCGTCGGCGACGCGCTCATCGTTTCGGTCCCCGCGCGCCTGTCGCGCGCCGACGAGCAGCAGTGGGTCGACCACATGGCGCGGCGCATGTCGGAGCGCAAGCGACGCGACCGGCTCAACGCGCGCGGCGACCTCGCGCGCCGCGCCGCGGAGCTCGCCGACCGCTACCTCGACGGCGTGCGCGCCCGGGACGTCGCGTGGGTCGTCAACCAGCGCAGCCGGTGGGGCTCGTGCTCACCGGACGACGGCGTCATCCGGCTGTCGATCGCGCTCGCCGACCTGCCGGACTGGGTGCGCGACTACGTGATCGTCCACGAGCTCGCCCACCTCGTCGTCGCCGACCACTCCGAACGCTTCTGGGCGTTGGTCAACCGCTACCCGCTCACCGAGCGGGCGCGCGGGTTCCTGATCGCCAAGGGGATGGAGGACGGCTAGGTCGTCCGCGCCCGGCGCCTAGCCGTCGCCGCGGTCACGCCGGCGCCATACGACGACTTCGCCGACGCCGGCGCGCTCGAGCATCCCCACGGCAAGCGCGGCGCGGACGCCGAATCCGGACGCGACCACGACGCGCTCCGCGCCGCGGAGCTCGCCGAGGCGCGGCCACAGCGTCTCGATCGGGATGCGACGCGCGCCGTCGGACGGGGGCGCGCCGTGGTCGCCCACGTCGAGGACCGTGCCGTCCGGCGGCGACGGCGCGTCGACGACTTCGGTCGACACCGGGGTCCCGCGCGCCCTGGCCCACGCCGCGACGCCGTCGGGGAGCGACCCGAGGACGGTGAACCCCTTGCCGCGCAGCGACGCGGCCGCGTGCACGACGTCTCCGGCCCCGCCCTCGAGCACGACCAGTGCGACGTCGAGCGGGACGCAGTCGCGCGCGCGGGCGGCCATCCCGGGCCCCGCCTCGTACAGCAGCGACAGCGATCCGGGGACGTGGACGTCGAGGTAGTCGCGGACCGGCCGGAGGTCGACGAAACAGGCGCCGCGGTCGACGAGCGCGAGCGCGTCCTCGAGCGCGAGCCGCTTGAGCGTCGTCCTCACCTTCACGAGATCCTCCTGGGCCAGCGGGGCGACGCGTCGCCGCCCGGCGGGCGGATACTAAGACCATGCTCCCGATCCTGGTCGCGCTGCTGATCGCCGTCCCGATCGTCGAGCTCTGGGTCATCGTGCAGGTCGCCGACGCCGCCGGCGTGCCGGAGACGATCGGGCTTCTGTTGTTGGTCTCGATCGCCGGCGCGTGGCTGCTGCGCCAGCAGGGCACCGCGGCGTGGGCGCGCCTGCGTGCCGCTCTCGCGCGCGGGGAGGTCCCGACCAAGGAGGCGACCGACGGAGCGCTCATCGTGCTCGGCGGCGCGCTGCTCCTGACGCCGGGCTTCCTCACCGACGTCGTCGGCCTCGTGCTGCTGCTGCCGCCGACGCGCGCGGCGGTCAAGCGCGTCGCGCGCCGTGTGCTGGCTCGGTGGGCGCGGCGGCGCGTCGGGGGGCCGCGGGTCTACCCGGCGCGCGTCACGCGCGTGGAGCGCCGGCGTCGGAGCCGTCCCCCGCACGATCCGTCGCTTCGATCCGGCGAGGACGATTCTCCGGGTACGGGTTGACCGGCCCGACGTCGCCCTGCTCGGGATACGCCGCGACGTCGAAGTCGGCGGCCGGACGAACGTACGCGTTCATGCGCACGCGCGTCGCCTCGGGGTATTCGCCGACGTGCAGCGGCACGCCGAGATCGCGCGCGACGGCCTCGGCGTCGTCGACGGAGTGGTACACCCAGCGCTCCCATCGTCCGTCTCCGGCGACGAGGACCAGCTGCGCGTCGTTGAGGCCGATGCGCACCACGACGGCCTCGGTCCCCTCGCCGCCGCGCGCGACGAAGTCCGCCGGCGACGAGTAGCGCTGCGCCAGCCCGGCCTCGGGCTTGCCCTCGAACGGCCACGCGCGGCGCGCCGGGACGTCGCCGGCCATCAGATGACGAGACCGCCGTCGACGCACAGGATCTGGCCCGTGACGTAGTTCGACTCGTCCGACGCGAGGTAGACGAAGCCGGGCGCGATCTCCTCGGGCGCGCCGTAGCGGCCCAGCGCGAAGCGAGCGAGACGCTGGCGCGCCGCGTCGGGGTCCTCGAGCAGCGGCTCGGTCATCGCGGTAAGCGCGGCGGGCGCTATCGCGTTCACGTTGATCGCGTAGCGGCCGAGCTCCTTGGCCCACGTCTTCGTGAGGCCGACGATGCCCATCTTGGCGGCGGCGTAGTTCGACTGGCCGGCCGCGCCGACGAGCCCCGACGCGGACGTCACGTTGATGATCTTGCGATGCACGGTGCGGCCCTCGTCTCGCTCCGCCTTGGCGAGCGGCCTCCAGTGCCGCACGACCGCGCGTCCACATGCCCACGTGCCCTTGAGATGCACGCGCACGACGACGTCGAACTCCTCTTCGCTCATGTTGTGGAGCATGCGGTCGCGCAGCAGGCCTGCGTTGTTGACGAGCACGTCGACGCGTCCGAACGAGTCGAGCGCGGTCTGCAGGAGCGCGTCGGCCGCGTCGACGGTGCCGATCGCGTCGTGGTTGGCGACCGCGCGGCCCCCGTCGCCGTCGATCGCGTCGACGACCTCCGCGGCCGCGTCCGGGTCGACGTCGTTGACGACGACCGACGCGCCGTGCTCCGCGAACGACAGAGCGGTCGCGCGCCCGATGCCGCGGCCCGCGCCCGTGACGATGCAGACCTTGTCCTCCAGACGTCCCGGCATGGCGGCATCCTAGCGTCCGGCCGCCGAACTAGGATGAGGGCATGGCAACGGACAAGAAGGTGCCCCTCACCAAAGAGGCGTACGACCGGCTCAAGAGCGAGCTCGACTACCTCGAGGGCGAGGCGCGCGACAAGATCATTCGCGACATCGCGACCGCGCGCGCCCACGGCGACCTCAGCGAGAACGCGGAGTACCACGCCGCCAAGGACCAGCAGGGCCTGCAGGAGGCGCGCGTGCGCCAGCTGCGCGAGATGCTGGAGAGCGCCGAGATCATCCACAGCGAGGACGACGGCGTGGTCGCGCCGGGCAAGCTCGTAAGCATCCGTCACGCCGGCGACGACGAGATCGAGACGTACTTCCTCGGGCTGCGCGAGGAGAAGGGCGGCGACTACGACGTGTTGACGCCGGAGTCGCCGCTCGGCCGCGCGCTCGTCGGGCGCTCGGCGGGCGAGACCGTCGTCGCAGAGGTGCCCGCGGGGCGTCTCGAGGTCGAGATCGTCGAGGTCCGCGCGCGCTGAGCGCGGCAACCGCGCGTATCAGCGAACGCGGCGCCCGCCGCGCCACACCATGCGGACGAGCGTGAGCGCGCCGGCGTCCGCGTCGGCGTCGCCCTCCACTGCGACGACGTCGGCGTCGTAGCCGGGGGCGAGCACGCCCTTGCGCGCGAGCCCGAGGTACGCGGCGGCCTCGACGGTCGCCGACGCGACGATCGCGCGCGGCGACATCGACGCGCGCGTCATCGCGTCGACCTCGCGCGCGTCGATGCCCGGCCCCGGCCCCTCGTTGCCGAGGTCGGTGCCGTAGACGACGCGCCCCCGGGCCGCGACGAAGCGCGCCACGTTGTCGCACGCGACGTCCTGGTCGTCGAAGCGCACCGAGAGCGTCGGCACGACGGTCATCCCGGCCGCGGCCATGCGTCGCACGGTCTCCTCGGGGATGCGCTCGGGACTCATCAGCATGTGGGCGAGCTCGTCGACGCCGGCGTCGAGCGCCTTGTCGAGCTCGTCGAGCCCGTGGACGTGTCCCGTCACGCGCGCGCCGCGGGCGTGGGCGGCGGCGACGATCGCGCCAAGGACGTCGCGCGGCAGCGTCGGACCCACCGGCGGGTTGAGCGCGATCTTGACCACGCACGCCCCTTCGTCGAGGGTCGTCGCGACCGCGGCGCGCGCGTCGGCGGGCGTCGCGACCTCGCGGCCGCATCCCGGTGGCGCCCACGCCGCGCGCGTCGGATAGCCGCCGGGCGCCGTCAGCATCGGTCCCGCGGCGAGCACGAGCGGGCCGTCGAACGACGCCGCGCGCGACCGCCGCGCGAGGGCATGGATCTCCTCGGGCGGCCATGCGAGGTCGCGCGCCGTCGTGACGCCTCCGGCCACGACGTCGTGTGGGTCGGCGAAGGCGATGTGCACGTGCGCGTCGACGAATCCCGGCAGCAGAGTGCAGCCGCGCGCGTCGACCACCTCCGCTCCGCGCGGCGGCGACGCCGCGATCGTCTCGACGCGTCCCCCGGACACGACGAGCGTCGCCGGCGCGACGCGCTCGAGGCGCGGACCTGCGAGCGCGGCGCGGGCGACGATCGCGACCCTGCGAGGGTCGTGGGCGTTCATCGGACTCGCGTCATGGCAGAACTCTCCACGTCAAGTAACGTATCGGTGGTACGTCGCGCGCGGAGCCGGCACGCCGCCTCCGCAGGACGCGCCGGCCGGCACGGAGAAACGTATCGCCGCGCGACGCGTCGGACGTCGGTGCCGAGAGCCGCGAGACGAGGGGTGAAGCTGGATGGAGCCGAACGAGGTCGTCTGGGAAGGCAGGATCGGGTCGACACCGCTGCGCGTCGGCGTGCCGCACGCCGGGCGCATCATCGCGGAGTGGGACTCGCCCCAGGGCTCTCGCCACAAGGTCGCCAACTCGATGGAGGAGTTCGAGCGCGCGGTGCTGTTCCAGCTGCTCGTGAGCGCCGGTGAGGAGGACGACAGCGCGACGCGCGAGGTCGTCGCCGCGGTCGAGAAGGCGCAGGCGGAGCGGCCGCGCCCGGCGCCGTCTCCCGGCAGCGAACGGCGGCGCACCAACCCGCGCGCGCGCCAGCACCGGCGCTCGCGCCGGCCCCCGCGCCGTCGCTGACGCGCGCGTAGGCGCGACCCGTAGCTGGCGGCGCCCGCGGCGCTGGGCGACAATCGGCCGATGCCGTCGGACTCCCCGGGTCTGCGCGCCGCCGAGCGCACCGTCGCGGCGCTCGCGCGCGGCGTCCTCGGCGACGGCTACGCGCCCGAGGTCACGGCTCGCACGCTCGCCGCGCTCGAGGGCGTGGCGTGCCGCTCGGAGCGCGCTCAGGTCCTCAACGCGCTGCGCGCCCTCGACACGCGCGCCGGCGCGCTCGTGCTGACCGGCCGCCCGGTGCCGGTGTCGTGGCTGGCGCCGTCGGAGGCGGAGGCGGTCGTGCAGCGGTGGCAGCGCAGCGCGGTCGCGCCGCTGCGTCGCCTCGCCGCGGTCGTCACGTCGCTCGCGCTGACGTCCCTCTACGGGCATCCCGGGCCCGAGTGGGACCGCATCGGCTATCCCGGCCCCCTCGGTCCGCCGCCCGAGACGCCGCGCCGCCTCGACGTCGTGGAGATCGAGCGCAACGAGCGGATCACGTGCGACGTCGTCGTCGTCGGGTCGGGCGCCGGCGGCGGGTGCGCGGCGGCGGTGCTCGCGGCCGCGGGGCTCGACGTCGTCGTGGTCGAGAAGGGCGGCTACCGCGCCGAGCGCGACTTCACCCACGTCGAGGCCGACGCGACGCGCGACCTCTATCTCTACGGGATGACGCTGGCGACGACGGACCTCGCATGCCGCATCATCGCCGGGTCGACGGTCGGCGGCGGGACCGTCGTCAACTACACGACGTCGCTGCGGACGCCGCCGTTCGTTCTCGACGAGTGGCGACGCGTCAGCGGCGTCGACGCGTTCACGTCCGGCGAGTTCGACGCCGCCCTCGACGCGGTGTCGCGGCGGCTGGGCGTCAATACCGACTCGAGCGCCGCGTCGCGCCGCGACGAGGTGATGGAGCAGGGGCTGGAGAAGCTCGGGTGGCACGTCGACACGCTGCCCCGCGCGGTGCGCGGGTGCACGCAGGACGAGGCGTGCGGCTACTGCGGCTTGGGCTGTCGCATCGGCGCCAAGCAGTCGTCCATGCGAACGTTTCTCGAGGACGCCGCCGCCGCCGGGGCGCGCATCTTCGCGGGAGCCGACGCGCGCCGGATCGTCGTGTCCGAGGACCGCGCCGCGGGCGTGGTCGCGCGCCGCGGCCGTCACCGGCTCACCGTGCACGCGCGCGCCGTGGTCGTCGCCGCGGGCGCGATCGAGACGCCGGCGCTGCTGCTGCGCTCGGGTCTGCGCGGGCAGGTCGGACGCAACCTGCACCTGCACCCGGGCACCGCGGCGTTCGGCGTGTTCGACGACGACGTGCGCGTGTGGGAGGGCACGCTCCAGGCGCGCTACTCGCACGAGCAGCGCGACCGCGACGGCGGCTACGGGCCGATCTTCGAGACCGTGCCGGTGCATCCGGGCGCCGGCTCGGCGGCGCTGCCGTGGACCTCGGCCGCCGGGCATCGCGCCCTGATGGAGCGCTTCGGCAAGATCTCGTTCTGCGCGGTGCTGCCGCGCGACGAGAGCGCAGGCCGCGTGACGCTCGGGCGCGACGGAAGCCCGCGCGTGTCCTACGTCCTCGGCCCCGGGGACCGCCGCCGCATCGCCGACGGGGTCGTGGCGGCGGGCAAGGTGATGGAGGCGGCCGGCGCGCGCGAGGTGCGCTCGCCCCACTCGCCGCCGGTCGTCTACGTGCCCGGGCCCCCCGGGGCGCACGAGCGCTGGGCCGAGGACACGCGCCGCGCCGGGTACGCAGCGGGCGTGACGTTCTTCTCGTACCACCAGATGGGCTCGTGCCGCATGGGCGTCGACCCGGCGACGTCGGCGATCGACGCGCACCACGAGAGCCACGAGCTGCGGGGCCTCTACGTCATGGACGCGTCGGCGTTCCCGACCGCGTCCGGGGTCAACCCGATGCTGACGATCTACGGCCTCGCGCACCGCGCCGCCGCCGGTCTCGCCCGCCGCCTGTCGTAGCGGCGCGCGCCGTTGCGCGCTAACAATGACACCGATATAGTTAAGTCCTCGGTTACGGGGGGGTTTCCGTCGGATGGCGCGGTCGCCGCGCGCGCTCCGGCGGCGCCGTGCACGAAGGGGGATGACGTGCGATCTGTGCGCTTCGTCGACGCTATTCGCCCCGCCGCCCTTCTCGTCGCGCTGACGCTCACCGCCGCGTGCGCGTCGAGCGCCAGCGGCGAAGGCGACGAGTCGCCCGCCGCCTCGGGCGGGCCGTTGAAGATCGGGATCCTCGCGTCGCTCAGCGGCAACCTCGCCGAGGACGGCACCGCGTACGTCGACGCCGCGCGCGCCGCGATAGAGGCGATGGAGAACGACGTCGGGCGCGACGTCGAGATCTCCGTGTACGACGAACGCAGCGAGACCACCGAAGCCGTCAGCGGGACTCGCCGCCTCGTCGACAGCGCGCGTGTCGACATCCTGCTGTCCGGGCTGACCAGCGGCAACTTCCTCGCAACGCGCCAGGTCGTCGACCGCGCCGACATACCGGTGCTCACCACCGCGACCGCGCCGGAGGTGCTCGAGGACAACCCCGGCTCGATCTTCCGCATCTCACAACCGCTGCCGGACCGCATCGAGGACAACGTCCGCTTCGTGGTCGACGAGCTCGACGCGCGCAGCGTCGCGTTCCTCCAGGTGAACGACGAGGTGCAGCGCGTGTTCGCCGACGGCGCCAAGGAGCTGCTCGACGAGGACGGCGTCGACGTCGTCTCCGAGCAGTACTTCCAGTACACCGACAACGACTTCAGCCCGTACCTGAGCCGCCTGGCGCAGGCGGACGCGGACGTGACGTTCCTCGGAGGCGAGGTCACGCAGTGCGCGACGATCCTCGAGCAGGCGCGCGCCGCCGGCGTCGAGACGGTCTTCGTGCTGCCGACGGCGGCGTCGTCGTCGGACTTCCTCGAGTCGTTCGGCGACGTCGCCGAGGGCACCTACGTCCAGACCATCTACGCCCCCGGCACCGTGGCGTCGGCGGAGGGACGGCGCTTCGAGGACCTCGCGCGCGAGCACGGGTTCCCGCTGTCGTACTTCTCCGTCGTCGGGTACTCGGAGGCGACGATCGCGATGGAGGCCGTCGCCCGCGCCGGATCGGACGGCGACGTCGTCGAGGAGCTCGCCGGCGGGACGTTCGACACGCCGCTGGGGCGCGTCGAGTTCGACGACGACGGCCAGGCGGTCGTCGACGGCATCGTCGCGCGCATCGACGGCGGGCGCTACGTCGAGGTCTCCGAGTAGGGACGGCGGCGGCCGGTCACGCGCATGGGCGAGGTCCTCGGACAGGCGGTCACCGCGCTCACCCTGTCGGGCGTCTACGCCCTCATCGCGGTCGGCTTCACGATGGTGTTCGGCATCGCGCGCGTGACCAACTTCGCGCACGGCCACCTCTACATGGCCGGCGCGGTGGGGACGTGGGCGCTCACCGATCGGCTCGGGTGGCCGTACGCGCTCGCGCTGTCGGGGGCCGCGCTCGCGGTGGGGGCCGCGAGCGTCCCGCTGCTGCGCGTGGCGACGGGGCGCGTCGGCCGCGTCGCCGACGACGCCGGGATGCTCGGGACCATAGGCATGGGGCTCGTCCTGCAGCACGCGGCGTTCCTCACGTTCGGGGGCGCGCCGCGCTCGATCGACCCGCCGTTCGACGGCGTCATCCGCCTCGGCCCGGTCACGACGACGCCGCAGCGGCTGCTCGTGCTGGCGATCTCCGTCGGGCTCGTCGCGCTCCTCGCCGTGCTGGTGGCGCGCACCGCGTGGGGCCGCTCGCTGCGCGCCGTGTCGCAGGACCCCGACCTCGCGCGCGCGTCGGGCATCGAGCCGGCGAACGTGCGCCTCGCGACCTACTTCGTGAGCGGTGCGCTCGCCGCCGTAGCCGGCGGGCTCATCGGGCCGATCCTGTCGGTGTCGACCGCGATGGGCACGCCGGCGTTGTTCAAGGCGTTCGTCGTCGTCGTCATCGGCGGGCTCGGAAACGTGCGCGGCGCCATCGCGGGGGCGCTCGCGATCGGCTTCGCCGAGGTCTTCGGCAGCATCTACGTGTCGAGCGCGTACCGCGACGGCTACGCGTACGCGATCCTGCTGCTCGCCATCGCTCTGCGGGCGCGGCGCGCCGAGGTCGGCGTCGCATGAGCGACGACCGCCCGTTCGGCGCGCGCGCGTGGCTCTACGGCGGTGCCGCGGCCGCGCTGTCGTGCTTCCCGCTCGTCGTGGGCGACCCGTTCTGGCTGTCGGTCGGAACGCTCACGATGCTCGCCGCGCTCGGGGCGGTCGGCATGGTGGTGATCCTCGGCTACGGCGGCTACGTCGCGCTCGGCCAGGTCGCGTTCGGCGGTGTCGCGGCGTATGCGACGACGATCCTGCAGGAGCGCGCCGGGATCCCGCTCGCGCTCGCGGTCGTCGTCGCGACGGCGGGCGCGATGGCGGTCGCCGCATTGACCGGCGTCGCGCTGCTGCGCCTGCGCGGCATCTACTTCGCGGCCGCGACGTTCGCGCTCGCCGAGCTGGCGCGCCTCGTGGCCCTCAACTGGACGCCCGTGACGAACGGACAGATCGGGATGGTCGTCCCGGCCGAGGGCCGTGCGCGGCTCCCGGGCGCGACCGTGCTCGAGGGCGTCCTGATACCGGCCGCCGCCGACTACTACGTCGCGCTCGCGTCGTTCGCCGCGGCGGCGGCCGTGACGGTCGTCTACGGCCGCTCACGCGACGGGCGCGCGCTCGTGGCGCTGCGGGACAACGAGCGCGTCGCGCAGACCGCGGGGATACGGCCGACCGCGACGCGCGTGGGCGCGTTCGTGCTCGCCGCCGCGCTCGCCGCGGTGTGGGGCGTGATGGTTGCGCGCTTCAACGGGCTCGTCGATCCGCAGTCGATGGGCGTCGAGCGAACCGTGCTGCTGCTGACGATCGCGATCGTCGGCGGTGCGCGCTCCGTGCTCGGCGCACTCGTCGGCGCTGCCGTCGTGACCGTCGTGCCCGAGGTGCTGCAAGTCGCGGTCGCGTACCGCCCGCTGCTGTACGGCGCGTTGCTGGTCGTGTTCGCGACGCGGGCGCCGGAGGGCGTCGCGGGATGGGTCGAGCGGGCCGTGCGCCGGCGCCGGGCGCGCGCCGCGCCGGTCGCGGCCGCGGCGGCCCCCGCGCGCGAGCGGGGGGCGGCGTGAGCGCCGGCCTGCGGGCCCGCGGGCTCGCGCGGCGCTTCGGCGGCGTGCACGCGGTGCGCGACGTGTCGCTCGACGTCGCGCCCGGAGAGGTGGTCGGCCTGATCGGCCCGAACGGCGCCGGCAAGTCGACCGTCGTCAACCTCCTCCACGGGTCGCTGCGCGCAGACGGGGGCCGCGTGTGGCTCGACGACGAGGACGTGACGACACTGCCCCCGCACGAGCGGTCGCGCCGCGGGCTCGTGCGGACGTTCCAGTCGAGCGTCACGTTCCCGTCCCTGACGGCCCTCGACGCAGTCGCCGCCGGTCTCACCGTCTCGGCGCGCGACTCCTTGGCGCTGTGGCTGCGCGCGCCTCGGCGCGCCGCGGTCGAGCGCGCGGGCGTGCGCACGCGCGCGCGCTCCGTGCTCGACGACGTCGGCCTCGGCCGCGTGCCGCTCGACGTCCCCGTCGCGACGCTGCCGCCGGCGGTCAACCGGATGCTCGGTCTCGCGATCGCGCTCGCGGTGCGGCCGCGCGTGCTGCTGCTGGACGAGCCGTGCGCGGGGCTCGGCGCAGCCGAGCGCGACCTCCTGACGGCCACGGCGAGGCGACTCGCCGGCGACGGCGTCGGCGTGCTGGTGATCGATCACGACGTGCGCGTCATCATGCGCGCGTGCGACCGAGTCGTCGTCCTCAACGAGGGCGCGGTCATCGCGACGGGACGCCGCCCGACGTCCGCGGCGACGAGCGCGTCCGCAAGGCGTACCTCGGGGACGACGATGCTCGCGCTTGACGGTGTCGTCGCCGGCTACGAGGGCGTGCCCGTGGTCGGCCCCCTCGACATGCGCGTCCCGGCCCGCACCACGGTCGCGATAGTCGGCGCCAACGGCGCCGGCAAGACGACCGTGCTCCACGCGATCGCGGGGCTCGTCCCGGTCATGTCCGGGACGATCTCGCTCGAGGGGCGCGCGCTGCAGTCGCTCCGCGCGTCGGCGCGCGCGCGATCGGGCGTCGGCTACGCGCTGGAGGGCCACCGCGTGTTCCCCGAGATGACCGTGCAGGAGAACCTGCTCGCGGGCCTGCCGCGCGCGGTGCTGCGCGATCCGCGCGCGCTCGACGAGTGCTTCGAGCTGTTCCCCGCCCTCGCCACGCGCCGGTCGCAGCTCGCGGGCTCGCTCAGCGGCGGCGAACGGCAAATGCTCGCGCTCGCGCGCGTGCTCGCGCGCCGCCCCGACATCGTGCTGCTCGACGAGCCGTCGCTCGGGCTCGCGCCGATGCTCGTGGCCGCGGTGTTCGACTCGATCGCGGCGCTGGCGCGGTCGGGGCGCACGATCCTCGTCGCGGAGCAGAACGCGGAGCGCGCGCTGTCGGTCGCCGACCACGCGTACGTGCTCGAGCTCGGGCGCGTCGTGGCCGAGGGCCCGCCCGACGAGCTGCGCGCCGGCGACGCGCTGACGACGGCGTACCTCGGCGGCGAACGCGCCTAACTAGCCCCGGGCTCCGCGAGCGCGCCGGACAGCCACTCGTCGACGAGCGCGGCGACGGGCTCCGAGCCGCGCTCCGCGCACACCGCGTGCCCGTGACCTCGTGCCACCTCGAAGCGCGCGCCGAGGTGCACGGCGGTCCCGCGGTCGATGCGACCGCCGTCGTGGCGGTCGTCGAGCTCGCAGCCGACGACCAGGCCGGGCGCCGCGAGCGGCGGGACCCGGACGCGGTTCGCGTAGCGGTCGTTGAGCGCGACCGGGGACTCGGGGCCGAGACGCCGGTGGATCGTGGCGAGGCCGCCGAAGCAGTCCGCGGGCGCGCGGCGCCACCAGCGGTCGCGCATCTCGGCGACCGACGGCGGCGGTACCGGCGCGCCCTCGGGCACGAGCGGCAGCGGGGGCGGATCGGCGTCGGCCGGCGGCGACGGCCCGACGAGGACGTACGCGTCGGCCGACGCGCGCGCCGCCGACGCGGCCGCGGCGAGTCCCCCGAGGCTGTGCGCGACGACGCCGATCGGCCGCGGCGCGGACGCCACCGTCGCGGCGAGGTCGCGCGCGTAGTCCTCGATCGACAGACGCGCGAACCGCGCCGGCGGCAGCCGGCGCGCGCCGTGCCCGGGCAGGTCGACTGCAACGACCGTGCGTCCGGGCCGTTCGAGCAACGGCAGCCACGCGTCCCAGAACCACGCTCCGTGCCACGCGCCGTGGACGAGCACGACGGTGTGCGCGCGCGTCACGCGCGCTCCATGCCCCACCGCTGCGTCGTGGCTCGCTGCAGGAGCCGGAACGCGGTCTCCGCGGCGAGCCCGATGACGACGACGACGAGGATGCCGCCGAGCGCGTCGGTCGTCTCCAGCGACAGCCTGCGGTTGTTGATGAACCACCCGAGGCCGCCGGACGCGCCCGTGGCGCCGAACACGAGCTCCGCCGCGACGACGGTGCGCCACCCGTAGCCCCACGCGACGCGCAGCCCGGAGATGATGTTGGGCAGCGCGAGCGGGAGCAGGACGCGACCGAGGAGCGCGACGCCGCGCAGCTCGTAGTTGTGCGCGACCCGCACGAGCAGCTCCGGCGCGGTCGAGAACCCCGTCGCCATCGTCGCCGCGAGCGGCCACACCATCGACATGACGACGACGAAGATCAGCGCGGCGCGGTTGAGCCCGAACCACAGGATCGCCATCGGCAGCAACGCGATCGACGGCAGCGGCTGGAAGACGCCCGTCACCGTGCTCAACAGGTCGCGGCCCCAGCGATTGCCGATGCCCACGCTCGTCAGCGCGAGCGCGAGCGCGATGCTGATGCCGTAGGCCTCGAGCACGGTGCGCAGCGTCAGCCACGTGAGCCGCCACAGGAACGGCTCGCCGCCGAACCCGAAGTTGCGCGCCATCGCGGCGAGCACGTCGCTCAGCGGCGGGAACAGCAGCGGGTCGACGCCGGCGACGCGCACCCACAGTTCCCACGTCGCCGCGATCGCGAGCACGATCGCGGGCTTGCGCAGAGCCGCGAGCGACGGAGCGCGCCGCGCCCGCTCCGGGCGCGCCGGCGGCGCGGCGTCGTCGGAGCCGGCCGCGTCGTCGTGGACGCGCGGGGGCCACGTGCGCGCCCGCGTCACGGCGAGCCATCCGACAACAGGGCGCGCAGGCGCGCCGCGACCTCGAGCCCGGCCGGGTCGGTGGGCGCCGCCCCGACGGTCGGGTTGCGCACGATCTCGCGCACCCGTCCCGGGCCCGGCGTCATGACGAGGATCCTGTGGCCGAGGTGGACGGCCTCGAGCACGTCGTGCGTCACGAACACGATCGTGGTGCGCTCCTCCTCCCAGATGCGGTTGAGCTCGCGCTGCATGCGCTCGCGGTTGAGCGCGTCGAGCGCGCCGAACGGCTCGTCCATCAGCAGCATCTGTGGCGACAGCGCGAACGCGCGCGCGATCGCGGCGCGCTGCTTCTGTCCCCCCGAGAGCGTGTGCGGGTGCTGCGTCGACTGCGCGCCGAGGCCGACGAGCTCGACGTAGCGCCGCGCCCGCTCGGCGAGCTCGGAGCGCGACGCCCTGGGCCACCGGCGCCGCAGCGCGAACGTGACGTTGTCGAGCACGGTCTTCCACGGGAACAGCTGTCCGAAGTCCTGGAACACCATGACGCGCTCGAGCGACGGCCGCGCCACGGCCTCTCCGTGGACGACGATCGATCCCGACGTGAGCTGCACGAAGCCGCCGAGCGCCGCGAGCAGCGTCGACTTGCCGCATCCCGACGGGCCCAGGATGACGAACTTCTCGTTGGCGACGATCTCGGCGGAGAGCGACTCGACGGCCCGGACGCTGCCGCCAGGGCCGTCGTAGTCGATCGTCACGTCGTGCAGGACCGCGGTCGCGCGCGCGGCGCCGTCGTCGCCGCCGGTCGCGCGCGCTCGGGTGGGGGAGGGCCGGCTCACCAGTTCGACCCGGCCTCCTCCGGATAGAAGTAGAAGTCCTCCGCCCCCGTGTACCGCTTGTCGATCGCGCCGAGCTCGGTGAGCAGCTCGGCGTGGTGGCGCAGGCCCGCGTCGCTCGTTATCGCGTGGAAGATGCCCGAGTCGAGGTACGCCTCGAAGTCGCTCGCGGGGACGGGCTGGTCGCTGTCGCGCGTCGCGCGCGCGAGCAGCTTGGCCGCCTCGGACGGGTTGTCGTTCATCCACTCGACCGTCTGCCGGAAGATGTCGGCGACGGCGCGCACGAGCTCCGGATGCTTCTGCTCGAACGACGACAGCGCGCACACGCCGAGCGGGTAGAGCTCGCCGTCGTACGCCTCGGAGAAGCTGGAGATCTTCTTCATGCCCTCCTCCTGCAGGCGCAGCGCGAAGTCCGTGCTCGCGAAGTGCGCGTCGAGCTGCCCGCCGAGCAACGCCTGCGCGGCATCGGGGTGCGCGAGGTCGACCCAGTTGCGGTCGAGCGCCTTGGGGTCGCGGCCGTCGTCGGCGAGCAGCTTCTGCACCGCGTAGTACTGCCCCGTCCGGGGGCCGGGCGCGATCGACATGTCGGTGCCGACGAGGTCGAACACGGAGTCGGGGCCGTCGGGGCGCACCATGAGCCACGCGTCGAACGACGACACCATCTGCACGACCTTCCAGTCGACGCCGGCGTCCCACGACACGACGATCGGGTCGGCCCCGCACGCGGGGAAGTCGAGGTCGCCGGCGAGCATCGCGGCGCTCTGGTCCGACGTCGACGCGATCTCGAACCACTTGACCTCGACGTTGGGGTACTTCTTCTCGAACACTTGGAGCTCGCGCGCGAGCTGTATCGGCGCGTACGTGATGCCGAACCCGTGCGCGAGCCGGATCGTGCCGCTGAGTCCCTCGTCCACGTCGGTCTCGAAGCCGTCGGCGACGCGCACCGTGCGCGCCCGGCCCCCCTCGTCGCTCGTGCGCTGGAGACCGCCGTCGTCGCCGCACGCCGCGAGCACGACGAGCGCCAGTGCGACTGCGGGCGCGAGCGCGCGCGACACGGTCCCGGCTTTGGCGTCAATCGTCATCGCAGCCCCCTTCGCCCGCGCCGCGCCGGCGCCGCCGCGCCGCGCGCGCTAGCCGTCGTCCTCGACGAACTCGTTCGTGTACGTCTGCGACAGGTCGACGTCCGCGTCGGCGACCTCCGGCACGGACAGCGACAGGACCTCGTGGACGGCCGTCGCGCCCTCTTCCTGCATGGCGCCGTCCTGCGTGTACATCGGGATCGTCTTGGTGATGCCCTGGAGGTAGCCCTCGGGGTCGCCGCCCTGGAACGACTCGGGCATCGCCTCCATGACCTCCTCGGGCGAGTGGGTCGAGATCCACTCGAGCGCGCGCGCCACCGCGCGCGCGAGCTTCCCGACGGTCTCGCGGTTGTTCTCGAGCCACTCGGACGTCGTGTAGAGGACCGCGCCCGGGTACATCGCGGTGCCGAAGACCTCCTCGACGCCCTCGGCGGTGCGCGTGTCGGCGAGGATGTCGAGGCCGCCGGCGCGCTGCTCGAGGACGCTCACCGCGGGCTCGACCATGACCGCGGCGTCGACCTTGCCCTTCTCCATCGCGGCGACCGCGGTCGACGTCGTGCCGATCGCCACGACGCTCGCGGCGTCGGGTTCCATGCCGTTCTGGGCCAACAGGTACTTGAGGAACAGGTCGGTCGACGAGCCCGGCGCGCTCACGCCGACGACCCCGCCGTCGAGGTCCTCGAGCGACGTCACGTCGTCCTTGGCCGGCGACGCGGCGAGCACGAGACCGGGGTACTGCTGCATGGTCACGAACGCTTGGAGCGAGCGGTTCTGCGCCGCCATCTGGATCGTGTGGTCGTAGAAGCCGGACACTACGTCGGCGCTCCCGCCGAGCAGCGACTGCAGCGCCTCCGAGCCGCCCTCGAAGTCCTCGATCTTCAGCTCGATGCCCTCGTCCTCGTAGAAGCCGAGCTCGTTCGCGAGGATCGACGGGAGCACGGGCAGAGCGACCTGCCCGCCGACGGCGAGCGTCACCTCGGTCGTCCCACCGCCGTTCTCGGAGCTCGCCTCCGCGTCGGGCGTGTCCCGGCACGCGGCCGGTACGAACAGCAACAGCGCGAGCACGGCGCCCGCGGCCCTACGCATCGTCGTCATGCGACGCCTCCCCCCCTGGACCAACCGTCACGCCGCCAGACGACCCCGCACGGGTGCGTCTGGTTTCCAACGAAGCAACCGTCGTTCGACACGGCCGACGCCCCAGTCGACGACCACGACGACCGCCATCAGCACCGCCATCCCGGCGAACACGCTCGTCGTGTCGAACACCCCCTCCGCCTGCGAGATGAGGTAGCCGATACCGCGCGACGCACCGAGGTACTCGCCGACGACCGCGCCCACGATCGCGAAGCCGACGCTGACCTGGAGGCTCGAGAAGATCCACGTCAGCGCGCTCGGCATGAGCACGTGCCGCACGAGCTGTCGCTCGGTCGCGCCCAGCATGCGGACGTTGTCGACGAGCACGGCGTCGATGTCCCGGACGCCGCGAAACGTGTTGAAGAACACGATGAAGAACACGATCGTCACGCCGAGCGCGACCTTGGACCAGATGCCGAGCCCGAACCACAGCAGCAGGATCGGCGCCAGGATCACGCGCGGCATCGCGTTCAGCATGTGGATGTAGGGCTCCAGCAGCCGCGCGAGGAAGTCGACGCGCGCGAGCAGGACTCCGAGCACGACGCCGAGGCCGACGCCGATCGCGAACGCGAGGAACGCCTCCTGCAGCGTGACGAAGAGGTGTTGCCACACGAAACCCGTCGACACCCATTCCCAGATGCGGACCGCGATGTCGGTCGGCCGGCTGACGAAGAACGGATCTACGAATCCCGCGCTGGCGGCCCCCTCCCACGCGGCGACGATCACGAGCCCGAGGGCGACCTGCCACACGATCATGGGCACCGGCCGGCGCGCGCGCGGCGCGGCCGCCGGCGCGTGGCGCGCCGCCGCGTCGGCCCGGGGCAGCGACTCAGTCCGTTCCGCCGCTCGCATAGCTCCGCAACACCTCGTCCCTCAACGTCGCCCAGATCGAGCCGTAGAGCTCGACGAATCCCGGGTCGGTTCGAATGTCGAGCAGGTCGCGCGGGCGGGACAGGCGCACGGGGTAGCGGCCCACGACCGTGCTCGCCGGGCCCGCCGACATGACGACGACCTCGTCGGCGAGCGCGATCGCCTCCTCGAGGTCGTGGGTGACGAAGACGACCGTCTTGCGCGCCGCCGACCACACGCGCAGCAGCTCCGCCTGCATCAGGCGCCGCGTCTGGACGTCGAGGGCGCCGAACGGCTCGTCCATCAGCATGATGTCGGGATCGACGATCCAGCTCTGTGCGATCGCGGCGCGCTTGCGCATGCCGCCGCTCAGCTGGAACGGGTAACAGTCGGCGAACTCCGACAGCCCGACGCGGCGGAGCCATTCGTCGCTGCGCTCGCGCACCTCGTCGGCGTCGACGCCTCGGAGCGAGAGCCCGAGCCGGACGTTCCCGGCGACCGTCTTCCACGGCAGGAGGGCGTCCTGCTGGAAGATGTACGCGGCCCGCCGGTTGATGCCCGAGAGCGGCTCGGAGAAGACCTCGATGCTTCCGGCGCTGCAGGGCGTCAGCCCCGCGGTCATGTTGAGCAGCGTCGACTTGCCGCATCCGCTCGGACCGACGACCGTCGTGAACGAGCCCTGCGGCACGTCGAACGTGACGTCGTCGACCGCGGTGTAGCTGCCATTCGCGGACGAGAACCGTTTCGTGACGCCCTCGAACCGGACGGCGACGCCGGTTGCTCGGGCGGACGCGACCTGCGACTGCAAGACGTGGTCCCCTTTCGGGCGTCTACTTCACGCGCTCCTGGACGACGACGTCGGGAGCGATCACTCGCACCGAGCGCTCGTGGACGACCCCGGTGCGGATGATCACGGGCGGGCTCTGCGTCGTGTCGACGATGGTCGTCGGACGGTTGATCGGACTGAGCGGGCCCTCGATGACGGCGTCGATCTCGGCGCCGGCGCGCTCGGCGAACGTCAACGCCTCGTCGAGCGAGATCGCCGGCTCGGTGCCGGAGATGTTCGCGGAGCTGGACACCACCGGCACCCCGGCGCGCGCGGGGAGCTCGTAGCCGAGCTCGTCGAGGCTCGCGAGGAGAACGGTGTCCTTGCCGGCGGTGACGAAGTCGGGCACCGTCTCGGGGTTCTTCTTCACGATGACGCCGAGGAAGCCCGGCCAGAACGCCTCCACGAGCCGCGACGCGAGGTCGTTGAGCTCGCCGTAGCGCGCCGCGTCGTCGCGGTCGAGCGCGAGGACGAGGAGGGCCTCGTTCGGGTCGCGTCGCTTGGCGGCGTACACGCGCCGTACCGCGTCCTCGTCGAGCGCGTTCGTGCAGAGCCCGTACCACACGGGGCTGGGCCACACGACGAGCTTGCCCTCGCGGATGTAGCGCGCCGCCTTGTCGATGCCCTCGGGCGTCTGCTTGAGGATGTCCATGCTCGCCCTCCTCGTCTAGGCCATCCGGACGCGTGATCGTCCCGATCCCCTCGGGAGGAGCGTTGCGGGTCGTGGACGCTGCCGGACCGTGCCGCGCCGTCCCGCCGCGGACGGCGACCCGCGCGACGCGTCGCACGTGCTTGCGTAGACGTTCCCCCCTGGGGTCGCGGAAGTTGCTTCCAACGACCTGTCGAGTACGTTTACTCGACTCCCGTGTGCATGTCGATGACTTGCGCTGGCACTCACACGACACATCGACGGCACGGCGGTGCCACCGTGGTCACTTCACGAGCGCGCCGTCGTGGGCGGCGCCCGACGACGACAACAGACCCCAGCGCGTCGCCTGCAGCAGCGCCTCCGTCCGGCTCGTCGCGCCCATGCGGCGGTAGAGGTCGCGCAGGATGCGGAACATCGTGCGGCGTGAGTACCCGGCCTCGTCGGCGAGCTGCTCGATCGTGAGACCGCCGGCCATGGCGCGCAGCCAGTCGATCTCCTCGTCGCGCAGACGCGTCGCCTCCGGCGCGACGTCGGCCTCCGACACGATCCGGCGCGCGACCTCGGCGGGCAGCAGCGTGCGGCGGTCGAGCGCCTGACGGATCACCGCGACGATCTCCTCGACCGGGGCGTCGCGTGCGACCGGCGCCGACGCGCCCGCCTGCAGCGCGGCCCGGTAGTCGGCCGGACGTGCGTCGGGCAGCAGGGCGGCGATCACGAGGCCGTTGCGGAGCCGGCGAAGGGAGCTGACGAGCGAGAGGTCCTCGATCGTCGACAGCGAGATCACGACGACGCCGTGCCGGTGCGTCGACGCCCACTGCAGCAGGTCGTCGGGCTCCTCGGCCGCGAAGCCGAGCTCGCCGAGCGCCGCGACGAGCCCCTTGCGGAACATCGGCGCCGGAGCCGACACCGCGATCGGGACGGTCGCGTGTCCGGACGCGCACGAGCCGATGCCGTGCAACCGCTCGTGGTCCGCGACGCCGTTCGCCGGCGCGCGCTTCGGCTCCACCTGACCGATGCCCCCCCACGCGGGGCGCGACACGACGCCGACACCCCGAGCGATCGACCCCCACGGTCCCGTGCGGAAGCGCCTCCCCGCCCCGGACCGTTCCGACGATACGTCCCGCAATGTTGGCAGCGAGGTTATGCAATTGTCAACTGGGGAGTCGAGTCCGAGGCGCCTGTGGCGGCCGCGCTCCTAGGTCTCGATGCGGGCGCCCGACAGGGCCCGGCTGCAGTCGCAGTCCCGCTCGTGGGGCAGCCGCGGGACGAGGTGGAACAGCAGCTTGCGGAGCTTGTCGTTGTTCTCGGTGAACACCCTGATGACCTCCTCGTGGGTCACCGGCGGCATCCCCTCGAGACCGACGTCGTAGTCGGTGATCAGCGACACGTTCACGTAGCACATCTCGAGCTCGCGCGCGAGGTAGGCCTCCGGGTACTGGGTCATGTTGATGACCTCCCAGCCCGCGTCCTGGTACCACCGCGACTCGGAGCGGGTCGCGAAGCGCGGGCCCTGGATCGTGACGACGGTGCCGCCGTCGCGCGCGTCGAGCCCGAGCTCGCTCGACGCCTCCAGCGTCGCCGCCCGCATCACCGGGCAGTACGGATCGGCGAACGAGACGTGCGTCGTGATGGGCCCGTCGTAGAAGGTGTCGGCGCGCCCGGCGGTGCGGTCCACGAGCTGGTCGCAGACGACGAACTGCCCGGGCTTGACGTCGGCGCGCAGCGAACCCGCCGCGCACGGGCCGATGACCTGCGTCACGCCGAGCTCGCGGAACGCCCACAGGTTGGCGCGGTAGGGCACGCGGTGCGGCGGATACTCGTGGCGGGTGCCGTGGCGAGGGATGAACGCGACCTTTCGGCCCTCGATCTCGCCGACCGTCGCGGGAGCCGACGGGCTGCCGTACGGCGTGTCGACGGGGACCTCGCGCGCGCCCTCGAGCAGCGAGTAGAAGCCGGATCCACCGAAGATGCCGATCTCCGCGTCGGCCACCTGAATCGCCTCCTTTTCGTCCGGGCGGCTACAGCCCGAGTGACTTCTTGGCGAGCTCCACGCCCTCGACCATGTTGCAGAGCTTCGCGTACGCGACGTCCCACGAACGCGTCCGCAGTCCGCAGTCGGGCGTGACGTGGATGCGCGCCGGGTCGCCGAAGACCTCGGCCGCGTACAGGATGCGGTCGCGCACGAGCTCGGGCGGCTCCACGAAGTCGGTGTGGATGTCGAGGACCCCGAGACCGAGCGCCGGCTCGTACGGGAGATCGCGGAACCTCTCGATGACCGCGTAGCCGGGCCGCGACTCGGCGTCGACGCCGAGGTCGCGCGTGTCGTCGTTCGCGAACCCGACCGCGTACTGACGGCATCCCGTCATCTGGTCGATGGCCGGGAAGAAGAGGTTGTAGTTCGAGAAGCACAGGTGCGTGGAGAAGATCGCGTCGAGGCCCTCGACGCTGGTGTTGAAGCTCTCGACGAAGATGTCGAGGTCCTCGGGCTCGGTCGACCCAGCGGGCTCGTCGATCTGTATCCAGCGCGCGCCGGCCGCGATCAGCGACTCGAGGTTGGGACGGATCAGGTTGCGGGCGATGTCGAGGACGAGATCGCGCCGGCTCCGCTGTGCGAGGGCGCGGCGCTCCGCCGCCGTCGGCACGCCCGTCCACGGCGTGTCGTGCACCTCGTCGAACGACCACACCGCGAGCGTGTACGCGCCCGTGATGGGGATCTTCAGCTGCGAGTTCGCGATCGACTTGAGGAACTCGAACTCCTCGTTGTGGTACGGGGTCCGCAGCGAGATCGGGCCCGTGACCGCGTACTTCGTGTAGTACTTGTTGTCGAAGCTGCGGACGCTGCCGCGCGGCTCGAAGCCGTCGGCGTGCGCGACCGCCCACGCATACATCTCGCTGCGCTGCTGCTCGCCGTCGTAGGTGACGTCGAGGCCCGCCGACTCCAGCAGACGGAGCCCGTAGCGGCTCGACCACCGCTTGATCTCGTCCTTGTCGACGCCGTCCTCGGACGCGCGCGTCAGCTGCTCGACTAGCTGCTCGTAGTTCGGCACGTTGAGGCGCTCGCCCCAGCGCCGCGCGTCCTCGACGTCGGACTCGGCGAGCGGACGGCCGGCGTACGCCTTCACGCGCCAGCCCGGCTTGGCGAGGGACCCCACCTCGTGGGTCAGCAACGGCTGCATCATGGCGCGCTCTCCTTCAGCTTCCGGCCGATCTCTCCCAGGCGCAGCACCTTACGGCGTGCGACGTCGCGCGGCAGCAGCTCCAGCGCGCTGTTCGACGTCACGTAGAACACCGGCGCGTCGGTCGCGTCCCGCACGCGGCGCGCGAGGGCGACGGCCGAATCGGCGTCCTCCAGCAGGCTGCTGCGCCCGTCGATGCATCCGGCCGCCAGACCGACGTCCCAGCCGGAGCCGAGCGCCTCGACGTCGGTCTCGACGAGGTCGACGCCGACCGCGTGCACCGGCATCGCGCGCAGGCGGTCGACGTACGGCCCCGCGTCGCCGAAGTACGTGTGGAGGACGACCTTGGCGCCGAGGCCGTCGCTGATCGTGGCGAGGACCTTCTCGAACATCGGCCACTCGTCGTCGTCGATGCCGAAGTACACGAGCCACGGCTCCTCGAGGTGGACGAGCTCGTAGCCGCGGCGCGCGAGCTCCTCCGCGGTCGGACGCAGCACGCTCTGCGCGAGCTCGAGCATGAGCCCGCGCCGGCTCCCGCGCGTGTCCGTCGCCCGGGAGAACATGTACGGCGACGGCAGCGTCGCGACCCGCGGCCGAGGCGCGCGCCCGTCGTGCGTGAAGACCCCGGGGACGTCGCACGCCGGCGGCGCCGTCACCTGCGGCGCCCGGAAGAACGCGTTGTTGTCGAACCAGCGGACGAGCCCGCCGGCGACGAGCCCCGGCGACGCGTCGACGAACGGACGGAACACGTCCTGCCACGCGAGCAGGCCGTCCGAGAAGTAGTCGAACCCCGCCTCCTGTTGCGCCGCGACGAAGTCGTCGGCGTCGTCCATCGCGACCTGCAGCGCGGTGTCGGGCGTGCACCGGCCGCGTTCCAGATCGCGCGTCGCGGCGACGAGCGCCTCGGAGCGCGGGTAGATGCCGTGCTGATAGGTCGCGATCACGCGCCACCCCCCTCGGTTTCGCCGTCCCGACGCATCGCAACACCGTCGCTATAGCAGACGCGCCCCTGTCGTACAACCCCGGGCCCGGCCCCCGACGCCGTCGCGGCGGCCCGGTTCACTCGACATGTCACCGCGGTGTCTCGCCGCGTCGCACACGTGCCAGCGTTTGTCATCGACGTGTTCCCAACCCAGCGGTAATCCTAGCGAACAAGTCCAAGAGGGGGGAGATCGATGGGAGCGCACGAGACCGTTACTCATCGCGCTCGCGGCGACGTCGCGGACCCGTCGCTCGCCGATCGCGGCCGCCAGCGTATCGACTGGGCCGACGGCAACATGCCCGTGCTGGCGTCGATCCGTGAGCGTTTCGAACGTGAGCGTCCGCTCGACGGCGTGACGATCGGCGCGTGCCTGCACGTCACCACCGAGACCGCCAATCTCCTGCGCACGCTCAAGGCGGGCGGCGCGACCGTGTACGTGTGCGCGTCGAACCCGCTGTCGACGCAGGACGACGTCGCCGCCGCGCTCGTACGCGACGAGGACGTCGCTTGCTTTGCGATACGCGGCGAGGACCGCGACACGTACTACCGGCACATCGAGGCCGTGCTCGACGCCGGCCCCCACCTGACGATGGACGACGGCTGCGACCTCGTGAGCCATCTCCACCAGCACCGCGAGAACCAGCTCTCGAGCGTCGTCGCGGGGACCGAGGAGACGACCACCGGCGTCATCAGGCTCAAGGCGATGGAGGCGAGCGGCGCGCTCCGCTACCCGATCATCGCGGTGAACGACGCCGACACGAAGCACATGTTCGACAACCGGTACGGCACCGGCCAGTCGAGCCTCGACGGCATCCTTCGCGCCACCAACGTCCTGCTCGCCGGCAGACGCCTGGTCGTGGCGGGCTACGGCTACTGCGGCAAGGGGGTCGCGACCCGCGCTCGCGGCATGGGGGCCGAGGTCATCGTGTGCGAGGTCGACCCGCTGCGCGCGCTCGAGGCGGTCATGGACGGCTTCCGGGTCGAGCCCATGGCGTCGGCCGCGCAGCAGGGCGACATCTTCATCACCGTCACCGGGGACCGTGACGTCCTGCGCGCCGAGCACTTCGAGCGCATGAAGGACGGCGCGATCCTCGCCAACTCCGGCCACTTCGACATCGAGATCGACATCAAGGCGCTCGACGAGATGTCAGGCGGCCGCAAGCGCGAGGCGCGTCCGCTCGTCGACGAGTACACCCTCGACGCGTCCGGTGGCACCAAGCGGATCTTCGTCGTGGCCGAAGGCCGCCTCGTCAACCTCGGTGCGGCGGAAGGCCATCCCGCCGCGGTCATGGACATGAGCTTCGCGAACCAGGCGCTCGCGGCCGAGTGGGCGATCGCGAACGCGTCGGGGCTCGAGCCCCGGGTCTACCCCGTCCAGGAGGAGATCGACCACGAGATCGCGCGTCTCAAGCTCGCGACGCTCGGCATCGAGATCGACACGCTGACGCCGGCGCAGGAGGAGTACCTGCGCTCGTGGACCGTCGGCACCTGAACGACCGCACTCGCAGTTCGCTTCGGCGACGTGCCAGATCGGGGGAGAGGAGCAGCCGTGTTGCGAGAGAAGTTCGGCCAGCAGCCCAAGTTGGTGTCCGGCTACCGGGAGTACCGCAGGACGTCGTACATCCTCCTGCACCGCGCCGCGCGCGAGGAGGGATTGCTCGAGTACCTCGAGACGCCGCGCACGCCCGAGGAGATCGCCGACCGCTTCGGCTACGACCGCGAGCGGATCGAGACGCTCGAGGCGATCCTCGGCGCGCTCGAGACCGTGCAGGCAGTGCGGCGCGAGACCGCGGGCGACGGCACCGAGCGCTTCGTCGTGACGGGCGGGGAGTCCGACGACGTGTCGCGCCCGATCGACGTCGAGCTCCTCAAGGAGGCGGTCGGCGCCGAGAAGGCCGAGGCCATCGTCTACGCCAAGAACCTGCCCGACGCGTTCACCTACCTGCGCGGCGAGAAGGCGGAGAACACGTTCGGCGGCGGCGACCGCCTGTCGCAGTGGACCAGCCTGCTGGAGTTCCCGTACTGGGACTTCGGCCGGAAGGTCGCGGCGTCGATCGTCGCGTCGCCCGGCGCGACCGTCATCGACTTCGCGAGCGGTCTCGGCCACGGCGTGCGCGCGCTCGCGGAGGTCGTCGGTCCCGACGGCCGCGCCATGGGCGTCGAGATGAACGAGGAGTTCGTCCGTCTCTCGAGCGAGAACCTCCCGGCGAACGCACAGATCCGCCAGGGCGACCTCAACGACGGCATCGACTTCCTCGAGGACGAGTCGTTCGACGGCGCCATGATGATCGGCGCGTTCCACTTCATCCGCGACAAGGCGTGGTTCGTGGGCGAGCTTCGCCGCATCGTGCGTCCGGGCTCGAAGGTCGTGCTCGGCAACGTCGTCCGCCGCACCAACGCGTTCGACCAGGCGGCGCATGACATCACCGGCTCGATGCTGCGGCCGCGCGTCCTCAAGGAGACGCCCGAGGAGATCCGCACCGCGATCGAGAAGGGCGGCCTCACGATCGTCGAGGAGTTCGACGATCTCGGCTGTGTCGGCTGGTACGAGCTGCAGAAGTCGTGACGCCATGAGCGCGACGACGCTGGCGCAGCGCATCCTCGAGCGCAAGGTCGGTCACGCCGTCGCGCCGGGTGACGTCGTCGACGTCGACGTCGACGTCGCGCTGACCCACGACGTGCTCGGCCCCCTTACGTTCGCGCGCTTCGAGGAGCTCGGCGTCCCGTTGTGGGACCCCGACAAGGTCTACATCACCATCGACCACTTCGTACCGGCGGCGACGAGGGAACAGGCGGAGAACAACGCCGCCATCACCGAGGCGGTCCGCCGCCACGGCGTGCGCGCCACAGCGTTCTACGACGGACCGAGCCACCAGACCCTCGCGGAGTCCGGGATGGTGCGGCCGGGACACGTCGTCGTCGGCACCGACTCGCACACGTGCACCGCCGGCGCGCTCGGCGCGTTCGCGACCGGCATCGGCTCGACCGAGATGGTCGGCGTGTTCGTGCGCGGGCACCTGTGGTTCCGCGTCCCCGAGGGGATCGCGGTGCTGTTCCACGGCGCCCTCGCGCCCGGCACGAGCGCGAAGGACGCGGTCCTCGAGCTGCTGGCGCGCATCGGCGTCGACGGCGCGACGTACTGCTCGCTCGAGTTCGGCGGTCCGGGGCTCGAGCGTCTTCCGATGGACGAGCGTCTCGTGCTCGCGAACATGTCGGTCGAGCTCGGCGCGAAAACCGGCATCGTCGAGGTCGACGGCGCGACGCTCGACTACCTCGGGCTCGCGCCCGACGACGATCCGGCGCTGCGCATGGACGCCGACGCGCCGTACGCGCGCCGCATCGACATCGACCTGTCGGAGCTCGTCCCGCTCGTCGCCGCACCGCACAGCCCCGAGAACGTGCGACCGGTCACCGAGCTCGCCGGGCGCGTGCCCGTGCACCAGGCGTTCATCGGATCGTGCACGGGAGGGCGGCTGACCGACTACCGCGCCGCTGCGGCGATCCTCGACGGGCGCAAGGTCGCCCCCGGCGTGCGCCTGATCGTGACGCCTGCGTCGAAGAAGATCTACCGCGCGCTGCTGCACGAGGGCATCGTCGACGTCTTCGCCGACGCCGGCGCGATCGTGGAGCCCGCGAGCTGCGGGCCGTGCGCGGGACTCCAGGCGGGCATCCTCGCCGACGGCGAGAACGCCATCGCCGCGAGCAACCGCAACTTCCGCGGCCGCATGGGCAACCCGAACGCGAACGTCTACCTCGCGTCGCCGGCGACGGTCGCCGCGAGCGCGGTCGCCGGCGCCGTCGCCGACCCGCGCGAGCTGCTCACCGAGGCGCGCGCGCCGGCCGTCACGGGGAGCGCGCCGTGAAAGTGCACGTGCCCGGCCGCTTCTGGGCGCTCGGCGACGACGTCGACACCGACGTCCTGTTCCCGGGAAAGTTCATGACCCTCAAGTCGGCGAGCCGCGACGCGACGCTCAAGGGGCTCGAGGCGATCGCTCCCGAGGTCGCCGCGAACCTCGGGGCGGGCGACGCGCTCGTCGCCGGCCGCAACTTCGGGTGCGGGTCGAGCCGCGAGTACGCGGCCGCGGCGCTCAAGGACCTCGGCGTCGCGATCGTCGTGGCGCGCTCGTTCGCCCGCATCTTCTATCGAAACGCGATCAACGTCGGCCTGCCGGTGATGGAGCTCGACGACTTCCCGTTGCCGCACGAGGGCCCGTTCGAGATCGCCCTCGACGCGGGCGAGATCGTCCACGTGCCGTCGGGCGCGCGTGTGCAGGGCCGCGCGGTGCCCGAGGTCGCGCTCGACATCCTTCGCCGCGGGGGCCTGATGGAGGTCATCAAGCAGGAGATCGCGTCGAGGGGGGTGACCGTGTGATGTCGGCCCGAGCCGTCGTTTCGGGGGAGCGTCTTGCGTTCCACGACCTGTTCCGCTTCGAGCCGCCGCCGCCCAAGCCGCGCAGCGAGGGGCTCAACATGTGCCTCGACGACGGGATGGGCATCGCGGCGACGCGCGACCTCTTCGAGGTCGTCGGCGAGTACGTCGACAGCATCAGGCTCGGGCGCGGCACCGCGGCGCTGTTCCCGCGCTCGTGGGTCCTCGAGAAGGCCGCGCTGTGCCGCGAGTTCGACGTCGACATGATGACCGGCGGGCCGCTGTACGAGGTCGCGGTCGCCCGCGACGCGGTGCGCGAGTTCCTCGAGGAGTCGCGCGACCTCGGCTTCACGAGCATCGAGTTCTCCGAGAACATCATCTCGATCCCCGTCGAGGAGACGCTGTCGCACGTCAAGGTCGCGACCGACCTCGGCCTCGACGTGTACTTCGAGTACGGGCGCAAGTACCCCGGCACGTCGCCCCTCGACGTCGACGAGGCCGAGGACCGCATCGGCACGCTTCTGGAGGCCGGCGTCACGCGCATCACCGTCGAGCGCGCCGAGGTCGACCTCGTCGTGCACGACCACCCGCACGTGCTCGTCGAGCTCGCGGAGCGCGTCGGGCTCGGCAACCTGATCTTCGAGGCGGGGCCGCGCAAGATCGAGTACTGCGAGCTCCTCATGTCGTTGCTGGGGCCGGCGAAGGTCAACCTCGGCAACATCGCCCTCCAGCCGCCCAACGCGCTCGACGGGATCCTGATCCTCGTCAACGCGCGCCGCGGCCTCGACCGCTCGGTGGACTACCAGTTCGTGCGGGACGTGTGGGGGGGTCCGGTCAACGATGGCGATCCGGCGGCACACGGCTGAGCGCGGCCGGCGTGCGCCGCGCGCCGGCAACGGGAGGGGGGACGGCGTGGAGTCCCATGTGGCACGGGTCGTCGGGGACCCGCCGCGACTGACGGACGAGGACCTGGAGCGTCTCGACCGGGAGCTCGAGACGGCCGACGCGGTCGACGTCGTGCGGTGGGCGGTGCGCACGTTCGGCCGCCGTCTGTCGCTGGCCGCGTCGATGCAGGACGCGGTGCTGATCGACATCGCGACGCGCGTCGACCCGGCGATCGACGTCGTCTTCATCGACACCGGCTACCACTTCCCGGAGACGCTCGGGACGCTCGAGGCGGTGCGCCGTCACTACGGCATCGAGCCGCGCGTGCTGCAGGTCCCGCGCAGCGATCCTCCTCTGTGGAAGACCGACCCCGTCAACTGCTGCTCGGCGGCGAAGGTCCAACAGCTCGAGCGCGCGCTGCAGGGCCGGCTGGCGTGGATGAGCGGCCTTCGGCGCGCCGACTCCGCCGCGCGCGCCACCGCCCCCATCGTCGCGCGCGACCGCCGCGGGCTCGTGAAGGTGAACCCGCTCGCTACGTGGACGGACCTCCAGGTCGCCGACTACATCGTGCGCTGGAACGTCCCCTACAACCCACTGCTCGACCGCGGCTACCTGTCGATCGGCTGCGCGCCGTGCACGAGGCCGGTGCGCGACGGCGAGCACAAGCGTTCGGGCCGGTGGCCGGGGATCGGCAAGACCGAGTGTGGGCTCCATCTCTAGGGGCGCGTGAGGGGCGCCCGCGACGCACGGAGGGGTGACATGGGCGACTGGGTGAGGTTCGAGAAGGGGGGCCGCAGCGGCGGCGTCGCGTGGCACGCCCCGGGGTGGATCGAGCTCGACGTCGGAGACCCGCGGGAGCGTCGCTTCCTCGAGCGCTACCTGTGCAGCGAGGACGCGTTCCTCGCCGGCTCCGTGGCCGAGATGGAGCTCGAGGCGGAGCGCCCCGACTCGTCGCCGGCGGCGCTCGAGAGGGCGCTGTTCAACCTGGGCTACAGGGTCCACTACGCCGACGGCTCCGCGCGCGAGCGCGTCTCGTAGCGCGCGCGGAGCGATCAACGGAGGAGGCAGGGGTGACCGAGGGGACGGGACGGGTCAAGGTCTTCGACACGACGCTGCGCGACGGCGAGCAGTCGGCGGGCGTGTCGCTGACCCTCAAGGAGAAGGTCGAGATCGCGCAGCAGCTGGCGCGCCTCGCGGTCGACGTCATCGAGGCGGGCTTCCCGATCGCGTCGGAGGGCGAGACCGCCGCGGTCAAGGCGATCGCGCAGCACGTCAGGGGGCCGGTGATCGCGGCGCTCGCGCGCGCCAACGACGGCGACGTGGACCGCGCCGCGTCGGCGATCGGACCCGCCGACAGGCCGCGGATCCACACGTTCATCGCGACGAGCCCGCTGCACATGAAGGTCAAGCTCCGCATGACGCCCGACGAGGTCGTCGCGGCCGCGGTGCGGGCGGTCGAGCGGGCGCGTCGCCACGTCGACGACGTCGAGTTCTCGTGCGAGGACGCGACGCGCTCCGATCCGGAGTTCCTCGTGCGCGTGTTCGGCGCCGCCGCGCGCGCCGGCGCGTCGACGCTGAACGTCCCGGACACGGTCGGCTACGCGCTGCCGGACGAGTACGGCGAGCTAATGGCGTACCTCGTGCGCGAGGTCGACGCCGACGTGACGTGGAGCACGCACACGCACAACGACCTCGGGCTCGCGGTGGCGAACGCCCTCGCCGGCGTCGGCGCCGGCGCGCGCCAGGTCGAGGTCGCCGTCAACGGCATCGGCGAGCGCGCCGGCAACTGCTCGCTGGAGGAGGTCGTGATGGCGCTGCGGACGCGCCGCGCGCGAACGGGCACCGACACCGGCGTGCAGGCGCGAGAGATAGCGCGCGCGTCGCGGCTCGTGTCGATGCGGACGGGCTACCCCGTCCCGCCGAACAAGGCCGTCGTCGGGGCGAACGCGTTCGCGCACGAGTCGGGCATCCACCAGCACGGCGTCATGGTCGAGCGCACGACCTACGAGATCATGGACCCGTGCGAGGTGGGTCTCGAGGGCTCGCGCCTCGTGCTCGGCAAGCACTCCGGTCGGCACGCGTTCGTGCGCGCCGTCGAGGACCTCGGGTTTCGGCTCGACCCCGACGAGGCGTCGAAGGCGTTCACGCGTTTCAAGGCGGTGGCCGACCGCAAGATCCGGATCACCGACGTCGAGCTCGAGGCCATCGTCGCCAACGAGATCTCGGGCGACGCCGACGTCTACGAGCTCGTCGCGCTCCACGCCGCGGGCGGCACGCACCTCGGCCCCACCGCCACGGTCCGGCTCAGGCGCAACGGCAGCGTCGTCGACCACACGGCGACGGGCAGCGGCATGATCGACGCCGCGTGCCGGGCGATCCAGCAGGCGACCGGCCTCGAGGCAAGGCTCGAGTCGTTCAACGTCTCGAGCGTGGCGCAGAGCATCGACTCGCTCGGCGACGTCACCGTGCTGCTGTCGACCGACGGTGACTCCGGCCCCCCGCGGCGCGCGACCGGCCACGGCGTGTCGACCGACGTCGTCGAGGCCTCGGCGCGCGCGTACCTGTCCGCGGTCAACCGCCTGCTGCGTCTGAAGGAGAGGACCGCGCGGCGCGGATCGCCGGCGCCCGCGCGGGACCTCGTGGAGACCGAGGCGACGTAGACCTCGGGCTCGGGGGCCGGGGGGCGCGCCAAGAGCGTCCCCCGGCTCGCGCGCACGCCGGCCGGCGCGCGGCCGCCGGTACGCTACGGCCGTGGACGCGTCGCTCGCCGAGCTCATCGAGGCCGCCGACCTCAACGCGCTCCTGCGGGCCGTCGACGGGCTGTGCGCGGCGCGCGCGTGGGACGACCTCGTCGAGCTCGCCGACCGCTGCGAGGAGGCCGTCGAGCGCGGCAAGCAGCTGTGGCCGATCGCGGACCACGTCGACTACCGCCTCGCGCTCGAGGCGCCGGGCGAGTACGCCGGTCAGGTGCTCGTGCCGGCCGTCGGCCGTTTCTCGCACGGCCCCCTGACCGAGGTCGCCGCGTCGACGCACACGTGGGCCGAGCTCGCCGACCACGTCGACTTCCCGCAGGCGGCCGCGTACACGGCGCAGGAGCGTGTGCTGCGGGGCGAGGTGCTCGACGGCGACGAGCGCGCCCACCCCGAGATCGTCGAGCTGCCGCTGCACCTGGAGCCGTGGGAGCCGACCTACGCGTTGGCGCGCTTCGGCCCCACCTACGTCGAGGTCGCGGAGCCGTGGGACCCGGCCGCGCCCCTCGCGGAGGCCGACGTCGTCGCCGGCGAGCCGCTCGACGACCCGGACGTCACCGAGGTGCTGGTCGACCTCGTGCAGCCGTGGACGCACGAGTCGAACGGCGCGGCGCGCGCCGTCGTCGTCGAGGGCGACGCGGTCGCGGCGGCGTCCCACCTGACGTACGGCACGCTGCGCGTCGGCCCGCTGCGCGCCGACGAGGCGCTGCAGCGCATGGCGTGGGCCGCCGCGAGCGGCGGCGCGCACGGACGGCGCCGCGGCGCCGCGCTCGGCCGCTTCCTCGCGTGGTACGCGGCCGCGGTCCTCGGCGCGCTGCCGTGGCCGTCGGACCCGGGCGCGCTCGGCGCCGCCGTCGGCGAGCTCCGCTGGTACCGGTGGGACGAGGGCGAGCCCGAGCGCGGCTGGGTCCTGAGGCTCGCGGTCGAGGATCGCGACCACGGGTGGGCCGCGGCGGTCGCCGCGACCGACCTCGTCGCCGACGACGACGAGGAGTCGGGCGGGCGCTAGCCGCCGATCGACCCCCCGGGCTCGAGCTCGAGGATCTCGAGGCCGTCGACGTCGCGCGTCTCGCGTCGGAACGCGTCCGGCGTGCCGCTCAGGATCGGGAAGGTCCCGTAGTGCATCGGCATGACCCACTTCACGCCCAGCAGGCGGACGGCCTCGGCGGCCGAGCGCGGGCCCATCGTGTAGTTGTCGCCGATCGGCAGCAGCGCGAGGTCGGGCGACAACAGCCGGCCGATGAGCGCCATGTCGGAGAACACCGCGGTGTCGCCCGCGTGGTAGATCGAGAACCCGTCCGCGAGCTCAACGACGAAGCCGGCCGCGGAGCCCCCGTAGATGATCCCGTCGGGCGTGCTGATCCCCGACGAGTGGGCCGCGTCGGTCATGTGCGCCTTGATGCCGGCGACTTCGACGGTCCCGCCGATGTTCATTTCGACGAGGTTCTCGAGCCCCTGCGACTGCAGGTACGCCCGCGTCTCGTTGTTCGAGACGACGGTCGCGCCGGTGGCGCGGGCGATGTCGATGGCGTCGTCGAAGTGGTCGAAGTGGGGGTGGGTGACGAGGATCGCGTCGAGCGGGCCGACGTCGTTGTCGTCCTTGGCGCACGCGGGGTTCTGTGCGACCCACGGGTCGATCAGTATGCGCCGTCCTCCCGTCTCCAATAGGAACGTCGCGTGTCCGAGCCACGTCAGCTTCGTGCCGGCGGGCAGCTGCGGCATCGATCCCTCCTTCGTCGTCGGTCGGTCGACCGCGACGCTATCCGCGCGCGAGCTGGCGCGCGCGACGGCGGACGCGATCCCCGGAGACCCAGGCCTCTGCACCGTCCGACGAAGGCCGGCGGCGCGCGTCACGGGACGCGACGACCATGCCGGCGGCGCGCGCGGCCTATCCTTCGCCGTAGACGAACAGGCCTGCCCCCCTAGAGTCGGAGTCGTCCATGTCGCAACGCGCGCGCGCCCGGTCGGTGCTGCGCGACCCCGCCGTCGCGCGCGCCGTCGCGGCGCGCTTCGTGTCGCGCACCGGCGGCGCCGCGGCGTTCTTCGTCGGAGTGTGGGGCAAGTCGACGTACGACCTCGACGCGACGCCGGGCCAGCTCGCGCTCGTCATGGCCGCCATGGCGGTGTTCTCGCTCGCGGGGTCCGCGGCGAGCGGGGTGCTCGTCGACCGCCACGGCCCGCGCCGCGTCGTCATCGCCGGCGAGGTGGTCTTCGTCCCCGCCACGCTGTCGCTCGCGCTCGCGGGGTCGATGCCGGAGATGACGCTTCTGATGGTCCCCGCGGCGTTCTTCGCCGGCGTCGTGTTCACCGCCGTCGCGGCGTTCCCGCCGTTCCTGACCGACGACGACGACGCGCTGCATCGGATCAACGCGGCCATGGAGGCGGCCATGAGCCTGTCGTTCGTCGCCGGACCCGCGCTCGGCGCCGTGCTCGTGCGGTACTGGGGCATCGACTGGGTGTTCGTCCTCGACGCGGTCACGTCGCTGGTCGCGGCCGCGATCGTCCGGTCGATCGCGGTGCGGCGTGTCGCACGACGCGACCGAGGAACCGGCTGGCGTGAGCTGCGCGAGGGTTTCCGGTGCGCGTACTCGACGCGCGCGCTGCGTCTGCCGGTCGTGCTCGGAAGCGCGGTGTGGCTGTGCTTCGGGACGTTCGGCGCGCTCGAGCCGATCTTCTACCGCGAGGTGCTGGGCACGGGGCCGGAGGCGCTCGGGTGGATCAACAGCGTGTTCGGGCTCGGGCTCATCGCCGGCTCGTTCCTGCTCGACCGCATGCCGCCCGAGCGCGTCAACGCGCGCGTCATGGTGCTCGCCGGATCGCTGTGCGGCGTCGCGGCGATCCTCTACGCCGGGACCGACGACCTGCGCGTCGTCGTCCTCGGAGTCGTGCTCTGGGGCGTCGACCTCGGGGTCCTGTTCCCGCTCGTGCGCACGCTCGTGCACGTCAACACGCCGGAGGGCTACGCCGGGCGCGTGACCGGCGCGGCCGAGGTCCACAAGCAGGGCGGCGAGCTCGTGCCGCTCGCGTTCGTCGGCGCGCTCGCCGGCTCCTTCGGCGTCCAACGCGTGCTGATCGGCTCCGGCGTGCTGCTGATCGCCGTCATGGCGCTCGCGGCGCGCGAGGCCGCCGCCGTCGACCGCGCCGCGCGCCCGGTCGGCGTCGTCCACCCTCTTCCCGCGGAGGAGCCGCGCAATCCCGCGCCGACGACGCCCGCGTGACGGCTACAGGCCCGCGCTCTTGGCGATGATGTGCCGCTGGATCTCGGACGTCCCCTCGACGAGGCGGAAGATGCGCACGAGCCGGTAGATGCGCTCGAACGGAAGGTCGCGCATCCAGCCCATGCCCCCGTGGATCTGTATGACGCGGTCGACGACGCGGTTGACCATCTCGCTCGCGTAGAGCTTGACGATCGACGATTCCTGCACGACGGGATCGCCGGCGTCGTACTTCCACGCGCACTCGTACGTCATGAGCCGGCTCGCCTTGAGCTCCACGATCGAGTCGACGACGTGACCCTGCACGTACTGGTTCTTGCCGATCGGACGCCCGAACGCGCGCCGTTGCTGCGCGTACTCGATCGCACGCCGCAGGCAGAAGTCGGCGATGCCGTTGCAGACCGCCGCGATCGACAGTCGTCCCATCGCGAGGAACTGCATCGCCGCGTAGAAGCCCATTCCGACGTTCGCGGGCCCGCCGAGCACGGCGTCGTCGGGGACGCGGCAGCCCTCGAAGACGAGCTCGTACTGGCCGTCGCCGTCGACCATCCCGCGCTGGGCGCGCCCGACGCGGAAGCCGGGCGTGCCCTTGTCGACGACGAACGCGGTGACGCCGCCGCGGCCGCGAAGCTCCTTGTCGGTGACGGCGAACACGAGCGCGAAGTCGGCGTGGGCGCCGTTGGTGATGAAGGTCTTGGTGCCCTCGAGCACCCAGTCGTCGCCGTCCTTGACCGCGGTGGTGGAGATCGCCTGCGCGTCGGAGCCGGCGTCGGGCTCCGTGAGCGCGAAGCACGTCGTCTTCTCGGCGGCGATCAGCGGCGCCAGATACCTCTTCTTCTGCTCGTCGGTGCCGGCGAGCAGAAGGCCGGTGGGACCCTCGGGCCCGTAGGTCGCGAACGCGGCGAGGCGGCACCCGGTCGCGAGCGCGGCCTCGCGCAGCACGACCATGCCGAGCTGCGGGAGGCCGCCGCCGCCGAGGTCCTCGGGGAAGTCCGCGGCGTAGAACCCGAGCTCGGCGCTGCGCCGCCGGACGCGGGCGCGCAGCTCGACCGGGACGTCGTCGTCCTCGGGGTCGAGGTGCTCGGCCTCGAGCGGGCGCAGCTCGCGCTCGACGAACTCGGTCACGTTGCGCGCGAGCTCCGCGTACTCGGGCGGCACGGCGAAGTCCATGCGGGCTCCTCCCACTCGGCGCGTGCTGTCGCTGCGCTCGCGATGCTAGCGCCGGCAGCCTGCGGGTGGCCCGCGCGCGACGCGACCGGCGCGCGTGCGGAGAGACGTCGGCGTGCTCGCCTTAGGATGCCGGGATGACTCCGGACAGCGCGCCCGCGGCCGCCCCGTGAGCATCGACCGCGCCGCCGTCGACCACGTCGCCCGGCTCGCGCGCCTCGACCTCGGCGACGACGAGCGCGAGCGCATGCGCGCCGAGCTGAGCTCGATCCTCGAGCACGCGGGGCGCATCCAGCGGCTCGCGCTCGACGACGTCGAGCCGACCGCGCACGCGGTCCCGCTGGTCAACGCGCTGCGGCGGGACGAGGTCACGCCCTCGCTGCCGCAGGACGTCGCGCTCGCGAACGCCCCGGAGGTCGAGGACGGCCGCTTCAGGGTGCCGCGCATCATCGAGGACGCCGGATAGTGGACCAGCTGTACCGCACGCCGGCGACCGAGCTGGCGGCGCTGCTCGAGTCCGGCGACGCGTCGGCGGTCGAGGTCGTGGAGTCGTTCGTCGCGCGCACCGACGAGGTCGAGCCCGCGATCCGGGCGTACCTGTCGCGCACCACCGAGCGGGCGCTCGCCGGCGCGCGCGCCGCCGACGAGCGGCGGGCGCGCGGTGAGGCGCGCTCGCGCTTCGACGGCATCCCCGTCGCCTACAAGGACCTGTTCGTCACCGAGGGCGTCACCTCGACGAGCGGCTCCCGCATCCTCGAGGGCTGGGTGCCGCCGTACGACGCGACCGTCGTCGCGCGCTGCGACGCAGCCGGGCTCCCGATGCTCGGCAAGACCAACATGGACGAGTTCGCCATGGGGTCGTCGACCGAGAACTCCGGCTTCCACACGACCCGCAACCCGTGGGACACCGCGCGCGTGCCGGGCGGCTCGAGCGGCGGCTCCGCCGCGATCGTCGCGGCGGGCGGCGCGCCGTGGGCGTGGGGGACCGACACCGGAGGCTCGATCCGCCAGCCCGCGTCGCTGTGCGGCATCGTCGGCGTGAAGCCGACCTACGGGCGCGTGTCCCGCTACGGGATGATCGCGTTCGCGTCGTCGCTCGACCAAGCCGGTCCCATGACGCGCACGGTCGCCGACGCCGCAGCGCTGCTCGAGATCGTCGCCGGCCACGACCCGCGCGACTCGACGTCGATCCCGGAGGAACCCCCGTCGCTGCTCGACGGCATCGCCCGCGGCGTCGACGGGCTGCGGCTCGGGATCGTGCGCGAGTTCGAGACCGGCGCCCAGCCGGGGGTCAAGACGCGCGTCGACGAGGCGTACGCGCGCCTCGAGAAGCTCGGCGCGACGCTCGAGGAGGTGTCGTTGCCGTCGTTCGAGCACGGCATCCCGGCCTACTACCTCATCGCGCCGGCCGAGGCGTCGGCCAACCTCGCCCGCTACGACGGCGTCCGCTACGGGCACCGCGCCGGGGGCGACGACATCGTCGCGATGACGTCGCGCACGCGCGCCGAGGGCTTCGGCGCCGAGGTCAAGCGACGCGTGATGCTGGGGACGTACGCGCTGTCGGCCGGCTACTACGACGCGTACTACGGCAAGGCGCAGAAGGTTCGCACGCTCATCGCGCAGGACCTCGAGCGCGCCTACCGTGACGTCGACCTCATCGTGTGCGCGACGTCGCCGACGACCGCGTTCGGCATCGGCGAGCGCACCGCGGACCCGCTGCAGATGTACCTGTCCGACGTCTTCACCGTGCCCGTGAACCTCGCCGGCAACGCGGCGATCAGCGTGCCGTGCGGGACGTCGCCGGACGACGGGCTCCCGGTCGGGCTCCAGATCGTGGCGCGCGCGCTCGACGAGGCGACGATGTTCCGCGCCGCGTACGCGTTCGAGCAGGACCTCGGGCTCGTGTCGAGTGCGCAGGGGTGGCCGCACACGTGAGCGCGGCTCCGGTGGACGCGTACGAGACCACGGTCGGGCTCGAGATACACGTCGAGCTGTCGACCGCGTCCAAGATGTTCTGCGGGTGCGCGGTGGCGTTCGGCGGCGACCCCAACACGCGCACGTGCCCGGTGTGCCTCGGACTGCCGGGCTCGCTGCCGGTGCCGAACGAGGTCGCCGTCGAGCACACGTTGCGCATTGCGACCGCGCTCAACTGCTCGATCGCGTCGCGCTCGGTGTTCCACCGCAAGAACTACTTCTATCCCGACATGCCGAAGAACTACCAGATATCGCAGTACGACCTGCCGCTCGGCTACGGCGGCTACGTCGACGTGTCCGGCGACTTCGGGACCGTGCGCGTCGGCATCACGCGCGTGCACCTCGAGGAGGACACCGGCAAGTCGCTCCACGTCGGCGGCGGGGGCCGGATCGCGGACTCCGACTATTCGCTCGAGGACTTCAACCGCGCCGGCACGCCGCTCGTCGAGATCGTGAGCGAGCCCGACATCGGCTCCGCCGAGCAGGCGCGCGCGTTCGTCACCGAGCTGCGCGCGATCCTCGAGTCGCTCGGCGTGTCGGACGTCCGCATGGAGGAGGGTTCGCTGCGCGTCGACGCCAACGTCTCGGTGCGGCGCGCCGGCGAGACGGAGCACGGCGCCAAGGTCGAGGTCAAGAACATGAACTCGATCCGCTCCGTGGCGCGCGCGCTGGCGTACGAGGAGGAGCGTCAGCGAGACGCGCTCGACGCGGGCGAGACGCTCGTGCAGGAGACGCGCCACTTCGACGAGCGCACGGGCACGACATCGTCGATGCGCACCAAGGAGTTCGCGTTCGACTACCGCTACTTCCCCGAGCCCGACCTCGTTCCGATCGAGCCGTCCGACGAATGGATCGAGCGCGTGCGGTCGTCGCTCCCGGAGCTGCCCGCGGCGCGCCGCGCGCGCCTCGCCGCGGACTACGGGCTCGGCGCCTCGGACGTCGAGGTGCTCACCGCGACGAAGGCGACGGCCGACTGGTTCGAGGCCGCGGCGCGCGCGTACGACGGCGAGCCGAAGAAGGTCGTGAACTGGATCATCGCCGACCTCTTCGGGCTCTGCAACGACGCCGGCGTCGAGCTCGCGCGGTGCAGGATCGCGCCGGCGCAGCTCGCCGGGCTCGTCGCGCTCGTCGACTCCGGGACGATCTCGGGCAAGCAGGCGAAGCTCGTCCTCGCGGAGATGTTCGCCACCGGCGACGACGCAGACGCGGTCGCGCAGCGGCGCGGGCTCCGGCAGGTGTCGGACGAGGGTGCGCTCGAGACCGCGGTCGACGAGGTCGTCGCCGAGCAACCCGACGCCGCCGACAAGGTGCGCGCCGGCAACCTCAACACGATCGGGTTCCTCGTCGGCCAGGTCATGCGCAAGACGCGGGGGCAGGCGAACCCCGCGCTCGTCAACGAGCTGCTGCGGCGCAAGCTCGCTCCGTAGGCCGGGGCGGCGCCGCCGTGTCACGATGCGGCGCATGGACCTCCGTCGCGTCGTGACGAAGGGATGGCCGGTTGCGATCGAGGTCGCGCGCACGATGCCGGCCGACCCGGACGTCGTGTGGGAGCTCGTGACCGACTGGGAGCGCCAGAGCGACTGGATGCTCGAGGCGCGCGACTTCGTCGTCGTGTCGGAGCGGCGCGAGGGCGTGGGCGTCGAGGCGGAGGCGACCGTGCGCATCGGCGGGATCACGACGCGCGACCGAGTGCGCGTGACGCGCTGGGAGCCGCGCCGTCTGCTCGCCATAGAGCACCTCGGCTGGGTGTCGGGCGCCGCGGAGATACACCTGACGCCGGTGCGCGGCGGCGGCACGCACGTCTACTGGCGCGAGGAGCTGCGTCCGCCGCTCGGCGTCGCCGGCGCGCTCGGACTCACGGCGTTCCGGCCGCTCATGGCGCGCGTGTTCCGGCGCGACCTTCGAGTGCTGGACGACCTCGCGCGTGCACGCGCGGCCTCGAGCCGCGTGGATGGGTAGGCTCGGACCGTCCACGACCGGGGTAACGGGAAGGGAGACGGGATGCGGAGCTTGATAGCGCTCGTGTACATCGTGATCGGAGTGCTCGTCGCGGCCGCGCGCGACTACTTCGAGAACGTCGACAGCGTCACCGGCATCGTCTCGGCCCTCCTCGCGATCGTGCTGTGGCCGCTCGTGCTCCTCGGCGTCGACTTCGAGCTCGGAAACGACAAGGGCGGCGGTGGAGGCGGCAAGAAGGGCGCGCTGCCGCCGTCGCTGCTGTGGCTGCTCGCGCGCGACCGTCTCAGGCCAGCAGGTCGGCCAGCCGCGTGAGCCCCTCGACGAGGTCGTCGTCGCCGAGCGCGTAGCTGAAGCGCGCATAGCCGGGGGCGCCGAAGCCCTCGCCCGGCACGAACGCGACGAGCGCGCGCTCGAGCGCGACCTCGGCGAGCTCGTGCGACGACGTCACCGTCCGGCCCCCGATCGTGCGTCCGAACAGTCCCTCGACCGACGGGAAGCAGTAGAACGCGCCCTGCGGCTCGTAGCACTCGACGCCGTCGATCTCGTTGAGGAGCGTGTGCATCGTGCGCCGTCGGCGGTCGAACGCGGCGCGCATCTCGTGCGTCGCCTCGAGGTCGCCGGAGACGGCCGCGAGCGCGGCGGCCTGCGCGACGTTGCAGACGTTGGAGGTCGCGTGCGACTGGAACGACGTCGCGGCGCGCGCGACGTCGGCGGGGGCGATCATCCAGCCGACGCGCCATCCCGTCATCGCGTACGTCTTCGCGACGCCGTTGACGACGATGCAGCGCTCGGCGAGCTCGGGCACGAGCGCCGCCATCGACGAGAAGCGGGCGTCGCCGTACACGAGGTGCTCGTAGATCTCGTCGGCGATCACCCACACGCCGTGCTCGGCGGCCCACCGCCCGATCGCCTCGACCTCCTCGGGCGGGTACACCGCGCCGGTCGGGTTCGACGGCGACACGAACAGCAGCGCGCGCGTGCGCTGCGTGCGCGCCGCCTCGAGCTCGTCGACCGTGACGCGAAAGCCCGTCGCGGCGGTCGTGGGCAGCTCGACGACGGTCCCGCCCGCGTACGCGACGACCTCGGGATAGGTGACCCAGTAGGGGGCCGGGAGCAGCACCTCGTCGCCGTCGTCGACGATCGTGCACAGCACGTCGAACAGCGCCTGCTTTCCGCCGTTGGCGACGACGACCTGCTCGGGCGCGACCTCGTAGCCCGAGTCGCGCAGCGTCTTGCGCGCGATCGCGGCGCGCAGCTCGGGGAGCCCGCCGGTCGCGGTGTAGCGATGGTAGGCGGCGTGGCGAGTGGCCTCGGCGGCGGCGTCGACGACGTGCGCGGGGGTCGGGAAGTCCGGCTCGCCGGCGCCGAAGCCGATGACGTTGCGCCCCTCGGCCTTGAGCGCCTTGGCGCGCGTGTCGATCGCGAGCGTCGACGATTCCTTGATGCGCGCGACCCTCGTCGCGATGCGCCGCATCGGCGTCACCTCCCGCGCGCAGCATAGTCGGGGCGGCGCGGCCGCCACGCGGCGCTGGGGCACTATGTGGACGATCGAAAGGAGCGCCGTTGACCGCCGAGCAGACCGCCGTCGTGATCCCGCCGGAGCTGCGCCCGTCCGACGGCCGCTTCGGGTCGGGACCGTCGAAGGTCCGCACCGAGGCGCTCGCGGCGCTCGCGGCGTCCGGGGCGCGCTACCTCGGAACGAGCCACCGCAGCGACGGCGTGCGCGCGGTCGTCGCCCGCCTGCGCGCCGGGATCGCCGAGCTGCTGCGCGCGCCCGACGGCTACGAGGTCGTCCTCGGCGTCGGCGGCGCGACCGCGTTCTGGGACGCGCTCGCGTTCGGTCTCGTCGAGCGCCGCAGCCAGCACCTCAGCTTCGGCGAGTTCTCGTCCAAGTGCGCCGCCGCGGTCGCCGCCGCGCCGCACCTCGAGCCGCCCGAGATCGTGTCGTCGGAGCCGGGGACGCATCCCGAGCCGGCGCCGTCGTCCGGCGTCGACCTCTACGCGCTGACGCACAACGAGACCTCGACCGGCGTCCAGGCCCCCGTCGCGCGGGTGCCGGGCGGCGTCGTCGCGGTCGACGCGACGTCTGCGGCCGGAGGGCTGCCGGTCGACCTGCGCGAGTGCGACGCGTACTACTTCTCGCTGCAGAAGGGGTTCGCGTCCGACGGCGGGCTGTGGGTCGCGGTGTGCTCGCCGGCCGCGATCGAGCGCATCGAGGCGATCGCGGCGTCCGGCCGCTACCGGCCCGCGTCGCTCGACCTGAAGATCGCGCTCGACAACTCGCGCAAGGACCAGACCTACAACACGCCGGCGCTCGCGACCCTGTTCCTCGCGCTCGAGCAGGTCGAATGGATCAACGGCAACGGGGGCCTGGCGTGGTCGGCGGCGCGCTGCGAACGCTCGTCGGCGATCCTCTACTCGTGGGCCGACGGCCACGACGTCGCGCGGCCGTTCGTGGCGGCTCCGGCGCAGCGCAGCCGGGTCGTCGCGACGATCGACTTCGACGACCGCGTCGACGCCGGCGCGCTGAGCGTGGCCCTGCGCGCCAACGGCATCGTCGACACGGAGTCGTACCGCAAGCTCGGGCGCAATCAGCTGCGCATCGCGACGTTCCCGGCGATCGAGCCCGACGACGTCGCGCTGCTAACGCGCGCGCTCGACTACGTCGTCGACGCGCTGACGGGGCGCTCGTAGGCGCCGCGGCCGTCGGCTCCCGGGGCCGGGGGAGCGAGGGGCGAGCGACTACGATGACGGCCTCATGAGGGTTCTGGTGACCGAGCGCCTCGCGGACGCGGGCCTCGAGCGCCTCCGCCGACGGGTCGACGTCGACGTGCGTGTGGGGCTCGGGCACGACGACCTCGTCGCGGCCGTCGCCGACTACGACGCGCTCGTCGTGCGCTCGGCGACGCGCGTCGACGCGGGCGTCCTGCGGGCCGGGCGGCGCCTGAAGGTCGTCGGGCGCGCCGGCATCGGTCTCGACAACGTCGACGTCGAGGCCGCGACCCGCCTCGGCATCCTCGTCGTGAACGCCCCGCAGTCGAACGTCATCTCGGCCGCCGAGCACACGCTCGCGCTCATGCTCGCCCAGGCCCGCAAGGTCCCGCAGGCGCACGCGGCGCTCGTCGCGGGGTCGTGGGAGCGGGAGCGGTGGCAGGGCGTCGAGCTGTACAGCAAGACGCTCGGCGTGCTCGGGCTCGGCCGGGTCGGCACGCTCGTCGCGCAGCGCGGGAGCGCGTTCGGCATGCGCGTGCTCGCGTACGACCCCTACGTCGCGCCGGCGCGGGCGCAGAAGATGGGCGTCGAGCTCGTCGCGACCGTCGGCGAGCTATGCGCGCGCTCCGACTTCCTGACCGTGCACCTGCCGCGCACCCCCGAGACGATCGGCGTCGTCGGAGAGCGGGAGCTGGCGCGGGCGCGCCCGGGCATGCGCGTCGTCAACACCGCGCGCGGCGGCATCGTCGACGAGGACGCGCTCGTGCGCGCGCTCAAGGACGGGCGCGTCGCGGGGGCCGCGGTCGACGTCTTCGACGGCGAGCCGGTCACCGAGCACGCGTTGTTCGGGCTCGACGACGTCGTCGTGACGCCGCACCTCGGCGCGTCGACGGCGGAGGCGCAGGACAAGGCGGGCGTCACCATCGCGGAGCAGGTGCTGCTCGCGCTCGAGGGCGACTTCGTCCCGCACGCCGTCAACGTCGACGTCGGCGCCGACATCCCCGAGGAGACGCGCCCCTACCTCGCGCTCGCCGACCGGCTTGGCCGCGTCGCGGTCGCGCTCGCGGGGCCCGGCATCGACTTCCTCTCGTTCCACTACCACGGCGGGATTGCGGAGCTCGACACGCGCGCGGTCACGCTCGCCGGCATGCGGGGCGCGTTCTCCTCCGTCGTGCACGAGCCGGTGACGTTCGTCAACGCACCCGTGCTCGCGCGCGAGCGCGGCGTGTCGATCGAGGAGGCGCGCTCGTCGCAGTCGCGCGACTACGTCAATCTCCTCGAGGTCAAGGCGGGCTCGGACGGTCGGAGCGTGTCGGTCGCGGGCGTCGTCGTCGGCAAGCGCGCCGACGTACACCGCCTCGTGCGCGTGGACGACTACGACGTCGACATGGCGTTCTCGCCGATCATGGGGTTCTTCCGCTACGTCGACCGTCCCGGCGTCATCGGGATCGTCGGCAGCGTGCTCGGAAAGGCGCGCGTCAACATAGCCAACATGCAGGTCGGCCGGCGCAGCGAGGGAGGGGAGGCGCTCATGCTCATGGCGGTCGACTCCCCGATCCCGCAGCCGGTGCTCGAACGTATCGTCGAAGAGGTCGACGTGCGCGACGCGCGCATGATCGTCCTGCCGGAGTGACGGGAGGGGATGGATGCCGATACAACCGGTCGACAAGGTGTGGATGAACGGCGAGCTCGTCGATTGGCGCGACGCGACCGTCCACGTCCTCACGCACGCGCTGCACTACGGAACCGCGGTGTTCGAGGGCATCAGGTGCTACGAGACGACGCGGGGGCCGGCGTTGTTCCGTCTGCGCGACCACTTCGTGCGCATGGACCGCTCGGCGAGGATCGTGCGCACCGACGTCCCCTACACGCCCGACGAGCTGTGCGCCGCGACGATCGACCTCGTGCGGCACAATGGCCTCGACTCGTGCTACGTGCGTCCGATCGCGTACCGCGGCTACGGCGAGATGGGCCTCAACCCCGCGCCCAACCCCGTCGACGTCGCGATCGTGTCGTGGCCGTGGGGCACGTACCTCGGCGACGAGGCGCTGACGCGCGGCGTGCGCATGACGATCTCGTCGTGGCGCCGGCACGACCACAACATCATCCCGCCGCAGGCCAAGGTCACCGGCGGCTACATCAACTCCGCGCTCGCCAAGCTCGAGGCGGTCGACGGCGGCTACGACGAGGCGATCATGCTGAGCCCCGACGGCTTCGTCGCCGAGGCGACGGGCGAGAACCTGTTCGTCGTGCGCGACGGCGAGATCCTCACGCCCCCGGTCGCGTCCGGCCCGCTTCCGGGCATCACGCGCGACTCGGTGATAAAGATCGCCGCCGACCTCGGCATGCCGATCTTCGAGCGTCCGCTGACGCGCGCCGACCTCTACACGGCCGAGGAGCTGTTCTGCGTCGGCACCGCGGCCGAGGTCACGCCGGTGCGCGAGGTCGACCGGCGCGAGCTCGGGGGCCCGGGCCCGGTCACCCAGACGCTGCAGCAGAAGTACTTCTCGATCGTCAAGGGCGAGGACGAGAAGTACTTCGACTGGCTCGATTTTGTAGGGGGGTGACGCGGTAACGGTGAGCGGCGACCTGCTCCGGGAGAGCACCTGCGTCGAAACGTCCGGAGGGCACACGAGAGTCATTGTGTGCTCCTGTGCGATTCGTGACATGTCCGCATCCGCAGCGCAGCTCGCAATGTCGTCGCATCTACATGGCCGACGCCGATCTTCAACCCCGCAGCGCCTATCGACGGAACCGACGGGAACGCCATAAGGGGGAGTCGCACACGACAACGGGAGAGAGCCGCGACGCGATACACGTTGTCCTGGACGCGAGCATTATTTGTTCTGACTTCAGAATGCGCGGTCAGGCATTCACGGAACTCTTAGCCGCGGCGGCACGTGGAGAGATTGTGCTGATCGTGCCCGACGTCGTTCTGCGAGAAGTCGTTCGGGTTTACGAACGTACCTTCCGTGCTCACAAGCGAAAGCTGGAGGCCGAACTCGGGGGCTTCCGGAGGATGGGCCTTCTCGATGCTGGCGACGGTCTGCGCCTACCGGCGGATGTTACCGAGGCAAGAACAACGTACGAGGCCGACGTGAGACGCATTCTCGGCGATGCGAACGCTGAGGTCCATCCCTTGCCTACTGCGTCACACGATGTGATCCTCCGGCGCAGTCTTGACGAGCGCAAGCCGATGGCGCGCGGCGAGCGCGGTTACAGAGACACTTTGCTATGGGAGACAGTGTTAGAAGTCGCGCGGCACGCTCATCGCGTCGTCTTGCTCACGAAGAATACCCAGGACTTCGCCGATGAAGCGCGATTGGCGGCACACCTACGAGATGACCTAGTACGCGAGGGATACGACGATGACAGGGTCAGCCTGTTTCTGAGCGTGGCGGAATTCCTCGAAACGTGTTTGACACCTCCGGTCAACTCTCTGCAACGGGAGATAGCGGCGCTCATAGTCGACTACCCCGATATGCTGTTCACACTCGCCGAGCACTTTGCGTCGTACCTTGAGTACGGCTTTCCGGTGGAGCTTGGATCGGAGGACGCTGCCCTTTGGGATGCGTCACTCATGTCGTTTCACGGCTTGGATTCACTTGATCTGGACGACGTGGCGCACGGATTCCACGATCTCCCGGTCGCGACGTTCGTGGGCGCTGGCGAGGCCGAGCTCGAAGCGTTCATGGAGAAGGTTCACTACGAGGAGATTTCGGACTGGACTCGCCCAGAGCTTCTTGACGTTGCCCCTCTCGGCGAGGTTCTTCGTGTGTCACTTAGCCGGGTAGTCACCGTGACGGCGCGCCTGCCATACCTAGGTGAGAGGGAGCGACCGTTTGGGGACGTCGTCTCGATCGAGGTCAGCGTTGCCGATGACGGTCATTCTTACGAGCCACCCCAAGAGGAGCATCTCTTCTAGTGAAAGATTGGCGTGCGGAGCGTAGGCGTCGCCGGAGAGGACGGCCCCTGGGGAGGTGTTCGGAGCGCGCCAGTCCGTGCAGCGGGCTATGCCGGGCATAGTACTTGCTTAGCTTGGTGTGAGCTTAGCCCGGTCTCAAGAATGGGAGGCGTGCTTCGTCTTCGGGGGCGAGAAGGGGGATGTGATGGGGCGGTGCCGGAGTCTCCGGCGCGGCGGCGCGCTCGCCGCTGCGGCGTTGCTGGCGGTTGCGTGCACCGGCGACGCGAGCCCCGCGTCGGCGCCGCGCTCCCGGTCGGGCGCCACGACCGCCGCCGACCCGGATTCCTTCGAGCCGCCGTCGCGCGCCCGGCCCCCGCGCGCGGAGACGAAGCTCAGCGCGCGGCACGTGTCGCGCTGCCTCTATCGCGACCGGCTCCCGGCGTCGGCGCTCGCGTACCGCTACTTCGGCCCCACCGACCTCGTCGCCGACCAGCTCGAGACGAGCCGCGAGCTCGACGTCGACGTCCCCGAGATCGAGTACCTCGACCCCGCCGAGTTCGACCGCCGCTACGGGCGCGAGCCGGGCGCGCCGCGCGGGCGCGAGTACCTCGTCACGAGGTGGCTGTCGTGGGCGCTCGGGCTGACGCCGCACGGCCTCGACGTCGACTACGTCCTCGCAGGCACCGGGACCGAGCTCGTCGCCGGCCTCTACGAGCACGACACCGAGCGCATCGTCGTCAAGCAGACGGGCGACCTCGACGCCGAGTACACGGTGCTCGCGCACGAGCTGGCGCACGCGGCGGTCGACCAGCGGTTCGGGCTCGAGGACCTCAAGCCCGCCCACGTCGTCGACGACGTCACGCTCGCGCGCCGCGCCGTCGTGGAGGGCGACGCGACGCTCGCGGAGATGCGCTTGTTGTCGCGCCTGTCGCCCCCGAAGGTGGTGCGCAAGGCGGTCGCCGCGACGCTCGCGTCGGCCGAGAGCTTCCGCACGGAGAGCGCGCTCGGCATCCCGCGCATGCTGACCGACGAGTTCGTGTTCCCGTACCGGTGGGGGCTCGCGTTCGCGTGCAGTGTGTTCCGGGCGCGCGACTGGGGCGGCGTCGACTCGCTCCACCGCCGCCCGCCGACGAGCACCGCCGAGGTCATGTTCCCGGAGCGCTTCCTGCGAGGCGACGGACCCGACGACCCGGCGCGGCTCGGAGCGCCGGGCGCGCCGTTCTCGCTGCGCGCCACGGGCCAGATCGGCGCCTTCCACCTCAACGCGTTGTTCGAGGCCCCCGGCGACGTCCGCAGACGCGCGTTGACCAACCCACTCGGGCGCGCCGCGAGCTGGGACGGCGGCGCCTTCAAGCTGTGGGCGACCGACGAGCTCGACAGCGTCGTCGGCCTGTCGCTCGTCGAGCACCGCAAGCACCGCGGCGTGCTGTGCGCGTCGATGAACGCGTGGTACCGGGCGGCGTTCTTCGACGCCGAGCGCGAACTCGTCGCCGATCGGACGATGGCGTATTCCGACGACGACCAGAAGGCGGTCGTGAAGTGCGACGGACGCAGCGTGCGCGTGGCGATGGCGCCCACGGAGGAGCTCGCCCGCGCGGTCGCGCGCTGAGACACGAGACGCCTGCGTCCTTGCGCGCCGGTCCCGTCGCCGTCATATTCGTCGCGTGGTCGACCCCGAGACGGTCAAGACGTGGACCGAGTCCGCCGGCAACGTGGCGCAGGTGTTCGCGTTCGCCAGCGGGGGCCTGTGGGCGCTGCAGCGCTACCGGCGCGAGCGCGAGAAGTGGCCGCGCGCCGGCGTCGAGCACGTCCTCGCGCACCGCAAGCTCGGCGACGCCACGCTCGTGCGCGTCACGCTGCGCATGGAGAACACCGGCAAGGTGCTGCTGCAGCTCGTCGACGCGCGCACCGACGTCTACCGCGTCCTTCCGCTCGACGACGACGCGCGCGACCGTCTCGCCCGCGACGACCTCCTCGACGCCGAGACGCACGAGGCGCTGTGGACGTGCCTCGACAGCCACGTCCGCCGGTGGGCGCCCGGCGAGGTCGAGATCGAGCCCGGCGAGAGCGACGAGTTCGGGTTCGACTTCCTGGTGCCGTCCGACGTCACGGTCGTGAGCGTGTACTCGTACGTCTCGAACGCGAACAAGCGCAACAGGTCCATCGGATGGGGCAAGACGACGGTGTACGACGTCGGTTCGCCGGCCGGCGAGCGCCGGAGCGCCGCGGCGAACCTGAGCGCGAAAGGGACGTCATGAGCGCGAGCCTGACGACACGACCGACCGACCCGCGCCCGGCCCGGCGCGCGTTCGCCGAGCAGCAGCCGCCGCGGCGCGTCCCCGACCGGACGCCGCGCGAGGGAGGCGGCGAGCGCCAGCAGCCGCCGCGCAAGCCCTCACCGCCGCCGCCGCCGTCCCCTTCGCCCGCGCGCGAGCGCTCGGGCCGCCGACAGCAGCCGCCGAAGCGGCGCGACTGACGCCGGTCACCGGCCGGCGCGGCCGAGACGGTATCCTCGGCGGCGTCGATGGGGCGTGGGGTAACCTGGCAGCCCGACGGATTCTGGCTCCGTTAGTCCTGGTTCGAATCCAGGCGCCCCAGCTGTCGCGACGCTCGTCGCGCGATACTTCGTCTGGTGGCGGACGTCCTCGTGTGGGTCCACGTCGTGCTGGTGGCGGCGCTCGTCGGAGTCGCGTTGTGGGGCTGGCGCGTCGTCCCGGCCCGCGCCCGCGTCCCGGCCCGTCTCGGAGCCGTCTGGGGCGCGCAGACGACGGTCGGCAAGGGCACCGCGCTCGGGACGACGACGGCGATGGGCGCGCTGATGTTGGTGGGGTCGATCGCCGCGGCGCGCCAGGGTGGTCAGGTCGCGCTCGCGGTGGCGAGCGTGCTGTCCACGGCGTTGATCCTCGCGGCGCAGGCGGCGATGGTGCGGCGGGCGGGGCGCGGCTAGCCGGGCCGGGCCCCGTGCCGTCTCTGGTAACTTTGGGGGACCGCGCCGGCGCCGGCGGGTTCCGGCGCGGGCGGCCGCAGGCGGCCGCACGGCACGGCCCGGTAGTCTAGTTGGCCTAGGACGCCGCCCTCTCAAGGCGGAGATCACGGGTTCGAATCCCGTCCGGGCTACGACGCACGTCTCGTCGCGCGCCCGGCGCGGCGCAGGCACCGCACGGGCGCCCGGCGCCGGACGACCGAAGGAGCTTGGGATGAACACGATCGATCTCGTCGAGCGGCCACAGCTGCGTGACGACCTTCCGGACTTCCGGCCCGGCGACACGGTGCGCGTCCACGTCCGCGTCGTCGAGGGCGAGCGCGAGCGGGTCCAGGTGTTCGAGGGGATCGTGATCCGCCGGCGCGGCAGCCGTCTGTCGGAGACCTTCACCGTGCGCAAGCTGTCGTTCGGCGTGGGCGTCGAGCGCACGTTCCCGGTCCACTCGCCCATGATCGCCAAGGTCGAGGTCGCGGCGCACGGCAAGGTGCGGCGCTCGAAGCTCTACTACCTGCGTTCTCGCACCGGCAAGAAGGCGAAGGTCAAGGAGCGCCGTCAGGTCTGACGCGCCGTCGGCGATGGCCGCGCCGAGAGCCACGCGCACGCGTTCACCGCTGCGCGAGCTCCCCGTGCTGGTCGTCGTCGCATTCGCGCTCGCGCTCGCCGTCAAGGCGCTCGTCGTGCAGGCGTTCTTCATCCCGTCCGGGTCGATGGAGCCGACGCTCGACGCCGGCGACCGGGTGCTCGTCGAGAAGCTCGGGTATCGCTTCGGCGCGCCCGAGCGGGGCGACGTCGTCGTCTTCGAGCGCGACGTGGGGGACGGCGCGCGCGACGCGTCGTCGTGGACGCGGCTGACCGACTCGTTCCGCGAGCTCTTCGGGTTCCCGACGTCGGGCGCACAGGACTACATCAAGCGCGTCGTCGCGGTCGCGGGAGAGACGGTCGAGGCCCACGACGGCGCGCTCTACGTCGACGGAGAGCGCGCCGACGAGCCGTACCTGCCCCCGGAGACGCCGACCGCGACCTTCAACCCGATCGTCGTGCCGGCGAACCACGTCTTCGTCCTCGGCGACAACCGCTCGAGCTCGGAGGACTCGCGCACCTTCGGGCCGGTCGCGCTCGACCGCATCGTGGGCCGGGCGTTCGTGCTGGTGTGGCCGCCGGGAAGCTTCGCCGGCCTGTGACGCGGGCGCGGCGTGTCGCGCCGAGCCACCGCGGGGCATACTCTTCCCCGCGATGCCGAGAGTGGACGAGGTCGCGCGCTCGCTGGGGATGACCTCCGAGGAGGTCATCGCGCGCCTCGACGCGCTCGGCACTCCGGTCCCCGACGAGCGCGCCGACGTCGACGACGCGACGGTCGAGCGTCTGCGCGCCGAGCGGCCGAGCGACGGCGCCGGGCCCGCCGCGCCGTCGCCGGCGCCCGATGCGCAGCGCACCGGCGACGGCCGTGCCGCCGCGGGCGCGGCCGGGGGGACGACGCTCGCCGAGAAGCTGCGCGGCAAGCCCGCCGAGGCGGCCACCGAGCCGGCCCGCCGCGACGAGCCGGCCGCGGCGGCCACCGAGCCGGCGCGTCGCGACGAGCCGGCCGCGCCGAAGAAGACGCGCACGCCGAAGAAGCCGAAGAAGAAGCGCTCCGCCCTGGCGCGCATCGCGGAGATCCCGGTGCTCATCGTGCTCGCGTTCGTGATCGCGATCGTCATCAAGACGTATCTCGTGCAGGCGTTCTACATCCCGTCCGGGTCGATGCGCCCGACGCTGCAGGTCGGCGACCGCGTGCTCATCGAGAAGCTCTCCTATCGTTTCAGCGACCCCGACCGCGGCGACGTCGTCGTGTTCGAGCGCTCCGCGGGCTTCGGGGCCCCGGCCCCCGACGTGCCGTGGACGGAGGACGTCCGCAACTTCGCGCGCGAGCTGCTGGGCCTGCCGACGCCGAACGCGGAGCAGGACTTCATCAAGCGCATCGTCGCGGTGGGCGGCGACGTCTTCACGTACGCGGGCGAGCCGCGCCGCCTCGTCGTCAACGGCGAGCGCGTCGAGGAGCCGTACGTGCGCGGGGGGCCGGACCGCGTCAGCCAGCAGGTCACCGCGCAGAACTGCCGCGCGCTCGACATGAAGGCGCGCGACGGCGGATGCGTCGTCCCCGCGGGCAAGGTCTTCGTCATGGGCGACAACCGCGCCAACTCGTCCGACTCGCGCACCACCGGCCCGGTCGACGAGGACAAGGTCCTCGGCCGTGCGTTCGTCGTGATCTGGCCGCCGGCGGACTTCGGCGGCCTCTAGCCGCGCCGGTCCGCCGCCGGGCTCGGCTTGGGCCGCGCAGGTAGAGTCGCGGCCATGACGAGCGATACGTGCGGGCGGCTCGAGGTGCGCCTCGTGGCGGCGGGGTTCGAGCGCATCGCCGGCGCCGACGAGGTCGGGCGCGGCGCGCTCGCGGGACCCCTCGTGGCGGCGGCCGTCATCCTCCCGCCCGACGCCGACGTGCCCGGCCTGCGCGACTCCAAGGAGTGCACGCGCCTGCAGCGTGAGCGCCTCGCGGCCCGTATCAAGGAGATCGCGCTGCGCTACTCGATCGTGCGCGTGCAACCCGACCGCATCGACCGCGTCGGGCTGCAGCGATGCAACCTCGACGCGTTGCGGCGCGCGCTGAACAACCTCGGCGACGACCCGCACTACGTCCTCGTCGACGGCTTCCGGCTCAAGCGGCTGCGATGGCCGGCGCTCGGCGTCAAGAAGGGCGACGCCGTGTCACGCAACGTCGCGGCGGCGTCGATCGTGGCCAAGGTCTACCGCGACGCCGCGATGCGCCGCTACCACCGCCGTCATCCCGCCTACGGCTTCTCGACCAACGTGGGCTACGGGACGCGCGAGCACTGGGCCGCGCTGCGGCGCTGGGGCCCGTCTCCGATCCACCGGCGGTCGTTCTACGGAGTCACCGGGTTTCCCACGGACATGGGTGACCCCGAGGACGAGAAGGCGCGACACTGGGAGGGTCCGGACGTGGAACTCGAGACCGTCGTCGAAGAGGAGAGCGAATGAGCGTCGAGGACCTCGAGAAGTACGAGGCCGAGATGGAGCTCCAGCTGTACAAGGAGTACCGCGACGTCCTGCCGATGTTCAAGTACGTCGTGGAGACCGAGCGACGCTTCTATTTGGCCAACGACGTCAAGGTCGACACCAGGCACTCCGGTCCGAAGGTGTGGTTCGAGGTCGAGCTGCACGACGCGTGGGTGTGGGACATGCATCGTCCGGCTCGCTTCGTGTCGCACGTGAAGGTCGTGACGTTCCGCGACCTCAACGTCGAGGAGCTCGCGCAGCTCGCGGAGCGCGACCTCGTGCCGGAGCCTCCCGGCATGGAGCGCTGACCGCGCCTTACGTCGCGCGCTGACCGCGCCCCCCGTCGCGGGAGCGCCGCCCGCGCCCCCCGTCGCGGAGCGCCGAGCGCGCTTTTCCGTCACACCCGACCTCTAGCCTCGCGCGCATGGACGCGCGCCCGCACCTCGGCCGGCGCGGCGAGGACCTCGCCGCCGAGCACCTCGCCCGGCTCGGGCTGACCGTCGTCGAGCGCAACTTCCGCTGCCGCGAAGGCGAGGTCGACATCGTCGCCACCGGCGCCGGCGTGATCGTGTTCTGCGAGGTCAAGACGCGCCGCACGACCCGATTCGGAGAGCCGTGCGAGGCGGTCGACGCGCGCAAGCAGGAGCGCTTGCGCCGGCTCGCGGCCCGGTGGTTGCGCGAGCGACGCCCCGGTGCGGTCGACGTGCGCTTCGACGTCGTCTCCATCGTCGCGCGCGGTCCGGTTCCGGAGCTCGTGCACATCGCCGATGCGTTCTGACACTCCGCTATGGTTCGTCGCGGCGCGCCGCGCGGGCGCGCATCGTGCCCGAGGGGTGACGCGTGACGGACTACGAGACGCTCGTGTGGGAGCGCGACGGCTTCGTCGCGACGGTGACGTTGAATCGTCCGGCCAAGAAGAACGCGATGTCGTGGACGATGTTCCAGGAGATCGGCGCCGCGTTCGAGCGCGCCGGAGCCGATCCCGACGTGCGGTGCCTCGTCGTGACGGGAGCCGGCGACGCGTTCTGTTCCGGCGCCGACCTCACCGACATGGCCAACCTGCCGTCGTCGCCCGTGGCGATGAGCGACCGCATGGCGCACGTCCAGCGGATCGCGCGCGCGGTGGCGACGTGCGCGGTCCCGACGATCGCGAAGGTCACCGGCGTCGCGGCGGGGGCCGGGTGCAACCTCGCGCTGGCGTGCGACCTCGTCGTCGCCACGACCGAGGCGCGCTTCGCCGAGCTGTTCGTCAAGCGCGGGCTCGTCGTCGACTTCGGTGGGTCGTGGGCGTTGACGCGCCTGCTTCCGCTGCACCGCGCCAAGGAGCTCGCGTTGCTCGGCGACACGCTGTCGGCGCGCGCCGCGGACGACCTCGGGATGCTGAACCGGCTGTGCGCGCCCGGCGACGTCGACGCGGTCGTCGACGACCTCGCGCGGCGCCTCGCGGCGCTGCCGCCCCGGACGGTGTCGCTGATCAAGCAGAACCTCAACCGCGCGTCGGAGCGGTCGCTCGAGGCGACGCTCGACGCCGAGTCGGCGTCTCAGACGCTGTGCTTCTCGACCGACGACACGCGCGAGGCCGTGACGGCGTGGGTGGAGGGACGGGAGCCGCGCTTCACCGGACGCTGACCGGCCCGCGCGTGCCTACGGGTCGGCGCGGTGCTCGCCCTCGTCCGGCTCGAGGGCCGGCTTGGTCGGCTCGTCGATCGTGGCGTTGCCCGGGCCCGACGTCGCGTCCTCGTCGCGCGTGCCGACGGTCTGCTCGTCGTCGCGCTCGTCCCGGTCCCGTTCGGCCATCTCGAACCTCCAGTCGTAGCGGACCCCGATCTTCGCAGACCCCGGCCACGCGGCGCACCTCGCCCGGCGCTTGATCGCGCGGGGGCACGGCGCGATCGTCGCGCCCCATGCTCGTGCTGAACCAGGACGACGTCCGCGCCGTGCTCGACCTCGACGAGCTCGTCGACGCGCTCGCGCGGGCGCTGAGCGACGTGAGCGCCGGGACGGTGTCGATGCCGGCGCGCGTGGCGGCGTCCGTCGACGAGCGCGACGGGCTCCTCGCGGCGATGCCGTCGTACGTGCCGTCGGCGCGCGCGCTCGCGACCAAGCTCGTGTCGCTGTTCCCGCACAACGCCGACCGCCCGACGCACCAGGCCGTCGTCGTGTGCTTCGACCCGCGCAACGGCACGCCGGTGGCGCTGCTCGACGGGACGTACTTGACGGCGGCACGCACCGCGGCCGGCTCGGCGCTCGCCACGCGTTTGCTCGCGCGCCCCGACGCGCGCGTGCTGGCGATCCTGGGAACGGGGGTGCAGGCGCGCAGCCACGCGCGCGCCGTGACGCGGGTTCGCCGCTTCGACGAGGTCCGCGTCGCGGGGCGGCGCGCGGCCGAGGCGGCGCGCGTCGCGGCCGAGCTTGCGTCGGAGCTCGACGTGCGCGTCGTCCCCGCGCCGAGCTTCGAGGCGGCGCTCGACGGCGCCGACGTCGTGTGCGCGACGACGCACGCGGCCGACCCCGTGGTGCGGCGCGAGTGGCTCGACGCGGGGACGCACGTCTCGTCCGTCGGCTACAACACGCGCGGCCGCGAGGTCGACGCCGCGACGGTCGTCGACGCGTACGTCGTGGTCGAGGCTCGTTCGGCCGCGCTCGCGCCGCCGCCCGCGGGCGCCAACGACCTCCTGTGGCCGCTGCGCGACGGGCTGATCGACGAGCGTCACGTGCGCGCCGAGCTCGGCGAGCTCGTCACGGGGGCGGTCGCGGGCCGGACCTCGCCGGACGAGATCACGCTCTACAAGTCGGTCGGCATCGCGGCCGAGGACGCCGCCGCCGCGGCGCTCGTGCTCCGCGGCGCGGCGGAGCGCGGGGTCGGCACGCGCCTCGACGTCTAGCGCATCGCGTAGCAGTCGCCGTCGCAGGCAGTTGACCGCCGGGCTAGTCCCCAAGCAGGGCGAGCCAAAATGGCCCGTCGAGGCGCTGTGCGGCGCCCCCCGCCGGGCATATGTTGCCTTTAATTTCCAATCCGGAGCGCTCCGGGGGGCGTTCCGGACGAGCAGGGCCCCGTGCTCTTCCCCTCGGGGGGGTGAGCCGGCGACGAGGCGTCGGACGACGCGGCGCCTCGTCCGCCGCGTGCCGTCGCGGCCCCCGCGCCCGCTCGCTAGGATCGGCCCGCGCGCGTGCGTCCCGGGGGGACGCGCCACGGCGAGCCGGGCGGCGGAGCCCGGCCCGGGCCGCGCCGCGGAAGGGGGGATCCATGCGCACGGCGGACGAGGTCGCGGCGCACGACGACACGCCGGACGCGGGCTCCACGCCCGTCGTCGGCTCCTACAACGAGTGGGACCCGCTCGAGGAGGTCGTCGTCGGCGTCATCGAGGGGGCGGTGATCCCTCCGTGGCACGACGCGTTCAAGGCGACGCTGCCCGAAGAGCGGTGGGAGTTCTTCGAGCGGCACGCGGGCGAGCCGTTCCCGCAGCGGGAGATCGAGGCGGCGAGCGCCGAGCTCGACGGCTTCGTGAGGATCCTCGAGGACGCGGGCGTCACGGTACGGCGGCCCGCGATCGTCGACCACGGACGTCCGTTCTCGACGCCCGACTGGACGAGCGAGGCCGGCATGAACGCGGCCATGGCGCGCGACTTCATCCTCGTCGTCGGCGACCAGATCATCGAGGCGCCGATGGCGTGGCGCGCGCACTACTTCACCGCGCACCCGTTCCGGCCGATCCTGCTCGACTACTGGCGCCGCGGCGCGCGCTGGGTCGCAACGCCGCGGCCCGAGCTCGCCGACGCGTCGTACAACCCCGACTACGACGCCGCCCGCGTCACCGCGTTCGAGGGGCCGGAGGACTCGGTCATAACGGAGTACGAGCCGCTGTGGGAGGCCGGTGACTTCATGCGCTGCGGACGCGACGTGTTCGTCCAGCGCAGCAACGTCACCAACGCATCCGGCATCGAGTGGGTCCGCCGCCACCTCGGCGACGACTACAGGGTGCACGAGGTCGCCTTCGACGACGAGCGACCGATGCACGTCAACGCGACGTTCCTTCCGCTCGCGCCCGGCAAGGTCCTCGTCAACCCCGAGCGCGTCAAGCAGGTGCCGGAGATGTTCGCCGGCTGGGACGTCCTCGTCGCGCCGGAACCGTGCATGCGTCCCGGCGAGACGACCTACACGACGAGCCGGTGGATCAACCTCAACGTCCTGATGCTGGATCCCGAGCACGTCTTCGTGGAGGCGAGCGAGGAGCCGTTGCTGCGCGCGTTCGAGAGCTGGGGCTTCGAGCCCGTCCCCGTGCCGTTCCGCGCGTTCAACCTCTTCGGCGGGGCGTTCCACTGCGCGACCGCCGACATCCGTCGCCGCGGCGGACTCGAGGACTACTTCTCGTGACGGACACGCCCACGCGCGCGTGAGCGAGCTGCCCAAGACGATCTCGACGTCGCAGGGCGTCGCGCTCGCGGTCAGCATGGTGATCGGCTCGGGACTGCTCGGCCTGCCCGGCATCGCCCTCGCGGAGACGGGCGCGCACGCGACCGCCGTCGCGTGGGTCGCGACGAGCGCCGCGGCGATCCCTCTCGTCGCCGTGTTCGCGCGCCTAGGCGTGCGGTTCGCGTCGGCCGCGGGCTTGGCGCGCTACGCCGAGGAGGCGGCCGGCGCGTGGGCGGGATTCGGCGTCACGGCGGTCGCCGCGGGGAGCCTCGTGATCGGCGTCCCCGCGCTGTACGTGATCGGCGGCTCGTACGCGCGCCGCCTCGTCGGCGCGCCGCCCGGCAGCGTGCGGTGGTTCGCCCTCGGGCTGCTCGTCGTCGTGGTCGTAGCGAACCTCGCCGGCGTGCGCGTCGCCGGCATCGTCAACGGCGCGTCGGTCGCCGCGGTCGCCGCGGTCGTCCTCGTCGTCGTCGTGCGCAACGCGGGCTTCGTCACCGAGGGCGCGCGCACGGCGTGGGACGGCGTCGCCGGTGGTGCGTCGCTCGCGGACGTGTGGCGCGCGTGCCTGTTGATCTTCTGGGCGTTCCTCGGATGGGAGAACGTGTCGTTCGGGTTGGAGGAGTTCCGCGACCGCGCCCGCATCCCGCGCGTGTACTGGCTCAGCTTCGTGCTCGTCGTCGCGCTCTACGTGGGCCTCGGCTTCACGACCGCCGGCGCGCTCGAGTCGGGCCGCGACGTGCAGGGCGCGTCGGGGCTCGCCGCGCTGCTGGGCGACGACGTCCTCGCCGACGTGCTCCTCGTCGTCATGGTGCTCGTCATCGCGGCGAACGCGAACGCGTGGGTGTTCGGCGCGAGCCGCTTCCTGTACGGCGCGGGCCGCAGCGGCGCGCTGCCCGCGTACCTCGGGACGCTGTCGCCGCGCGGCGTTCCGGTCGCGAGCCTCGTGACGCTGCTCGGGTGCTACGTGCCGATGATCCTCGTGACGACCTACTGGGGCCCGTCCATCGACACGCTCATACTGATCGTCGGCCAGAACCTCACGGTGCTGTACGCGTTCAGCGTCTTCGCCTACTGGAAGACCGAGCGGGGGCCGGCGCGGTGGCCCGTCACGCTGCTGTCGCTCGCGTCGTGCGCGTTCCTGCTGTCGGGCGTCGGGTGGTGGATCGTGTGCCCGCTCGTGCTGCTCGCGCTCGGCTACGCGCGCTACCGGCGCGCGCACGGCGCCACGCCCGCGGACGACGCGATCGCCCCGGCGGGCCGGGGCGCGTGACCGGCGCGTCCCGAGCCGCCCGGGTGCACGCGCTTGTTGTCACACCTCGTCCGTAGTCTCGTGTCGTCGCGCTTCCGGGGGCCGGGATCGGATGGCCCGTGCTCGCCAAGGTCGAATCGGTCGCCCTCGTGGGGACCGAGGCCCATCTCGTCGAGGTCGAGGTCCACGTCACGACCGGCGTGCCGCGCTTCCACATCGTCGGCCTGCCGGCGAAGTCGGTGTGCGAAGCCGAGCAGCGCACCCGTTCGGGCCTGTTGTCGTCCGACGAGCGGTGGCCGCCGGCGCGTGTCGTGGCCAACCTCGCGCCCGGCGAGCTGCGCAAGGACGGCACCCACTTCGACGTCGCCATCGCGCTCGGCGTCCTCGCCGGCGACGGGCGTCTGCCTCCCGGGGCGCTCGACTCCGTCGTAGCGCTCGGCGAGGTCGCGCTCGACGGAAGCCTGCGCCCCGCGCGCGGCGTTCTCGCCGCCGCGGTCGCGTGCCGCGACGCTGGCCGCGCGCGGCTGCTGTGCCCGGTCGCCAACGCGCCCGAGGCCGCGCTCGTCGACGGGATCGAGGTCGTGCCCGCGTCGTCGCTGCGCGACTGCGTCGCGTTCCTGCGCGGCGAGCGCGCGCCCGAGCCGCCGCGGCCCCTGCCGCCACGGCCCGTCCAGCGGACCGACGACCTCGCCGAGGTCCGCGGCCACGCGGTCGCCAAGCGCGCCCTGGAGATCGCCGCCGCGGGCGGTCACAACCTCCTGCTCGTCGGGCCCCCCGGCTCCGGCAAGACGATGCTCGCCCGCCGGCTGCCCGGCATCCTGCCCCCGATGGCGCCGTCCGAGGCGCTCGACGTCACGCGCATCTACTCCGTCGCCGGGTTGCTCGAGGCGCGCGGGGGCCTGGTCACGGCGCGGCCCTTTCGCGCGCCCCACCACCACGTGTCGCCCGCCGGGCTCGTCGGCGGCGGCACGGGCATCGCGCGCCCGGGCGAGATCAGCCTCGCGCACCACGGCGTGCTGTTCCTCGACGAGCTCACGCTGTACCGGCGTGAGGCGCTCGACGCGCTGCGCGCGCCGCTCGAGGAGGGCGTCGTGCGCATCGCGCGCAGTGGCGGCGTGATCTCGTATCCGTGCCGCTTCTCGCTCGTCGGCGCGATGAACCCGTGCCCGTGCGGCTACCTCGACGACGCGCGCCGGCCGTGCCGGTGCGCCGAGCATCAGCTCGAGACCTATCGCGCGCGGCTGTCGGGGCCGCTGCTCGATCGCTTCGACGTCCACGCGTCGGTCGCGCGGCTCGACCGCTCGGAGCTCCTGTCGTCCGACGCCGGCGAGAGCTCCGACGACGTGCGTGCGCGCGTCCAGCAGGCGAGGGCCCGCCAGGAGGCGCGTTACGGAGCCGGCGTGACGAACGCGTCGGCAGCGCGGCGCGCGGTGCACGCGGCCGCCGCTCTCGACGCGTCGTCGCGCGCCGCGCTCGGCGACGCGGTGGACGCGCTCGGGCTGTCCGGACGCGGCGTCGAGCGCGTGGTGCGGCTCGCTCGTACGATCGCGGACCTCGACGGTGCCGCGCGGGTGCGCGACGACGACGTCGCCGAGGCGCTGTCGTACCGGTCCGCCGTCGACGCCGAGGGCGCGGGATGAGCCGCGTCGTTCGCCCCGGCGATTCCGAGTGGCCGCGGCGCCTCCACGAGCTCGGCCCCCACGCGCCGCCGGCGCGGCTCTACGCGGACGGGCTTCCACTGCCGGCCGTGCCGGCCGTCGCCGTCGTGGGCACGCGGCGCCCGACCGCGGCGGGGCTCGACGCGGCGCGCGCCTTCGCTCGCTCGTTCGCGGAGGCGGGGCTGGTGGTGGTGTCGGGCTTCGCGGTCGGGATCGACGCCGCCGCGCACCGCGCCGCCATCGACGCCGGCGGTCACACGATCGCGGTGCTCGGTTGCGGCCTCGACGTCGCGTACCCGCGCCGCAACGCGGCCTTGAGGCGGGCGCTACTGCGTAGTGGAACGGTCGTCACCGAGTACCCCGACGGCACGCCGCCGCTGAAGCACCACTTCCCGTTGCGCAACCGCGTCATCGCGGGTCTGTCGCTGGGCGTCGTGGTCGTCGAGGGCGCGCTCGACAGCGGCGCGCTCGTCACGGCGCGGCTCGCGCTCGACGCGAACCGCTCGGTGTACGCGCTGCCGGGCAGCGTGCGCAACGCGATGGCGGAGGGCCCGAACGACCTCGTTCGCCGGTCGGAGGCCCAGCTCGTGACGCGCCCCGAGCACGTCCTGCAGGACCTCGCGCCGGAGCTGGTGTGGCGCGACCGCACCGCGGCGCGGCGCGCCGCCGCGGCGCTCGACGCGACGGAGGCCGCCGTCGTGGCCCTGCTCGACGACGTCCCGGTCGCCGCCGACCGGCTCGAGCGCGAGCTCGACACCACGGCCGGGCGACTCGCCGTGACGCTGGCGCGCCTCGAGGTACGCGGCCTCGCGGCGCGCCGGCGCGGCGGCTACACGATCACCGACGCCGGCGCCCGGGCGCGCGGCGCCGCCGCGCAACGATGACGCCGTCGTGTCGCGACGGCGGCGACGGTCGCGCGGGCAACGGCGGCCCTGTCGGCGCGCGAACAGCGGGCCGCGCTCGCGCGCCGCACGCTGAGGCTCGTTCAGACGTGCGACGCGAGGAGGCGGCGATGCGACTCGACCGGTGGCGGCAGCTCGATGCGACGGACGTCCTGCGTCGGCGGTGCCGTGGCCGCCCCGCCGGTCACGCCCCGCTCGTCGCGACCGTCGTCGCGCTCGCCGTCGCGCTCGCCGTCGTGCCGGCGGCGGCGCACGGGGGCCCGCGGGCCACCGCGCCCGGCGGTCCCGGCGTCCGCGCCGCGCGCGCCGGCGCGGCCACGACGCACGGCGTGTCCGACCCGGGGACCGTCCCCGACGGGCGGATCGTCTTCAGCGCGACGTGGGACGGCGACTCCGAAATCTACGCGATCGACGCCGACGGCACGCGTCTGCGCCAGATCACCCGGAACCGCGTCCACGACTGGAGCCCGACGTGGCACCCGTCGAGCCACAAGGTCGCGTTCGTCAGGCGCCACGGCCCGACCAACGACGAGATCTTCACGAAGAGCCTCCGCACCGGAACCGTGCGCCGGGTCACCTTCTCGCGCTGGGAGTACGACGGCTCTCCCGACTACGGCCCCGACGGAAGCTGGATCGTGTTCGACAGCGAGGCCGACGAGGACGGCAGCAGGATACGGGCCGTGCGTCCGCGCGACGGCGCGACGCGGCTCGTCGCGGAGTGGTGGGACGAGGGCGAGGCGTTCATGTCCGCGCCGACGTGGTCGCCGGACGGGACGAGGATCGCGTACGTCGTCCACGAGTACGCGCCGCCCTACATCGCGTTCTCCGACTTCGATCCGGCCGTGCGGCGACGCGCCGCGCGGCCGGATCCCGCCGACGCGACCGCGGGAAACCAGACGTGCGTCGCGACGAACGAGGGGCCGCGCATCGACTCGCTCGCGTGGTCGCCGGACGGGGCCACGCTCGCGTTCTACGGGCCGGCGTCGGCGACGCACGGCGGCCTGTGCCTGCTCGACGTCGCGACGGACGAGAGGCGTGTCCTCCTCTACGAGCCCCCCGTTCCCATGCCGGGGGCGTGGGCGCCGCAGGGCGGCTACATGGCCGCGTCGCTGGAGGCGGGCGACTACTACGACGTCGTCGTCGTCGACGCGCAGAGCGGCGAGATCGTCCCGCTCGTCGCGGACGCCGCCGCGCCCGACTGGGTGCTGCGGCCCGAGTGACGGCCCGCCGGAGCGGCGCGCGCCGGCGTGACGCGCGGGCGCCGCTCCCGGACCGCGGACGCGCCGCTCGACCACGCCGAAGCGCCGAGATTCACAGTAGTTGACTGGTGCAACACGCGAAGCCATGCTTGGCGGGTGACGACCCGGGAGTCCGAGGCCCGCGCCGTGCGCCCTGCGGCGGCGATCGGCGCCGTCGCGGACGCGTTCCTGCGCGCCGCGCGCGCGGAGCGCGACCTCTCGCCCAACACGCTCGCGGCGTACCGGGTCGACCTCGACCAGTTCGCGCGCTGGGCCGCGCGCGCCGGCGTCGCGTCGGCCGGCGACGTCGACCGGCGGTTGCTGCGTCGCTACGTCGCGTACCTGGGCGAGCGCCGCCTCGCGCGCCGCACGATCGCGCGCAAGGCGAGCGCGCTGCGCTCGATGCTGTCGTGGGCTGCGCTCCACGGCGTCGTCGACGCCAGTCCGGCGGCGGACCTCCCCGTCCCGCGTCTCGACCGCCCCCTGCCCAAGGTCCTGCGCGCCGACACGGCGGCGGCGCTGTGCGAGCTGCCTCCGGCCGACGACCCGTGTGGCGCGCGCGACCGGGCCATGCTCGAGTTGCTCTACGGGTCCGGGGTGCGGGTCGGCGAGCTGTGCGCGCTCGACGTCGACGACGTCGACCTGCGCGCGGCGGCGCTCGTCGTGACCGGCAAGGGACGCAAGCAGCGCCGCGTCCCGACCACGGCCCCCGCGCTGCGCGCCCTCCGCACCTATCTCGCCGGCGCCCGTGGCTCGCTCCTCGCGCGCGCCCCGTGCCCTCCGGAGCCCGCGGCGCTGTTCCTCAACCTCCGCGGACGCCGCATCGGCGCGCGCACCGTGAGAGCCGTCATGGCGAAGTACCTCGCCGGCGAGGGGCTCGCGCCCGTGGGTCCGCACGCGCTCAGGCACTCGTTCGCGACGCACTTGCTCGACAACGGGGCCGATCTCCGCGTCGTGCAGGAACTGCTGGGGCATGAGAGTCTTTCGACCACTCAGATCTACACGCACGTCTCGACCGAGCGCCTGAGAGCGGTATATGAGCAAAGCCACCCCCGAGCCTGACGCGGCACGCGCGGAGTCGCCCACCGACACCGTCGCCGCGGCGTGGTCCGAGTACAAGGACGCGGGGGCGAACGAGGCGCGCGACCGGCTGATCCTGCACTACTCGCCGCTCGTCAAGTACGTCGCCGGCCGCGTCGCCGTCGGCCTGCCGGCGAACATCGAGCAGGCCGACCTGATCTCCTACGGGATCTTCGGGCTCATCGACGCGATCGACAAGTACGACCCGGCGCGCGGCATCAAGTTCGAGACCTACGCGATCAGCCGCATCCGCGGTGCGATCATCGACGAGCTGCGCGCGATCGACTGGGTGCCTCGCTCCGTGCGCTTCAAGGCGCGCGAGGTCGAGAAGGCGTACAGCGAGCTCGAGAACAGGCTCAAGCGTCCGCCGTCCGACGCGGAGATCGCGCACGAGATGGGCGTGTCCGTCGACGAGCTCAACGGCATCTACACGCAGCTCTCGACCGTGTCGCTCGTCGCGCTCGACGAGTTGCTCACCGTCGAGGGCGACCGCGACAAGGTGTCGCTGATCGACACGCTCGAGGACACGAAGACGACGGGACCGACGGAGGCGTTCGAGACGCAGGAGATGAAGCAGATCCTGACCGGCGCGGTCAACCGTCTTCCCGAGCGCGAGAAGATCGTCGTCACGCTCTACTACTACGAGGGCCTGACGCTCGCGCAGATCGGGCAGGTGCTCGGCGTCACCGAGTCGCGCGTGTGCCAGATGCACACGAAGGCGGTGCTGGCGCTGCGCGGCAAGATCACCGAGGCGACGAGCGACTGACCGCCGGGCTCGCCGCCCGGGCCCCGTGGTAGCCTTCCTGCGATCCACAAATTCACACGCCCGTCTCCCTCCGAGGCCGCGCGCGGCTTCCATCGGAGGGCTTCGGTCCCGGCGCGGCCGGGTCGACGGGCGGAGGAGTCCGGCCCCCGCGGCCGGCGCAACCGAAGACCAGGAGGTTCGACCATGCCGGTCGTGACGATGCGGCAGCTGCTGGAGGCCGGGGTCCACTTCGGCCATCAGACCCGTCGCTGGAACCCGAAGATGAAGCGCTACATCTTCGCGGAGCGCAACGGGATCTACATCCTCGATCTCCAGTTGACGATGAGCGGCATCGAGCGCGCCTACACGTTCGTGCGCGACCTCGTCGCCGGCGGCGGCACGATCCTGTTCGTCGCGACCAAGAAGCAGGTGCAGGACGTCCTCGAGGAGCAGGCGCGTCGTTGTGGCATGCCGTACGTCAACTTCCGGTGGCTCGGCGGCATGCTCACGAACTTCCGCACGATGCACGACCGCATCCAGCGCGTGCGGGAGCTCGAGGAGATGGTGACGACGGGCTCCATCGACGGTCTTCCCAAGAAGGAGGCGCTGCGCCTGCGCCGCGAGTACGACAAGCTGTCGCGCAACCTCGGCGGCATCCGCGATCTCGACAAGCTTCCCGACGCGATCTACATCCTCGACACGAAGAAGGAGGAGATCGCCGTCAAGGAGGCGCGCAAGCTCGGCATCCCGATCGTCGCGGTGCTCGACACGAACTGCGACCCGGACGAGGTCGACTTCGGCATCCCCGGCAACGACGACGCGATCCGCGCCGGCACGCTGCTGACGCGCATCGTGGCCGACGCGGTCATCGAGGGTAAGGCGTTGCGCGCGCCGTCCGACGGTCACGAGGAGACGGCCGCGCCGCCCGCGCCGGAGGAGATCCTCCCGGGGGCCGCGGCGCAGCCCAAGGCGGAGTGGGAGCTGCAGCTCGAGGCCGAGGAGGCCGCCGCGCGCGAGGGGGCCGCGCCCGAGGGCGGCGCGGCGTCCGGCGACGCGGCCGCGGCGCCGTCGAGCGCCGACGACGACGACGCGACCGCCGCGCCGTCGAGTGCCGCCGCCGACGACGCGACCGCCGTGCCGTCGAGTGCCGCGGACGACGCGACCGCCGGGCCGTCGAGTGCCGCCGACGACGACGCCACCGCGGCTCCCGATCCGACCGCGGGCGGCACGCCGCGCTCCGCGACGCCCGCGGCCGACGACGGCGGCGCGCGCGACGACGACGCTTCGGCCCCCCGATCCAATTCCTGACGACGGCAGACGACGAAAGGCGCAACGCATGGCAGAGATCTCCGCACGTGACGTGAAGGCGCTGCGCGACGCGACCGGCGCCGGCATGATGGACTGCAAGAAGGCGCTCGCCGAGGCGGGCGGCGACATCGACGCGGCGAAGCGCATCCTGCGCGAGAAGGGCCTCGCCGACGCCGCCAAACGCACCGGCCGGGCTGCGTCGGAGGGCATCGTCTACACGTACCTCCACCGTCCGGACCCGAACTATCCCCCCAAGCTCGGCGTGCTGCTCGAGCTCAACTGCGAGACCGACTTCGTCGCCAAGACCGAGGCGTTCGAGCGGCTGGCCAAGGACATCGCGATGCACGTGAGCTTCGCGGACCCGTCGTGGACGACGCGCGACGAGGTCCCGCAGTCGGTCATCGACGAGGAGTCGGCGATCTACGCGAAGCAGGCGCGCGACTCGGGCAAGCCCGAGCAGGTGATCGAGAAGATCGTCGCCGGCAAGCTCGAGGCGTTCTACAAGGACAACGTCCTGCTGGACCAGGAGTGGATCCAGGACAAGAGCAAGACGATCGGCGCGCTGGTCGACGAGGCGAAGGCGTCGATGGGCGAGAACGTCACCATCGGCCGCTTCTGCCGCATCCGCGTCGGCGAGGGAAAGCAGGGCTGACGCGCGTGCACGAGGCCGCCGCCCCCAAGTACGGCCGGGTCCTGCTCAAGCTGTCCGGCGAGGCGTTCGCCGACCCCCGGTCGCAGTTCGGCATCGAGGGGCGCGTCGTCGCGTCGATCGCGCGCCAGGTCGCCGAGGCGCAGGGCCTCGGGACGCAGCTCGGCGTCGTCGTCGGCGGCGGCAACATCATCCGGGGGCTGAGCGCGTCGGCACAGGGCACGGACCGCACGACCGCCGACTACATGGGCATGCTCGCGACGGTGATCAACGCGCTCGCGCTCCAGGACGCGCTCGAGAAGGAGGGCGTGCAGACGCGCGTGCAGACCGCGATCTGGATGCAGGAGCTCGCGGAGCCCTACATCCGCAGGCGCGCGATGCGCCACCTCGAGAAGGGCCGCGTCGTGATCTTCGCGGGCGGCACGGGCAACCCGTACTTCTCGACGGACACGACGGCCGCGCTGCGCGCGCTGGAGATCGGCGCCGAGGCGATTCTCAAGGGGACGCGCGTGGAGGGCGTGTACGACTCCGACCCGCTCGTGAACCCGGAGGCGGAGATGTTCACCTCGCTGCCGTACATAGAGGTGCTCAAGCGCGGGCTGAAGGTGATGGACTCGACGGCGGTGTCGCTGTGCATGGACAACCGCCTGCCCATCATCGTCTTCAACCTCAAGGCCGGAAACCTCGTACGGATACTGTCCGGCGAAGAGGTCGGTACGCTCGTGCACGCGGACGCGTAGTCGGTACGCTCGGCACTCGGACGCGTGGTCGTACGCCGGCGCGTAGAGGAAGGGGGCGACGTGGAACGCGACAAGGACGCGGTCCTTCGCGAGGCCTCGGACAAGATGCACAAGGCCGTGTCCGTGAACCTCGAGGAGCTGTCGTCGATCCGGTCGGGGCGCGCCAGCCCGGCACTGCTCAACCGCGTCCAGGTCGAGTACTACGGGACGAAGGTCCCGCTCAACCAGGTCGCGAACCTGTCGGTCCCCGAGCCTCGTCTGCTGGTGATCGCGCCGTACGACCCGAACTCGATCGCGGCGATCGAGAAGGCGATCCTCGCCTCCGACCTCGGGATCACGCCGAACAACGACGGACAGGTCGTCCGCCTCGCGTTCCCGCAGCTCACCGAGGAGCGCCGCAAGGAGCTCGTCAAGGTCGCCCACGCGCGCGCCGAGGAGGGCCGCGTCGCGATCCGCAGCATCCGGCGCCACGCGAAGCAGGACCTCGAGCGCATGAAGAAGAGCGGCGAGCTGTCCGAGGACGAGGAGCGCGCCGCGGAGGCGCAGCTCCAGAAGCTCACCGACAAGCACGTCGCGGAGGTCGACCAGAACTTGAAGCGCAAGGAACAAGAGCTGTCCGAGGTCTAGGGCGCGTCGTGGCGGCATCCGCGCGCGGCCCTCGAGGCGAGCCCGCACGACGCGACGACGCGGACGCGCGCGTGATCCCGCAGCCGCGCACGCGCGGCGGACGCAACCTCGCGACCGCCGTCGTCACGGCGCTCGTCCTCGTCGCGGTGCTCGTCGCCGCGTACCTGCTCGGCGCCGACGCGGTGTTCTGGCTCGCGGCCGTCGTCGTCCTGCTCGCCCTCTACGAGCTGCTCGACGCGGTCGCGCGCACGGGCCGGCGGCCGCCGATCGCGTTCGCGCTCGCGTGCGCGTTCGTGCTCATGGCGGCGGCGTACTTTCGTCCGGACGACCCCGAGCTCGTCGTCGTCGCGCTCGGCGTCGCGACGTTCGGGTCACTCGCGCTGGCGCTTCGTCCCGCGCGCGGCCGGAGTGCCGCGAGCGACGTCGCGTGGACGGTCGCCGCGGTCGCGTGGATCGGCGGCGCCGGTGCCGCGGCCGTGTCGATGCTCACGCTGGCCGGCGGACTCGACCTCCTCGTCGCGCACGTCCTCGTCACCGCGATCGGCGACATCGGCGCGTACTTCGTCGGCGTGCGGTTCGGACGCCGCAAGCTCGCGCCGTCGATCTCGCCCGGCAAGTCGTGGGAGGGATTCGCCGCTGGTCTCGTGTGCGCGCTCGCCGCCGGGACGGTCGCCGGGCTCCTGCTCGACCAGCTCACCGCGTGGGACGGCGTCGCCGTCGGCGCGCTCGTCGGCGTGCTCGCGCCGGTGGGCGACCTCGCCGAGTCGCTCGCGAAGCGCGAGCTCGGGATCAAGGACTCGGGCCGGCTGCTGCCGGGCCACGGCGGCTTTCTCGACCGCATCGACGCGATCGTGTTCTGCGCGCCGATCGTCCTGCTGTACCTGCGCGCCGTCGTCGCGTAGCGAACGGCGGGGCGGGATAGAGACGGCGCCGTGTGACAATCGGCCGATGACGAGGCGGATCGTCGTGCTCGGCTCCACGGGCTCGATCGGGCGTCAGGCGCTCGACGTGATCGCGGCGCGCGACGACATGAGAGTCGTCGGCCTCGCGGCGGGCTCGGACCGCGCCCAGCTCGACGCGCAGGCGCGCGCGACCGGTGCGCACTTCGCGTGTCTGGGCGCGGAGGCCGCCGTCGAGCTCGCGCGCCTGCCCAAGGCCGACGTCGTTCTCAACGCGATCGTCGGCGCCGCGGGGCTGCGCGCGTCGACCGCCGCGCTCGAGGCCGGCAAGGTCCTCGCACTCGCCAACAAGGAGAGCCTCGTCGCCGGGGGAGAGGTGTGCCGCGCCGCGGCCGCGCGCGGCGGCGGGACGATCGTCCCGGTCGACTCGGAGCACGCCGCGATCGCGCAGTGCCTCGAGGGCCGCGCCGGCGCCGACGTCGCGCGCATAGTGCTCACCGCGTCGGGCGGTCCCTTCCGGACGCGCGGCGACCTGTCCGCGGTGACGCCCGCCGAGGCTCTCGCCCACCCGACGTGGACGATGGGGCCGAAGATCACGGTCGACTCCGCGACGCTGATGAACAAGGGCCTGGAGGTGATCGAGGCCCACCACTTGTTCGGCTTCGGCTACGACGACATCGACGTCGTCGTGCATCCGCAGAGCGTCGTGCACGGCGCGGTCGAGCTCGCCGACGGATCGGTCGTGTTGCAGGCGGCGCCAGCCGACATGCGCATCCCCATCCAGGCCGCGCTGACGTACCCGCAGCGCGGCACGCTGTCGTTCGAGCGCATCGACTTCGACAAGCTCGGCGTGCTCGAGTTCGAGCCCGTCGACCGCGAGCGCTTCCCCGCCCTGTCGCTCGCGTACGACGCCGGGCGGCGCGGCGGTACGCATCCCGCCGTGCTGAACGCGGCCAACGAGGTCGCGGTCGGCGCGTTCCTCTCGGGTGAGCTGCCGTTCACGGGCATCGCCGACGTCGTCGCCGGCGTCCTGTCGGAGCACGACGGCGCCGCCGGCGACGACCTCGGAGCCGTGCTCGCGGCCGACGCGTGGGCGCGCCGGCGCGCGCGCTCTCTCGTCGACGCGCGCGCGGGAGAGCGATAGCGGCGTGCTCGGCGTCGTCCTGTTCGTCGTCGCGATCCTGACCGTCGTGATGATCCACGAGGCCGGTCACTTCCTCGTCGCCAAGCACTTCGACTTCAAGGCGACGAAGTTCTTCGTCGGCTTCGGCCCGACCGTGTGGTCGACGCAGCGCGGCGAGACCGAGTACGGGATCAAGGCCCTGCCGCTCGGCGGCTTCGTGAAGATCGTCGGCATGAACCCGTACGAGGACGTTGCGGAGGCGGACCGGCATCGCTCCTATCCGAACAAGCCCGGGTGGCAGCGCGCGCTCGTGCTCGTCGCGGGCTCGGCGACGCACTTCGTCGTCGGATTCGTGCTGCTGTTCGTCGCCGCGCTCGCAATCGGGCACCCGACGCTGACGCCGGTCGTCTCCGGCGTCACGCGCACGATCGAGGGCGTCGAGACGCCCGCGGCGCGCGCCGGCTTCCGGCCCGGCGACCGCATCGTCGCGGTCGACGGCGAGCGCACCGAGTCGTGGACGGACGTGCGCAACGCCATCCGGGCGCAGAGCGACCACGTCGCGTCCTTCGTCGTGGAGCGCGACGGCGAGCGGCGCTCCGTCACGGCCGAGCTCGGCGTCGCCGAGTTCGACGCCGAGGGCCGGCCGGTCGACTACGTCGGCCCCGGCGGTCCCGCGCCCCGCCTCGAGGAGGGCCACACGCTGGCGCCGTTCCTCGGCGTCGCGCCGAGCGAGGCGAGCCGGCGCGACGACCCGCTCGGCGCGCTCGGCTACGCGGGGGAACGCACGTGGCACTTCACCGTCCAGTCGGTCACGTTCATCGACGACGTCTTCACGATGCCGTTCGACGACGACTTCTACGCCGCGTTCGACCGCGGCGCCGAGCGCGGCCCCGAGTCCGGCGTCGGGCTCGTCGGCGGCGCGCGCCTCGCGGGGCAGGTCGTCGAGAGCGGCTTCTGGTTCGGCTTCCTGCAGATGGTCGTGAGCTTCACGATCGTGGTCGGCGTCATGAACCTGTTGCCCCTGCCCCCGCTCGACGGCGGTCACCTCGCGGTCGTCGCGTGGGAGTCGGTGACCGGACGCAAGGTCGACGTGCGCAAGCTGATCCCGGTCGCGGCAGCGGTGATCGCCTTCTTCGTCGTGCTGTTCGCGGCGATGCTGTACCTCGACATCGCAAACCCGCTGCAGCTGCCGAACTGACGCCGCTAGGGCGGCCCCCGCCCTAGACTGGGACCATGTTCGAACGCCGCAAGACGCGTCGCATCCACGTCGGCTCCGTCCCCGTCGGAGGCGGCGCGCCGATCTCGGTGCAGTCGATGACGACGACGAAGACCGACGACGTCGCGGCCACACTCGTGCAGGTCCACGAGCTCGCGACGCAGGGCGCCGACATCGTGCGCGTCGCGGTCCCGCACGAGGGCGACGCCCGCGCGCTGCCGACGATCGTGGGCGAGGGAGGGGTGCCCATCGTCGCCGACATCCACTTCTCCGTCCGTCTCGCGATGATGGCCCTCGACGCGGGCGTCCACGGGTTGCGCATCAACCCGGGCAACATGCGCAACCCCAAGCACGTCGAGGAGGTCGCGGTCGCGGCGCGCGAGTCGAAGACGCCGATCCGCATCGGCGTCAACGCGGGCTCGCTCGACCGCAAGCTCGTCGCCAAGCACGGCCGGCCGACGGCCGAGGCGCTCGTCGAGAGCGCGCTCTACGAGATCGCGCTGTTGGAGCAGCACGGCGTCACCGACATCAAGGTGTCGGTCAAGCACCAGAACGTGCCCGAGATGATCGCGGCGTATCGCATGCTCGCCGAGCGCACCGACGTCCCGCTCCACCTCGGCGTCACCGAGGCCGGCACGCCGACCCACGGCGTCGTCAAGTCCGCCGTCGGCATCGGCACCCTGCTGGCCGAGGGGATCGGCGACACCATCCGCGTGTCGCTCACCGCCGAGCCCGTCGAGGAGGTCAAGGTCGGCAAGCAGATCCTCAAGGCGCTCGGGCTGCGCGAGGACGGCTTCGACCTCGTCGCGTGCCCCTCGTGCGGCCGCGCCGAGCTCGACGTGTTCGCGCTCGCGCGCGAGGTCGAGGAGCGCATCGGCAAGATGGACCTGCCCGCGATGCAGGTCGCGGTCATGGGCTGCGAGGTCAACGGGCCCGGCGAGGCGCGCGACGCCGACATCGGCATCGCCGCGGGCCCCGGGCGCGGGCTGCTGTTCGCCAAGGGCAAGCAGATCGGCTGGGTGCCGCACGAGCGGCTCGTCGACGCGCTGCTCGAGGAGGCCGAGCGCGTCGGCGCCGAGATCAGGGCGCGCGGCGAGCCCGCCGGCGGCGGGGCCGTCGTCGTGAAGGGCGCCGGCCGGCGGGAGCCGATCGTGTCGATCGGCATGCGCGCCCCGGAGTCGCCCTAGTCGCACGGCGCCTGCGCCCGCGCCGGCGAGCCCTCCACCACGTCGCGCGACGGCCTTGACGGCCGCGTCCGAGCCGCTATAGTCCGAGTGAGACTAGTTCTACTCGTACTAGTACGGCTCGCACCAAGGAGGGTGGGAGAGACGGTGGCGACGGACGAGCTCCCGACGACGTCGTACGCGGTGCTCGGGCTGCTGACGTTCGGCGAGATGTCGGGCTACGACGTGCTCAAGATGGTCGAGCGCAGCATCGGCTACTTCTGGACGCCGGCCAAGAGCCAGGTCTACGCCGAGCTCCGGCGCCTGCGCGACCGCGGCCTCGCCGACGAGCGCGCCGTGCGCCAGGAGGGCCGTCCCGACAAGCGCCTGTACCGCATCACCGACGACGGCGTCGCGGCCCTCGAGCGGTGGCTCGACGCGGGCGACGTCGAGCCCGAGCAGGTGCGCAGCGCGTTCCTGCTCAAGCTGTTCTTCGGCGAGCGCATGGAGCGCGGGACGCTCGTCGCGCAGCTGCGCGACGTGCGCGACCAGGCGGCGGCGACGCTCGCCGAACTGCGCGCGATCGAGCCGCGCCTCGACGTCGACGGCGCCGGCTTCTTTCCGTACCTGACGCTCACGGCCGGCCTCGCACACTGCGAGGCGACGTGCCGATGGGCGGACGAGGCGCTCGCCCTCATCGAGCGCCACCCCGAGCGCGGCCGCGCCGCGGCCCCCGACACGACGCTGCAGGAGGCGTGATGACGGCGACCCACGACGGACCCGCGGTCGAGGTCGAGGACCTCGTCAAGACGTTCCGGGCGCCGGGCGGCGGGACGCTGACCGCGGTCGACCACGTGTCGTTCACGGTGCGCGCCGGGGAGGTGTTCGGCTTCCTCGGCCCCAACGGCGCCGGCAAGACGACGACGCTCGAGATCGTCGAGGGCCTGCAGTCGCCGACGTCCGGGCGGACCGCGGTGCTCGGGCTCGACTCGCAGCGCGACCGCAACGCCATGAAGCAGCGCATCGGCGTCCAGCTCCAGGCGGGCTCGTATTTCGAGTACCTCACGCTCGAGGAGATCCTCGACCTGTTCGGCTCGTGGTACCCGCGCCGCGTCGCGCCGCTGGAGCTGCTCGACAAGGTCGACCTCGTCGACAAGCGCAAGGCGCTCGTCGGGCAGCTGTCGGGCGGACAGGCGCAGCGCTTCTCCATCGTCGCGTCGATGGTCAACGATCCCGAGGTCGTGTTCCTCGACGAGCCGACGACGGGCCTCGACCCGCAGGCGCGGCGCAACCTGTGGGACCTCGTGCGCGCGATCAACCGCGACGAGGGCAAGACGATCGTGCTGACGACGCACTACATGGAAGAGGCGCAGGTCCTGTGCGACCGCATCGCGATCATCGACGGCGGCCGCATCCGCGCGCTCGACACGCCGATGAACCTCGTGCGCACGCTCGACGCCGCGTACCGCATCGTGCTGTCGACGCCGGCCGACGTCGCGCTCGACGAGCTGCGCGCGCTGCCGGGCGTGAGCGAGGTCGTCGCCGCCGGCAACGGCGCGCGCGGCTACGAGCTGAGCGTCGCGGACGGGCGCGAGACGCTGCCTCCGCTGCTCGAGTGGTCGGCGGCGCGCGGGGTCCGGCTCGACGACCTCCAGGTCCTGCCCGCGACGCTCGAGGACGTCTTCCTGTCGATCACCGGACGGAGCCTGAGGGAGTAATGCGATGAGCTCGACGATCAAGCTGCTCGGCGCGAGCGTCAAGATGCTGTTCCGCGACAAGCAGGCGCTGTTCTGGGCGCTCGCGTTCCCGGTCATCTTCGCGGTCATCTTCGGGATGTTCGACTTCGAGCAGCCGCCCGAGGTCCGCATCGGGGTCGTCGCGGAGTCGAGCACGCCGCTGTCCGGCGCGGTCGTCGACGGGCTCGAGCGCGTCGAGACGCTGACGGTGAGCGAGCGCAGCGACCTCGACTCCGCGCGCGCCGCGCTCGAGGGCGGCGACCTCGACATCGTGCTGCGCGTGCCCGAGATCCCGCTGGCCGGCGGCGCGCCGGCCCCGGGTGGTGGGGCGCCCCCCCCGCCGGTGGAGCTCGAGGCGTACTACGACGCCGCGAACCGAGACGTGAACCAGCTCGCGCTCGGGACCGTCGAACGGATCGCCGACGCGACGAACCTGCGCATCGCCGGCGCGTCGCCCGTGGTGCGCGTGCAGCAGACGCCGGTGTCGGCGAAGTCGGTGACGTACTTCGACTTCCTGCTGCCGGGACTCGTCGGCATGGGCGTCATGAACTTTTCGATCATCGGGATGGCGGTCGCGATCACGCGCTTTCGCGAGCAGCGCATCCTGCGGCGCATCCTCGCGACGCCGCTGGCGCCGGTGCGGTTCCTAGGCGCGCAGGTCGGCGCCCGGCTCCTGCTGTCGGTCGTGCAGACCGCGGTGATACTCGGCGTCGGCGTGCTGCTCCTTGGCGGGACCGTCTACGGCAACCCGCTGTGGATCTTCGTGCTCGCGGTCGTCGCGAACGTCGTGTTCCTCAACATCGGGTTCGCGGTCGGGGGGCGCGCGTCGAACCCGGACGCGGCGCAGGGCATGGGCAACGCGGTCGCGCTGCCGATGATGTTCCTGTCGGGGGTCTTCTTCCCGACCGAGGGCCTGCCCGAGGTCATGCAGGACGTCGTCGCGTTCCTCCCGCTCACGCCGCTGCTGGAGGCGCTCCGGACCGTCTCGGTCGACGGCGAGTCGATCACCGCGACCGGGCCGCAGCTCGCGCTGCTCGGGGTGTGGGCGGTGGTGTCGTTCGCGCTCGCGAGCCGGTTGTTCCGCTTCGACCGCGCCTAGACGGGCGGGCGCGCTTACTTCGACGACGCCGAGGCATCCGCCCCGCGCACCCGCTACCGGTCGGCGTCGAGGGGGTCCGGCCGACGTGACGTCGTCACGAGGACGACACCCCCGACGATGGCGAGTCCTCCTGCGACTCCCGTCACGGTCGGAACCTCGTCGAGCACGAGCCACCCGCTCACCGCCGCGACCACGGGACAGAGGTACAGCGCGGAAGCGGCAACCGCGAGAGGGATGTCGCGCAACGCGCGCGCCCACGTCACGAAGGCGATCGCGGACGCCCCGACGCCGAGCCAGAGAACCGACAGGTTCGCGAACGGCGACGCAGACCGAACCGCGGCGGCGAGACCACGGGCGAACGGCACGAGCGGGACGACGCCGATCCACATGGCGTAGCACGTGACCTCCAACGGCGAATACGTCGCGAGGAGCGGCTTCTGCAGCACGAAGAAGGTCGCTTGCGCACCGGCAGCGGCGAGGACGATCACGGCACCGGTAGACAGTTTCAACGAACCCGATTGGCCGAGCGCGACGACGGCGGTTCCGGCGAAAGCGACCCCTACCCCCAGCCAGCCGACCGGGCTCAGCCGCTCGCCGAGGAAGAGGCGGGCGAGCAACGCCGTCAACACCGGAGCGACCGCGATCAAGAAACTAGCGGTCGCTGCGGGGACGTCGACCTCGCCGGTGCTCAGCAGGAGCTGGTAGGCGGTGATGCCGACGATCGCCATCGCGCAGATCCGTGTCACGTCGCGCACACGAGGAACCTTCACGCGACGCGGCAACAGGGCGACGCACAGTGCAGCCGCAGCGATACCGATCCGCAGCAAGGACAACTCACCAGGGGAGAACGCGCGCAGCGCCGCGCGAATCGCGACGAAGGCGGTGCCCCAGAGGACGACGGTCGTGGTGAGACATGCCCAGGCGATCAATGAGGTGGTGAACACGTTGGAGCGACGGGTCCCAGCGAGTCACTACCCTACCACTCGGTAGGTAGCTGGACGGTCTCGCCTTCCGCACGGAGACGTGACGCCCCCAGTCGGCGTCGCCGACGAACGCCGGCGGGCGTGGCGTTCGGCGTCGACCGCGGGGGGCCGGCCTTCGGGAGAGCGCGCCGAACGCGGGGGCCTAGCGGCGCCCCGCGTTCGGCCGCTTGCCGTGGTTCGCCTTGCTCTTGCGCCGCGTGCGGCGCTTGCGGGCCTTCTTGCCCAATGGGCCCCCCTTCGGTGGTGGTCGGGCGGCCCGAGACTACCCGGCGCGCGTCACGCGACGACGACGGCCGCGCCGGCGGCCGCGACCGCGGCGGCGGCCACGGCCGCGGGCCACCCTGCGCGCCCCGCCGCCCGGCGCGCCGCGATCGCGCCGGCGACGCACCCGGCCGCGACGAGCGCGACCTGGAGCGCGGCGAGCCCGGCGTCGCCCAGGGGCGCGGGGTCGAGGGCGCGCGTCCCGAGCCCGAGCGGATCCCAGCCGCGCCCGAGCGGATCGGTGACGAGCTCGGGCAGGAGCTGGGCCGACGTGAACAGACGGTTGCGCTCGAGCGCGGCCGCGACCGCGACGCCAGCGGTCGCGGGGACGAGCGCGATAGCGGCGGCGGGCCCGCTCCGCGCCGCCACCGCGGCGACGCCGGCGCCCGCCGCGCTCGCCGCGGCCCACCCGAGCGCGGCCCACGCGGTCGCGTCGTCGGACGCGTTGAGCTCGCCCCACAGGGCGGTGCGGCGCGCGGTCTCGAACAGGAGCCCGCCGGCGAGCGCGCCGAGCACCGGCGCGGCGCCGCGCGGCGGCGTCCAGCGCGCGAGGCCGCGGCCGGTGCGGGCGACCCACGACAGGAACACGCCCGCGACCTCGGCGCGCCGCAGCCACGCGCCGCGTCCGAGCGCGAGGCATCCCGCGAGCGTGACGATCGCGTAGAGGCCGAGGGCGGCCCCGACCGCGCGCGGCGACAGCGGGTCGGGATGGACGCCGAGGTAAGCGGTCCACGCGAGCGCGGCGACGAACGCGGGGCGGACGTCGGCCGGCTCGGCCGTGCGCTCGCCGGCGTCGCCGTCCGGGTCCGGGGCTCCGCCGCGATCGAGGGCGCGCGCGAGCGAGTCGAACGGGTCGACCCAGTCCCACACGCGGCCCGCGGCGACGCTCGCGGCGACGAGCGCGGGCCATCCGAACCCGACCACGAGCGCGGGGGCGAGGTTGTCGAGCTCGTCGGCGCGCCCGGCGCGGCCCGCGACGACCGCGCCCACCAGCAGCACGAGGCCCGCGGCGCGCGTCGCGACCCACGGAGCGCGCCGGCGCGGCGGCGCCGGGGCGTCCGCGCCCGCCGCCGCGGCGCGCGGCCAGTCGAACGCCGCCACGAGCAGCACGACGAGCGCCGCGCCCGCCGCCACGGTCAGCGGCGACAGCGGCAGCTCGCTCGGCTCGGTCAGGGGATGGGCCGCCACGGCGGCGGCGAGCGCGTGGGGGGCCACGGTGGCACGATAACGGGCGGCGCCCGCAGGAGTCGGGGGCCGCGGGTGGAACTGGGAGGTTCGGGAGAGACGGGCCGCGCCCGCGGCCGGGACCGGGACGACACGGAGGCGTGTTTCGATGAGACGTACGGTTGCAGCTTGGTGGGCGGCGCTCCTCACGGCCGCGAGCGTTCTCGTCGCGGCCCCCGCCGCGGCCGACCACACGAACCCGCGCGAGCCGCAGTCGCCGACGACGGGATCGCCCGCGGACGGCGTCGCCGCGGGCGAGGGCACGTGGACGCACCTCCACCACTTCCAGGCCAACCCCGGCACCGACCTCGAGTTCTTCCGCAAGGCGGGGCGCAAGTGGTCGTCGTCGGGCACGCTCGGCCAGGGCGACGAGGGCCACGTCGGCCAGCGCATCCTGCGCCTCCTCAACGAGGACGGCAAGGTCCGTCCGCGCTGGTACGCGGACCACGGCTCGGCGAACTGCCCGACGGCCAACCCGTCCGGCACGCTCGGGCTCCAGCACGACGTCCAGGTGACGCCGCGCAAGCACCCCAAGCTCATCGTCGACACGACCGACGCGACCGGCCGCTGCCACGACGCCGAGGGAGGGGGGCTCGAGCTCGTCGACATCACGGGGCTCGGCCGCCGCGCCGGCTTCGAGCCGCGCGAGATCGCGTTGACGCGCCACGACGGCACGTCGCACAACGTCACGGTCGACAAGACGAGGCCGTGGGTCCTCTACAACTCCAACACCGACACCGGACGGCCGTGGATCGACGTGATCGACATCCGTTCCTGCCTGCGCGGCATCGGCAGGCTGAGCGTGTCCGGGGCGCGCGACCAGTGCCGTCCGCGCGTGCTGCGCATGCCGTTCGAGCCGGAGTGGACCGCGCAGGTCAACCACGACCCCAACGACGGCGAGGTCGGCGAGGTCGACCCGAGCACGGCGACGGGATGCCACGACATCACCGCGGCGCGCGGGCGGATCTACTGCGCCGCGATCAACGGGACCGCGATCTTCGACGTCTCCGACATCACCGCCGACGACGGGCGCGTGCGCGGCGAGCTGCTGCCGTGCGAGCTCGTCGACGGCGACGGCACCGGCGCCAAGGTGACTGACTGCGACCTCGGCGCGGGCAACGACAGCGCCGCGGCCGACGTCGCGGCGTACGACGCCGCCGGCCGCCCGCAGGCGCGGGGATGGCGGTTCCTCGGCAGCGTGAACCATCCCGGGCGCGAGGACGCGAACACGAACCAGTACGTGACCGCCGACGAGGGCGTCGCGGTGTCGCACGAGTCCGACCCCGTGTTCGGCGGCGACTTCATGCTCGTGACCGACGAGCGCGGCGGAGGCGTGCAGCCGCCGGGCGCGTCGTGCACGCCCGGGCTCGAGAACCCGATCGGCAACGGCGGCATCCACGTGTTCGACGTCTCCGACCCCGCCAACCCGGAGTACGCGCTCACGCCCGAGGGCGACAAGGCGGTGTTCATCAGCGACCAGCTCTCTCCGATGCCGACGTTCTGCAACGTGCACGTGATCGAGAAGATCCCGGGCGAGCAGCGGCTGATCGTGGCGTGGTACAGCCAGGGCATCAAGGTCGTCGACTACTTCGTCGACGGCAACGGGCGCTGGACGTTCGACGAGGTCGCGTCGTACCAGCTGCCCGGCGCCAACACGTGGACGGTCGAGAACTTCAAGATCCGCCGCAACGACGACGGCACGCGCACGTACTTCTTCATGGCGTCGGACATCCAGCGCGGGATCGACATCGTGAAGTGGCGCGGTCCGGCCAACGTCGACGGGCGGCGGCTGCTCGAGGCGCGCCGGACCGGCGCGTCGGCGGGCGGCGACGTCGCCCTCGTGGCCGCGGCCCTCGTGCTGCTGCCGGCCGGCGCGGTCCTCGGACGGCGCCGGCGGGCGCCGCGGGCGGCGCGGCCCTAGGCGGCGCGCGCCCCGCGGGCGGGCCGGCGTCCGCGGGTGATAACATCGACGACTCGCCGACCAGCAGCTTCGATGGGAACCGGCCGACAAATCGGTCTCGAGCGAAGCCCCTCGCAGAGGGGCTTCGTCGTGTCAGGGCGGCGGGACGGCGAGGGCCGGAGCCGGTAGGAGGAGGGCGCGTGGACGCACTGGGCGAGGTCCGTGATCTTGCCGAGGCGGTCGTCGGGCGCCGTTGCCTGCGGCTCTGGGACGTCCAGATCGGCGGCGCGCCGGGGCGCGCGGTCGTACGCGTCCTGGTCGACGCCGACGGCGGCGTCGACCTCGACACGGTGGCGGAGGTGTCCGAGGAGATCTCGCGCGGTCTCGACCTCCGGGACCCGATCCCGGGCCGCTACACGCTCGAGGTGTCGTCGCCCGGGCTCGAGCGCGCGCTGCGGACGCCCGAGCACTGGCGCCGGTCGGTCGGCACGAGGGTCGTCGTGAAGACGACCGAGGTGCTCCACGGCGGGAGCCACCGGATCGAGGGCGTCGTGACGCGGGCGGACGACACGGCGGCGTGGCTCGACGCGAGCGGCGACGTGGTCGAGGTCCCGTTCTCGTCGGTCAAGTCGGCGAGGCGGGTGTTCGAGTGGAAGTGACCGCGCTCCGGCGGTCGGCCGGCGCACGAACGCGCCGCGCGCGGAGCCGCGGGACAGGGGTGCACGAGCCGGCCGGCGCAGTGCGCCGGCGCGGACGCGAGACGACAGGAAGGGTGGCGGCATGAAGATCCCCATGGATT
>DASZZZ010000019.1:0-7140 GCA_036260375.1 Actinomycetota bacterium
CTGGTTCGGCGGCCACTCCTCGTAGCGCCGGCCCTCGTACTCGTACGCGACGCAGACCTTGATCGACTCGAAGTGCGACAGCACGTCGAGCTTCGTGACGACGACCTCGGTGACGGTGTTGAGCCGCGCCGCGTAGCGAGCCGCGACCGCGTCGAACCACCCGCAGCGCCGCTTTCGTCCCGTCGTCGTCCCGTATTCGCGGCCCTCCTCGAACAGGATCTCGGCGTCGGCGGGATCGGCCTCCGACGGGAACGGGCCCCAGCCCACGCGTGTGCAGTACGCCTTCGAGATGCCGATGACCCGCCCGATGTCGCGCGGGCCGACACCGGCGCCCGCACACGCACCCCCGGCGATCGGGTTCGACGACGTCACGAACGGATACGTGCCGTGGTCGAGGTCGAGCATCGTCGCCTGCGCGCCCTCGAACATCACCGTCTTGCCGTCGTCGAGCGCGCGCTGCACGACGAGGCTCGCGTCGACTATGTGGGCCGCGAGCCTCTCGCCGTAGCCGAGGTACTCGCGTTCGACGTCGGCGCGCTCCAGCGGCAGCCGGCCGTAGACGCGCGTCAGCACCGTGTTCTTCTCCTTGAGCGCGATCTCGAGCTTGGTCGCGAAGATCTTCGGGTCGAGGAGGTCCTGCACGCGCAGCCCGATGCGCGACGCCTTGTCGGCGTAGGCAGGGCCGATGCCGCGCTTGGTCGTCCCGAGCCGGTTGGACCCCAGTCGCCGTTCGATCACGCGGTCGAGCTCGAGGTGGTACGGCATGACCAGGTGCGCGTTGCCCGACACCAGCAGGCGCCGCGTGTCGACGCCGCGGCCCTCGAGCGCGTCGAGCTCCTCGACGAGCACACGCGGGTCGACCACGACGCCGGGCCCGATGACGGGCGTGCAGTGGGGATAGAGGATGCCGGTGGGAACGAGGTGCAGCGCGTAGCGCTCGCCGTCGACGACGATCGTGTGCCCCGCGTTGTTGCCTCCCTGGTAGCGGACGACGAGGTCGGTGCGCCCGGCGAGGAGATCGGTGACCTTGCCCTTGCCCTCGTCGCCCCACTGGAGGCCGACGAGGGCGATGCCCGGCATCGTCTAGCGCTCGATCCGGAACTTGATGCGGACGTGCGTGAGGTATTCGCTGATGTGGCCGTCGGCGACGTTGCACGCCGTGTCGAGGATGTCCATCCCGGTGATGCCGCGGATCGTCTTCGACGCCTCCTTCAGCGCCTGGTCGGCGGCGTCACGCCACGACTCGGACGAGACGCCGACGAGATCGATGGTCTTGATAACCGCCACGGCAGGCCTTTCTCGCTCGACCGTCCCGTCCGGCCGGATTCTACAAACCACCCCAAGGTCCTGGCTTGCGCCGCGCGCCGCCTCTACAGTTCGAGACGTGGGTCGCTCCGCTACGCGAAGCCGCCACCGGCGGCGGCGGGGCGACGGGAGAGTGAGGAACAGTGGACCTCGACAGGCTCTCTAGGGGCGAGCGCATCGCGCTGATCGCGAGCGCGCTGCTCTTCGTCGCGTTCTTCGTCCCGATGTGGGCGAGCATCTCGGCCGGCGGTTTCGGCGCCGACTTCAACGGCTGGGACGGCTACGGCATCCTCGGCAAGCTCGCGCTCCTGTGCACCCTCGCCGTCCTGGTTCTCACGGCGCTGCGGCTGACCGACGTCGCGCTGCCCGACATGCCGGTGTCGCGGGGACTCCTGCTGCTCGGCCTCAGTGGTGTCGCGACGCTCATGCTGTTGCTCGGGCTCCTCGTCGGCCCGAACGACAACGGCGCCGACGGCGTCCAGGGCGTCGACGTCGACCGCGGGCTGATGCTGTTCGTCGGGATCGTCCTCGCCGCGGCCATGACGTACGGCAGCTATCTGACGATGCAGGAGGAGGGCACGGCCCCGATCGGCGGCTCGGCGCGGCCCGCGTCGCCGCCTCCGCCGCCCGCGTAGCGCCGCGCGGCGCCGGGGGCCGCGCACGGGGGATGCTGGCCTCCGACGCTCGGGTCGTTGATGATGTCGACACGGCCCGACGGACGCAAAAGGGGGACGCATGCCCGAGATCGACACCGACCTCTTCAACTTTCTCGTGGTCGCGTTCCTGGCGATCCTCGTGATCGCGTCGGTCGTCGCGCTGTCGCTGCTCGGCGGCGTCAAGAAGGCGCTCGACGCGCTGGCGCAGCGCGACGGCGCCGGCGGCGCGTCGACGAGCGCGCCCGAGGTCGCGGCGGCGCCTCCAGGAGCCCCCGACGACGCCCGCGCCGCCGACGACGCCCGACGCGCCCACGAGGAGGCCGACGAGCGGCGGCGGGCGGACGACGAGCGCGCCGCAGCCGAACGAGAGCGCGCCGAGCGAGAGCGGGCGGAGCGCGAGCGCGCAGAGAGAGAGGCGGAGGAGGCCCGGGCGGCGCGCGCGGAGGACGAGCGGGCCCGTCTCCAGGAGGCGGAGCGCGAGGCGAACGACCGCGCCCGTCTCCAGGAGGCGGAGCGCGAGGCGGAGGACGCGCTGCGCCGGTCGCGCGACCAGGAGGAGGCGGCGCGGGCGCGCCACGCGGCGGCCGACGACGAGCCGCACGAGCAGCCCTTCGAGCGCGACGGGCGGTGGTGGTTCCGCCGCGGCAGCGAGCTGCTCGTCTACGACGAGCGCGCCCAGGAGTGGGTGCAGGCACCGGTCGACGCCGGCGCCGCGCAGCCCGGCGCCGCCACCGAGGAGGTCGCCGCGGCGCCGTCCGAGGGCGCCGGCTCGTTCTGGAAGTGTCCCAATTGCGGTGCCGTCAACGGCTCCACGGCGACGTCGTGCCGCATGTGCTTCTCGGCGCGCCCGTGACCGACGCCCCGGCGCGGCTAGCCGGGCGCGTGGTCGTCGGGCGCCGACGGCGACGACGTCGCCGCGGCCCACAGCACGCGCCGTAGTCCCGGCACGAACGGATCGCGGCCCACCGCGCTGCCCACGACGAGCACGACCCACAGCGCCGCGCCGGCGACGAGCACGGCCTGCGTGACGCCCGGCGACGCGGCGGCCGCGGCGTACAGCGCGGCGGGCCACGCGGCGCCGAAGACGATCGCCTGCAACCCGTGCGCACGGACGCGCACCGTCGATCCCCTCACGTAGGCGACCAACCCCGACACCGGCAACAAGACGTACGCGAGCGCGGCCATCGGCCGCAGCCTACGGCGCCGCGGGAGTGAGACGCCGGCCGGACTGGAATGATGGAGGCATGCCGAACCGGCTCGCCGAGGAGACCAGCCCCTATCTGCGCCAGCATCAGGACAACCCCGTCGACTGGTATCCGTGGGGCGACGAGGCGTTCGAGCGCGCGCGCGCCGAGGACAAGCCGGTGCTGCTGTCGATCGGGTACGCGGCGTGCCACTGGTGTCACGTCATGGCGCACGAGTCGTTCGAGGACCCCGAGACCGCGCGGCTCATGAACGAGCGCTTCGTCAACGTCAAGGTCGACCGCGAGGAGCGCCCCGACGTCGACGCCATCTACATGGACGCAGTGCAGGCGATGACCGGGCACGGCGGGTGGCCGATGACGATGTTCCTCACGCCCGACGGCCTCCCCTTCTACGGCGGCACGTACTTCCCGCCCGTCGACCGGCACAACCTGCCGTCGTTCCGCCGTCTTCTGGACGCGATCTCGGACGCGTGGCGCAACCGCCGCGACGAGGTCGAGGAGCAGGGCCGCAAGCTCGTCGACCACATCTCGCTCGGCCCCGCGCTGCAGCCGTCCGACGCCGACGTCGACGAGTCGGTCCTCGACGACGCGCTGGGCGCGATGGCGGCGTCGTTCGACGAACGCCACGGCGGCTTCGGCGGCGCGCCGAAGTTCCCGCAGGCGATGAACCTCGACCTCCTGCTGCGACTCGCGGCGCGCGGGCGCGACGACGCCGGCGCGATGGCGCGCGCGACGCTCGACGCGATGGCGTCGGGAGGCATCTTCGACCAGATCGGCGGCGGCTGGCACCGCTACTCCGTCGACCGCGCGTGGGTCGTGCCGCACTTCGAGAAGATGCTCTACGACAACGCGCTGCTGCTGCGGACGTACGCGCGCTCGTGGCTGTCGACCGGCGCGGCGCGCCACCGGGAGGTCGCGGAGGCGACGGCCGCGTGGATGCTCGCCGAGATGCGCGACGCGGGCGGCGGCTTCTGGTCGTCGCTCGACGCCGACTCCGAGGGCGTCGAGGGCAAGTTCTACGTGTGGTCGCTCGACGAGGTACGCGACGTCGCCGGCGCGGACGCCGACGCGCTCGTGACGCGCTTCGGGCTCACGCGCGCGGGGAACTTCGAGGGCGCCAACATCCCGGTCGTCGCCGGCGAGACGCACGACGAGACCGCGTTGCGCCGCGGCGTCGAGGCGCTGCGGGCGCGACGGGCGACCCGCGTCCGGCCCGGAACCGACTCGAAGGTGCTCGCGGCGTGGAACGGGCTCGCCGCCGCCGCGCTCGCGGAGGCGGGCGTCGCCCTGGGCCACTCCGAGTGGGTCGACGCGGCGCGCGATGCCATGGACTTCGTGCTGTCGACGATGCGAGTCGACGGCCGCCTCATGCGTTCGTACCGCGACGACGACGTGCTCGGCCCGCGCGTCGCCCACCTCGGCGTGTGTGAGGACTACGCGTTCGTGCTCGAGGCGTGCCTCGCGCTCTACGAGGCGACGTTCGAGACGCGCTGGCTCGACGAGGCGCGCTGGGCGGCCGACGAGGCCATCCGGCTGTTCGCCGACGACGACGGCGGCGGCTTCTTCTCCACCGGCACCGACGCCGAGCGCCTCGTCGTGCGCCCGAAGGACCTCGTCGACAACGCGGTGCCGTCGGCCAACTCAGTGATGGCGCTCGAGCTCCAGCGCCTCGCGCGCCTCACCGGCGACGACGCCTACGAGGACCGCGCCCTCGGCGTCGTGCGGCTGTTGCGCGACGCGGCACGGCGTTCGCCGCTCGGGTTCGGCCACCTCCTCCAGGCGGTCGACTTCGCCGTCGGCGACGCGGTCGAGATCGTCGTCGTCGGCGACCGCACGGCGGACGACACGCGCGCGTTGCTGAACACGGCGCGCGACCGCTACCTGCCGAACAAGGTCATCGCGTACTCCGAGCGCGCGACCGACGACGAGGCGCGGCGCATCCCGCTGCTCGCCGGACGGGCCCCGAGCGACGGGCGCGCCACCGCGTACGTCTGCCGGCGCGGCGTGTGCAACCTTCCCGTGCACGAGCCCGACGCGCTCGTCGCCCAGCTAGCCGCGACATGACCCGCGACGTGCGCGTCAACCGGACGCTCACGATCCCGGGATCCGAGATCGAGCTGCGCTTCTCGCCGTCGGGGGGGCCGGGCGGTCAGCACGCCAACCGGTCGTCGACGCGCGTGGATGTCGCGTGGAACGTCGACGCGTCGGCCGTGCTCGGCCCCCGTCAGCGCGCCCGCGTCAAGGCGCGCCTCGCGAACCGCATCGACTCGTCCGGCACGCTGCGCGTGTCGAGCGACGAGCAGCGCTCCCAGACGCGCAACCGGGAGGAGGCGTTGCGGCGTCTCGGCGAGCTCGTCGCCGGCGCCCTGCGCGTCGAGCGGAGACGCGTCGCGACCAGGCCCCACGCGGGTGCGGTCGAGCGCCGGATCGCGGCCAAGCGCCGCCGCAGCGAGCTCAAGCGGGACCGTCGCACCCCGGGCGACGACCTCTAGCAGCGCGCTCGCCGCGCGGGGCTTCCGGAAGTACCCACGCGAATTGGGTGCGTCGCGCCCGCGTGACCGGAGTTGTCCGCCTACCGCCGGCCGCCGTGCGTGCCGACGATGGACGTGACGGATCGACACCGGAGGAGGAACGGACATGACCAGCGTCGCGGAGATCGAGCGCAGGACCCCGGAGGGACGAGACCGCTATGCGGACTTCCTGCGCGCGCTGAGCATCGTGGTCGTCGTCGCGGGACACTGGCTCGCGGCGGTCGTGTGGCTGCGCGACGGGCGCTTCGGCGGCACGAACGCGCTCGAGGTCGTTCCCGGCCTGTGGGCGCTCACCTGGGTCCTCCAGGTCATGCCCCTGTTCTTCTTCGTCGGCGGCTTCGCCAACGCCCGCGGGATCGCGTCCACCAGGCGTCGGGGTGGCACCGTCGGCGACTTCGTCGGAGCGCGGCTGCGCCGGCTGCTGCGCCCGACGGTCGCGTTCGTCGCGGTGTGGGTGCCGCTCGGGGCGATTCTGACGATCGCGCTCGACGGCGCGGCCGCGACCACCGTCGGGCGCCTCGCCGCGGTGCCGCTGTGGTTCCTCGGCGTCTACGCCGCCGTGATCGCGGTCGCGCCGGTCATGCTGCGTCTGCACGAGCGCTTCGGCGTGCGCGTCGTCGTCGTCCTCGCCGCCGCCGCGGCGGCCGTCGACGTCGTTCGCATCGCGACGGGCGCACCCGACTCGCCCATCGCGCTCCTCAACTGGATCACGGTGTGGCTGTTCGCGCACCAGCTCGGCTTCTTCTACGCCGACGGTTCGCTCGCGCGCATCCCGCGGCCCGCGTTCGCGGCCGGCGCGGTCGCCGCGCTCGGCGCGCTCGCGGCGCTCGTGTCCACCGGCGTGTACTCGCCGAGCATGGTCGGCATGGACGACGGCAAGCTGTCCAACAACAACCCGCCGAGCGTCTGCATGGTCCTCATGACGCTGTGGCTCGTGTCGGCCGCGATGCTGGCCCGTCCCACCGTCCGCCGGTGGCTCGATCGTCCCCGGCCGTGGGCCGCGGTGGTGCGCCTCAACACCGTGATCATGACCGTGTACCTGTGGCACCTCACCGCGATGGCGATCGGCATCGCGATCGCGCTGCCGTTCGGATGGCCGCACGGACGCCCTCCGGGGACGGCCGAGTGGTGGGCGCTGCGCCCGGCGTGGCTGCTGCTGCACGCGCTCGTGCTCGTGCCGCTCGTCCGGACGTTCGCCCGCTTCGAGACCCGGCCCGACCCGTCCGTCGGCACGCCGACCGCGGCGGCGCTCGGGGGCGCGGCCGCGGCGTCCGCCGGCACCGCGGGGCTCGCGCTCGGAGGCATGTCGTTCGCCGGGGCGGGCGCGACCGGCCCCCTCGCCCCCGCGCTGCTCGTGGTCGCCGGAGCGGCCCTCGTGCGGGGGCGGCGCCGCTGAACGCCGCCACCGTCTGACACGGTCCGCGCGCCGGGACGACCTCCCGG
>DASZZZ010000020.1:0-62148 GCA_036260375.1 Actinomycetota bacterium
GGCAGACGCTCGCTCACTAGACGCTCTCGGGTCCGGATGTGGGCCCTAGTGGGCGGGCTTGGCGGCGTGGGGTTGGTCGCGGGGCTGTACCTGTCGACGCGCTGTCGCGTCCACGTCGACGCGGGCGGGTCAAGCTTGTGCCATGACGCCGGTCTCTTTCGGCGAAGCCAAGAGGTCGCCACGCGACGCCGTGGGGAACGCAGGATCAGTAGAGACCGCCTTGACAAGCCTACTGTCGGACGGCGGAAGCGAAGCGCCTAGAGCCACGGGTCGCCAGCTTGACCCCGAACGGATCCGGCGCCTTATGGAGGACCTGAAAGCGTCGAACTACGAGACACCGTCGAAGGACGAGGCACCGTCGAAGGACGAGACACAGTCGAAGTACCAGACGAACTTCTACTTGTACTTCCCCGAGGAAGAAGGGGCGCGACGCGCGGCGGCGAAGGCGCGCTCACTCGGTCTTGAGGTCGAGGTCCGTTTGGGGGCCGACGACGAGAACTGGCTGTGCCTGGCGTCGCAGGATCTCACCTTCGACGAGTCCGATGCCGTCGAAGAGCGCCTAGTCGAGCTCGCGGGAGACCTTGGTGGAGAATTCGACGGGATGGAACGAGCGACGACGCCGAGCGGTTGAGACGACCGACGCCGATGGCCGGTAGCTTCAAGCGGGCAACGTCGCGACGACGCTGAAGAGTCCCGCGACCCCGCGGCCGCGCGCGCCTCAGCGTTCGGCGAGCTTGCGGTAGCGGCCTCTGAAGTAGACGAGCGGGTCGTCTAGCTCGGCGACCTCGACCGCGTCGACGCGGCCCACCACGAGCTGCTGGTAGCCCGCGGGCGACGTCGCCTCGAGGCGACACGAGGCGCGGTTCGGGAGCGCGCGCAGCACCGGCCCCCACTGCGTGTGCTCGACGTCGAGGCCGGCGAACATCCCGCCCGGGCTCGGCGTCAGGCCGGCGAAGCGCTCGGCGAGCGCGCGCTCGGCGCGGCCCAGCACGTGGACGACGAACGCCCCCGTGTCGCCGATCGTGTCCCACAGGTCCTTGGTGTCGGACATCAACCCGAGCACGCGCGGCGGGTCGCCCTCGGCGACGACGACGGACGACATCGTGAGGCCGGCCGGGGCGTCGACAGGGCCCGACGTCCACACCGTGACCCCCGCGGTCAGGCGCCCGCGCAGTCGTCGCGCCGGGTCGCGCGCCTCGACCGGCGCGACGAACGGGTTGTCGTAGTGCACCTCGGCGCGGCCGTCGTCCATCGCCCGCAACGGTAATCGCTGCCGCCCGGAGCGCAACGCGCCATGTCCGTTTTCTATGTTTTGGGCCGATACGAGAGACCGAGTTCAATGTTCGTGGTTCAATGCCCTGGAGGAGAGCGGGCCCCGCCGTCGAACCGAACGGCCACACGCATCGACTGGCCCGTCGCGGACAAGGAGAGAGATCCCCATGCGCAAAGCCGTTGCCCTGCTGCTGCTCGCGTGCCTCGTAGGCGCGCTGCCCGCGGCGTCGTCTGCGTCCACGACCGTGGACACCGCCAAGATGGACTCGGCGCTCGCCACGGTCGTGACCGAGGGCGGCTATCCCGACGACTTCCCGATCGACGAGCTGGTACGGAACTACCGTCCCGGCGACGTCTACTACCTCGCCAAGCTCGACGTCGCGAACGCCGACGCGCTGAGCGCGCTCGAGGCCGCCGGCGCGCGCCTGCGCCACTCGTTCGCGTCGATCCGGTGGGTCGCGCTGGTGTCGTCCGTCGACGCGGTCGACGACGTCGCCGCGCTCGGCTTCGTCGACCGCCTGGTGCTCGACCGCGTCCACCGCATCATGGGCACGCAGGTCCTGGCCGACCCCGTCATCGGGGACCAGTCGAAGCGCGGCACGGCCGACGTCGGCGCCGAGACGCTGTGGCGCCGCGGCGTGACGGGCAAGGGCGTGACCGTCGGCGTCGCCGACACCGGCATCGACGGGCTCCATCCGGACCTCGACGACAACGACTGGCAGCGCTGGCGCACGCCGACGCTGGCGTCGAAGATCACGTCGTTCGTCGACTGCTCGCCGGTCGTGCCGCTCGTCGAGGGCGACTGCGCGACGACGCCCGCGTACGACGACAACGGCCACGGCACGCACGTGTCGGGCATCGCGACCGGGACCGCCGAGGGCGGCGGCGCGGCGCAGAACGGGCTCTTCCCGGGCATGGCGCCGGAGGCGTCGCTGGCCGGGGCGAAGGTCTGCACCGCCGCGGGCGCGTGCCTCAACAGCGCGGTCATGGCGGGTCTCGAGTTCCTCGCGACCGAGAAGGCCGCCGGCGGCGCCGGCGCCGACGTCGTCAACGTCAGCCTCGGCTCGGGGCGCTTCTACGGCGCGGGCCTGTTCGGCGCCGAGCAGGTCACGAACAACGACCCCGAGGCGCAGCTCGTCAACGACCTCGCGCAGCGCAACAACGTCGTGTTCGCGATCTCGGCCGGCAACAGCGGCCCGACGCTGCAGAGCACGGGCTCGCCGTCGGTCGCGAGCCAGGCGATCTCGGTCGGCGCAGCGGTCGCGGACTTCGACCGCGACCACCCCGTCGGCGAGACGCTGCACGGGGAGTTCGGCAACGTCCGTCCCGAGGCCGCCGCGGCCGGCGCGAGCGCTATCGCCGGCTTCAGCTCGCGCGGCCCCACCGGCGACCGCCTCATCAAGCCCGACCTCACGGCGCCGGGCGTCTACTACGTCGCCGCGGAGTCGACCGAGGGGGCCGAGGTGTCCGCCGCCGACCTCGCGCACAACAACCACTTCTCGACCGACAAGACGTACGCGGTGCTGTCGGGGACGTCGATGTCCGCGCCCGCCGCGGCCGGCGCGACGGCGCTCGTGATCCAGGGCTACCGCAAGGACGTCGGGCAGATGCCGGCGTACTTCCGCACCAAGGCCGCGCTCGTCAACACCGCCGGCACCGACGCGTACGAGGGCTCGGTCGCCGGGCTCATCGGCACGATCGAGGCCAAGGCGACCGACCGGCCCCCGTCCGACCTGTACCCGATCCGCAACGACGACTGGGTCGGCGTCACGGGCGAGGGCCCGGGTCGCATCGACGTGCCGGCCGCGCACCTCGCGTTGACCAAGGGCGTCATCGCGTACACGCCGCAGACCGGCGCGCTCGACGACATCCACGAGCTGCAGCCGTCGTGGTCGATCGACGACCTCGGTCCCGGCCACGTCGTCAGCCGCACGTTCGTGCTGCGCGGCGGTCCCCTCCTCCAGGGGACGGGCCGGACGACGTTCGAGGTCGCGTCGAACCGCGAGGCGCGCGGCGTCATGCCCGCGCCGGCGTCGTGGTTCAGCCTGCCGGCCGAGGTCACGACCGCGGCGCGCACCGACACGCCGTTCCGCGTCGGCCTCAACGTGCCGACGACGGCCGCGCCGGGCCACTACGCGGCGACGATCGTGGGCCGCGCCGCGCTCGACAACGGCGTCACGCAGATCGTCAGAATCCCGGTGCAGTTCTTCGTGCGCCTCGTCGAGCCGCGTCCCGCCGAGGGCGCCGGCACGTCGATCGAGGGCCCGATCTGGGCATCGGCGGCGACCGACTACACTTACGCAGGTCTGCAGGCCGAGGACATCTACACCGACTGGACGATGATCCCGCTGCGCGTGACCGAGGGCACCGAGCGCGTCGACCTCTCCGTCTACGACGTCGACGGCACCGACCACATGGACGTGTTCGCCTTCGACCAGAACGGCGAGGAGATCGACTCGACCGTGTCGTTCTTCATCGACCATGCGGCGCCGGCCGGCGCGCTCTACGCGCCGACCACGAAGGACGATCCGGCGACCGTGTCGCTGTTCGACGGCGACGACCTCAAGGACGTCACGCTGCCTCGCACGATCTGGCTCGCGGTGTCCGACAGCGGCCCGGCCGAGCCCAGGACGTTCGCGACGTACCACCTCGACGTCGACGTCGTGGGGGGCACGGGCGGCGGGACGACGCCGGCCGAGCGCATCCACTCCGGACAGCACGCGTGGTGGAGCGGCAGCGCGACCAACGGCGCGTCGCAGCTGACCGAGGCCGTCGACCTGACCGGCGTCGGCGCGGCGGCCGCGCCGAAGCTGAAGTTCTGGACGTGGTACCAGCTCGAGGACGGCTACGACTGGGCGTACGCGCTCGTGTCGGACGACGGCGGCGCGACGTGGACGAGCCTGGCGACGACCGCGGCGAACAACTCCGGCACCACGACGCTCGATCCGATCGGGACTACCGGCGGCGAGCTCGGCGGCAGCAAGGAGTACCCGAACGGCCTGACCGGCACGTCGGGGCAGCCGCCGAACTTCCTCGGCCAGAACCCGCTCGAGCCTGCGTACACGCAGCACACGGCCGATTTGTCCGACTACGCGGGCAAGAGGGTGCTGCTGCGCTTCGCCTACACGTCGGACGGCGGCGTCAACCTCGAGAACTTCTACGTGGACGACGTCGCGATCGTCGACGGCGCCGGCAACGCGCTGAGCGTCGGCGTGACGAACCCGGACAACGCCGAGACGCAAGGCGCGTGGACGGCGGCGGGCAACCCGGGCTTCCAGTGGGTGACGTCCGACTCGTAGACCACCAACAAGCTCCGTGAACGCGGGGCCCTTCGGGGCCCCGTGTCGCGCGCGGCGTGTCGCGCAAAGTTTCTCTTGCGGTCGCGCCGTGGTGGGCCCATAATCCCGCGCGGGGCATCAACGGCGTCGAGGGGGAAGGGGGTGACGAGATGACTCGTGCCGCGCTCAAGTACACCAAGTTCGCCATCAGCTCGCTGACGGCAGTCGTCTTCGCGACGGCTCCGAGCTCGTAACGACAGCCTTCACGGATCGGGGGGCGCCCTCGGGCGCCCCCCGCGTCCCTTTTTCCTTCGACCCTCATGCTCGACACCGCGCTTGCACAGTTCCGCTACGGCATGGCGTCCGCGTTCGGCCGGCGCGTCCGCGCCTCGGACGTGCACAAGCTCGTGCGCGACGTCGTCGCGGCGCGCGCGGAACACGGGGGCCTCGACGAAGAGCAGCTCGAGCAGATGCGCGGCGCCGCGATCGATCCCGAGATGCGCCGCCTCATCGCCGAGCGTCGCATGCGCAAGCTCCTTCGGATCGCTCGCGACCGCACCCCGTTCTACGGGGCGCGCTTCCGAGCGCTGGGCATCGGACCACGGGACGTGTCGCTCGACACGCTGCACGAGCTCCCCGTCACGACGCGCGCCGAGCTCAAGTCGCTTCCCGAGGCGTTCGTCAGCCGCACCGCCTCGCCCGTGCTGCGCGCGACCACGACGGGCACGACGGGCGAGCCGACGTCGATCTGGTTCTCGCGCTACGAGCTCGACGTCGCAGCCGGGTTCGGCGCGATCGCGTCGGTGGTCAACCTGGGATGGGGGCCGGAGGTCATGGTCCAGTCGAACATCAGCTCGCGCGCGATGGTCGGCGTGCTGACGGCCGCCACCGGGTGCGCGCTGATCGGAGCGACGTTCGACCAGGTGGGCATCATCGATCCCGAGGAGGCTCTCGGACGGCTCGCGGCCCCCGTGCACGTGCCCGGCAAGACGACGCGCGTCTCGATCCTCAGCACCTACGCGAGCTACCTCGGCCTGCTCGTCGACGCCGCCGAGGCGTCGGGGCACACGCCCGCCGACTTCGAGCTGCGCCAGATCGTCTGCGGAGGAGAGGTCTTGTCGGATGCGTTGCGGCGGCGGGCCGAGGACGTCTTCGGCGCAGAGCTCGTCGACATCTACGGGATGACGGAGATCTTCCCCCTCGGCGGCACGGCGTGCAGCCAGGGACACCTCCACCTCTCCGTGGAGCAGGGCGTCATGGAGGTCGTCGACGTCGACACCGGACGTCCCGCTGCGCCCGGGCGCGTGGGGACGCTCGTCGTCACGCCGTTCTATCCGTTTCGCGAGACGACGCTGCTGTTCCGCTTCGACACCGGCGACCTCGTCCGCACGCTCGACGACACCGAGCTGACGTGCGAGCTCGCCGCCCTGCCGGCGACGTCGCCGGTCCTGGGCAAGCGGGAGTCGTCGGTGCAGGTGGGCGACGTCCTCGTCACCGACCGAGACGTGCGCGACGTGATCGACGCCGACCGCGGCGTGCCGCTGCCCGCGCGCTTCGTCCTGTCGCCGGGCGACGGCGGCGTCGACGTCGACGTGCTCGTCCGCCCACCGCGCGACGACGCCGAGCACCGGCTCGTCGCGGCGTTCCACCGGGCCGGAGTGCCGGTCGCGGCGGTGCGGTGTCACGTCGACCGCTCGACGATGCCGCGCATGCCGGCGATGCGCTGCGACCTGCGCGAGACGACGTTCACGCGGCGCATGCCGGCACCGGAGAGGTTGCATGGTTCCCCAGCCTGAGAACGTCGTCGTCGTCGTCGCACAGCTGGCGGTCATCGTCGGCCTGGCTCTCGTGTATCTGAGGGTCGTCGACATGCCGCGCGCCGTCGCCGGCGTCTACACGCTGCGCGACATCTTCGTGATGCTCGGTCTCATCGTCGTGCTCCCTCTGATCTACCTCAGGCTCCCGGGGATCGTGCTGACGGTCATCCTCGTCGTCGTGTTCTCGACCGTGATCACGTACACGGTCGCTCCGCTGCTGCCGCGCGTCGTGCCCGTGCTCGTCGCGCTGGCGCTCGTCGGAGCAGACGTGTGGATGGCGAGCACGCGCGCCGACACGTCGATCGGGCCAGGCTTTCTCGCCCTCAACGACCTCGTCGTCGCGATCGCGGCGATCGGAGTCTCGAACCTCTACGCGCAGAACGGCATGAAGTCGAGGGACGTCGCGGTGTTCGCCTTCGGTCTCGCTATCTACGACGTGATCGCGACCGCATGGCTTCCCATCATGCTCGAGTTCTTCACGCGCCTGCTGTCGTTGCCCCTGCTGCCCGCGCTCGCGTGGGGCGGGCGCACCGGCGGCGCGGCCATCGGCCTCGGCGACGTCCTGTTGATCACGCTCTGGAGCGTCGTCGCCGCGAAGGCGTTCGGGATGCGCGCCGCGCTCGTGTCGGCGGCGACGTCGCTGTCGTGCGTCGTTGGGATCTTCGTCGCGATGATGAACGGCGTCCTCGACGAGATCGTCCCCGCGATGGTGTTCCTCGGTCCGTTGATGGTCGTGCAGCAGGTCGTCTTTCGGTGGCACTACGGCCGCGACCGGACGATGCAGGAGATGCGGACGTCGAGCGCGGTGCGCGTCGCGGGCGATCCGGCGCGCGCGGAGCTCGAGCGCGCGCTCGAGACCCGCGTCGCGCTGCTCGACGCGACGGCCGACGAGTACGCGGCGACGTGGCGCGGCGAGGTCGTGGCGACCGCTCCGACGCGGTGGGCGGTCGTGCACGCGGCGCGCGCCGCGCGTCCCGACGTCGTCCCGGTGATCGTGCGTCTGGTCCCGGACACTCGCTGACGTCGGCGATTCCCGACACCCGCTGACGCCGTCGTCAGGCGATCGGCGCTCCGGGCTCGACGCCGTCCTCCAGCTGCAGCAGGCGCACCGTTCCGTCGGCGTCGAGCGCGCCGAGGACGAGGAACTCGCTCTTGAACCCCGCGATGCGCTTGGCGCCGAGGTTGATCGCGCCGACGACCATGCGCCCGAGCAGCTCGTCGCGCGCGTAGTTGCGGATCTGCGCGCTGCTCTGCAGCGTCCCGACCACCGGCCCGAAGTCGACCGTGATGAGCCACGACGGCTTGCGCGCCTTGGGCAGCTCGTCGACCGCGACGACGCGTCCGGCTCTGAGATCGAGCGCGAAGAACGCGTCCGCGCCGACGTCGGGCTTGCGCTCGAGACCCTCGACGGCGTAGGGAAGTCGCTCGGGGTCGATCTCGTGTTGCGGCACGGCGAGACCCTAACGCGACGCGCGCGCGTGAGTCGCGCGCGCCGTCAGCGCAGCGCGATGCCGCGCGCCGCCATCTGCTCGCGCAGGCGCAGCAGCGCGACGTCCTTGCCCTTGGCCTCGAGCATCACGTCGACGTCCGCGCCGCGCACGACGTCGCGCACGAAGCTCTCGAACGACATCGGGTCGACCATGTCGGCGTGGGCGCGCAGCGGCGGCGGGACGAGTTGCGTCACGACGCGCCGCCCGACCTTGCGCCTGCGCTCGCCGAGGACCGTGCGTGGCGACGAGAAGTGCACCTTCGGCGTGACGCCGCGCGGCCACGTCGCGAGCGCCATGTGCAGGGCCTCGTCGTCGGGGATGCGATCGGGGTCGTGGCAGTGGTGGTGCAGGACGTCCCACACGACCGGACGCCCGATTCGCTCCGAGAGCGCGACGACGTCGCGCAGGGAGAACGAACGGTCGTCGTTCTCGACGACGACGCGCGCACGGGCTCGCTCCGAGAGGCGCTCGATCGCGCGCGCGAAGCGGTCGAGGCCGCGCTCCGGCCCCCCGGCCGCGCCGCCGACGTGCACGACGACAACGGCCTGGGGCCCGAGCCCCATCCGGTCGAGCACCTCCGCCTGGACCTCGAGCTCCTCGCGCGCGTTGCGCACCGTCTGCTCGTCCTCGGAGTTGAGGACCGTGTACTGGCCGGGATGCGTCGACAGCCGCACGCCGAGGTGCTGCGCGCGCTCGCCGGCATCGGCGAGCTCCGCGGCGCACTCGCGCGGCTGCGAGCGAAAGCGCGTCAGCTCGGGGTGGCTCGCGTACGGCGCGAACGCCGTCGCCATCCGGTACATGCGGACGTCGACCGCGTCGAGGTAGTCGAGGATCGCGTGGAGGTATCGGATCGAGACGCGCAGGTGGGGGTTGGACTGCCACCGCCGGGCGTCGTGCGACGGCAGGCTGCCGTCGCCGAGGACCTTGACCGCGAACCCGACCCGTGGCCCCCGCACCAGCCGCGCCGAGCCCGTCATGCGCCGAGGTTTCCCCGACCCGCCGCTTCTAGACGCGTGCCGCGCGATTCGACCGACCCCCGCGCCTCCGGCCGCGCGTCCCGGCCGATCCGGGGTAAGCCGTGCCGGTGACCAGACCACGCCTGCCGACCCGCGCCAACGTGCGTTTCGCGCTGAGCGCGCTGCGCGGCGTCCGCCGGGGGCCGGTGCCGGTCTACGACAGCCTCGGCGCCGACTTCTTCCTGTCGCCCGCGCGCGGGTGGCTCAACCTCGGGCTGTGGGACGGGCCGGGCGACGAGGCCGAGGCCGCCGTCGCCCCGCGCCGGCTCGTCGAGACGCTCGCCCGGGCGCTGCCGCGCGGCGGCGCCGTGCTCGACGCGGGCAACGGGCTCGGCGCCCAGGACCCGGTCATCGCCTCGGTCGCGGCGCCGGGTCGCTTCGTGGCGATCAACGTCACGGAGTCGCAGCTGCGCGCCGGGCGCCGCCGGCTGGACGAGGCGGGCGCGTGGCCGGTGCTCGCCGACGCGACGCGCATCCCGCTCGCCGACGGCAGCGTCGACGGAGTGATCAGCGTCGAGGCCGCGTTCCACTTCCGGTCGCGGCGCGAGTTCTTCGCCGAGGCGCGACGCGTGCTGCGTCCCGGCGGCGTGCTCGTCATGTCCGACGTGTCCGCCGAGCGCACGATCCCGCGCACGCCCGCGGAGCTATTCGCGGGGCTGCTGAACCTGCGCGTGTGGGGCTTGCGCGCCCGCGACCAGTGGAGCCGCGCGCGCATCGAGGCGGAGCTGCGCGACGCGGGGTTCGTCGACGTCGGCGTCGAGGTCGCGACCGACCGCGTGCTGCGCCCCGCGCTCCGCTTCCTGCGCGCGCGGATCGCCGTGCGCCGCGACGTCCCGCGCGCCTGCCGGACGGGCGCACGTCTGGTGCTGTGGACGTGGACGGTGCTGTGGCGCGGGCGCGCGATCGAGTACCTGCTCGTGCGCGCGTCGGTCCCGGCGGGCTAGAGGACCGCGTCGGCCGCGAGGTCGACCTGGTCGAGCTCGGCGATCGTCGGGATCAGCATGAGGTCGTCGACGCCCGCGTCGGCGTACGCCGCGACTGCGTCGCGCAGCGCGTCCACGGTCGTGGGCGAGCCCTCGACGATCGCGTCGGCCCACTGCGCGATGAACGCGTAGTAGTCGCGCAGCGACGCCTCCGCGCCCTCGCGCGCCCGGGGGCCGAGCGCGAAGTACGTGAGCGCGGCGATGCGCGGGGAGCCGTCGCGGCCGGCGTCGGACCACGCGCTTCGGACCTTCGCCGCCGTGTGCCGCGCGGCCTCGGGTCCGCCGCCTCCCGCCGTCCAACCGGCGCCCCACTCGATCGTGCGCTCGATCGCCTTGTCGCTCGTGCCGCCGAGCAGCAGCGGTACGCGCCGGCCCGCGCCAGGGACCGACGCCTTGCCCGAGTCGGACAGAGCCTTGCCGTCCCACACGTCGTGCATCGTCTGCAGGTCGGCGTCGAAGCGGCGGCCGCGCGTGGTGTAGTCCTGGCCGGTCGCGTCGAAGTCGTCGGCGCGCGCGCCGGGCGCGACGCCGAGCACGAGGCGCCCGCCCGAGATGCGGTCGACGCTCGCGGCCTCCTTCGCGAGCAGCACGGCGTTGCGCGTCGGCGCGACGACGACGTCGGTGACGAGTTCGACGCGCTCGGTGACGGCCGCCGCCGCGGCGAGCGACACGAGCGACTCGTAGCTCGGGTACACGATGCGGTCGATGGTCGCCAGCGCCGAGAAGCCCGCGTCCTCGGCGCGGCGCGCCCACGCCGGGATGAGCTCGCCGGGAGCGTCGGCGACGGCGTTCGGGAGCCCTATGCCGATCCTCATGCGTGGCGCTCCTTTCTCGTCGTCTCTCTCCGCGTCAACATACCGGCTACGTCCGGGCGCCCGTTCTCGACGGCCTTGACAACGCCAGTGTGTAAGCCCAGACTTACCGTAAGTGGAGACTTACGCAGACTCGCTCGCCGCGCTCGCCGATCCGACGCGCCGCCGCGTCCTCGAGGCGCTGGGGGACGGACCCAAGGCGGTCGTCGACGTCGCGCGCTCGGTGCCCGTGTCGCGGCCCGCGGTGTCGCAGCACCTCCAGGTCCTCAAGCGCGCCGGCCTCGTCGCCGACGAGCGGCGCGGCAACCGGCGCGTCTACCGCGTCGATCCCGAGGGCCTCGCGCGCCTGCGCGCGTACCTCGACCGCTTGTGGGACGACGCACTAACCGGCTTCGCCGACGCGGCCGAGGGCCGCGGGAAGGGACGGACATGACGGTTGCCCCGATCGACAAGACCCTGCGCGTGGCGTGCTCGCAGGCGCACGCGTTCGAGACGTTCGTCGACCGCATCTCGGAATGGTGGCCGCTCGAGCGGCACTCGACGCTCGACGACGCGCGCACGTGCGTGTTCGAGCACGGCGTCGGGGGCCGTGTGTTCGAACGGTCGGGCGCCGGGGAGGAAGCGACGTGGGGCATGGTCGTCGTGTGGGAGCCGCCGGCGCGCGTGGTGTTCTCGTGGAACCCCACGGGGCGGCCCGCCGAGACGGAGGTCGAGGTCCGTTTCGTCCCCGACGGCGACGGCACGGTCGTCGAGCTGGAGCACCGCGGCTGGGACCGCCTCGCGGACGGGCTCGAGACGAGGCCGGAGTACGACTCCGGGTGGGACGGCGTGCTCGCGCGCTACGCTGACGTCGCGCGCGGACGCGACGCCGCGGCGATCTGACGCGACCGCGCGCACGCACGGCTGTCGGCTCGACGAGGGGGTCATCGATGCCGCGGTCACGCCGCCGGACGGGCGCGGTGGTTGCCGCCGCGCTGCTCACGTGCGCGCTCGGGGGCCCGGCCGCCGCGCAGGCCGCCACCGGCTCGTGCGTCTACGACCCGACCGCCAACGCGTTCCTCCCGGCGGTCGACGCGACGACGCGTGCCCGCCCCGGGGCTCCCGCGATCGCGTCAGGCGTTGCGTCGCTCGCGTCCGTGGCCGTGTCGGCGGTCGTTCCCACCGCCGGCGCGGCGACGCGTCCCGCCGAGGGCACGCCGTGGGACGCGGCCCCCAAGCTCGCGCCCGAGGGTCTTGCTCCGGGCCTCGCGGCGTTCCTGTCGGGCCCCTGCTGACGCTACGACGCCGCGATCGCCCCGGCCTCGGCGAGCTCGTCGACGCGCGCGTCGTCGTAGCGCGCGACGTCGCGCAGCACCTCGCGCGTGTGCTCGCCGAGCAGCGGCGGAGGACGTCTGATCGGGAGCGCGGCGCCGTCGAGACGCCACGGGGGACCGGTCGCGCGCACGCGGCCCGCGACCGGATGCTGCATCTCGGCGACCATGTCGCGCGCCTGCAACACCGGGTCGGCAAAGACCTCGTCGAGCGTGCGGATCGGGCCCGCGGGTACGCCGGCATCGTCGAGGCGCGCGACCCACTCGTCCACGGTGCGCGTGCGCAGGATCTCCTCGAGCGCGGCGTACAGCTCGTCGCGCGCGGCGCGTCGCAGCGCGTTGGTCGCGAAGCGCTCGTCGGCCGCGAGCTCGGGCGCGCCGAGCGCGTCGCAGAAGCGCCGCCACTGGTTGTCGTTGCCGACCGAGACGTTGAGGAAGCCGTCGGCGGCCTCGAACGCCCCGTACGGCGTGATCGTCGGGTGGTGGTTGCCGTCGCGGCCCGGCGCCTCGCCCGTCGCGAAGAAGCGCCCAGCCTGGAACGTCAGCAGCGCCACGACCGAGTCCTGCATCGCGACGTCGACGTAGCGGCCGCGCCCGGTGCGCTCGCGCTCGTACAGCGCGGCGAGGATCGCGTGCGCGCCGAACATGCCGCCGACGACGTCCGAGATCGGGACGCCGACCTTGACCGGGGGACCGTCGGGCATGCCGGTGAGGCTCATCAACCCGGCGGTGCCCTGCACGATCTGGTCGTAGCCCGCCTTGGGCGGCCCGTCCTGGCCGAAGCCGCTGATCGAGCAGTAGACCAGGCGAGCGTCGAGCGCGCGGAGGTCGTCGGGGCCGAGCCCGAGGCGCGTCATCGTGCCGGGCCGGAAGTTCTCGACGACGACGTCGCTCGCGCGGGCGAGGTCGCGCGCTGCCTGCGCGCCGCCATCGCTCTTGAGGTCGAGCGCGACGCTGCGCTTGTTGCGGTTGATCGACATGAAGTACGACGACTCGCCCTCGACGAACGGCGGCCCCCAGTGACGGGTGTCGTCGCCGCGTCCGGGCATCTCGACCTTGACCACGTCGGCGCCGAGGTCGCCTAGCAGCATGGTGCAGTACGGACCGGCGAGCGCCTGTGTGAAGTCGAGGACGCGCACGCCGTCGAGCGGCAACGACTCCATCGCGCTACGACGCGTCGGGATGGAGCACGTCGAAGAGCTGCTGCGGCGACGCCGGCATCGCGTCGAAGGGGACGTCCAGGGCGTCCTCGAGCGCGTTGGCGATCGCCGCCGACACCGGGATCACGCCGGCCTCGCCGACGCCCTTGATGCCGAGCGGGTTCTTCGGCGACGGCGTCTCGGTGTGGTGCAGCTCCGGGCGCGGCACCTCGGTCGCGTACGGGACGAGGAAGTCCATGAAGCTCGCGTTCTGCAGCTGGCCGTCGGCGTCGTAGTGCATGCGCTCGTAGAACGCGCCGCCGATGCCCTGCGCGACGCCTCCGTACACTTGTCCATCGACCACCATCGGGTTGATGATGCGCCCGCAGTCGTGCATGACGACGTAGCGCAGGATGCGCATGTCGCACGTGTCGGGATCCACTTCGACGATCGCCGCGTGCACGCCGAACCCGTAGACGCCCGAGCCGGGGCTGTAGTACTCGACCGCGCCGAGGCCGGGCGCGGTTCCCTCGCGCAGCGGCGTGTCGGCGTCGGCGTACGCCTTGAGCATCAGCTCGGCGGCGATCTGCGACTCCTTGCCGAACGCGTAGCGCGTCGGGTTGGCGATGATCGCGAGCCGGTTCAACGGAATCGAGCGGTCGGGCACGCCGGCCACGTGCGCGCCGTGGTCGGCGAACACGACGTCCTCGGGCGCGACCTCGAGCGTGCGCGCCGCGATGTCGGCGGCCTGCCGGCGAACGCTCTGCGCCGCCTTGAGGATGGCGTTGCCGGCGACGACCGCGGAGCGGCTCGCGAACGTCCCGACGCCGAAGCCGATCCGGTTGGTGTCGCCGGTCACGACCTTGACGCGCCCGACGTCCGCGCCGAGCTCGTCGGCGACGATCTGCGCGAACACCGTCTCGTGGGCCTGGCCCTGCGTGCCGAGACCCGTCGCCACCGTGACGGTCCCGTCCGGCAGCACGTCGACGACCGCGCCCTCGTACGGTCCGATGCCGGTGCCCTCGACGTACGCGGCGATCCCGATGCCGAGTTTGCGGCCGGACGCCTTGGCGGCGCGTTGCTCGGCGCGGAAGTCGTCGTAGCCGACCGCGTCGAGCAGCACGTCGAAGCCCTTCGGGTAGTCGCCCGAGTCGTACACGGTCGGGCCGCCGTCCTGGAACGTGACCCCGACGTCGTACGGGAACTCGTCGGGCTGGATGAGGTTGCGCCTGCGCACCTCGACGGGATCGAGACCGAGGGCGCGCGCGACCTTCTCCATGACGCGCTCCATGACGAACGCCGCGTGCGGGCGCCCCGCGCCGCGATACGGCGACGTCGGGACGGTGTTGGTGAACAGCGCCCTGAACTCGTAGCGGTAGTTGGCGAGCTTGTAGGGACCGGGAAGCTGCGCCGCGGTGATGATCGGCAGGATCAGGCCGTACTGGCAGAACGCGCCGGAATCGTGCAGGAAGCTCGTCTCGAGGGCGACGATGCGTCCGTCGTCGTCGGCGCCGACGCGCACGCGATGGATCTGGCCCCGCTCGTGGTTCGAGCCGATGAAGTGCTCGCGCCGGTCCTCGGTCCATTTGACGTCGACGCCGAGACGGCGCGCCGCCCACGGGACGAGAACCTCCTCGGGATAGAACTGGATGACCTTCACGCCGAACCCGCCGCCGACGTCGGGGGCCTCGACGCGCACGTGCTCGGCGTCCATGCCGAACAGGATCGACAGCCCCCATCGGATGCCGGTGGGCGCTTGCGTCGAGTCGTACAGCGTCAGGCGATCCTCCGTCACGTCGTAGCGCGCGACGAGCGCGCGCGCCTCGAGCGGCGTCGACGCGCTGCGCTCCATGCGCAGCTCCCACTCGAAGACGTGGGGTGCCGACGCGAGGGCCGCGTCGACGTCGCCGTGCTCCTCGCCGCCGCGCCCGGCCTCGTTTCCGTCCATGCCCGAGTGCGCCACGGGCGCGCCCGGGCGCGCCGCGTCGTCGAGCGAGGCCACCACGGGCAGCGGTTCGAGGTCGACGACGATGCGCGCCGCGGCGTCCTCGGCGACGTAGCGGTCGCGCGCCACGACCATCGCGATCGGCTGACCCACGTAGCACACCTCCGTCGGCGCGAGCGCGTGCTGCGTCCGCGGCGAGTGCAGGCCCGGGTTGGGGATCAGCAGCGGCAGCGGCTCGGCGAAGCCGCCGTCGAGGTCGTCGTGCGTGTAGATCGCGAGCACGCCGTCGACGTCGAGCGCGCCGGACACGTCGACGTCGCGTATGCGCGCGTGCGCGAGCTCCGAGCGCACGAACGCCGCGTGCGCGGCGCCGTGTGCGATGTCGTCGGTGTAACGGCCGCGTCCGGTGACGAGGCGGTCGTCCTCGAGGCGCGGGACGCGCTCGCCGAACAGGCGCGTCGTCACGAGTCGTCGTCCGAGCGGGAGTGCGCGTTGCGGATCGCGTCGACGATGCCGGCGTATCCCGTGCAGCGGCACAGCTGGCCGCCGATCGCGTGCCGTATCTCGTCGTCGGTCATGTCGCCGGCGCGCTCGTAGAACGTCGCCGCGGTCATGAGGAAGCCGGGAGTGCAGAAGCCGCACTGGAGGCCGTGGTGGCGCTTGAACGACTCCTGCAACGGGTGCAGCGCGCCGCCGGGGCCGGACAGACCCTCGACGGTGCGGACGTCGCGGCCCTCGGCCTGCACCGCGAGCATGAGACACGACCGCACCGGCTCGCCGTCGACCAGCACCGTGCAGCAGCCGCACACGCCGTGCTCGCAGCCGACGTGCGTGCCGGTGAGCCCGAGCTCGTGGCGCAGGACGTCGGACAGCAGCCAGCGCGCCTCGACGCGCGCCTCGTGCGGCGCGCCGTTGACGGTCAGCGTCAGCGGCGTGCGCTCGCCGGGCGCGATCTCCGTCATGCCGTGCCCTCGCGCGCGAGGTGTCGCGCGCGCTGCAGCGCGCGCGCGCCGAGCTTGACCGCGAGATGTGACCGGTAGCGCGACGTCGCGTGGATGTCCTCGGCGACGTCGACGTCGGCGAGCGCGGCGCGCAGCGCGTCCTCGTCGTCGGCCTCCGGGTTCACGCGCATCGGTGTGTCGGTCACGCCGAGATACGCGAGCGTCGCCACGCCCTGCGCCGGCGCGACCGCGGCCACGCCGCACAGCGCGTAGTCGCCGGCGCGGCGCGCGAACTCCTCGAACGCCCAGCCCGTGCCCGCGGTCTGCGCCGGGACGCGCACCTCCTCGACCCACTCGCCCGGCTCCAGAGCGGTCGCGAACGGTCCGACGAAGAACTCGCGCGCCGCGATCGAGCGCGTGCCGCGCGCCGAGCGGGCGGTGACGGTGGCGTCGAGCGCCGTCATGACCGCCGGGAGCTCCGCCGCGGGATCCGCGTGGGCGACGCTGCCGCACACCGTGCCGCGGCTCCGGATCGCGGGATGCGCGACGAACTGGAGCGCCTCGTGCACCAACGGCGCGCGGCGCGCGACGAGCTCGGAGCGCTCGGCCGCGGCCTGTCTCACGAGGGGGCCGAACGTCACCGCGTCGCCCGCGTCGCGTGGCTCGGCGGGCTCGTCGCGCAGGAAGTTCACGTCGACGAGGTGGGCCGGCGACGCGAGCCGCATGTTGAGCACGGGAAGCAGGCTCTGCCCGCCCGCGAGCACCTTCGCGTCGTCGCCGAGGCGCGCCAGGAGATCGTCGAGCTCGTCCCTCGTCTCCGCGCGGTGGTACGTGAACGGTGGTGGTTTCACTGGCCCTCCGGCGCGCAGTGTATTAGCTCGTCGGACGGCGCCCGCTCGCGCGCGGGGCAGCCGCGCGGCCGGGACGGCCCCCGACGCGCTCGGGGCTACGACGGAGGCGCCTCCACCGCGGCAGCGAGCGCGACCGCGACGTGGTCCTCGAACGGGCGCGCGACGACCTGGGCCGCGCACGGCGCCCCGGGGCCCGGCGCCGCGACCGGGACCGAGACGGCGGGGAAGCCGGCGAGCGAGAAGGGGGCGGTGAGACGGATGAGCGCGTCGGGGACGGCCTCGACGCCGTCGTCCCACCGCCACCACGGCAGGCCGAGCGGCGGCGCCGGCATCGGGATCGCGGGGGTCACGAGCGCGTCGACGTCGCGCATGACCGCCCACAGCATGCGCGTGAGCTCGACGCGCAGACGCTGGGCCGCGACGTAGTCGCGCGCGAGGAGCAGCCCGCCGAGCTCGAAGCGAGCGCGCACGTCGGCGCCGTAGTCGGACGCCCGCTGCGCGAGCAGCGGCGCGTGGTACGAGCCGCCCTCGGCGAGCGCGACGACGCGGTTGACGAGCGCCATGACGCGCGCCGGCGGGAGCTTCACGTCGCGCACGTCGGCGCCGCGCTCGCGCAGACGGTCGATCGCCGCGCGCACCGCCGCCGCGACGCGCTCGTCGACCTCCTCGTCGGTCCACGCCGGGTCGACTCCGACGCGCACGCCGCGCAGCGCCGGGGCGTCGGGGCGGGGCCCCGGAGACGTGCGCGAGGTCGGGTCGCCCGGCGACGGGCCCGCGATCGCGTCGAGCACGAGCGCGGCGTCGGCGACGGTCGTCGCGAGCGGGCCGACGTGGTCGACCGTCCAGCTGAGCGGCACGACGCCGTCCTTGGCCACGAGCCCGAACGTCGGCTTGAGACCCGCGACCCCGCATGCCGCCGCGGGGATGCGAATCGAGCCGCCGGTGTCTGTCCCGAGGGCGCACGGGACCATGCGCGCCGCGACCGCCGCAGCGGAGCCCCCGCTCGAGCCCCCCGCCGTGAGCGACGTGTCCCACGGGTTGCACACGGGGCCGTGGTAGGGCGAGTCCGTCGTGACCCCGAACGCGAACTCGTGCGTCGCGGTCTTGCCCACGACGACCGCGCCGGCGGCGCGCAGGCGCTCGACCGCGGTCGCGTCGGCGGTCGCGACGCGCGCGTCGTAGACCTTGGACCCCGCGGTCGTTCGCACGCTGGCGACGTCGAAGATGTCCTTGATCGCGACCGGCACGCCGTGCACCGGACGCGCCGGCTCGCCGCGCGCGATCTCGTCGGCGAGACGGCGTGCGTGTGTGCGCGCGTCGTCGTCCAGCACCGTCACGAACGCGTTGAGTCGTCCGTCGAGCGCGTCGATGCGCGCGAGCGCCGCGTCGACGGCCTCGACGGGCGACAGCTCACGCCGCGCGATCGCGGCGGCGAGCGCGCCGGCCCCCACGTCCGCGAGCTCGTCGCGCGCGCGAACCTCGGGCGTCGATCGCCCGCTCGGCGCGGGGTTCGCGGTGACGGCGCCCCGCGCGCGCGGCGCGTAGCCGGTCCCGGCCCCCGCGCGATCGAGCAGCGACTCCGGCGTGCGCGCCGGAGCGCGTTGCAGCGACGGGTGGGCCGGGTCCCACGACAGCGCCAGCCCGGTGTCGTCCGGCACCGCGTCCTCCAGCGCGCGCAGCGACGTCACGACGCCGGCGAGGCGCGCCGCGAGGTCGTCGGCGAGGTCGTCGGGAACGTCGTGCCGTCCGAGCAGGGCACCGGTGACCGCGTCGACCGCGCCGCGCCAGTCGCTCACAGGAAGTCCACGTCGGCGTGGTCGCGGCCCGCGAGGCGCGCGTAGCCCGGCCCCCGGTCGATGAACGGACGCGGGCCGCGCTCGGCGCGCATGCGTGTCCGCAGCTCGGCGGTCGCACGCGCGTCGGGGCGCGGCTCGTCGCCGTCTTCGAGCACGACGCCGTAGTCGACGCGCGCCGCGGTACGCGACACCTTGTCCTGCAGGACGTCGCGCGCGACCGCGTCGGGATCGCGTTCGAGCGGGTCGCCCCATCCGCCGCCGCCGGTCGTCTCGACGCGCACGACCTCGCCCGCCGTCACGGGTTCGTCGTCCACGAGCCCGCCCATGACGCGCTCGTTCGGCCCGCTGGGGTCGATCGTGACGCGGAACGGCGTGCCGGCCCGGCCCCCGTTCACGCCCCAGCACGACAGGATCGAGCGGTCCGCGATCGACAGGAAGTGCGCGTCGCGCAGCACGCGGATGTCCTTGCCGTAGCCGAGGCCGCCGCGGTGGAGGCCCGGGCCGCCCGAGTTCGTCGCGAGCGCGAGGCGCTCGACGCGCACCGGAAAGCGGCTCTCGACGAACTCGGCCGGAAGGTTCTTGGAGTTCGGGACGACGTGGATCGTGTCCTCGCCGTCGGCGTAGGGACGCCCGCCCGAGCCCCCGCCGAGGATCTCGCGGTTGAGGTACCACTCGCCCGCCGCGTCGTAGCCGTGGATGCCGGTGTAGCGGATCGTCTCCTGGTCGGCCGGCATCGCGCCGCCGACGGCCTTGGCGAGCACGCCCGCGAGCACGCCGAGCAGACGCAGGATGACGAACGTGCGCGCGTTCGTGGGGGCCGGGAACACCGGCGTCAGCAGCGTCCCGGGGGGCGGGAAGCGAAGCTTCATCAGCTCGACGACGCCCTCGTTGACGTCGAGCTCCGCCATGCGCTCGGGCGAGTCGGCGAGGTTGCGCAGGATCGGGGCGAGCCACTTGGCGAGAAAGTTGCCGTCCGCGTAGTCGCCTGCGTGGTTGATGGGGCCGCGCGCCTGCGGCGACGTGCCGGTGAAGTCGAGCACGATCTTGTCGGGCGTCTTGGTCAGCGTGATCCGTTGCGCGTGCAGGCGCGGGGGATCGACGCCGTCGTGCTCGGCGTAGTCCTCCCACACGTACGTGCCGTCGGGGATCTTCGACAGCAGCTCGCGTCGGAACGTCTCGGTCGTCTTCGCGACGACCGCGTCGAAGCACGCCTCGACGGTCGCGCGTCCGTAGCGCGCGAACAGGTCCTCGACGCGGCGCGCGCCCATGCGGCACGCGGCCGTCTCCGCGTCGATGTCGCCGGCGAGGCTCGCCGGCATGCGCGAGTTGCGCGCGATGATGCGCAGCGCCGCGTCGTTGCGGACGCCCGCGTCCCACAGCTTGATCGGCGGGACCATCAGCCCCTCCTGGAACGCGGACGTCGCGTTCGAGGGCATCGACCCGGGGACCATGCCCCCGACGTCGTCGTGGTGCCCGAACGCCTGCACGAACGCGACGACGTCGCCGTCGTCGAACACCGGCACGGTGACGCACAGATCGGGCAGGTGCCCGACGCCGCCCTCGGAGAGGTAGACGTCGTTGTGCAGGAAGACGTCGCCCGGACGCATCCCCTCGGCGGGGAAGTCGCGCACGACGGGGTGCACGAGCGCGGAGTAGGAGCGGCCGGTGAGCTTGCGCAGGCGGCGGTCGTGGATGCCGGCGCGGTAGTCGTGCTGGTCGCGGATCATCGGCGAGCGCGCGGTGCGCTCGATAGCGTCCTCGACCTCTGCCTCGATCGACGCGAGCGTCCCCTCGACGATCTCCATCGTCACGGGATCGACGGCCGCGCGCGACGTCGTCACGGCGCGTCCTTGGCGATCACGAGGTTGCCGCCGTCGTCGACGCGCGCCGCGAACCCCGGCGCGATCGGCGTCGTCGAGCCGAACTCCTCGACGATCGCGGGTCCGCGCACGACGTCGTGCGCGCGCAGCGCGGAGCGGTCGTGGAGCACGGCGTCGTGCCACGCGCCGTCGAAGAACGCGCGCCGCCGGCCCGACGGCTCGAGGCGCTCGCCCGCGCCCCGCTCGGGCGCCCGGTGGACGCGCGGCCGCTCGATCGGCCCTATGCCGGTGACGCGCAGGTTGACCCACTCCACGACCTGTGACGGGTCGTCGCGATAGCAGTAGCCGTAGCGGCGTTCGTGCTCGTCGTGGAACGCGGCGACGACCGCGGCGGCGAAGTCCGAGTCGACCGGCCCGTGCGGCGCCGGCACGCGCACCTCGAACGCCTGCCCGAAGTAGCGGAGGTCGGCGGCGCGCGCCACGACGCAGTCGTCGCCCTCGAAACCCTCGCGCCCGAGCGCGGCGGTCGCGTCGCGTTCGAGGTCGTCGTACACCGCGCCGATCTCGTCGAGCGACGCGTCGGCGTGGCGCCGGACGAACGTGCGAACGAAGTCGTTGCGGACGTCGACGGTCAGCAGCCCCAGCGCGCTGACGTTGCCGGGATCGGGTGGGACCACGACGGCGGCGAGGCCGAGCACGTCGGCGAGCGTGCACGCGAGCAGGGGGCCGGAGCCGCCGAACGCGATCATGGCGAAGTCGCGCACGTCGAGACCGCGCCGCACGGTGAGCTGGCGGATGGCGTTGGCCTGGTTCCACGCCGCGACCTCGAGGACGCCGGCCGCGCACGCGTCCGCGTCCATCCCGAGCGCCGCCGCGAGCGCGTCGATGCCCGCGCGCGCCGCGTCGACGTCGAGCGCGATCTCACCGCCGAGCAGGTGTGGCGGGATGCGGCCGAGGACGACGTTGGCGTCCGTGAGCGTCGGCTCCTCGCCGCCGCGCGCGTAGCACATCGGGCCGGGATCGGCGCCGGCGGAGCGCGGCCCGACCTTGAGGTTGCCCTCGGGTGAGCGCCGCGCGATGGAGCCGCCGCCGGTGCCGACGGTCACGACGTCGACCATCGGGACCTTGACCGGGAAGCGTCCGACCGCGCCCTCGGTGGTGAGGCGCGGCTCGCCGCCCGCGACGACGCTCACGTCGGTCGACGTCCCGCCCCCGTCGAGCGTCAGGACGCGCTCGAAGCCCGCGGCGCGCGCGACGTACGCGGCGCCGAGCGCCCCGGCCGCCGGCCCCGACAGGATCGTCGTGATCGGGGCGCGCGCGACCTCGGGGGCCGAGATCACGCCGCCGTTGCTCTTCATCACGTAGAAGGGCGGTGGAGCCGCGCGGTCGGCGAACGTCGACAGCTCGTGCTCGATGCGCGCGACGTACGACGACGTGCGCGGCTTGACGAACGCGTCGACGAGCGTCGTCACCGAGCGCTCGTACTCGCGGTACTCGCGCAGCACGTCGGAGCTGATGGAGATCGCGCACTCCGGATACTCCCGTTCGAACACCGCGCGCATCCGGCGCTCGTGGTCCGGGTTTGCGTACGAGTGCAGGAAGCTGACGCCGACGGCGTCGAAGCCGCGCGCACGGCACCAGCGCGCGACGCGTGCGGCGGCGTCGTCGTCGAACGGCCGCACGACCTCGCCCGTGTGGTCGAGGCGCCCGGGCACCTCGGCGACGAGGTGCAGCGGGACGATCCGATCCGGCTTGATCCAGAAGTAGGAGTTGCCGTACGAGTCGGGGACGCTCTGACGCGCGATCTCGAGGACGTGGCGAAAGCCCTCGGTCGTGACGAAGCCGAGGCCCGAGAAGTCGTCCTGCAACAGTGCGTTGGTCGCGACGGTCGTCCCGTGGCACACCGCCGCCGGGCGCGCGTCGCCGTCGCCGAGCAGCGCGAGGGCCTTGCGCAGGCCGGTCATGAAGCCGACCGCGGGATCGTCCGGCGTCGACGGCGTCTTGGTCGTCGCGACGCGTCCCGAGCGCGCGTCGACCGCGACGACGTCGGTGAACGTGCCTCCCGTGTCGATGCCCACCCGGATGCCCGATGTCATGCGCCTCGCTCCTGGCGGATACCGCCGGTGACCTTCTGCCCTCTGCCAACCGAATCATCGCAGACGAAGTGCGACCGCAGCCGACCGCCACGTTCAGTTCCGCTGGCTGCGTCGTTCAAGTCGCTTTGATCACGTAGATCGTGCCTTCCCAAACCAGGGACTTCGGGTCGGGACGCCCGCTTCCACCCAGCGATCCATCCTTCAGGAGAAATCGATGCGCAGTGGCGACCGTTCTCGTCCCGTCGGAGTACGCCAACGTCTGGCTAAGCGTTCCCGACGGCTGTCCGGACTTCGGGCTTGCCTTGCTCGATATGATGACGCCTTCGGAGAGAACCCCGGCTTCGATTCGTGGGAGGAAATACTCGTTGAACAGCGCACGCATCTCCGATGCGGGGATTTCGACGACCGACTCTGCGGAGTAGGATTCCGTCATGACAGAAATCGAGCATCAGCTTCGCGACTTCCTCGCTGATTACCTAGCGGGTCAGCGCGACATTGGAGAGCTGAACCGGCACATTGCGGTGGTGATTCATTCGCCAGCATTAGAGTCCTCGACGCGGCGCCTCGTGTCTGAGGTCGTACATCGGGTCGCCGAATACACGAGCGGCTCCTGGAGTGAGGAAGCGCTACGAGAGCTATTGCGTCCGCTTGCGCAGAACTACCGCACGGAATGGCGCCCGGTCCAGTCGGCAAGGGTTCCTCGAACAACCAATCGGCCTAGACATCAGTGGCCCGAGCCGCGCGTACACGTAAAGGCAGCCGGGTAAGCAGACGCTTTTCTCCGAGGAACAAATCAAACCAGTACGTTCCCTCTTCATCAGTGGGAATCTCGGCCTGAATCTGTATTTGGACGCCTGACGCGCCGGCCTCGAAGGTCACGGGAAGTCTCGCTTCGGTGAGCGATGCACCCGAAGGCGTCCGCGGCCGAAGAATCAACACCTGCTTACCTGCTACCTCACCTGCGATCAGATACAGAAAAGCGGTGATGTCAATGTGATATTGAGAGCCCGACTCCCCATGCGATTCGAAAGCCGTTGCGGAGTCGGTAACGCCGACGAGCGTGACATTGTCGTCCGCCTGCTCCACGACTTTTTCGCAGAACACCGCGGCTTGCACAAAGGGTCCGCCAAGAGGCGGTTCTTCTGCTGTCTCGGCCATCTCAAGAATCCTAATTCGTCAAGTCGCCGATGCGAACTGCCGAGTGTGGGCGCCGCGCTCGCGCTGCACCGACGGACTTTCCCTCGTCGCGGCTAACCTCACGTTGCGATGCCGGAGCTGCCCGAGGTCGAGTCCGTCCGCCGCCAGCTGGATCCCGAGCTCTCCCGACGGCGCGTCGACGACGCGTGGTGGGACCCGCATCCCAACGTCGTGCGGCAGTTCCTCGACGTCGGCCTCGTCGTCGGACGGACGGTCCGGTGCGTCGGCCGGCGCGGCAAGTTCCTGATCGCGCCGCTCGACGCGGGTCTCGAGCTCGTCATGCACCTCGGCATGACGGGATCGTTCCGGTTCGACGTCGACGACCCGTACGTGCGCGCCCGCCTGTGGCTCGACGACGGGCGCGCGCTGGCGTTCCGCGACCCGCGCCGCTTCGGGCGCATCGCGGTCGTCCCCGCGGGCGACTACGGCGCGATCCCGACGCTCGCGATGCTCGGGCCGGAGCCGCTCTCGGACGACTTCGACCCGGACGCCTTCGCCGCCGACCTCGCTCGCACGCGCGCTCCGGTCAAGCCGTACCTGCTGTCACAGCGGCCGGTCGCCGGCGTCGGCAACATCTACGCCGACGAGGCTCTGTGGCGCGCGCGCATCCATCCCGCGTCGCGCCGCGTCGGGCCGCGCCGGGCGCTGGCGTTGCACGCCGCGATCCGCGACGTGCTGTCCGAGGCGATCGAGCGCGAGGGCACGACGTTTCGCGACTACCGCATGGTCGACGGCTCCAGCGGCCGCAACGTCTCGTTTCTCGTCGCGTACGGGCAGGAGGGACAGCCCTGCCCCCGGTGCTCGACGCCGTTGCGCAAGGTCGTCCTCGGGGGCCGGGGGACGACCTACTGCCCGCGCTGCCAGCGGGCCTGACGCGACCGCTCCGGGCGGGCGCCGGCCGGGGCACTCCAAACCGTTCCGAGTCGGCCCCGACTCGACGCCCGCCCTCCGCTGGCTCGTCGGCCCCGCGACCGCTCCGGTCGCACGACCGCTCCGGGCGCACGTGGCCGGGGCACTCCAAACCGCTCTGAGTCGGCCCCGACTCACGTGCGCCCTCCGCTCGGCTGTGCCGGCCGCTCAAGCCGGGCGCTCGCTCCGCCGACCCGAAAAGGATGGAGACGTTGCAGAAGGAGTGGCGTGATGGCGCGTGGTGGGCTCGGACGCCCGACGGCGGCTGGCTTCGCTGGAGCGAGGTCGAATCGGCGTGGCGCCCGTCGGGCGCGCCGACCGACGGGCCGCGCCCGTTCGAGCCCGGGTGGACGCCACCGTCGACGGCTTCGTCGCTAGGGCCGCGGGACGCCCCGTCGAACGCCGTGGACCGGTGGTGGAACCGCACGTTCCCACCGTTCAGCAACCGGCGCCTCTTGTTCGGGCTCGCCGTGCTCCCGTTCGTCGGCATCGTCTACTTCCTGTACCGGCTCGTGGTGCACGACGAGCCGTTCGAGTGGCCCATGTACCTCTTCACGACCGTCGCGGCCCAGGTCTTCCTCGCGGTCGTATGGCTGTCGAGCTCCGTGCGGAAACTCGCCGACGCGCGCGCGAACGCTTCGCCGCGCGATTCGGACGTCCCGACGCCGTTCGCCGACGCCGGAGCGGCCGGGTTCCCGGACCCGGCCCAGGGCGACGTCCCGCTCGCGGCGCCGTCGTCGCGGCTCGCGGACGGCGCGCGCGACTTCCTGACGGGCGTCCTGGTGACGTTTGCCGGCGTCGAGCTGATGCAGTTGATCGGCGGCTTCGGCGACCCGCTGTCGGGCGCGGCGGTCGGGACGAGCGCGGTCGTCGCGGTCGTCGCTGCGTTCGTCGTGCACTTCCGTCACACGATCGTCGCGCTCGCGGTCGTCGCGGTGCTTCTCGGCGCGGTCGGCGCGGCGGCGCTCGAGATCCTTTCCTTCATGCTGTGGAGCGACAGCGACTTCGGCAACGCGTGGCTGTGGTCGTCCGTGTTCGCGTTCGTCTGCGGACTGCCGTTCTGGTGGCACCTGCGACGGACTCGCAGTCTGATGCCGAGCGTCAAGACGTGGATGATCCTCGCGTTCGGCTCGGCCCTCATGGTCCTCGCCGGCGTGTTCGCGCGCTTCGCGGACGCCGGCGCCGGCGAGGTCGCGACGCCGCGGCCCGTGCCCGTCGTGTCGCCGTACGCGCGGCCGACGACGCCCGTCGCGCGCATCGGATCGGTGTCGCGCGACGCGACGTCGCGCATGCTGTTCGACGCGTGGCGCACGCGCTCTCGCACGACGGCGGAGCGCGTCGCGACGCCCGGCGCCGTCGACGCGCTGTTCCGCATCCCGGTCGACCCCGCCGCCCGCTACCTCGGCTGCGGCGCGGTCGAGGGCGGCTGGATCCGCTGCGCGATAGCCGCGCACGGCGACCTGTTGATGCTCGCTCCCGAGCACGACGGCGCGGGCATGTTCTACGTTGACTTCTTCGAGCGCGTGCCGGCCGACACGCCGATCACCTACGGCGAGTACTAAGCGCGCGGTGCCTCAGCGATGACTGGGACGGGATGTCGGTGATGAGGCGTTCGAGCGAGTAGGGACATCTCTTCTAGACGGTGGTGATATTCAAGGAGGATCCTCCTCCCTCGTCGATAGAACGAATCGGTCGTCGTTCGAATGAAGTGGACTTTTCATTGCGTCTTTGCCGCCGCTAGGGTGGATCCCGTTGTCTTGGAGGACGTCGATCAGGGGCTCGTATTGGACGAACGGTTGGCGGCAACGTTGAGTGGCGGTGTGGGGTACTTCTGGATCCTCGACTCGCCACGTATCGGTAACGTTCTAGACAGAGATGACTTCGTCCCAGGATTTGTCCGAAGATCTGGCGATGTTGTCGAGATCCATACCTTGGTGAGCGATGTCGTCACTGCTCTTGGCTTCGCTCACCGGGAGCCGATTCCCAGAGGCGTCATCGGCGCGACGGAACACTCGGGGATATTGCTTGTCAATGTCTCCGGGAGGCAATCGTCGCTCAGCGTAGGCGGTAGTCGTGCATCGGTCTTGCGTTTTCGAGGTCGAACGCTTATCAGTCACGCTCAAATCGTTGACGCTTCCTCGACTCTGGTCACTGCGCTGGCGTCAAACTATGTAGGCGGTCAGTCACTCCTGTCATGGGCTCGGTTCGATGCCGTCGATGAGCAGGTCGAGACGGATGATGAGCGTCGTGTTCAGAGCGTACAGATAACGCTCAAACAGACCCCAGCTCTCGCTACGATGCTTACTCGTGCAACACAGTTGCGCGTATGCGCTGATTGGCGAGTGGGGCGCGACGATCGATCCCAACACATCATCAGCACGTCGCTGCAAATCGAGGTAGACACGAGTCGTCCGACAGAGGCGCGTCTGCTAATGGTTCCATTGTTCCGATGTCAAGAGTTGCTAAGTCTTGCGTTCGGCGGGTTTCTTCGAGCGGACAGTGGCCGTGCGGGACTCGAGGGACTCGAAACACGCGGGGAAGTCTGGGATGCTTACCTAATGCAAGAGCAGCCGCCACCGGGCGTGCCGCCGGCTAGAGTCAAGGAACGCCCAATCTTTCGTTTCGATGACATTAAGGGAATAGAAGGCCTTGGTCGTTGGGTTCGCTTGTGTTCAAGATACCCTCGCGCAGTGGCACCCCTGACGAATTTCTATCGATTGGGGCCTAGCTCTGACCCAGTGCGTTTGCTTGAGATCGCGTCAGCGATGGAGCATTGGGTCACACGGCATCGTCGCAGCAGCCGGTGGGCCGCGAGGGTCCGTGGCCGAAGTATCGCCGAGACGGTGGCGCTGCACGTCGGTACACCTTTTGCCGAGTGGTGTGGGGACCCAAAGAAATGGGCGGATGGTTTTTGGGAGCACTACAACTTGCTCAAGCACGATCCCGAGTTTGATCCTGATCCACTTGCTGTAAAGGCATTTCAAGAGTCGGCGTACCTGCTGCTCATCGCCGAGCTACTGAACCGCGTCGCGCAAAGTACAGTGCCCGCGCGCCGGATATTCTCTGACTATCGCTTTGAGACGCTAAGAGGTTGGACCCACGAAACGCTCCGAACGCCATGAGCGATCTCGCCCCTAGTGCCATCGAGCACGGGGTGCCAGTGGAGCCTTGTCGCCAACTTCAGTCCTCGGGGTACGGCCACGGGCGGTCGACGACCACGATCACGTTGCGGTCCTCGGGAGTCCCGCGCGACGCGCGGTTGGCCTGGTAGTCGTTGTACGACAGCTCGCGCGCGATCGACGCCAGCTTGAGCACCTGTTCGCCGGAGTGGCCGTCGGCCTCGAGGTCCGGCTTGGGCGCGCCCGGGTTCGCGGGGCCGGCGTGGTCGATCATCGTCAGCACCATCGACATCGTCCCGTCGCGGTTGTCGACGAGCTCGATCATGCGAGCCTGCTGCGGCCAGTCGAGGTGCGCCGCGGTCGAGACGTGCCAGAAGTCACCGGTGCCGAGCGTCGGCGGCGTCTCCTGCTCGCAGGTGTAGTGACGCACGTAGTTCTCGTGCTCGTGCCCTGCGATGTGCGCGATGACGTTCGGGTGCTGGCAGTAGAGGTCCTCGAGCGTCACGAGACTCACGTTCTGCGGGTTCGCCGCGTTGTCGCGGTCGACGCGCTGCCCGTAGTGGATCGGGTACTCGGTCGGGTCCGTCGACGGCCAGCGCGTCGTACGCAGCGTGTGGTGCGAGAACACCATCACGTACTCGCCCTGTGCCGCGGCGGCCTCGATCTGCGTGCGCAGCCACTGGAACTGCGGGTCGTCGACCGAGCCCTCGGAGCAGAACAGCGACCCGCACTCGTCGGTGACGGTGTCGAGCACGACGAAGCGCAGCCCCGGCGTCGGCGTGAACGAGTAGTAGCCGTCGTTGTGCGCGTCGGCGATCGCGGGGCGCCCGTAGCTCGCGAGGTTCTCGGGGTCGGGTCCCGGCGCGAAGCCGTGGCCGACGGGCGTGCCGGTCGTCACGAAGTGCTGGCCGATCCATCCCGCGCGGCTGCACGGCGGCGGCGCGCCGACCCCGGGCTCGTCCTTGGCGAGGAAGCAGCGGCGCGGGTCGGGCGGCACGATCTCGGCCCCCGGAAGGTCGTCGATGCCGCCGATGTCGAACCAGGAGCCGGCGTCGGGCAGCGTCGTCGGCGGGATCATCGGCTTGAGGCAACCCGTGGCGACGTCCTGGTACGCGGGGTCCGACGTCTCGCCGCTGGGGCCGAACGGTCCGAAGTAGGCGTCGGGGCTGTTGCCCTGCACGAGTGCGTCGTGGTTGCCGAACGCCGAGTACCACGGCATGTCGAGACCGATCGCCTCGAACGGCTGGTTGGCGGCCTCGAACAGGCCCGGGAAGTCGCGCACGGTCACCGGCCGGCCGGTGTCGGCGGCGTTCTGGGGGCGCGACGGCGAGTAGCCGTCGCCGTCGGTGCCGGGACCGGACGCGTCCGGGTCGTAATAACCGGCGTCGCCGCCGCCCTGCACGCCGTCGTAGACGGAGCCGGGCGTGCCCGGGCACGCGGGCGTCGGGATGCCCGAGTTCGGGTCGACCTTCTTGTGACCATCGAGGATGTCGATGAACCAGCGCGTCTCGTTGAACTGCTGCGAGTCGGCGTTGTCGCCGGTCAGGATCGTGAGGTCGAGCGGCTCCTGGGTGATCGGGCTGACGGTGTTGCGCGCCGAGCGCACCATCGCCTCGGTGACCTGCGTCGTGAGCGACTCCTGCGGTCGGTACGCGGCCGAGAACGGCGCGAACGGGCCGCGCTGCGTGGTATCGAGGAACTCGACGCGGGCGGGCGACTCCTCGTCGACCATCTGGAAGTCCGACAGCTGCAGGAAGTTGAGGATCGAGCGGTCGGGGGGCCGGAAGTCCTCGGGCCCGCCGAGGACGGTGTAGTCCTCGCCCTCGGCCCAGTCGAGGACGTCGTCGCCGTCCGTGTCCTGGATCGTGCGCGCGAGCGTCGTCACGGGGGCCGCGGTCGCCGGCGCGACGAGCGCCGCCGTAACCGTCCCGCACGCGAGCAGTGCCACCGTCCGACGGATCATGTTCGCCTTCCTCGTAGTCCCGACCGGCTCCGCTGACAGTTTCTCCGGAGCGTCCGCCGCACCTCCCCGGGCGCGACCACGCGCCGGCGCGCCGGCGCGCCAAAGCGCCGCGAACCGCCCGAAAAACGCGCGCGCGGCACGTCGGCGCGCTCCCGCACGCCGGGCCGCCTAGTAACTGGATGGTTAGCCGTAGGCGTCAGCGGGTAATTACATGCGACCACGGAGGCCGGCGATCGGCCGGTCTTCGGGCACCACCGACGTCGGGCGTTCGGCGCCCACCCCGGCGTCCCGTTCGAAGCTCTCTCGAACGTCACAGAGGAGGGGACTGTGCTGAAGAGGCTCGTATTGCTGTGCGCGGCGGCCGCCACCGCGGCCGCGTTCGCCGCTCCCGCGGCGGCGTCGAACGACCCGTACTCCGGCAAGCAGTGGGGTCTGACGAAGATCAAGGCCGAGCAGTCGTGGGCCTACGGTGACGGCACCGGCACGCTCGTGGCCGTCGTCGACACCGGCGTCGACCTCGGTCACCCGGACCTCGCGTCGAAGCTGGTCGTCTTCAACGACGCCGACATGGTCGACTCCAAGAACCGCGAGAACGACGGACCGATGGACGAGAACGGCCACGGCACGCACGTCGCCGGGATCGCCGCCGCGATAACGAACAACGGCGTCGGCGTCGCCGGCGTCGCGCCGGGCGCGAAGATCCTGCCGGTGCGCGTGCTCGACGAGGACGGCTCGGGCACGACCGACCAGGTCGCGGCCGGCATCCGCTACGCCGCCACCAAGGACGCCGACGTCATCAACCTGTCGCTGGGCTTCCTGTCGGGCGCCGGTGAGGTCGTCCGCGTCATCGGCGGGCTCGAGCCGATCTACGACGCGATCGACTACGCGCACTCGCAGGGCGCGGTCGTGGTCGTCGCCGCCGGCAACGACGCGGTGCCGCTGTGTGCGGAGCCGTCGGCGCACCCGCTGGCGCTCTGTGTCGGCGCGACCGACAGCCGCGACAACCGTTCGTGGTTCTCGAACTCCGACAGCACGATGACCAAGCGCTTCCTCACCGCTCCGGGTGGCGACGCGCTGACGTGCTCGGGCGACATCTTCTCGACCTACCTCCGCAGCGAGCCGAAGTCGGTGTGCACGCCCGAGGCCGGCTACGAGGCGCTCGCCGGCACGTCGATGGCCGCTCCGCACGTCGCCGGCGTCGCGGCGCAGCTCGCCGGCAAGGGCCTGACCAACACGGCGATCGAGAACTGCATCCTCGCGAAGGCGGATGACCTCGGCACGCCGGGTTGGGACCCGGTGTACGGCCACGGTCGGCTCAACGCGCTCAACGCGGTGAGCACCTGCTGACAACGTGCATCAAGGTGTAGGGCAACGGGTGCCACGGGCCCGGCGGAGATCCGCCGGGCCCGATCCCTTTGAGGGGCGCGTGGCGCGTCGCGTCGGCGCGTCGCGCGACCGGCGCTAGGTTGAACGGCGTGACACTCGACCCGCAGGTGAGCTCGTACCTTCGGAAGGTCAACGCGTTCGGGCAGGTGGACTACGCGACGTTGACCCCGGAGCAGGCGCGCAAGACGCATCGCAGCAGCTACGTGTTCGCCGGCGAGCCCGAGCACGTCGGGGCGGTCGAGCAGCACGTCGCTCCGGGACCGCACGGCGACGTTCCCGTGCGTGTGTACCGGCCCGTGAGCGACGACCTCGTCCCCGCGCTCGTGTTCTTCCACGGCGGCGGATGGGTCGTGGGCGACACCGACGCCGCCGACGTGTCGCTGCGCGCGCTGTGCAATCGTTCGAGCTGCGCGATCGCCTCGGTCGACTATCGGCTGTCGCCCGAGCACAAGTTCCCCGTGCCGCTCGACGATTGCTTCGCCGCGACCGAGTGGGTCGCGTCGTCGGGGGCCGAGCTCGGCGTCGACGCGACACGGCTTGCGGTCGGAGGCGACAGCGCCGGCGGCAACCTCGCCGCCGCCGTGACGTTGCTCGCGCGCGAGCGAGGAGGGCCGGCCGTCGCGTTCCAGATGCTGATCTATCCGGTGACGAACCACGACTTCGACACCGAGTCGTACGTGACGAACGCCGAGGGCTACGGACTGACGCGCGCCGGCATGCAGTGGTACTGGGAGTGCTACCTCGCCGATCCGGCCGACGCGGCGTCGCCGCTGGCGTCGCCGTTGCGAGCGGGAGACCTGTCGGGTCTGCCTCCCGCGCTCGTCGTCACCGCCGAGTACGACCCGCTGCGCGACGAGGGCAAGGCGTACGCGGCGCGCTTGCGTGAGGCGGGGGTCGCCGTGACCCTGTCGCGCTACGAGGGCCACATCCACGGGTTCTTCCGGCTCGGCGGCGTGATCGACGCGACGCACGACCTCGTCGACGAATGCGCGCGCGAGCTTCGCAAGGCGCTCATGTGAGGGGTTCGCCGTGCGTCGTGACTACTCGTCGGGCACGAGCACGCTGACGAGCTCCTGCACCGGGTAGTCGCGGGATCCCGACGTGACGAACACGCCGAGCGGCTGCCACGCGCCGCCGTCGACGCGCCAGCGCGCTTCCCATACGACGTCGACGACGACGTCGTAGACGTCCTTCGTCTCGTAGAGGTGTGCGACGTCGCCCGGCGCACGCCGCGTCCACGGGCGTCCGGGCCCGTCGCTCGTGACGCCGCCGCCGTCGCCGAAGCTCCACTCGTAGCGGGCCGGACGTGCTTCCGCCGTGACCGTGACCCCGCCGGCGCTCGCGGTCGCGGCGATCGGTCCCGGCGCGTCCTCGAGCCAGAAGTAGGACTCGAGGCCCGTGAGGCCGATTCGCGACGGCGCGGTCGCGATCTCCGGCCACGGCGCGAGCGCCACGGCGCGGTCGCGCGCGATCGCGACGAGGTCGCCGATCGAGGGGCCGCGCTCGGGGGCCGGACGGCCGCGATCCCGCTCGCGCCGTTCGATGGCGGTGCAGATTCCAGGCCCGTTGGGCACGACCAGGTTGGGGACGTCGAACGAAGTAGCGATCCGCCCGCACGGATTGTAGGAAACCATCCAAACCGGATCAGGATCTGGGCTCGCGTCAGCACCAGCCCCTCCGTTCGGCACCGTCGATCCCGGCTCAGCCTCCGACGGCGGTTGTGAACCTGTGTCGCTCTGGGGAGTTGATGCAGTAGGTGGCTCATAAGAGACGGTCGCGCCGATGCCTGGCTTCTCGCGTCGAAGAAACCCATAGTTCTTGGGGATCGCTTGAGCGCGTACGGTCGACGCGAGAATGAATCCGACAACGAAGAGCGTCGGCAACACCCTCGGGTTCACTGATGTATTTCCTTCGAGGAAATGACGAGTGCGTCGTGTACCTTCCACTCCCCGCTCTCGTAGCGAAGAATCCACTCAACTTCCTGCCGCAATGCGTGGCTCGTCTTGAGTGGCTCTCCCGTCCTCTCATGGATAAATCGGGGCTCGATCACGACAACCTGGGTAATGGCGATCTCTGAACGAGACGCGGACGTCACATCGACTTGCTTAGTGGTGAAAGAGCTTCGGTCTATTACTTTGTCCGCGATCAGCTGCCTGATGTCGTGTGTTGCCGTCCGGATCAAAGGACTGTCGTGGGTCACGATCTGTGATAGGGCCGACAAGTCGCGATCCTCTGAGAGCTCACGCAAGTGTTGATGAAGCGAGATGAACTCGCGAATGGCGTCGGTGTGTGAAATTGCGTGGCTTGGCGGGTCTTTCGCGCCCTCCTCGGGCGTGTGGTCGCCGGCATCGCAAAAGACGAGCCCCATCGTGAGGACCGCGAGCACTAATAGGAAGAGTCTCTGCGCTCGCGTGGTCACGCGATGTGCGCCGCCTCGCGACGGAAGTCGCGTGCCGAGAATTGAGTTTTCGTCGTGCATGTATGGCTCCCTGTACGAAACCCCTCACACTAGGTCATAGCGGAACAAGGCAAGCTCTGCAAGTGGCGGGCGTCACATGGAAGAAAGTGGTAGAGAAGACGCTGTCGCCGGCCGGGTGCCACCTGGCCGGCGCTGACCGCAGTCAGTCGCTCCGCACTCGGGCCCCCCGTAACGTGCCCGGCGTCAGGGGAGAACCCCGTTCCGTAACGCCTTTGCGCGATCGAACTCCCGGCCCCCGTCTTCCCTCGGCGAGTCGAATCCCCGGCCCCCGGGGGGCGTCGCCCGTAGGATCGGGCTCATGGCCTCTCCGGAGCGGACGCCGGCGTGAGCGGTTGGTTCGCATTCAGGCGCGAACGCGACGACGCGCCGATCCGGCTGTTCTGCCTGCCGCACGCCGGCGGCGGCGCCCTGCTGTTCCGCTCGTGGCACGACGCCCTGCCCGGCGTCGACGTCTGCCCGGTCGAGCTTCCCGGCCGCGGCACCCGGCTGCGCGACGCTCCCGTCGAAGACGCGGTCTCGCTCGCGCTCGCCCTCGCCGACGAGATGCAACCGCTGCTCGACCGTCCGTACGCGCTGTTCGGCCAGAGCATGGGAGCGGTCGTGGCGTTCGAGACCGCGCGGACGCTGCGGCGCGACGGCGCGCCGGTCCCGGCGATGTTCGTGTCGGCGTCGCGCAACTGCCCGTGCCTGCCCGACGCACGCCCGAAGGTCCACATGCTGCCCGACGACGAGTTCACGGTCGCGCTGCGGCGCTTCGGCGGCACGCCCGAGATCGTCCTGCAGGACCCGGACATGATGGACCTGTTCCGTCCGACGCTGCGCGCCGACTTCGCGGTCGCCGAGACGTACCGCTACGAGCTCGAGGCGCCGTTCGAGTGCAGCGTGTGCGTCTATTCCGGCGACGGCGACGACCTCGTCGACGACCCCGGGCTCGCGGCGTGGCAGCGCGAGTTCACCGGACGCTTCACGCAGCGTCGTTTTCCCGGCGGTCACTTCTTCGTCCAGAAGCACGCCGCCGACGTCCTGCGCACCCTGTCGGAGGATCTCGCGACCGTGACTCCCGGCGGCGTCACGCGCGCGCCGTCGGCGCGCGACTAGCTCGATAGGCGCCGTGCGTCAGCCCTTGACGACGCCGACGGGACGCAGGCGCGCGACGACCTTCGACAGGCCCGCGCCCTCGCACGTCGCGACGACCTCCTCCGCGTCCTTGTAGGCGTACGGCGCCTCCTCGGACAGCAGCTTGAGATGCGACTTCGCGACGACGATGCCGCGGCCCTCGAGCTCGTCGCGCAGCGCCTCGCCGGTCATGACCTTCTTCGCCTGAGTGCGGCTCATCGCGCGTCCCGCGCCGTGGCACGTCGACCCGAACGAGAGCCGTTCGGCGCCCTTGGTCCCGGTCAGCACGAACGACGCGGTCCCCATGCTCCCCGGCACGATCACGGGCTGCCCGATGGCGCGATAGCGCTCGGGGACGTCGGGGTGGCCGGGCCCGAACGCGCGCGTCGCGCCCTTGCGATGCACGCACAGCGTCCGGCGCCGGCCGCCGACGTCGTGCGTCTCCATCTTCGCGAGGTTGTGCGACACGTCGTAGACGACGTTCATCGCCATGTCGCGCGCGCTGCGGCGGAACACTTGCGCGAACGCGTCGCGCAGCGCGTCGCAGAGAACCTGGCGGTTGGCGCGCGCGAAGTTGCCGGCCGCGTCCATCGCGCCGAAGTAGGCGTCGGCGGCGGGATCGTCGAGCGGGGCGCATGCCAGCTGGCGATCGGGGACGTCGATGCCGTGCTTGCGCATGACGCGGTCGACGCTCTTGATGTGATCCGTGCACGCCTGATGCCCGACGCCGCGCGACCCGGAATGGATCATGACGCACACGCCGCCCTCGAACAGCCCCATGACCTCGGCGGCGCGCGCGTCGCGCACGTCGTCGACGACCTGGACCTCGAGGAAGTGGTTGCCCGCGCCGAGGCTGCCGAGCTGGGGAGCGCCGCGCTCGACGGCGCGCTCGGAGAGCATCTCGGGCCGCGGGTCGGCGAGCGCGCCGGCGTCCTCCATCGGCTCGAGGTCCTCGTCCCATCCCGCGCCGCGCGCGACGGCGAAGCGCGCCCCGTCGCGCAGCGCGCCCTCGACCTCGCTGCGTCCGTGCAGCGGCATGCGCCCGCGGCCCCCGACGCCGCGCGGCACGACGCGCCCGAGCGCGGCGACGAGGTCGCGCAGCCGCGGCTTCACGTCGTCGTTCCAGCGGAGGTCGCTGCGCACGAGCCGCACGCCGCAGCCGATGTCGAAGCCGACGCCGCCGGGCGACACGACGCCGCCGCCGTCCGGGTCGGTCGCCGCGACGCCGCCGATGGGGAACCCGTAGCCCCAATGGATGTCGGGCATCGCGAGGGCCGCGTCGACGACGCCGGGTAGCGTCGCGACGTTGGCGACCTGGAGCGCGGCGCGATCCTCGAGCGCCTTGTCGAACAGCGTCTTGGACGCGAACACGCGCCCCGGCACGCGCATGCCGTCGACGTACCCGACGGGAAGCTCCCACACGAACTCGTCGACCTGTCGCGGCTCCACGACGAACCTCCCTGCGTCGCGCTCGGACCGTCTCGACGAAGTATCCCCGTCGCGGCCCGCAGCACGGCTCGCGCAGGAGACGGCGCTGGGGGTTACGAGCGGCGCAGGGCCGTGTCGATGCGGTCGAGCAGCGTCGTGCGCGCCTTCGTGTTCGCCTCGTAGTCCCGCAGCGTCTGGAGCTCGTCCGCGTTCAGGTCGCCGAGGCGCTGCACGATCTCGTCGACCGTCAGCGCGTCGTAGGTCGCGATCGGAAGGTCGACGAAGTGCGACTCGACCGCGTCGAGCACGGTGGCACGGTTCTGATGCGCCTTCTCGTACTTGTACACGCGCGCGAGGTCGGTCTGCGTCAGGCCGCGCACGCGCGTCCGGATCTCGTCGGCGGTCAGCTCGTCGTAGCGCGCGATCGGGAGCTTGTCGGCGCTGCGCGGCGCCGCGACCCGGCTGCGCGGCGCGACCGCGTCGACCGCGGCCTCGGCCCGGCGGGCGCCGGTCGCCGCCGAGCGCGTCGCGGCGTCGGCCGACTCGCCGGCCCGCCGCTCGATGCGGCCGACGCGCCGGCGGACGGCGCGGTCGATCGGCTCGAGGCGCTGCTGACCGCGCGCCACGAGCTCCGCGTACAGCTTGCCGACGGTCGGCGGGTCCATCGCGGCGAGCTCGTCGCGCACCGTGGCGTAGGCGCCGAGGGGCAGGAAGACGCCGATCTCCAGAGCCCGCGCCCGGACGCGCTCCATCGTCTCCGTGACTGGGGGCATGTGGTCCTCCTCGGGTCGAGTGCTTGCAAGTGTTGAAGCGTCGCTAGCGACGAGCTTACCCAGTCGCCGCCGCTACGCAAACTCGCTCTGCTCGACGTCGAGCCCGGTCACACGTCGACGTAGACCTCCGCGACCCAGCCCCCGTCCGCGCGCTCGACCGCCAGCTGGTGGTACGTGATCGCCTTGACGTCGGTCCCCTCGGGCTCGTCGCCGGCGCCCGCCGGCGCGAGCTCGATCGACGCCCGGACGCGCCCGGGCTCGACGCTCTCGACGCGCACGCCGGTCACGCGCCCGCCGTGGACCTCGTGCACGTAGAGGACCTCGCCGAGGAGCTCGACGAGCAGCGCACCGAGGTCGTCGCCGTCGACCTCGATCGCCACCGGCCGTCCGTCCCCGGCGCCGGCGATGCCCATGATGTCGGCGAGCCCGGCGACGGCGTGGGCGAAGGTCTCCTCGAGCGTCGTCCCGCGCGCCCGGAGGCCGACGTCGGCGGTGTGCTCGAGGATCTCGTAGCCGCTCACGAGCTCAGGCTCGCACACGGGCGAATCCGCCGTCGTTGCCGCGCGGCTGCGTCAGGTGTAGTAGACCATTGCCCCAATGCGGGACGGCGGTGGAGGCACGGGCAGCACGGGCGACACGCCCGGCTCCGACGCGCGCCTGTCGGCGCGGCGCCGGGCGGCGCGCCGGCGGATGATGATGCGACGCCGGCGGGCGGCTGCGGGCGCGCTCCTGCTGCTGCTCGTGATCGTCGGGTGGGCGTTCGCGAGCGGCGGAGACGACGACGCCCCGAGCGCGCGCGGCGACGACTCTCGGACGGACGCGACCGACGGCGACGACGGCGACGGGGGCACGGCACCGGAGGAAGAGGAGGAGCCGATCCCCATCAAGCACATCATCTACATCATCAAGGAGAACCGCACCTACGACAATTACTTCGCGCGCTACCCCGGCGCCGAGGGCACCACGACGGGCAAGACGTCGACCGGCGAGACGGTCCAGCTGTCGGAGGCGACCGACGTGCTCGAGCCCGACCTCGGGCACAGCTTCCTCGACGGGATGGAGGCGATCAACGGCGGACGCATGGACCGCTTCGACCTCGTCTTCAACGGCGAAAGCCTGAACGGGTACTCGTCGTTCACGCGCGAGGGCATCCCCAACTACTGGGCCTACGCCGACGAGTTCGTCCTCGGCGACCACATGTTCTCGTCGATGTACGGGCCGACGTTCCCCGAGCACCTCTACACCGTCGCCGCGTACGCCAACGACGTCGTCGACAACAAGAACGAGACCGTCGGCGAGGGCGGCTACTGCGGCGACCCCGGGGAGACGACGACCGCGTTCCAGAAGCTGACGCCCAGGGAGAAGCGGGAGGTCATGGCCGCCGAGCGCGACGAGAGCGGCGGCGGCATCGACGACGAGGACATCCAGACGATCGTGCAGTACTGGCATGACATCCGCGCGTGCTTCGACTTCGAGGTCCTGCCCGACCACCTCGAGAAGGCCGGCATCTCGTGGCACTACTACGCCGACGAGGGGTCGTGGATGAACGCGATGTTGGCGATCGATCACATGTACAACTCCAAGCACTGGGGCACCGACATCACGCCCGAAGAGCAGTTCATCGAGGACATCGAGAACGAGAAGCTCGACCGCGTCTCGTGGGTCGTGCCCGGCCCCGGCGTCAACGAGCACCCCGGGGGGCCGAGCGTGTGCGTCGGCGAGAACTGGACCGTCGACGTCGTCAACCGGATCATGAAGTCGAAGTACTGGAAGAGTACCGCGATCTTCCTGACGTGGGACGACTTCGGCGGCTTCTACGACCACGTCCCGCCGCCGCAGAAGGACCACATGGGCCTCGGCCCCCGCGTCCCGCTGCTGATCATCTCACCGTGGGCCAAGCAGGGCTACGTCGACTCGACGGAGTACGAGTTCTCGTCGGTGCTCAAGTTCATCGAGACGGTCTACGACCTGCCGTGCATGACTCACCGCGACTGCCAGGCGAACGACATGATGGACGCGTTCGACTTCGAGCAGGAGATCAAACCCAAGGACCGCAAGCTCATCCTGGAGCAACGCGACTGCACGGGCCTTCCGGCCAAGACCGCGCGCCAGTACGAGAAACACGGTGACGACGCGTTCGTCTGGCTCGCCGACTGACGCTCGGCGCGCGCGCCGCTAGTCCTGGGGCGGCTCGTCCGGGATGAAGAGCTCCTGGCCGACGTCGAGGAACGCGTCGGGCGCGAGGTCGTTGGCCGCGGCGAGCTCGTCGGCGTACGCGCCGTCGCCGTAGTGCTCCTCCGCGAGCGTCGTGAGCGTGTCGCCCTCCTGCACGACGTAGGTCTCGCCGGCCACGTCCGGCTCGTCGGTCGTCGTCTCGTCGTCGGTGGGGCTGGGGCTCGGCTCCTCGGTTGGCGTCGGCGCCGGGGTGGGCTGCGCCTGCTCGAGTGCGGCGATCTCCGAGCGCAGCCGGTCGTTGTCGCCCTCGAGGTCCTCTATCCGGGCGCGGGCCTGGTCGAGCTCCTCGGGCGGGACGCCCTCGGGTGCGCACGCGCGGCCCCCGAGGAAGACGAGGATCAGCAGGACGCCCAGGGCGACGAGACGACCCCACAGGATGCGCGGTCGCTCGTGCTCCTCGGGCTCCATGTCCCAGTCGTACGCCGGGTCCGGTTCGTACGGCTCGAACGGCTCTGTTCGATCAGGCATCTGTCAAGACCTCGTGGGCATCGAGTCGTGCACGTCTCGGTCAACGCCGCCAGGGTAGCCAATAATCGCCATGCCGGCAGCCACCGGCTCAGCGGTCGCGAAAGCGGCGAATCATGCGCTCGCTGAGCGCGACGACGAACGCGCGCACGGCGCGCCCGCTGCGGTGCAGGTCACGCGGCGACATGTTGCGGACCGTGTCGGACGGCAGGTGGTAGTTCGGCTCACGACCGCTCCACAAGAACGCGCCCGGGATGCCGGCGCGCTCGAACGGACCGTTGTCGGAGCAGTCGCACGTCGTCTCGAAGCGCGCCCGGATGCCGGCCTTGCGAATGCGACGCACCGCAGTGCGCGCGACGATCGCCGGCGCAAGTCCGGTCGTGCCGACGACGAGCGGGCGGCCGTCGGCGACCATGTCGACCGACACCATGCCGGGCGTCCGGCGGCGCGCCCGCGCGTCGAGCCGATTGACGAACACCTGCGAGCCGACGTGGTGGCGGCCGTCGGTGCCGTACTCCTCCGACCCGAACGCGACGAGCTTGACGAAGCGCGCCGGGGGCCGGTCCGCGATCAAGCGAGCGATCTCGAGCAGGATCGCGACGCCCGACGCGTTGTCGTTGGCGCCGGGCGAGCGCGCGACGGTGTCCACGTGCGCGCCGATCACGACCGGGTAGCGCAGCGCCCCCGGCCACGTCGCGACGACGTTGCGCGACGTCCGTCCGTCGACGTCGAACTCGCGCACGGCGACGTCGTAGCCGAGGTCTCGCATGCGCGCGGCGAAGTAGCGCGCCCCGCGTCGCTCGCCGGGCCGCCCACGCACGCGCACGCCGATGCGGCGCGCCAGGACGCGGACGTGGCGAAGCGCGCGGTCGCGCTCGAACGCGCCGATCGCCTCGGCGCCCGCGGGTCGCGCGTCGGGTGTCTGCGCGCCGGACGGCGGCAGCTGCACGAGCGACGCGCACGCGAGTGCCGCGACGGCCACGGCCACGGGTCGTCTCGGCGTCATCGAGCCGCTCCCGCCGTTACGTCCAGTCGAACGCGCTGCCGGCGACGTCCTTCTGCTTCATGATGAGGTCGATCGCCATCGCGGCGCCGAGCGCAAGCGTGCGCAGCGGCTCGGTCGTGCCGTCGTCGACGCGCACGCCGTACGTGTCGGCGTCGGTGAACGCCTCGCGCGCGAGGCCGCGCCACTTCTTGTTGACCTCGGCCACGGGCCGCTCGGTCGTGTCGACGACGGCGAAGTCGCGCGCTCGCCAGTTGCGCGCCCGGACCTCGCCGACTTCGTGCCCGGTCGCGTCGGCGATCGTGAAGCGCGCCTTGCCGAGCCGCACGCGCTTTCGCACCGTCCCGACGAGCGCGCCGTCGCCTCTCGAGACCTCGAGCGCCATGCGGAACCACGGCTTGTGCATCGTCAGGACGAGCGCTCCCGACGCGTCGGTGAGCTCGAGCGTCACGGGCAGCGCGACGTCGAGGTCGGTGCCGAGCCGGGCGAGGAACGTGAAGATCGACTGCTTGGTCTGCATGATCGTGCCGACCTGCATCCCCGTCTCGTCGAAGACGCGGTACTCGTTGCGCATCTCGAAGAGCTTGGCCTTCTGCTCGACGACGAGCGACGGCAGCTCCAGCAGCGAACGGTCCATGCCGGGCAGCGTACTCGCGTTCGCGCGCCGGTGCCCGGCGCGTAGAGTGCGGCGATGAGCGACGACCGCTCCCCGCCCGGGCCGATCCCGACCGGCTGGATCCAGCGCGGCGCCCGCCTCGCGGGTCAGACCGGCCGCTCGGCGACGCGCTTCGTCGGCACGCGTCTCAAGTCGTTCGCGGCCCCCGAGCGCGCCCAGGAGTTCCTCGACGGCTTCCACGAGAAGACGGCGCAGCAGCTCGTCGAGATGCTCGGCGAGATGAAGGGCGCGGCGATGAAGCTCGGGCAGCTGGCGTCGTTCTACGAGATCGCGGCCCCCGGCGAGTACATGGCGACGTATCGCGACGCGCTGACGATGCTGCAGAACTCGGCGCCGCCGATGGACCCCGCGGCGTCGCGGCGCGTCGTGGAGGAGGAGTTCGGCGCGCCGGCCGACGACGTGTTCGCGTCGTTCGAGGACGAGCCCGTCGCCGCGGCGTCGATCGGGCAGGTCCATCGCGCGCGCCTGCACACCGGCGAGGACGTCGCGGTCAAGGTGCAATACCCCGGCGTCGACCAAGCCGTGCGCGCCGACCTCAAGAACGTCACCGCGATGACCAAGCTCGCGGTCGCGATCGCGCCCAACCTCGACCCCAAGGAGGTCGCGGACGAGGTCCGCGAGCGCGTCCTCGAGGAGCTCGACTACCGGCGTGAGGCGTCGAACCAGCAGCGCTTCGCCGAGACGTTCGCCGGACACCCCTTCATCGTCGTCGCGCGCGTGCACATGGACCACTGCCGCACGCGCGTCATCACGCAGGACTTCGTCGACGGCGAGCCGTTCCCGACCGCGTTCGAGTGGACCGACCAGGCCGCCAAGGACCGCCTCGCCGAGGTCCTGTTCCGCTTCTTCTACGGCAGCCTCAACCGCTTCCGCCTGTTCTCGGCCGACCCGCATCCCGGCAACTATCTGCTCCTGCCCGACGGCAAGGTCGCGTTCCTCGATTTCGGGCTCGTTCGCGCCGTCGATCCCGGGACGCTCAAGCTCCTGCTCGAGATCGTGCAGGCGCTGATCGACGACGACCGCGAGCGCGGCCGCGTCGCGCTCGAGGGCCTCGGGATACTCAACCGCCGCACGCCCGAGATCGACGCCGTGTGGGACCACCTCAAGACGCTCAACCGGCCCGTGCTGACCGACGCCGAGCTCACGATCGACCCGGCCATGGTGCAGAGCATCGCGGCCGCGGGCTTCGACCCTCGCACCGAGGCGTTCCAGACGCTGCGCAAGGTCGGCGTGCCGGGCGTCATGGTCACGCTCAACCGCATGTCGTTCGGCGTCGCGTCGCTGCTCGGGCGTCTCGAGGCGACCGCGAACTGGCACGCGATCGCGCGCGAGCTGTGGTTCGGCGAGCCGTCGCGCACCGAGCTCGGCCGCGCCGAGCAGCGCTGGCTCGCGACCGCGCACCCGACCCTGCAAGCGCCCCTCGCCGGGGGCCTGTAGGCGCCGTACCCGCGCCCGCCCGGATAGGCTCGGGTCTTCGACCTTCGCAAAGGGATCCAAGGAGGGGTGGACCGCGATGGCCATGGTGGAGCTGCTTCCGGAAGTCACGAAGTTCCTCGACTCCCAGCCGAAGATGACGATCGGCGGAAAGTCGGTCGACGCGGCGTCGGGGCGCACGTTCGAGGTGATCGACCCGTCGACCGGCACGGCGATCGCCGAGGTGCCGCGCGGCGACGCGGCCGACGTCGACGCCGCGGTCGCGGCGGCGCGCGCCGCGTTCGACGACCGCCGCTGGTCGGGGCTGCGCCCGGGCAAGCGCACCGAGGTCCTGTTCAAGCTCGGCGAGCTCGTCAAGCGCAACATCAACGAGCTCGCGCAGCTCGAGGCGCTCGACTCGGGCAAGCCCGTCAAGCTCGCGTCGGGTGAGATGTGGATGGCCGGCGAGGTCTTCCGCTACTACTCCGGGTGGCCCACGAAGTTCTTCGGCGAGACCAACCAGACCGACGACGACATGTTCGTCTACACGCTGCGCGAGCCGGTCGGCGTGTGCGGCGGCATCATCCCGTGGAACTTCCCGTTGATCATGGCGGCGTGGAAGGTCGCGCCGGCGCTCGCGTTCGGCAACACGATCGTGCTCAAGCCCGCGGAGCAGACGCCGCTGACCGCGCTGCGGCTCGCGGAGCTGTGTCTCGAGGCGGGCGTCCCCGAGGGCGTCGTCAACGTCGTCACGGGCTTCGGCGACGAGGCGGGCGCCGCGCTGGCGGCCCACGACGGCGTCGACAAGCTCGCGTTCACGGGGTCGACCGAGGTCGGACGCAAGATCCTGCACGCGTCGGAAGGCAACCTCAAGCGCGTCACGTTGGAGCTCGGCGGCAAGTCGCCCAACATCGTGTTCTCCGACGCCAACCTCCGGCGCGCGTCGAAGGGCTCGATGCTCGGCGTGTTCGTCAACTCGGGCCAGGTCTGCACCGCGGGCACGCGCATCCTCGTCGAGAAGTCGATCCACGACGACTTCGTGTCGTCGCTCGTCGACGCGACCACGTCGATGAAGCTGGGACCGGGGCTCGACGACGCCACCGGCATGGGCCCCGTCGTCTCCGCCGAGCAGCTCGAACGGGTCACGAGCTACATCGACATCGGCAGGAGCGAGGGGGCCGAGGTCGTCACCGGCGGCGAGCGCGCCGCGGAGCTCGGCGACGGCTACTTCGTCCGGCCGACGATCTTCGCCGGCGTACGCAACGACATGCGCATCGCGCAGGAGGAGATCTTCGGGCCGGTCGCGGCCGTCATCGAGGTCGACGACGTCGACGAGGCGATCCGCGTCGCCAACGACACGATGTACGGGCTCGCCGCGGCGGTGTGGACGACCGACCTGTCGAAGGCGCACCGCGTCGCGCGCGGCATCAAGGCGGGGACGGTGTGGGTCAACACGGCCGGGCTCTACGACCCGTCGGTGTCGTTCGGCGGCTACAAGCAGTCCGGCTTCGGACGCGAGCTCGGCGTGCACTCGGTCGAGACGTACACCCAGACGAAGTCGGTCTGGGTGAGCCTCAAGTAGAGGTTCAGACTACGTCGAAGCCGCGCTCGCCGCGCGGCTCCTCGTCGTGCGTCTCGACGCCGTCGACGCGGGCGCCGTCGGGGCCGTCGGCACACCACCGCGCGACGCGCTCGACCGCGTCGGCGTCGCCCTCGAGGACGATCTCGACGCGTCCGTCGGGCAGGTTCCGGGCCGAGCCGGCGACGCCCTCGTCGCGCGCCACGCGTCGGCAGGTGTCGCGGTAGAAGACGCCCTGGACGAGCCCGGACACGAGCAGCCGGCGCCGGACGGTCACGACGCGGGGCGGACGACGACGTCGTCGTGCTGCGGGTCGACCGTCACGAGGGCGTCCGGGAACGCTTCGACGACGCCCGGATCGACGAACAGGCGCACGCCGCCGGCGTCGACCTCGCGGTCTCCGGGCGCCGCCTCCGAGGCGAACTCCACCTGCGCCTCCAGCCCGCCGCCGAGCGCGCGCACCATGCGCAGGCGCACGCCCGCCGCGCTCCGCGGCGTGGCGCCGAACAGCTCGAGCGAGCGCCGCAGGACCTCGACCGCCTCGTCGGTGACCTCGATCCCCATCCCGCCTCCTATCCTGTCGGTGCCCGCCCGTGAGCGGCGGGCCCTCGACGGGGCACCCTAGCGGGAAGGAGCCATGCCGTGGACGAGCGCGTGCGTGCGTTTCTCGACGAGCACCACTCCGCCATCATGGCGACGACGAAGTCCGACGGCACCGCCCACGTCGCGCGCGTGTCCGTGGGTCTCGTCGACGGGAAGCTGTGGAGCTCCGGGACGCAAACGCGCGTGCGCACCAAGCACTTGAGGCGCCACCCGCGCGCGGCGCTGTGCGTCCTCGGCGACGGCCCGTACCGGTGGCTCGGCCTCGAGGCGAGCGTCACGATCCACGACGGTGACGACGCCGTCGACCGCAACCTCGCGCTCTATCGCGTCCTCGCGGGCGAGCCCGACGACCTCGAGGAATACCGTGCCGCGATGGTGCGCGAGCAGCGTCTGATCTACGAGTTCGAGGTCGAGCGCGCGTACGGGATGTACTAGGGCGATCGCCACCGGACACACCGGGGCGATCGCGTCCCAGCCCCCGCCCGCGATCCTCAAGTGGCCCCCTGCGCGGGCCGATATCTGCTCTGTCCGAGACCGCGCTAGGGACAGGAGCCGGAGATAAAGACGCCCGAGGTGATGTCGGGGGAGATCGCCCGCGCCGCCGGAGCATCGGTCGACTCGTACCGCCGCCTGGCGGACACGTTTCGCTTCGTGCTCTCCGAGCACGGTCTCGACGCCCTGCTCGAGCGCATCGCCGACATCGTCTCGGACCTCGTCCCGTACGACTTCCTGACGATCTACGAGGCCGACGAGCAGCAGAGGATCCTCAACCCGGTCCTGTCGCGCGACGACTACGCCGAGCTCATCATGGGCAACCCGACGCCCTTCGACGTCGGCATCACCGGGTGGGCCGCGTCGCACCGGGAGCCGGTGCTCGCCAACCGCGCGCACCTCGACCCGCGCTGCGCGGTCGTCCCCGGGACCCCGGCCGACGACCCCGAGGCGCTGATCACGATCCCCCTCGTCGCCCGCGGCAGCGTCCACGGCGCGCTCAACCTCTACCGCATCGGCGAGACGGCGCACTTCACCGACGAGGAGTTCGAGCTCGCGAAGCGCTTCGGCGACGCCGCGGCGCTCGCGCTCGACAACGCCCACATCCGCGCCGCGCTGGAGCACCAGGCGCAGACCGACGCGCTCACCGGTCTCTACAACCACCGCTACTTCCACGAGCGCCTTCGCTCTGAGCTCACACGCGCGTCGCGTACGCACGACGCCGTCGCGCTGGTGATGTTCGACATCGACGACTTCAAGAAGATCAACGACGTCCACGGCCACGGGACGGGCGACCACATCCTGCAGCTGCTCGCCGAGACGCTGAAGTCGACGGTGCGGGCGTCCGACATCGTGTGCCGGCTCGGCGGCGAGGAGTTCGCCATCATCATGCCGTCGTGCGACGCGGGCGACGCGTTCGGGCTCGCCCGGCGCGTGCGCGATCGCCTCGAGCTGCTCGACTTCGACCCCGCCGGCAAGATCACGCTGTCGGTGGGCATCGCGCAGGGACCGGACCACGCGATGAACCCGCGCGAGCTGCTCGCGTGCGCCGACGCCGCGATGCTCACCGCCAAGGCGAAGGGCAAGAACCGCGTCGTCCTGTTCGACGAGTCGACCTCGGAGCGTCCGGGCGCGCCGTCGAGCGATCGCGACGTGCGCTCGATCGCACACCTCAAGATGCTCCAGAGCCTCGCCGGCAAGCTCAACCGGCTCAACGACGTGCGCGAGATCGCGTCGGCGATCACCAACGAGCTGCGGACCTTGATCGACTATCACAGCTGCCGCGTGTACGTGACCGAGGGTGACTCGCTCGTCCCGGTGTCGTGGCGCGGCGAGCTCGAGGACGACGTCAACGGCCGCCGGGCGCTCGCGTGCAAGGTCGGCGAGGGGATAACGGGACGCGCCGCGCTCACCGGCAAGGCCGTCCTCGTCGCCAACGCGCTCGACTGCCCGTACGCGGTCACGATCGCCGGCACGGACGACATCGAGGAGTCCGTGATCGCGGTTCCTCTGTGCCACGGCGTGCGCGTCATCGGCGTCATCGTCGTCTCCAAGCTCGGCTCGAATCAGCTCGACGGCGACGACGTCCGTCTGCTCGAGGTGCTCGCGGGGCAGGCGTCGATCGCGCTCGAGAACGCGCGCCTCTACGAGGAGCAGCGGCGCGAGGCGCACAACGCCAAGGCGCTGCTCGAGTTCGCCGACTCGATCTACAACTCCCCGTCGCTGTACTCGATCGGCCAGCGCACCGTGGAGATCGCGCGCGAGCTGTTGGAGGCGACGCACTGCGCGCTGTGGATGGAGAGCGAGCGTTCGCGCGACTTCCACTGCATGGCGCACGCGGGCTACGTCGGCGACCCCGAGACCGAGGCCGTCGTGCGCGCCCGCGTCGCGGCGGCCGACGGCGCGCGCCTGCTGAACGAGCGCCGGGAGCCGTTCGTCCTCGGCGCGAGCGAGTGCGAGGACTACTTCGAGAAGCCGCCCGAGGTCGTGCTGCGCGACGTGGCGATCGCGCCGCTCCACCGCAGCGAGGGCGTGCGCGGGTGGATCGTCGTCGCCCTCCATCAAGAGGAGCCGTCGCACTTCACCGACGCGCGTCTGCGGCTGCTCGCGGGGCTCTCGTACCACACGTCCGTTGCGATGCAGCGGGCGATCCTGTACCGCGATCAGAAGGAGAGCGCCGAGGTCGCCAACGCGCTGCTCGAGTTCAGCGGCGCGCTTGCGTCGGCGGCCACCATCGACGAGGTGCTCGACCGCATCGTGGAGCAGGCGGCCCGCATCCTCGGCTCCCCGAAGGCCCTCGTGATGCTGCAGGAGGGCGAGACGGGCGACGTCGTGCCCGAGGCGGCGTGGGGCTTCACCGAGGCGGAGCGCCGCAGTCTCGCGGTCGCGCGCTACGGCGAGAGCGACGCGCGCCGCGTGCTCGGTCGCTCGGAGCCGTTCATGCTCGGCGCCGAGGACTTCGAGTGCATCCCCGGGCTCGACGACATCGTCGGCCGCCTGACGTGTGCGATAGCGCCGCTCGCGGTCGACGAGGGGCGCATCGGCTGCATCCTCGTGACGGCCCCCGCGTTCGGCGACTACGAGTTCTCCGAGCGCAAGATCCGGCTGCTGGCCGGCATCGCGCACCAGGCGAAGCTGGGGCTGGCCAACGTCGGGAGCTTCGAGAGCCTCGAGCGCACGTTCGTGTCGACGGTCGAGGCGCTCGCCAACGCGCTCGAGGCCAAGGACGAGTACACGTCGTCGCACGCACGCGAGATCACCGACATGGCCCTCGAGGTCGGACACCGGCTCGGCATGGACATCCGGTCGCTCAAGCGCCTCGAGCTCGGCGCGTTGTTCCACGACATCGGCAAGATCGGGATCCCGTCGGCCATCCTGTGCAAGGCCGGTCCGCTCGACGACGAGGAGTGGGAGATCATCAAGACCCATCCCGAGCTTGGCGAGCGCATCCTCGGGCCGATCGACCGCCTCACGGAGGTGCGCCCGATCGTGCGCCACTGCCACGAGCGCTACGACGGCGGCGGCTACCCGGACGGCAAGGCGGGGGCCGACATCCCGATCGAGTCGCGCATCATCTTCGTGTGCGACGCGTTCCACGCGATGACCACCGACCGCCCGTACCGCGACGCGCTGCCGGCCGAAGAGGCGGCCCGCCGCCTACGCGAGGGCGCCGGCACCCAGTTCGACCCGAACGTGGTCGACGCGTTCCTCGCTCTCCTGCAGGAGCAGAGCAGCGCCGCGTAGCACGCGGCTTGCACCCCCACACGTACTTCCCTGGGCTCGCGTGCACACGCAGTCGAAGGGGATGGCTTCTATGCGGGTGAACGGCGTCGTGCGCGTGCCGTCACGGGCCGCGCCGCTGGGAACGATCGGTGGTTCGACGGCAGGCTGCCTCGCGGGCGTCGTGCTCGGGATCGTTGCCAGCCGGCCCATCGAATACGCCGCCGCGCTGCGTTGGGGATCGGCCGACGAAGTCCCGCTCGTGTTCGCCGGCGCCGTAGTCGGTGCTCTTGCAGGCACGACTCGTCTGTGGCGCGCGCACGCGGCGATCCCGCTCGCGGCGACGTACGGCATGTTCGCCGGCACCGTCGTGGCGCGTGCACTCGAGGCCCGGACCGGCGCGCAAACCACTGTGCTGATCGTGTGCGTCTTCGGCATGGCCGCCGTGGGGCTCGTTGCGGGTGCGCTCTCGCCGTCGTGGCGCTCGGGCATCGCCTGGGCGAGCATGTTGTCGTGTACGGTCGTCGCCGTCGTCGCGACACGCCTTTGGATCGAGGACTATCCGTCGTGGCCGGCCGTCGCGGCGCTGGTAGTCGGCAGCGCCGCAGGTTTGGCGGCCGCGGCGCCGCTGGCGCGCGCGGTCCCCGTGTTGATCGGCGCGATCGCCGGCGCAGCGGTCGCGTTGTACGTCGTCATCCCGTACATCTGGATGCGTGTCGACGGGCGCCCCGAGATCTTGACGGCCGCGCTCGTGATCGTGACGTTCGTCGGCGTGCTCGTGGGTCTGTTGGCGTCGGTCAGGAGCGCACGCGGAGAGACGCACGCGGTCGGCTGAGCGCGCGACGCGCCGTCAGACCGGTTTGAACTGCTCGAAGGGGTTGCTGCACGCGTTGCAGTAGTACACCGAGCGGCACGGCGTCGGGCCGAACGCGCTCTCGGCCCTCGTGTCCCTGCTCCCGCAGAACGGGCACTCCGCGATCGCCGGCAGCCCTATCTGCGTCAGCACGACGGGGGCCGAGCCGGTCGGCGGCGCGAGCCCGAAGTCTCGCAGCTTCGCGCGGCCCTCGGCGGTGATGCGATCCGTCGTCCACGGCGGCGAGAACGTCGTGACGACGTCGACCTCGTCGACGCCGTCGACCGCCGTGGCCGCGGCGCGCACGTCGGCGCGGATCACGTCGAGCGCGGGGCAGCCCGAGAACGTCGGCAGCACGACGACGCGCACGGCGCCGTCATCGGCCTCGACCGACTCGATCATCCCCATGTCGACGACCGACACGGCCGGGATCTCGGGATCGGCGACGCCGGCGAGCGCGTCCCACACGCGGCCCACGACGTCGTCGTAGCGCGCCCCGGCCGCGCTCGCGGCCCCCGCCGCGCCGCTCACCACGACGCCCCCGGCTCGGCGCGGTACGTCGCGGTCATCTCGTCCCACAGCGCGTCGAAGTCGGGGGAGTGCTCGCCGCGCCGGCCCCCGAGCCCGGGTGCGCGCCGCTCGCCGCGGTCGGGGGCGTCGTCGGACGCGATCAGGTCGCCCGACGACGACGCGACGAACTCCGCGGACTCGGCGCCGCGGGCGTGCACGTCCGGTGGCATGCCGAGGTCGTCGAGAGCGCGCGACGCCAGCTCGAGGAAGCGGACGCGCAGCTCGCCCGAGGGCACGGGGAGCCAGCCGCACTCGACCGCGTCGTCCTCGAGGTCGACGGGCTCGAACAGTCCGAGCGCGTCGCTCCACGCGTCCGTGAGCGCGTCGACGACGCGCGCACGGCCCTCGACCGGCCCCCGCGCGACGCGCTCCATCCACGTCCGCGCGTGGAGCAGGTGATAGCGCTCCTCGCGCCGTTGCTTGGTCGCGAGCGCCGCGAGCTCGGGATGCGCGCTCCGCTCGAGCACCTCCAGACGTACGTCGTCCGCCGTGTCGTAGAGCCATTGCCGGGCGAGCGTGTACGCCCAGTCGCGGTTGGGGCGCTCGCACAGGACGGCGTTGCGATAGTCGCGCGGCTTGCGGCCGAGCGCGATGCGGTCGGGGTCGTCGTCGGTCAGTGCGGCGACGATGCCGTAGTACGCGGCGGCGTGGCCGATCTCGTCCTGCGCGATCGACGAGAACGCGACGTCCTCTTCCATGTGGGGCGCGTAGCCCGTCCACTCGGAGTGACGGTGGCCGAGGACGAGCTCGTCGTCCCCGAGCGCGGTGACCAACGAGACCAACGCAGGCGTCATGAGGCGCGACTCCTGATCTCGTCGGCCCTCTTGCGGGCGCGCTCCCTCTTCGTCACGACGTCGCGGTACGCCGACGCGAACCGGTACGACTTGTCCGCGGCGATCTCTAGCAGGCTCTCGTCCTGGAACGAGTGGATGTCGGAGCGCTTCACGACCCACATGTGCTCCCCCTCGCGCCGGCGAAGGAAGCATTCCTTGCCCATCAGCAGCGCCATGTCGGGATCGGGCGCGATGACCGCGCCCGCGTGCTCGAACGGCTCCTTGTGGCCGCTGCGCCGGAAGACCTCGTAGACGTCCATCGGCTCAAGCGGCGTGGATCGCCGGCTCTTCGAGCGCCTCGCGGACCCAGCGGTGCGACTCGTACATCTGCCGCCGCGTCGCGAGCCGCCGCGCCGTCTCAGGCCCCTCGTTGCGCTTGATCGCATCGAGCGGGCCCCAGTCGATCTCCTCCTCGACCAGCACCCAGTGACCGTTCTCGTCCTGGACGGGCGTCGGAGCCGGGATCGTGAACCCGAGCTCGTAGATCTTCGGCACGTACCGGTCGAGGAACTCGGCGCGGAGGTCCTCGTTCGTGCGCGTCTTGACCTTCCAGCGCAGCAACAGGTCCTTGGCGACGTTCGAACGGGGGCCGAAGAAGTGGATGATCGCCAGCCACCACCGGTTCAGCGCCTCCTGGAACATCTCGCGCTGCTCGTCGGTGCCGGACGCGAGCTCGAGCGTGATGTCCTCGCCGTGGCGGAGATGTAGCTGCTCCTCGGCGCAGATCCGCTTGAGCACCCGCGTGTACGGCGCATACGACGAGTCGAGCAGCGCCGCCTGCGTGACGAGCGCGGCCCCGTCGATGAGCCACCCGATGATCGCGACGTCGCCCCAGTGCTTCACCGGGTAGTGGAAGACGTTGTGGAACTTCGCCTTGCCGTTGACGAGGTCCTCGTACATCGCGACGCGGCTCTTGCCGAGGTCCTCGGCTACTCGGTACAGCAGTTGCGCGTGCCCGACCTCGTCCTGGATCTTGGCGCAGAGCGACATCTTGCGCTGGAGCGTCGGCGCGCTCGGCAGGCATTCCCGCTCGGGGAGCGCGCCCATGATCTCGGAGTTCGCGTGCATCTCGATGAACTTGAGGACGCCGCGGCGGAAGTCGTCGGGCATCCAGTCGTTCGCCTCGACCTTCCCGCCGGCCTCGATGTGCTCGTTGAACCGGGCGAGCTTCTCCTCGTACGTCACCGCGACAACCCCCTTGTCAGTAGCTCGGCGAACCTCTCGCCGATCTCGGTGGGACCCAGCTCGCCTCCCGGGCGGTACCAGGAGAACAGCCAGTTCCCGGCGGAGAGCACGAGCGTCGCCGCGAACCGCACGTCCGCGTCGCCCCGGAACTCTCCCGTAGCGATGCCTTCTTCGACGATCGAGCGGACCATCGCCTCGTAGCGGTCGCGCTTGGCCTGCACGGCTGCACGCAGGTCCTCCGAGAGGTACCTCCACTCGTTCAGGAAGACCGTCGCCGAGTCGAGGTGCTCCGCCGCGGTCTCGGCGTGCCCGACGAGCAGCGCGGTGAGGCGCTCCGTAGCGGTCCCGGGCCGGTCGAGCGCCTGCTGCCCGCGCTCGAGGAACCGCTCGGCCCCCTCGTCGACGACGTCGAACAGCAGCTCCTCCTTGGACCCGATGTGGGCGTAGAGGGAGCCCCGCTGGAGGCCCAGCGCGTTGCCGAGGTGTTGCATCGACGTGCCGTGGTAGCCGCGCTCGGAGAAGAGCCGCGCGGCCGCCTTCACGACGTCGGCCCGCCTGGTCCGCAGCGGTGCAACCTGTCCCATCGAGCCTCCTAACAAACAGTCGTTTGGGTAGCCTAGCAGATACCCTTGGCGCCCATGCCCGTCCCCGACCGCGACGCCCCGGCCCCCGAGCGCCTCCCGCACGTCCTGCGCAGGTTGAAGAAGGCGTACCCCGAGGCCAAGATCGCCCTGAACTACACGACGCCGCTGGAGTGCGTCGTCGCGACGGTCCTCTCGGCGCAGTCGACCGATGCAAAGGTCAACGAGGTCACGCAGGACCTCTTCCGCAAGTACCGCAAGCCGGAGGACTACCTGGCGGTGCCGGAGGAAGAGCTCCAAAGAGACATCCACCCGACGGGCTTCTTCCGGCAGAAGACGAAGGCGCTGCGCGGGCTGTCGCAGAAGCTCCTCGAGGACTTCGGCGGCGAGGTCCCGAGGTCCATCGCCGAGCTGATCACTCTCCCGGGCGTGGCCCGGAAGACCGCGAACATCGTCCTCGTCAACTGCTATCCCGAGGCCGCGCGGAAGGACCCCGACGCGGGGATCGCGGTCGACACCCACGTCGGGCGGCTCGCCGTGCGACTCGGCTTCACTTCATACGGCTCCAAAGAGGCCGAGAAGATCGAGCGTGACCTCATGGAGCTCGCTCCGCGCAAGGAGTGGCCGCAGGTCCCTTACCTGTTGATCGAGCACGGGCGCGCGATCTGCCTGGCGAAGAAGCCGCTGTGCGCGGAGTGCCCCGTGGAGAAGTTGTGTCCTTCCAGTCAGGTTGCGGGAAGGCCGGACCTGTATCGGCGTTGACCTTCTATGGTGGAAGCGTGAAGAAGGTCATCCTGGCTGCACCTCGCGGGTACTGCGCAGGCGTCGACCGCGCCGTGCAGATGGTCGAGCGCGCTCTCGAGAAGCTCGGCGCGCCCGTCTACGTCCGCAAGGAGATCGTCCACAACCGCCACGTCGTCGAAGAGCTCGCGCGCCGCGGGGCCGTATTCGTCGACTCCGTCGACGAGATCCCCGAAGGCGCCGTCTGCATCTTCTCCGCCCACGGCGTGTCGCCGGAGGTGCGCCGCAAGGCGGGGGAGCGCAACCTCCAGGTGATCGACGCCACGTGCCCCCTCGTTACGAAGGTCCACCTCGAGGCCAAGCGCTTCGCCCGCGACGGGCGCCGCATCGTCCTCGTGGGCCACGAGGGTCACGAGGAGATCGAGGGCACGGCGGGGGAGGCGCCCGAGATGACGACCGTCATAGAGCGGCCGGAGCAGATAGACGAGCTGGGTCTCGATCCCGACGAGCCCGTGTCGTATCTCACGCAGACGACCCTGTCGGTCGACGACACGCTGAACGTCGTCGAGGCGCTGCGAGACCGGTTCACCGACATAAGGGGGCCGCGTTCCGACGACATCTGCTACGCGACACAGAACCGCCAGGTGGCCGTGAAGGCGATCGCCCCCGAGGCCGACGTCGTGCTGATCGTCGGCGCGATCAACTCCAGCAACTCGAACCGTCTCGTCGAGGTAGCCCGGGTGGCTGGTACCCCGGGCTACCTCGTCCCCGACGAGACGTACCTCGACCCCTCGTGGCTCGAGGGCGCCGAGACGGTCGGAGTGAGCTCCGGTGCGAGCGCCCCCGAGGTGCTCGTCGAACGGCTCCTCGCGAAGCTTTCGGATCTCGGCTACGACCACGTCGAGACGCGAGAGGTGACGACCGAGGACGTCACGTTCTCGCTCCCACCCTGGCTGCGTGAGGAGCGTTCCTCACCGGCTCTCGCCGACTAGCAGCAAGGCATTCCTCCGAGGATCTCCATCACGTCCTCGGTGGGCCAGGACGCTCCTGCCACCGTCCACACCGCCGCCAGAGCGGCGACGAGACGGGCGAGCTTCTTCGCGCGAGTCATATGCACCTCCTTTCGCGGTAGTAGGGAACCGAGAGGGAAGGAGATGTAACGCTCGCGTTATCCGCATGGAATGAACGGGCTTACGCTAGCGCGCGCCGATCGACTCGGAGGGTGCTTGGTCGGCGCGTTAGACTGCGCAAGGCGGCTGTCACAGGAGGGCTGGACCTCGAGGATGAGCGTCGGACAACGTCTTAGACGGCTACGGCTTCAGAGCGGGCTCACCCAAAAAGAGCTTGCCGACCCCCGCTACACGCATGCGTACGTCAGCACGATCGAAGCGGGGCGGCGGACGCCGTCTGCCACTGCGCTGGAACACTTCGCGAAGAAGCTCTCGGTCGACGTGGAGGAGCTGCGGACGGGGCGGCCGCCGGACCTCGAGCCGAAGCTACGGCTGAAGCTCCAGGGTGCTCGCCGGGACATATCCGCCGGCAACCTCGACGACGCCTCGAAGGTGCTTACGCAGGTCCTGCGCGACGCGAAGCGCTACAAGATGAGCCACCTCGAAGCGAAGGCCGTGGAGTACCAGGCCCTGATCGAGGAGCGACGAGGCAACATGCAGGCGGCGTTCGAGATCTACCAGGACGTCGAGAGGATCCTCATCGAAGCGCCGCCACCGATGCTTGCCGACTGCATGGCCGGCCAGGCGCGCTGCCTGATCGGGCTCGGCGACATCAGGTACGCGATCCACCTCGTCGAGAGCCTGGTCGAGCGTATGGAGCGTGAGGGCTTCAAGGATCCGAACGCGATGGTGCGGCTCTACGGCCCGCTCGTCTGGGCCTACGCTCAGCTGGGAGTGCAGTCGAAGGCGAGCGAGCTCGCCGGCCGCGCGATCGAGCTCCTGCCGAAGGTGACCGACCCGTTCAACCTCGCGGTCATGCAGGTGAACCTCGCCGAGGCGTATCTCAGCGAGGGCCGGATCAAGGAGGCCGACGCTGCCCTTCTCCGGGCCGAAGACCTGTTCGAGAACCTCGAGCTGCGCAGCGAGAGCGCGGCCGTCCACATGAACCGTGGGTACTCGCTGGCGCGGGGAGGTGGCGATCTCGCGACGGCCCGCAGCGAGCTGCAGACGGCGCTCGACCTCTACGTCTCGATGGGTGACGAGCGCGGCGAGGCGCATGCCCGCAACGAGCTCGCGCACGTCGCGCGCGTCGAAGGCGACGTGGAGGAGGCGCGCACTCACCTCGACCGCGCTCTCAAGCTCCTCAAGAGCAGCGAGGACGTGGGAGAGCTGGCTTTGACGCATCTCGAGCTCGGCCTCTGTATCAAGGAGGACGATCCCAAGAAGGGCGAGAAGCACCTGCGCGACGCCGTGCGGCTCTACACGAAGGCCGAGCACTTCCTCCGCGCGGCCCGGGCACACCGCGTCCTCGGCGACATGCTCATGGAGCAGGGTCGCGACGACGAGGCGTGCAAGGTATTCCGGGCCGGGCTCTGGGTGCTAGAGAACTTCGAGTGCCCCTAGCGCCTAGCCACTAGCGACCGTCGCCGGAGGCGACGAAGCCGGGCGTCGCGGAGGCTCGCACAGGACGGGATCGCGAAGCGATCCCGTTAGCTGATCGACTGCTCGATCTCTCCCGCGACGTCGAAGTCGAGCGACGTCAGGCCCCCCTCTGAGTGGGTAGAGAGCGACAGCTTGACCTTGTTCCACCGGATGTCGATGTCCGGATGGTGGTCGTAGCGGTCGGCGAGCTTGGCGACGTCGTTCACGAACTTGATCGCGGTGGTGAAGTCGTCGAACTCGATGACCTTCTGGATGTCGTCGCCCTCGCGCTCCCAGTCGCCGAGCTCGTCCAGACGCTGTTCGATCTCTTCGTCCTCGAGCAATTCCGCCACTTCGCCTCCTACAAGTCGATAGCTGCCACGCAATCGGGGCGACCATACCGCGGCGGGCGGCGGCCGGAAGCGGCCCGCGGCCGGCCGTCTATAGTCCCGAGCCATGGACTACGGGATCGGCATCGGAGGGCCCCTGACGATGATCGGGGCGATGGCCAAGGCCGCCGAGGACGCGGGGTTCGAGTCGTGCTGGGTAGCCGAGACCACCCACTCCGCGTTCATCCCCGCGGCGGCCGCCATCCAGGCGACGTCGAAGATCAAGATCGGGACGGCGATCGCGCTCGCGTTCCCGCGTTCGCCGACGATCACCGCGATGGAGGCGGCCGATCTCGACGAGCTCTCCGGCGGACGGTTCATCTGCGGGCTCGGCTCGCAGGTGAAGGGCGTCAACCAGAGGCGGTTCTCCGTGCCGTTCGAGCACCCGGCCCCCAAGCTGCGCGAGTACGCGGGCGTGCTCAGGACGGTCTGGGGCGCCAACCGCGGCGAGGACCGCGTCTTCGAGGGCCGGTTCTACAACGTCACGATGCCGGTTTTCGGGGGCAAGCGGATGCCGCCCCCGCGCGACGTCCCCGTCTACTTCGCGGCGGTCGGCCCGGTCATGGCGCGGGTCTGCGGCGAGGTCGCAGACGGGCTGCTCGGGCACCCGCTGGCGTCGACCAAGTACCTCGCCGAGGTCGTGCGGCCGGCGGTGGCCGAGGGGGCGGCGAAAGCGGGCCGAAAGCCGGACGAGTGCAACCTCACGGCTTCGCCGATGGTCTCGATCTCCGACGACGTGGACCTGGCGCGGCGTGAGGTGAAGCTCCAGATCGCGTTCTACGCCACAACTCGCACGTACACGAAGATCCTCGCGCTGCACGGCCGCGAGCACCTCGTGCCCGACCTCCGTGCTGCGTTCGACGCGCGCGACAAGGACGCGATGGTGGCGCTGATCGACGACGAGCTGTGCGACGCGATCGCGGTGGCCGGGCCAGCGGACGAGGCGCGGGAGCGCGTGCGGGCATGGGACGGCATCGCCGACCGGCTCCTGATGGGGGGGCCGTGGTACGGCCCGAGCTTCGAGCGGATGCTCGAGAACGGCCAGGCGATCCTCGAGACCTTCGGCTCTCCTTCCTGAGACGCTTCTCGGCTAGCCCGCGTTGGTGCTGAGGATCTTCACGTCGTCGGCCTTCCACTCGCTGCCCGTCCGCAGCAGGATGACGCGGAAGACGTACTCGGTCGTGATCCCCGTGGGGTTGCTCCGGGACTGAGCCGTCTGCGTCACCGTCATGATCGCCACGGCTTCGCTCGGGTCGCGGAAGTACACGTCGGGCCCGTCGACGATCTGTCCGCGGGACGACGCCGACGCGTCGCGCAGCGCCTTCTGGAGGTTCCCGCCCCCCACGAGGTCCTCGTAGTCGTCCGCGAAGTTGCCGGTCGACATCTCGAGGAGCCGGTCGCCGACGTCTTCTATGTTCGTCGCGTCGTAGTTGAGGAGGAGGTCCATGACCTCGGTCGTCCGGTCCACCACGGCAGGCGCGCGCGCGTCGAGGTAGCTCGCCACGTCCGCCGACGTGAAGTCGTCGTCCTTCGTCAGCCACAGTGTCGCGAACGCGCCCGCGGCCGCGACCGCGAACACGAGCAGCGCGACGAGGATCGGAACGGTCCGAACCCTGCGGCCTTCCGGCGCGATCGAGTGAGCGCCTTCGACGGGGGAGTCCATCTGTCGATCCTAGGGGGCCGCGGCTACAACGCGTTCAGGTAGACGAGCGTCCACGACCAGTCGCTCATCCGGTTCGGCAGCGCGGAGTCGCCCGCCGCCGCCTCGTCCAGGCCGAGGATCCCGGACGTGTCCGGAGCCGTCCGCGGCTCCTCCATCGGGGCCACGGAGGGCACCTGCTGTTGCCCGTCGGGTGGGTTCGAGCAGCGGGCGTTCTTCGGGGGGAGGTGGGGGCCGCGGTCCTCGGGCTGCCGCCGTTCGGTCCCGTAGCTGCAGGCGTGGTTCGCGGTGTCGTTGACGAGGCCGAACCGGATCATGCCCGTGTCGGGCTCGAACGTCTTGACCACGTTGCCGAGCCCCCGCGGCAGGTACTCGAACAGGGCGCGGAGCGCGTTCGCCTTCTCGGCCTGGATCTCGTTGATCTCCGCCAGCTCCCGGATCGTCTGGTGCAGGTCCGGCCGGCTCTCGCGGATGAGGCCCACGAGCTCCTCCGACGTCACGTTCGCGCCTACGAGCAGGCGCCTGAGCTCGTCGGTGCTCCCCTCGAGCGTCTCGCTGACGATCACCAGGTCGCGGACCGCTGCGGCGAAGTCCTCGCGCGACGCTACGAACGCGGCCCCCACCTCGGTGCCGTTGCGGAGGATCCCCCTCACCTCGGGGGCACGGTCCGCGAACAGCTCGGCGAGGCGCGCCATCGAGTCGAGGATCGTCGCGATGTCGTCGCCCCGCCCCGCCAGCGCCTCGCCCGCCGAGTCGATCGCGCCCTTCAACGCCTCAGGCGGCACTCCTTCGAGCACCGATTGCAACGTCGCGAGCAGGTCCTGGGTGCTCACCGGGATCGACGTCTGCTCGAGCGGGATCCTCGACCCGTCGGCGAGGTACGGGCCCTCGTCGGAGCCCGGCAGGAGGTCGACGAACTGCTCGCCGACGGCGCTCTTGAACATGACGCGGGCTTCGACGTCCTCTTCGGGGATCTTGGTGCCCTCGTCGATCAGCAGCTCGATGTCGACGCCGTCCTCGACGACCGACATCTTCCCGACCTGCCCGACCGTGACGCCGCGGTACGTCACCTCCTGGTTCGTGAAGACGCCGCCAGCGTCGGGGAACGTCGCGATGATCCTGTAGCGGTCCTGGAGCACCGAGAGCACCTGGGTCGCCATCGCGTACGACAGCCCGATGGCGAGCACGACGAACGCGACGACATTGACCTTGACCTTGGTCTTGGGGGAGATCGACATCAGGAGCGCCCCCCCTTCCTTGGCGTCCCGCCGAGGCGGCCCGTCGTTTGCCTTTCCAGCGGCTTGCGCAGGAGGCGCTCGAGGTCGCTCATGTCCTCCGCACCGCCCCCGCCACCGGAGCGGGCGTTCGGGTCGTCGACGCCGTCGGCCTGCGGGCACGTCGTCCCCTGGCCGTACTGTTCCGGCAACGCCTGGCATACGTCGAGCTGCAGGTAGTCCCCGGGCATGCTCTCCGGGAAGTACTGTGAGAACACCGCGAGGGTCTGGATGGTCTCTCGGACGCGCGCGCTGTTCCTGACGACCGTCCGCAGCACGGGGCGGAGCTCGCGGAACTGCTCGTCGAGCCCGGCCTCGGTCGCCTCGAGCAACTGGACGCTGATGCGCGTGAAGCGGTCGAGCGAGAAGAGCAGCTCGTTCAGCGAGCCCTTCTGGTCGGCGAGGACGCCCGACGAGTCGGCGAACGAGTCGAGGAAGCGCTTGAGCACTCCCTGCTCGTCGACGATCTCGCGTGCGACGTGGTCGAGCGAGTCGATCGCCGCAGCCATGTCGTCCTTGCGGAGCGCCAGAGTGTCGGTGAACTCGCGCAGCTCGGCGAGCACCGTCCTGAGCTCGCCTGCGTTGTCGCGCAGGATCTCGGCCTGCGACGCGGTGAAGCGGTTGAGGTCCTCCAGGTTCCCCGAGCCGAGGATCGTGGCGAGCTCGGCGAAGACGTCTTCCAGCTCGGTGGCCTTGCTCGTGTCCTCGGTGCCGATCACGACCCCGTCCTCGAGGTAAGGCGGGCCCTCCGTGCGCGGGCGGAGGTCGACGAACTTCTCGCCGAGCAGAGACGTCGTGCGGACGCGCGCCTCGACGTCCGCGGGTATCTGCTCGCCCTCGTCGAGGCACATCGTGACGGCCGCGTCCCACCCCTTCAGCTCGATCTTCTGCACGGTCCCGATGACGACGTCGGACGACTGGACGTTCGCAGCCTCGACGAGGTCGCCGACCTGCTCGAAGTTCGCGATCACGCTCGTGCCCTCGCACTTGCCCGCGTAGCCGAGGGCGGCGCACGAGGTGCCAAGGAGGGCGGTCAGGACCAGGAGCGCGGGGGCGCGGCGCCGCGTCACGAGAGCCCCACGAAGTCGAGGAGGCCGTCGATCCAACCGCCCGCTTCCTCGCCCGAGTCGTCGCCTTCGTCCGGGACGGCCGCGGCCCCCGCGGCGTTGCCCGTCAGGCCCTCGAGGTCGAGATCGTCGAGGTCGAGGTCTTCGAGATCGTCGAGGTCGTCGAGGTCTATGTCGCCGGTCAGGTCTTGCAGACGATCGAGCAGCTCTTCGTCGATCGCCTGGCCCAGCTCCCGGCACTTCTCGGCCAGCTTCTTCAGCTTGCGCGTCAGCGGCTTCAGGATGTCGTCCTTCACGCCGTCTTCGATCGCCATGCGGCCGAGCCGCCGTATCTGGCGCCTGACCTTGCGCACTCCCTCGTCGCAGTCGAGCTTCAGCTCCGGAAGCGCGCGCGGCTCGGCGACGACGGCCGCCTGGTCGGGCTCTCCGGTCTCCTCCTTGCAGATCTCCTCCAGCTGGTCCTTGATCGGGCCGTCGGGGATCGTGTCGAGGATCTCGCACTCGACGCGCTGCGTCGCGTTGTCGCGGATGTCCGTGGCGTCGACGGGATCCGGGTTGTAGGCGCGCATCAGGCCCTCGCCGACGACCGGCAGCCAGGCCAGCGACTCCTGGACCGACTTCCGGTTCTTCAGCACCGTCCGCGTGAGCGTCGCCGCACGCGCCAGGTCCCGGTCGAGCAGCGACCGGTTGTCCCTGATGAGGTCGCCGACCTCCTCGGTCATCGTGCCGAGGTTCTCGAGCGTTCCGTGCAGGTCGTCGCGGCTCTCGGCGAGGGCCGACATGACCGCGGCGAAGTTCGAGTTGAGCTCGCCGAACGAGCCGGCCCTCGTCGCGAGGGTCGTGAACATCCGGTCGAGGTTCACGAGCAGACCGGAAATGTCCTCCTCGGCGTCCGCGAGCGTGTCCGTGAGGCGCGCGCCGTGGATGAGGGTGCCGCGGAGATCCGCCTCGTGACCGGCGAGCGTGCGGTCGAGCTGGACGACGAGCTCGCCGAGAGCGCCAGGCTCGCCCTCCCGGCCGGGCTCGATGGCCTCGAGCAGCTTCTTCAGCTGCAGGAAGACGTCGTCGAGCTCGGCGGGTATCCGGGTCCGGTCGACCTCGAGCACCGCTCCGTCCGGGAGCGTCCGCCCCGCGACGTACGGCGGCGCGAGCTGCACGTAGCGGTCGGAGATGACGGAGATCGGCACGATCTGCGCGGTCGCGTTGACCGGCACGGGATGGTCCTTCGAGATCTCCATGTCGACGCGGACCGTGGTCCCGACCGGCTCGACGTTCGTCACCTTGCCCACCGCGACGCCGAGGACCGTCACGTCTGAGTTCTCGAAGAGGCCGATGGCCTTCGTGAAATAGGCCGTGACCTCGTAGGTCTCGTCGTCCTTGTCGAGCCCGCCCGTGGCCGCGTATGCGCCTCCGGCCAGCAGGAGGGCGACGACGACCGCCAGCGGCTTCACGAGCTTCCTCATCGCGTCGTTCATTCGTCGTTCTCACAGGCGTCGGAGATGACGAGCACGCACGAGAAGATGTCGGCCCAGCGGCCCTGACGCGTGATGTTTCCGAAGTAGCGCGACGAGGGGCCGGCGTACTCGAGCGCCATGTCGATGTGCTCGACGTTGCTCTCGAGGACGGTGAGGGCACGGTCGAGCTTGCCGACGATCGAGTCGATCTTCGACCGGTTGTCGCGTACGAGGCCGGTGACCTCGCCCGCCATCTGCCTCGTGACCTCGAGCAGCGATTGGATCTCCTCGCGCTTGCTCGCGAGGGAGCCCAGGACGTCGTTCGAGGC